>CALEVZ010000058.1 GCA_937924755.1 uncultured bacterium
CTGCAATTCCGCTTCTTTGTCGGCGATCTCCCGCTTGATCGACTCGATCTGCGAATTCAGAAACGAGGACGCCTTCTCGACCGAGATGCCGCGCATCTCGATACCCCAGTCGATGTACGCCTCCGCCACGCCGTTGGCGACGCGGGCCGCCAACTCGGGCGAGGGTGACACGTAGGAGATCTCGACCAGCCGCGTGTCCTTCACCGGACGCACCGCCAGCCCCGCCTGAATGCGGCCCGCCAGCCTGGCCAACTCGCGGGCGTCGAGCGCGGAGGCGCTGGCGTCGATGTGGGAACGTAAAAGCTCGGCCCGCGCCGGATTGAACACCGGGTCCTCGGCGAGGCGCAACCGCTGCACCACCCGCTCGGCCATGCCGCGGCTGCGGATCAGCTCGTATTGAGTCGGGTAGAACGACTGCGCATCCCAGTACGACTCGACACCAATGATGTCTTCCACCCGCACCGGACCCGCAAGCCGTCGCTCGATTTGCAACACGGTGGCGGCGCGGAAAGACTTGGGAGTGGTAGCGTAGATTACCAGCGAAGCCGCCAAGATCACGATAGCGACGACGGCAATCAGTCGCCGGTACCGCTTCAGCGGCTCGACGACGGCTTGAAGATTGAACTCGCCCTCGGGCTCCGCGGGGCGAAAAAACGGATCGAGGGTTTCTGGACCGGTTGAGCTTCTCATCAGAAGAAAGACTCCTTTACCACCACAACATCGCCGTCGAGCAGCTCGATATCAGGAGCCTTTCCCGCGAGGATACGCTTGAAGTCGGCGACAAGCTCAACGTCGATCCCCGAGCGATCCCTTCGCTTGATCGTCAACTTCTTGGATGCTCGGTCGGTCAAGCCTCCTGCCCGGGCGATTGCCGACAGCAGCGTTATTCGTTGAGTACTCAAGAAGTTGAGAGCTCCCGGACTGCGCACGGCACCGAGACAGAATATGGTGACGTCTACACGCGCTGGAATGTTGATGACATCATTGGAAAAAATTGGAATATTCGCGTCGGGATCAGCGTTGATAATAAGGTCCTCGACGCGAACGGCAATCTGATCCGAAAGCCCATTGCTCGCGCGCCTCAAGACGTAGATCACATCACCACGGTTGTCGGCCAGACCTCCGGCCGCCGAGATTGCCTCCAACAGCGTCCAGCGACCAGAAAACTTGAGTTCGCCGGGCTGACGTACGGCGCCAAGCACGGTAATGGGTCGAGAGCGAAACTCCTTGATGAAGACGCTGACCGACGCCCGCTGCACATAGCGAGACTCGAGCAGGGCCTTCAGCCGATCTGCCAGTTCCGCCTCGGTCAGGCCGGTTACTGGCACGTCTCCTATCAGAGGCAGGTTGATCGTCCCCTCGTCGGAAACCCGCCGATCGATATTCAACTCGGCGACCTCAAAGACCTTGATCTCTAGCAAGTCCCGCGGACCGATGCGGTACTCCGGAGCCAGCCCGCCCTGGCCGCTGACCTCGAAGGCCACCGCCAGCAGCACGGCGAACAGGGCCGCTGGCAAATACCCGGACAAGCACCTCATCGCGTTCAGCCTTCTACTCCCCCGATCCACCTGCATTTGGTCTCCCCTTACCACACCACCGCCGAGCCCAACCCAAAGTCGAAACCGAAATGGAAACGCGAGCTCGATCGGTTCTGGGCGATCCCCTCGGTGCGGTAAGAACTACGCTCCCACCGCATGCTGAGGGCATTTCGTTGTCGCAATTTGATGCTCGCCGTTGCGCCATACACTCGCACGTCTTCACTACCCCTACCAGCAACGAGGAAATCGTGGGTACCGGTTTCACCAAAAACCGAAGCGCGAAGGCGATGGCCGACCGGAAAGTGGAAAGCCGTGCCCACCCTCGTAAACTGAAAGTAGTCAGTGCCACCGAACCTGAAGGAGAGTGCCCGGGTACCATAGAAACTGAGGCGGGAAAGCTCGCTGAAGCGCCAAACGACCTTTGCGCGCCCGGTTCGACCATCAAACGGCGAGAACCGCGAACCTTCTTTCGGTTTCAGATTATACTCCGAAAATCTGGCGGAAGCTTCTACCCTCGCACCAGCAAAGGTCAAGCCAATCATTGGAGCCGTGCCCCTATTGGACTGGTTGTAGGTCGAAACACGGAAGTCGGTTTCCGATCTTTCTTGGCCAAACATCAATGTGGTACGGTTACCCAACCTATACAAAATACCGCCACTAACTCGTCGTTCGTCGCGATCAAGAGTCGTCAACCGAGGAGCGGATGGGTCATCGAGATCGTCATCGCTATACCGCCAGTCGATCTGTTCACCAGACGCAAACAGCGACAACCTCGAGAGCAGGCGCACCTCACTCTCGGCTCTGGCACCCTGGCGCCGAACATCGATCGGCACCTCGTTGTCGTACCCCACATACCAGGGTTCACGCGCTGTGAACGTGCGCACATCGAGCCGCACACGACCAAAATCGGAGAACGCGCCGACCCCGAACTTCCCGTTCCACCGGTTCCGCTTGTCGTACTCTTTCCACCACCTGTACTCGGGCAGAGCATGGCCCGCCAGCAGAACTCGGGTGCCTATCGGCATGAACGCCGTGAACCCGGCCCCGGCCGAGATTGTCAGGTCTGACTGATTCCCCGCCCGCTGCGGAAACAAATCCTTGAAGTAGGTTATCCTGCCCAGGCCGACCCAGGGCTCGACCTTGACTGGGCCAACGTTCCAGCGCGCCTGTTCCATCAATCTTGTCAGCGCATCCTTCATGGATTCTTCATCTTCGGACACTCCCCCCGGCGGCGAGTACTGGGTGAACTGAGCCCGCGCCGCGGTGGCGGTTCCCAAGGCGATCACGCCAACAAGCAACAACTCAAGACGCATATAATCTTCCCCGATGGCCCTAGGCCGCAGTCTCGATCGACGGCGCAACAGTATACACCCTCTCCCCTGGCTCCTCGCCGCCGTGCTGCTGTGGGCGCCGGTGCCGTTCGCGAGCATTCGTGAGAAACATCAGGCGCTGCTCGCGGTCGCTGCCTTTGCGGCACTGGCGCTGGCCGCGCTGCTGGCCCGGCGCCGCCGCGAGCTGGGGGCGCACGCGCTCGGGCCTGCCGCCGCCCTTGCCGGCGTGGCGGGACTGGCCGGGCTGCAGCTGGTCCTGCCGCCGGCGGGGGCGGTGGCCCAGCTGCACTCGTGGGCGAGGGAGCCTGGCTCCCCTCCCGACGAGGCTCTCGAAACCGCCGCTGGATTTGCCCTCAACCCGACGGCGGTGGGGTGGTCCGCCATGGCCTGGCTGGCGGCGGCGGCGCTGCTGGTGGCAGCGGCTACCGCCGGCCGCAGCCGCGACCACCGCCGCCTGCTGGGTGCCGCTCTCCTCGCCAGCGCCCTGTTTCAGGTGATCTTCGGCGCCCAGCACCTGGCGCGGCGCTCCACCTCGATCTGGGGGCGCGAGGTGCCCAACTCCCCCGACCGCCTGCGCGGCACCTTCGTCAACCCCGACCACTGCGCCACCTTTCTCCTGCTCGCCCTGGCCGCGACCTTCGCCTGGGGATGGTGGGCGCTGCGGCGCGCGCGACAGGTCGAGGCGGCGGAGCGCAAGGTGCTGCTGCTGGCGCCGCCAATGTTGGCGTGGCTGACGTTGTTCGCTGGCCTGGCGTTCACCGGCTCACGCTCGGCCCTCGCCGCCGCCCTGGCCACCACCGTCCTGCAAGGGGCGCTGGCAGCGGCGGCGGCGCGCCGCTGGCGGGTTTCGGTGTCCGGCCTGCTGGCCGCGGGCGTCGGGCTCGGCTTCGTCGCCATGGTGGGCCTGCAGCAGGGCCTGGGGCGATGGCTGGCCACCTCGCCCTACGAGGTCACCTGGAACATCCGGCTCGGCGTGTACCGAGCCAGCTTCGAGCTCTGGCAGCGGGCGCCGTGGCTGGGCTTCGGGCTCGGTTCGTTCCGTGACGCCTTCGCCCTGGTCAGTCCCCCGGGGCTGCCGGCCTCCTTCTGGGACGCACACAACCAGTACCTGGAACTGCTGGTGACCGGGGGGCTGGCCGCCCTCGCCCTCGTCGCGGCCGCCGCCGGTCTCGCCGTGGCCTCCCTATCGCGGGTCCTCCGGCGCGGCACGCGCAGCGAGGATCGGGCCGCCGGGCTGGCCGGCCTCGGCGCCGTCGCCGCCATGGCGATTCACTCGTTTTTCGACTTCGGCCTGTCCATGCCGGCCAACGCCGCGGCGTTTGTCACCCTCGTCGGCGGGGCGCTGGGCGCTAGAACCGACCGGGCCGATGGTGAAAAGCGGAATAACGGCGCTTCGCAGTCGCCCGCGGGCGGGTAGGCAGGAAAAAGCCTCCGGTCCAGGACCACCACCGCTCTTCAGCCCCGCCTCGCCAGTTCACCTCCCCTGCCCCGCTTGAGCGGGAGAGGCAGCGCGCGTACCATCGCCCGCGGGGGAGTCAGACGAGAATGCCTCGGCAACGAGTGGCGATGGCGCTGGCACTGTCGGGGGCTCTGATCGCCGGGGGATGCTCGCTGCGCCAGATGGCGGTGGACGCCGTGGGGAACGCGCTGGCCGGCGGCGCCTCGGGGTGGGCCTCGGACGACGACCTCGAACTCATCCGAGACGCCACCCCGTTCGCCCTCAAGACCATCGAGAGTCTGCTGGCGGAAAGCCCCCGCCACCGCGGCCTGTTGCTGGCGGCAACGAGCGGTTTTACCCAGTACGCCTACGCCTTCCTGCAGAGTGAGGCAGATTTCTCCGAGGACGAGGATCTCGCCCGGGCGATTGCACTGCGAGCGCGGGCGGGCCGCCTTTACCTGCGTGCCCGCGCCTATGGGCTGCGGGGGCTGGAGGTGGGCCACCCGGGGCTGGCCGGTCGCCTCCCCACCGACCCCGAGGCAGCTCTGGTACCCACGCGCCGGGAGGACGCGGCGCTGCTTTATTGGACCGCCGCCGCCTGGGGGGCAGCCATTTCCTTGGCCAAGGACAACTCGGAGCTGGCCGCCGATTTGCCCGTCGTGGAGGCGCTGGCCCGCCGTGTCCTGGCGCTGGATGAAGGTTTCGGCGAGGGGGCCATTCACGATTTCTTCATCGCCTTCGAGGGGGGGCGGCCGGCGGCGGGGGGGGGCTCGGCAGAGCGGGCGCGGCGCCACTTCCAGCGGGCGGTGGAGCTCTCCCGCGGACACCGCGCCGCCCCCTTCGTGTCCCTGGCCGAGGCGGTGTGCCTGGCGGAGCAGAACCGCGCCGAGTTCGAGGCACTCTTGCATCGAGCCCTGGCGGTGGACCTCGAAGCTGCGCCTGGCCAGCGCCTGGCCAACCAGGTGGCCCAACGTCGGGCTCGCTGGCTGTTGTCGCGCGCCGACGATCTGTTCCTCGACTAGAGGGAACGAGGAGCGCCGTCGCCACGTAGAAGGGAAGGATGAAACGCATGCACACGCAGCCCTGCACGTCGAAAACCCGCCTGGGCGCCGGCGCCCTGGCGGTGGCGTTACTCACCGCTGTCACCCCGGCTCAGGCCCAGAAGGTCACCCTCAAGATGGCCACCCTGGTGCCCCAGGGTTCAGCATGGCACACCTCCCTGCAGGAGCTCGGCCAGAGTTGGCAGAAACTCTCCGGGGGCGCGGTCACCCTGAGGCTGTATCCGGGCGGGGTGGCCGGGGACGATGGCGACGTGGTGCGCAAGATGCGCCTGGGCACGCTGGATGCAGGTCTTCTGGCCACCGCCGGCATGGTGGATATCGACCGCTCCGTGCTGGCGTTGACCATCCCCATGGCCTACCGGGATTACGACGAGCTGGACGCGGTGGCGGAAAGGCTCTCGCCGGAGCTGGAACGAATTTTCCTCGAGCGGGGTTTCGTGGTGCTGGCCTGGGCGGACGGTGGCTGGGTCCACTTCTTCGCCAAATCGCCGGTGCGCACCCCCGACGACCTCAAGGGGATGAAGCTGTTCACCTGGGGGGGCGACACGCCGGCGGTGGAGATGTGGAAGGCCGCCGGCTTCAACCCGGTGCCGCTGCCGGCCACGGAGATTTCCACCGCCCTGCAAACCGGGCTGGTCAACGCCCTCCCCACCACCCCCCAGGCGGCGGTGCTGCTGCAGTGGTTCACCCACGCCCCCTACATGACGGACGTCAAGTGGGCGGTGCTGCTGGGCGGCATCGTGGTGACCAAGAGGGCCTGGGAGCGGGTCCCCGCCGAGCACCGCCCCGCCCTGGTCGCCGCCGCCCGCGAGACCGCCCGGGCGCTGCGCGATGCCAGCCGCCGCGCCGCCGCCGCCGACATCGAGGCGATGCGCAAGCGCGGCCTCACGGTAGTGCACCTGGACGCCGCCGCCGAGGCGGCCTGGCGGGCGGCGGCGGAGGCCGCCTATCCCCGGGTGCGGGAGGTGTTCGTGCCGGCCGCCGCCTTTGACCTGGCCATGCGCTACCGCGAGGAGGTCCGCCGCAGCGCCGCCGGAGGCGCCGGTAGGTGAAGCTCGAAGCTGCTTGGAAGCTGGAGGAGGGACTGCTGGTCGGCGCCTTCTTAGCCAGCATCCTGCTGCCCTTGATCGACTTTGTTGGACGACCGCTGAGCGGCTTCCACGTTCCCGGCGCAGCGGTGTACCTGCAGCAGCTCACCCTGTGGCTGGCCTTCGTGGGGGGGCTGTACGCGGTGCGCCAGCGCGCCCACCTCACCCTCTCCACCGCCGAGTTGCTGGGCGCCCACGGGCGCGGGTGGGCGGTGGCGCGGGGGGCGGCCCAGGCGGTGGCGGCGGTGGCCTGCGCCGTACTGGCTTTTGGTGCGGCCGGTTTGGTGGTGGCCAGCCGTGACCAGGGGGGAGTCTTCACCCTGGGAATCCCTGTCTGGGTGAGCGAACTGGTCATGCCGGTGGCCTTGGGCCTGATGGCCGCTCGCTTCGCCCTCGCCGCCTCGCCAAGCTGGCGCGGCCGCGCGGCAGCCTTTGCCCTGGTGGGGGGCGCCTTCGCCCTCGCCCTGCTGCCCCGGCCCACCACCGCACTCACCTGGTTGCTGGTGGGGGTGGTGCTGGCGGCCGTGCTGGTGGGCGCGCCGGTATTCGTAGCCATGGCGGGGGTGGCGCTGCTCTTCTTCTTCCGTGACGGCACCCCGGTGGCGGCGGTGACGGTGGAGATCTACCGCCTGGTGGCCTCCCCCACCCTGCCGGCCATCCCCCTGCTGACCGCCTGCGGCTACGTGCTCGCCGAGTCCCGGGCGGCCCACCGCCTGGTGCGCTTCTTCCGCGCCGTGTTCGGCTGGATGCCCGGCGGCATCGCCGTACTAGTGGCCGGGGTGTGCGCCCTGTTCACCACCTTCACCGGCGGTTCCGGCATCACCATCATTGCTCTCGGAGGTCTCGTGTACCCCATCCTGCGGGAGGAGGGGTACAGCGAAGGATTCTCCCTCGGGCTGGTGACCGCCTCGGGGAGCCTGGGGTTGCTCTTCCCGCCGTCCCTGCCAGTCATCCTCTACTCGGTGGTCGCGGAAGTGCCGGCCGACCGGCTGTTCCTCGCCGGCCTGGTGCCGGGGGCGCTGCTGGTGGTGCTGGCGGGCGGCTACGGGATGCTCATCGGACGCCGAGTGCAGAGCGTGCGCCGCAGTTTCTCCTGGCGGGAGCTGGCCGCCGCCACCTGGGAGGCCAAGTGGGAGCTGTCGGTGCCCGTCCTGGTCATCGGCCTGTTCGTCTCCGGGCTGGCCTCCCTGGTGGAAGTCTCAGCCATCGCCGCGGCCTACGCCATCCTGGTGCAATGCTTCATCACCCGCGACCTGCACCCGGTGGGCGACCTGCCGCGGGTGCTCCTGAAAGGAGCCGCCCTGGTCGGCGGCGTCCTGATCCTCCTCTCCAGCGCCATGGGCCTCACCGCCTATCTCGTGGACCAGCAGATCCCCGACGCCATCCTCGCCTGGGTGCAGCAGCACGTCCACTCGCCCATCGTCTTTTTGCTGGTGCTCAACCTGCTGCTGCTGGTGTTGGGCAGCGTCCTGGAGGTCTACTCCGCCATCGTCATCCTGACCCCCCTGGTGGTGCCCCTGGGGGTCGCCTTCGGCATCGACCCCGTGCACCTGGGGGTGGTATTCCTGGCCAACCTGGAGCTGGGGTTCCTGTTTCCCCCGGTGGGGTTGAACCTCTTTTTGTCCTCCTCGCGCTTCGGCGTGCCCATGGTGAAGCTCTACCGACACGTGGTGCCCTTCCTGCTCATCCTGGGGGCCGGCGTCCTGCTGATCACCTACGTGCCGGCGATGTCGGTGGGGGTGCTGAAGCTGCTGGGGCGGTAGCTCGCCAAGCCGCCCGCTCCTTTCGGGGCACCGACACGGGCAGCTACCCTGATAACCGGGTCGGGCGTGACAAGCCGCACCGTTCGTGCGGGCGGGCCGGAGGGCCGCGGCCCCAGGGGCAGGAACACCGGGCCTGGGCGCTGGCGATGCCGCGGGAGAACCCCCGCCACGTCTAGTTCTGCACGGCGACGTTGACCTGGGTGCGGCCCTCGTGCGGCGCCGCGGTCACCATGACGTTGCGCTTGCCGTCCTCGGCCATCACCATGCCGGCATTCCCCCCGTCCACCTGCCAGGAGGTGGTGGAGGTTATCTTAAAGCCACGCTCGCGCAGCTCGCGCTGGAAGAAGCTGACCACCTTGGCGGCGTCGTCGCCGGTGGAGAACTGCCAGGTCCCCATGGATTCGTTTTTGGTGCGGCTGGCGAACAGCGCCACCGGCCTGGCGCCGGGATAGGAGGGCAGCCAGTCGGGGTAGGCGTCCCCGGTGCCGAAGGTGGCAGTGCCCTCCTCGGTGCGAATAGTGACGCCGCCATCGCGGACTCCTCTGATTTCGGCTTCGCCTCTGTCGGTCTTGAACTTGATCCGCCCTTCCTTGACGTCGTTGACGTCCATGGTGACCACTTCGCCGGTCTTGGTGTTGCGCAGGGTGATGGTGTTGCGCCTGTCGTCGGCCTCGACCACCTCGATATCGGGAGTCACCGCGGCAATCATTTTGGCCGCCGCCATGGCCGGGTTCTTTTCCGCCTCCTTGGCGAAGTTGCCCACCTTCTTAGCAACGAAGTAACCGCCGATCAGGAAGATGAGGAGAACAAGTAAAAGCACACCGCCGCAGCCCACGGCAACCCAGATCCAGGGGCTGGTCTTCTTCGCCGGCGGGGGCGCCGGGGAAGGCGTAGCAACGGGTGGTGGGGGTGGTTGGCTGGCCATGCGACCTCCTTCAGTGGTTTCTCGAACCGAGACTATACCTCAACTCAGAGTGCCGAAAAAACCCCCTTTGCGTGCTAGGATGCACCTTCGGCGTGTGGGGAGGACAATTATGAACGAGAAGGTTTATAAACGCATTCAACTGGTTGGCTGCTCGGCGGCGAGCATCGAGCGGGCGGTCGCCCTGGCCCTGGCCAAGGCATCAGAAACCGTGCACGGTTTGGCCTGGTTCGAAGTGAAAGAGATCCGTGGAGCGATTGCCAACGGGGCGCCGGCGGAGTGGCAGGTAACGGTGGAGGTTGGTTTCAAGGTGGACTGACCAGCGAGCTGTGAGGTAGATCACACCCCGGCGCAAACCCCCTCGCCGGGCCATGGTCAGCGGCGGATTCTCACTCACCAGTACTGCTAGTATAAATGCGGGCCATGGGGCAGATCGACCGCACTAAGCGCCGCATCCTGCGCCAGGCGGTGCAGGAGAACCTGATGACGCTGCGGGGACTCCCTCCGCCGCGTCTGGTGCGGGCCCGCCCCCGCTGGCGTCGATGGGCGCTGGCCGTGTCGCCGTTGCTGGTTCCTGCGGCTCTGCTGGCGCTGGCGCTGATGTGGGCCAGCACGGGGGGTGATTCGGCAGCGCCACCGCCGGGGGAAATGCCGGGACTGCCCACCAAGGCTCGTCTCGCAAGCCCGCTGCCCAGCGAGAGTGTCGCCACCACCGCACCCCGGTCCCCCCTGGCCTCGCTGGCTTCGTCCGACCCCAACCTTCGCCTCCCCCACCCGGCGCCGCTGGACCCCTCGATCCTGGCGCTCGGGGTGCGTCGCATCGTCCTCGATCCGGGGCACGGGGGAGAAGATCACGGAACCACCGGACCGCTGGGTCTGGTGGAAAAAGAGCTGACCCTCGACGTGGCACTGCGCACCGCCGAACTCCTCGCCGCGGAGGGGTTCGAGGTGCTGCTGACCCGCGACAGCGACATCTCGCTGCCCCTCGACCGGCGGGCCAGCCTCGCCAACAGCATGCGCGGGGATGTGCTGGTCTCCATCCACGTCAACTGGATCCCCAACCGCCGCGCCCGCGGTGTCGAGACCTACTGGCTCGGCCCCACCGATGACCCCTTCATCAAGGACCTGGCGGCTGCGGAGAATCGCTCCTCCGGCTACTCCCTGGCCGACTTCCGCCGCCTGGTGGAGGGGATCTATGCCGATGTGCGCAAGGACGAGTCGCGGCGGCTGGCCGAGGCGGTGCAGAAGGAGCTGTACCGCTCCCTAGCCCGCCTCAACCCTTCCCTGCATGACCGCGGAGTCAAGACGGCGCCGTTCGTTGTCCTGGTCTCGACGGAGATGCCAGCCATCCTGGCCGAGGTGGGGTGCCTCTCCAACGAAGACGAGGCCCGTTTGCTGGCCACCCCCAAGTATCGCCGCCGCATCGCCGAAGCGCTCACCGCCGGCATCGTTGCCTTCGCCCAACAGCGTGCCACCACGGCGCGCTCCGAAGGGAGTTCTTAAGACCCCATGAGCGAGAAGAAGAACGTGGTCTGCGTGGGCATTGACCTGGGGACCTCCCGATCGGCGGTGTCCGCCTCCAACGGCCAGCGGCACATCGTCGACTCCTACGTGGGCTGGCCGGTGGACATGGTGGCGCGCAAGATCCTGAAAAAGAACGTTCTGATCGGACGTGAAGCGCTGGACAGCCGCCCCATGCTGGACCTCCACCGTCCCCTGGAGCGGGGCCTGCTCAAGGAGGGCTCGGAGAAGGACCAGCAGGCGGTGCGCCAGCTCCTCATTCATCTCCTGGAGCTGGCCGGACTGGGGGAAAAGGAGCGGGAGAACACCCAGGTGCGCGCCGTGGTCGGGGTACCCGCGGAGGCAATGCGCGTCAACAAGCAGCAGCTCCGCACCGCCTTCGCCGGGCTTGTGGATGCCCTGCTCATCGTCAGCGAGCCCTTCGCCGTGGCCTACGGCATCGAGGCACTGCTGCACGCCATGGTCATCGACATCGGCGCCGGCACCACCGACCTGTGTGTGATGAACGGGCGGTACCCCACCGAGGAAGACCAGCGCACCCTGCTTAACGCCGGCGACTGGGTAGACGAGCAGTTGACCCGGTTGATCGCGGCGCGTTACCCGGAGGCTTCCATCTCTCCCTACATGGTACGGGAGTGGAAGGAGCGCTATTCATTCGTAGGCGAACCCCACGGCAACGTGCTGGTCACTGCCCCGGTCAACGGCAAGCCCACCCAGCTGGATATCACCGAGCCCATGAGGATCGCCTGCGAGGGATTGGTGCCGCCCATCGCCGAGACCATGTTGGACCTGATTGCCCGCGTCGAGCCCGAGTTCCAGGAGAAGGTGCGCCACAGCATCGTCCTGGCCGGGGGCAGCTCGGCCATTCGCGGCCTGGACGTGGCCCTCGCCGCCGCCCTGCAGGAAATCGGCGGGGGAGTGGTGCGCAGCGTGGAGGACCCCATGTTCGCGGGTTCCGACGGCGGCCTTGCCATCGCCACCGATGCCCCCGACGGCGACTGGGAAAAGCTGGTGGGGTGAGCAGCTCTGCACGTTGCCGGCACGGGTGCCTTGCCGTGGCAGGCAGTGCTAGCATTCCTCGATGAGTCGGGAGCGCGACAAGCGGCGGACCGAACCTCCTTCCCCCCTGGACGAGGAGAAGCTCGCCCCGGGTCCCTTCGAGGAACTCTTCTTGAAGCCCGCCCGCCCTCTCGATCTTGACGGCACCAGCCCCGGCACCCGCGACGTGTTCGCCCGCGAGGCGCGACCCGAGACTCCCGCCCCCCACCAGGATCGGGAGTCGGTTATCTTTTCTCCCTCCACCCCCCCCTCGTCATTACCGCCACCCTTCACCCAGCCGGAGCCGCCCCCCGCCCAGGAGACAGGCGTCACCAAACCCGCCCCCCCATCGTTCGCGAAGCTCGTGGAGGAACTGGTGCCGGCACCGGACGCCGAGGAAGAGCCACCGCCTCCACGGCGCCCGCGGATCCCGGCCATCGCCTGGGTAGCTGTGGCCGTGGTGGCCGTCGCAGCCGGCGGCGCCTGGCTGCTGCGCGACCGACTCAGCGTTTCTCCGGCCGCCCTCACAACCGAAGTCGAGCCAATGGACCCGCAAGGTATCGGAGCACACCCGTCCACCGACGCCGAGCGAATGGCGTCGGAGGTTGCCGAAGCCGATCCCGCTGCCGAGGCCGCTACTGCCCCACCAGCAGCCGCCGCACCCGAGCCTCTGGCCCCGCCACCACCCCAGCCGCCGCCCCCGGCTCCGGCCGCTGCCCTTGCCGGGGTGTCGTGGCGAGCCATCCCCACCGGCACCGAGGTGACTCTCCGAGCTGACGGCTTCCTGGCGCCCCAGCGCGTGCAAGTCAACGTTCTCACCTCCCCCCCG
>CALEVZ010000059.1 GCA_937924755.1 uncultured bacterium
ACCGCCTTGCGGCCAACACTAGCGGGCGCCCGTGGGGCCGACAGGTCGCCGAGCGTGGTCCGGATCACGGCAGCAGGGCGAGCGCCGCGAGAAACGGTGCCAGCAGGGGGAGGCGTCCTCCTGCAACCGGGCGCCGCCGCGCCGCGACGCTCACCGTGACCACCAGCCATGGCCCGAGCGTCGCCCACTGGTTGAGCGCCGCGATCAGGACGAACGAGGCCGACAGGGTGGCACGCCACGCCACGCCGCCGCGGGTGGCGGCGGCGCGGGCGCGCACCGCGAGAAGCAGCCCGGCGGCCAGCGCCACGAGGTCCACCGTGGCCTTCAAGGGCATCGAGCTGGAGTAGACGAACGTCGGCTGGACGACGAGCAGCCCGGCGGCGGCCAGCCACAGCATGGGCAGCGGCGAAGAAACATCGCCGCGTCCAGGCTGACCGCGCGTACGCCGCCGGCGCGCAGCTGCCGCGCCGCCTGTCAGTGCAGGTTGATGTCGAGGCCCGGGAGTGGCTGCACGAAGTCGGGAAACTCCCTGGTCTCCAGCAGGAACGCCCCTTGCAGGAGAAAGGTGGCGGCCAGCACGGCGGCGAGAGTCAGGCGCCAAGATGCGCCGCGCGCAGGTGGGCAGGAAGGCCCGCCGCCTCCCGCCCGGTCGCCTGAATGAGCGTCGGAGCCGTGGGAAACGTTTGGGGTATTGCCTTGGCGGGCGGCGGGGAAGGCCCAAGCATGACTCATCGGCGGCGCAGGGACCGCCAGCCTACCTGCGGCGGCCTTCAAGTGCAAGAGAAGGCCGGCGGCCAACATGCCGCCTTTTCCGGCGCGGCTCGTCGAGCGGTGGGTCTGCGCCGGCGGCTGGAAAGGGTGGGGAGCCGTCGCCAGGTTCTTTGACGGCGCGGCGAAAGAAGGCTACAGTTGCAGGCGATGGTTGCGGTTGCGATTCGGGATGAGCTTGCGGTCGGGCCGGAGGCTGCCGTTCCCCGCCGCCCCCCGGTGGCCCTGTGCGTCCGTGTGACACCCCGAGCGCGCTTCGACGCCATCGATATCGCCGCCCGCGTGCGCGAGGAGAGTGGAGACGTCCTGGCGCCTTTCCCCAGGGTCCTGTACTGCTCCCAGCACACCACCGCCGGGTTTCTCGAGCAGAGCGTCGCCCGTCGCCTGTCCCGCCACACGCAGCGCGTGGTCGCCTTCCTGCGGACCTATCGAGGTCTGTTTCCTGAAGGAGCCGACTATCACCACGACCGGCTGGAACTGCGCAGCGAGCTGTCCCCGGAACAACGGCGGGTGGAGCCGCGCAACGCCGACTCCCACCTGGCGTTCATCGGCGCCGGCCTGCGCAGCTGCGTCGCCTACGCCAACCACGCCGGCCAGCCGGTGCACCTGGTGGATCTGGATGGGGTGAGCGGCGGGGTGCCGCGCACCCGTCTGACCGTGGTGGTCGGCTACAGCGGGGAGCAGGTGGTGCACCGGGAGCGCTGGGAAGTGCCGGTGTCCAGCCACCCCATCGATTCGGTCAACTTGGCCGACCCGGCCCTCGGCTTGGTCGAGCGGCTCAACGAGGTGGTGCGGCGCGAGGGCGTCGCCCATGGGCGGGTCGACATCACCCTCGAACCGGGGGAGCGGGATGCGGCGGTGACCGTCAACGAGTACGAGACGCTGCTCATGCGCCACGACCTTGCCGAGGTGCTGCGCGACCCATGGAAGTTCCTGCTGCGCCAGGGCAAGCGCATCCTCGCCGACCCCGCGGCCGTTCCGGCCAAGACGCTCGGGTACGCCCGTTATGACGTGGTGCAGGTGGTCAAGGGAGTGATCGAGGCCTTCGGGCTGTCGGACTCCATGGTGGAACACCTGCTGGCCCGCGCCATGGCGCTGCCCGCCGCCCGCCTGCTGCGCCTCAAGCGGGCCGTCAGCCTGGCGGTGCTGGGCGGCGACGGCGATCCGGCGGTGGTTCGGGGCACCTATCAAAGTCCCATCCTCATGCAGTGGAGCGCTCCGCCCCGCGGCTCCCGCTCCCTTCTGATCACCCTCAAGCGTTTCAACTGAGGGTACCTGGTATAGCCGTTTTGACGTTTCTGCCGTCGCCTGGGCATCGCCCCGTCCCTGGAGGCCCTGCCGTGGGCTCAAGGCGTGGCAGAGCTCTCGCGCCCGCCGGGCAAGCCTGGCAGGAGCGAAACCGGCCGTGACTCTAGCGACTGCGCGTGACCCCGTGGCGTGGGCAGCGCCGCGCCAGCGGGCAGACGGAGCAGCGGGGGGAGGTGGGGTGACAGATGTGCTGCCCGAAGGTGACCAGCAGTTCGTTGATGTCGATCCAGAGCCTACGGGGCAGGATGCCTTCCAGGGCTCTCTCGGTGGCTTCGGGGGTGGAGGTGGCCACCAGCCCCAGGCGGTTGGCGATGCGGTGCACGTGGGTATCAACGCAGATGGCCGGGAGGCCAAACCCCAGGCCGAGCACCAAGTTGGCGGTCTTGCGGCCGACTCCGGGAAGGGCCAGGAGATCCTCCCGGCAGGGGGGCACCGCGCCGGCGTGGTTGGCGACAAGTCGGTGGCTTATGGCTCGAAGCTGTCGCGCCTTGGTGCGGTAGAAGCCGGCCGGGAAGATGAGTCGGGCGATGCGTTCCTCCTCCAGCTGGGCGAGGGCGGCGGGGGTGTCGGCGACGGCGAAGAGGCGGGCGCTGGCCGCCGCCGTCACCGCATCCTTGGTGCGCAGCGAGATGACGCAGGCGATCAGCAGTCGAAAAGGATCGCGGCGACGTTCCACCTCGGCCAGCGTGGTGGGGCGGACGGAGGCGCCCACACTTTTCAGTTGCTGTATCAACCAGTAAAGGTCCAGCTCATCTCCCAAGGTTCCTGACCCTTTCCGGGAGTCTGTCGGCGGGTGAGAAAGGAGACGCCCACCAGCACCAGCACCCCCACCGCCGCCCCGGCGAGCCCGGGCTCCAGCCCTGGGGGCAGGGTTGCGCGAATCGCCTCCAACCCCAGGTCCACCGCGCCCCCCGTCGCCACGGCGGCCACGACCGCCGGCGGGGTGGCCGAGGGCCAGGCGAGAGCGACGAGCAACGCCGGGAGCAAGGCCGCGGTGAAGAATCCCCAGCCGGCGATGCCGAGTAAGGCCACCGCTCGCTCGCTGATCAGCGCCACGGCGGTGGCGGCCAGGGCGCTTCCCGCGGTCACCCCCCTGGCCCAGGCGAGTCGCAAGGGGAGGAACCCGAGGGCAGCCGGCAGGTCGCGGGTCACTGCCGCCGCCGCCAGGTTGAGGAGAGAGGCGGCGGTGGACATGAGCGCCGCCAGCACCGCCACTCCTGTCACGACCACCGCCCAGGGTCCCACCAGAAGCATGAGCTGGGGGGTGAGATCGTCGGGTTTGGCCAGCGACAGCCGACCGTCAACCACGAGGGCCGCCCCCGCCAGCCCCAGCCCCAGCCACACGGTGAGGGTGGCAGCCAGGGCGAGGGTGAGTACCGCGGGTAGCTGGCGCAGCGCGGCGGCGTCACGAAGGAATAGGAACTTTTGCAGGTAATGGGGTTGGGCGCAGGTGCCGAGGCAAAACAACATCCACCACGCCCAGGCGCGCGCCGGTGGTACCGTCCCAAAGGGTCCCAGCAGCTCCGGCCGGGCTCGCTCCAGGGTCGAGAGGATCGCCATCGGTCCCCCCGCCGCCGCCACCGCGGCCACCGCCAGGAGTACGGCTGCGGCCGCCATGAGGCTCCCCTGGGCTGCTTCGGTGGGGAGGGAGACGCGCATGCCGCCGCTGGTGGCATAGGCGGCGGTGGCCAGCATGGTGACGAGGGCGGCGGCCGGGCCGGGAACGCTCAAGAGCCGCTCCCCCAGCACCGCTGCCGCCCGCGCCTGCACCGCCAGGGTGGCAATGCAGCCCACCAGAACCACGATCGCCGCCGCCCCTCGCACCGCCGCCGAGCCGAAGCGAGTCCCCAGCAGCTCGGGCACGGTCAACACCCCGTGCCGGCGCGCCAACGCCACTATCGGCTCTCCCACCGCCCAGCACTGCAACGCCCCGGTCAGGGGAGCCGACAGCACGATCCACAGTGACCCGGCCCCTGCGGCGGCGAAGAGCGCCGGCCCGCCGACGAAGGTGAAGGCGGACACGGCGGCCGCCGTGCCGGCGATCCCCACCAGCCAGCCGCCGGCGCGCCGGCCAGCGACGAAAAATTCGGCCTCTGTGCGGCCCCTGCGAGCCCCCCACCAGGCCAGGGCTGCCGCAGCCAGCAGTATGGTCACCAGGACGATCACGGCCCACCGTCCTCCAAGGTGGGGGGGGGAAGTGCGTGAGTGCGGGCGTACAGCCACGGGATGATGGGGAGCGGCAGCAGGAACAGGGCTGTCAGCGCCCATGCCAGACCCGCCAGGGGGTGAGCGCCCAGCATCCATGCCCCCGCGAACCCTGCTCCCAGCCACAGGGCCACTGCCTGGAGTACCCGTACCAGTCGGGGGTGGGCGCGCCGGGTCAGCACCAGGGCGCAAGCCGTCAGCGCCGCCGCACAGGCAACCACCGGCAGCAATACTGGCAGCACTATCGCCGCGGTTAGATACCCGCCCGCCAGAAAAATTGCGGTACCTGGTATAGCTATCTTGCCGTTTTTGGCCATCCCAGAACGTGAGCTTTCACCAGGCCGAGGGTAGCTGGGATGCTGGCCCGACTCAAGGACCGCGCGACGCGATGCGCTGGCCCGTTCCGCGCATCGTTCAGATGCAATGGGTTAGCCGGCCAGGCGCGGCGGTTGGGACAGGGGGGTGGCTCCGGACCCCTGTGTTTCCCTGCCTGGGGTGGGTAGCGGGCCTTCACCCCACGCTGTCAGGGCCGGTGCCGGAGCCCCTGGGTTTGCGAGCAACCGCCAGAGCTCGAGAAAAGGGGTCAAAACGCTACAAAAGCTATACCAGGTACCTGGCCTTCCTCCCTTACAATCATGGTTGTGCCGGCCAACCTCACCCCCCAGTACCGCGCCGCGGAGAGCCGCTACAAGGCGGCCAGGAGCGCTGCAGAGCGCCGCGCCGCCCTGGAGGAGATGCTCGCCACCATCCCCAAGCACAAGGGCACCGAGAAGATGCAGGCGGATCTCAAGCGCCGCCTGGCCCGCGCCCGGCAAGAGGAGGAAACGCGCTCGGCCCGCCACGGCTACACCGTCAAGGTGGAGCCCGAGGGCGCCGCCCAGGTGGTGATCCTGGGCCCTCCCAACGCCGGAAAATCTTCCTTGCTCGCGGCCTTCACCCGGGCCGAGCCGGCCGTTGGGGAGTACCCCTTCACTACCACTCGCCCTCAGCCCGGCATGATGCCGTACGAAGACGTACAGGTTCAGCTGGTGGATCTGCCGCCCATCACTCGCGAGCATCTGGACTCCTGGATGCCCAACGTGGTGGCTGCTGCCGACGCGGCGATCCTGGCGATCGATCCCACCTCTTCGGAGGTCCCCGACGATGTGGAAGCGGTTCGGGAGAGGCTGGCCGGCGTACGAGTGCAGCTGGTGGGCGCGCTGCCCGAGGATGGTGATCCGCGCGACACCTACCTCCCCACCCTGGCGGTGATCACCAAGCTGGACCGCGCCCGCCGCGAGGACCTGGAGGTGCTGGGGGAGCTGTACGGAGGCGAGTTTCCTCTGGTCAGCGTGAGTGTCGCCACGCGGGCGGGATTCGAGGCGTTCAAGGTGGCGGTGTGGCGGCGGCTTCAGCTCCTGCGGGTGTACGCCAAGCCGCCCGGCAAGCCGGCGGACCGCACGGCGCCGTTCGTCCTCCCGGAGGGGTCGACGGTGCTCGATCTCGCCGAGCTGGTGCACCGGGAACTGGCTGAGAAGCTGGCCTTTGCCCGCCTGTGGGGGGGCAAGCTGGACGGCCAGCGGGTGAGTCGCGACTTCGAGCTGCGCGACCGCGATGTGGTGGAGCTCCACGGTTGACCCGGGAAGGAGCGGCTGCTACAAAAGAGTTGTAGGCTTGCTATGTTGATCGATCTGGACGACCCTCATCCCCGCTGGTTAGTGGTCCGTACAAAACCCAAGCAGGAGCGGGCAGTAGTGGAACTCCTGGGCCACCGCGCTCTGCAGGCTTATTGCCCGCGGGTGCTGGAGCCGCGCACCCACCGACGGGGGCCGCTGGGCCCGGTGCCGCTGTTTCCCTCCTACGTGTTTGCCTACGCGGTGGCCGGCAAGCACTACAGCGGCGTGCATTACTGCCACGGCGCCATCGGCATCCTGCGCTTCGGCAACAAGCTGGCCGCCGTGGAGGACGAGTTCATTGAGCTGCTCCGCCAGCGGGCGGGAGAGCGCGGCTATCTGGCCTTCGGCCAGGTGCGCAGGCCACTCGAGAAGGGGATGCGAGTACGGGTGAACGCCGGTCCGTTGGCCGGGTACGAGGGGGTGGTGGCGGCCTACCTGCCGGCGGCCGAGCGGGTACGCCTGCTGCTGCAGCTGGTCACCGGCGTGCGGCGGGCCGAGGTGGATGCGCGCCACGTTCGCTGTGCCTGATGTTGCCGACCGTCACCACCGGCGCAGCGCGGCACCGCCTGCGCCGCTCCGCTTCGGCGTGGCTGCGGTGGCTGTTGCCTTGGGCCTGGGCGTGCTTCTCCTCTACCGGGAGTACTCGCAGCGCCAGGACGAGCTGCGCCGGCTGATCGCCGGGGTGGAGCTGGACCGCCGGCAGCCCGAGGCGGTGCAGCGTATCCTCTGGGATCCCGATGTGGAGATGGGCAGGCTGCAGGTGGCCCGCGCGCTCCTGTACGAGGCACTGGACCCACAAGCCTTCGCGGCGCTGCCGCCGGGGGAGCGCATGACCGCCATGGCGCTGGTGCCCGAGCGGCTCGAGCTGGCGCGGCGGATCGCCGGCGAGACCCTTCGCCGCCGGCCCGCCGCCTGGGCGGCGGCGATGATCCTTGGCGCCTCGTACTACGTGGAGTGGTCTCTGCGCGGCGACCCCCGCCTGCTCACCGAGCGGCGAGTCTGGGAGAGGCCCCTCGAGCTGGCCACCGAGGTCGCCCCCGGGGAGGAGGAGCCGCGACGGTTTCTCGCCCTGGCGTACCTGGAAATCTGGCCGGCCCTGTCGCCAGGGGAGCGAGCGCGGCTGCTGCCTCTGGTGCGCGAGGCCCTGAAGGATCGTGCCACCTTCGAGCGCGCCGTGGGGACCTGGCTGGAGGTGGCGGCGACCAACGAAGAGACGCTCGCTCTCATCCCGGACACCACCTGGGCGTGGCAAGCGATGGCGGCACGCAGTGCCGCGCGGCGGGACGGGCAAGGGCATGCGGCCGCGCTGGCGCGCCTGCGGGCGGCGCAGACCAGGGAACTGGCTGTGGCGCTCGATGACCTGGAGCGGCGGCGGGCCGGAGGAGATGCCCGCGGTGCCCGTACGGCGGCGCTGGGCCTGCTGGCCGACGCCGCCCCCGACCGCCGCCATGTGGCCCTGGTGGAGCGGGCGCTGGAGCTGCTCCCCCCCGGCCCGGTGGACGGAGGACGCGCCCGCGCCCTGCAGGGCTGGCTGGAGTGGGGGCTGGAGATGGCCCTGTGGGAGCAACCGGGCCTCTCCCCCGCGGCGCTGCGACGCCTGGCGTCACTGCTGGATCCCCTGCCGCCTCCCCAGGCGGCGCTGGCCGCGCTGCTGGCGGGCGACCTGCCCCTGGCCGAAGCCATCGAGCGCCGCCACGAGGCGCTCACCACCGAGCCGTGGGCGCCCTACTGCATTCTCAAGGCGCGGGTGCTGGCAGCCCGAGGCGAAACGGCGGCGGCCCGCCGCATTCTGGGGCAGGTGCAGATGCTGTGGGTAGGCAGCATTCCAGAGCTGCGCTCCCGGCGGGCGGTGGCCCTGGCGGATGGGGATGCCGCCGCCGCAAACGCCAGCGAGAGAGCCCTGGCGCAGCTCACCGGGGAGGCGTGGCCGGCCACCACCTGGCGCTGGCGGGGGCGGGTGGCCACCGCGGGCTTCCTGGCTGCCCGCGCGGCTCCCGGCCTCGCGGTCACGTTCGACGCCGCCGGGGCGCGGGGCGTCGCCCTCCAGGCCACTTTGGACGGGCAAAGCGTGCCGGCCGGGTTTGCCGCCCCGGGGGAGGAGGTGGTCCTCCTGGAACCCCTGGACGCCGGCATTCACGTGCTTTCGGTGGCCCCCAGCGGTGCCGGCCGCGCCGTCCCCGGCCAATTCCGCCTGCTGCCCCCGTAGCCGCCACTGACCGCTGCCGCTCGAGTGGCCCCCC
>CALEVZ010000060.1 GCA_937924755.1 uncultured bacterium
CCCGCGGCGAGGCCGTCGCCGCGGGCGTCACCCTGGCCACGGCGAGCGCCACCTTCGCCGCTATGCCGCGGGACGAGGCGCTCGCCTTGCGGGCCGCCCTCACCTTCGCCGCCGACGACATCGACGTGCTGTCCCGCTGACCCTCCAGGCTCACCGCTCCGCCGCGGCCTCCCTCCCCATCACCAACCGCAGCAGGCCGCGCGGCGCCAGCAGCCCACCAACGCATGCCCCGGGCGGCGCCGGCAGACCGGCATCCAGGGCGGAAAACAGGCTCGCCGGGTCTCCCCAGCACACGCTCCAGGGACCCGGCGCCAGCGGCGCCAGCAGTACTTCACCCCCTTCGGCCTGTCGTCCGGCGGCTTCGAGGAGCGCCCCCAGCGGCCAGCGCGCCGCCCCGCGCACCAGCCACAGGCCCGCCAGGCAGGAAAGCTGCGGGCACCCGGCGTTCCCCGCCACCTGCAGCACGCCGCCATCGGGAGACAGCGCCACGTCGCCCAGCCGGCGCTGCGGCCCGGCGGCGAGGAGTTCGAGTCCAAAGCCCGGCGCCGCCAGGACCAGGGAGGCCATGGGGGCGCGCCCCATCATGCGCACGGTGAACGCACCGGTGAGGTCGGAGCGCGCTTCGGCGACGAACAACTGGCCGACGTCCGCCCGCCGCGGCATGGCGCGCACCAGCGCGCCGGTCAGCGGCCCTCGACTCGACACCACCCGCCCGCTGAATTCGTCGGCGTCCCTGACGACCAAATGCAGCGGTTCTCCCTCGGCGTGGCCCGTCACCTCCACCTCCAGCGGCTCGCTCCACTCCCCCCGCCAGGTCGCCTCCAGCACCCATCGTCCCTCCGCGAGGCCGTCGAAGACGAAGCTGCCGGCACGGTCGCTGCGGGCGCTCGCCCTCTCGACCCCGTCCGCCCCCAGCCGCACGGCCCGGACGCTGGCGCCCGCCACCGGCGTGCCGTTCGCCCGTTCCACCGTGCCTTCCAGACGACCGCCCGCCAGGTCGATGTCCAGTTCGCACGGCTCCCCCGGTCCCGGGACCTCCACGTGGCCCGCTTCGATCGCCCCCCCGCTGCGCCCCGGCCGCACCAGCGCCCGGTACCGCCCCTCACCCGGCACCACCCCCTCGAATCGTCCGTCGTCCTCGGCGACCAGCGTCGTTCCCCGGCCATCCCCCGACAGCAGGAGCTGGCCAGCGGTTTTCTCCCCGCGGATGCGCAGCACCCCACGGCAACGGATGCCGGCCAGAGGCACAACAACAGCGTTGTGCCCGCTCTGGACGTCGACCGCCTTGATGGCCCAGACGGTGCCCGCGGCGTCCCGAACCGAAAGACGATAGGCGCCGGCCAGCAGCTCCGGGAAGGTGAGGGCCATCTCTGCCCCCACGTCGCGGTCGACCGCCCAGTTCTCCGGGCCTCCGCGCCCCGGGTCCCCGTGCAGCGACACCCTCCACACCGCGTCCCTAAGGCCCCCTCTCGGCTCCAGCACGACGCGCAACGTGGCCGGTGACGCCAGGCGCAGCGGCGTATCGAGGCGTGACTCCAACCCCGGCGACACCGCCACCTCGCCGCTTTGCGCCCGCCGTCCCGGGGCGGCGACCTGCACCGCGTAGGTGCCCGGCGCGACCGCTGTGAACTGGAAGAACCCCCGGTCGTTGATGCCCGTCATCAAGGCTTGGCTGCCGCCCGCCGGCGCATCGCCCGTTGGAGCGAGGGTCACTCGCACGTCCCCACTGCGCTCAAAGCCGGTGACCAAACCCGACACCGATGCGCCCGAACGCAGCGCCACGGGCCCGACCTCGGTGAGCTCCTGCGCCGTGAGGACGACGCCCCACAGATACACCGGTGCCCAACCTTCGATTCCCAGGCGAACGTCCAGCACCCCTGCCGGCAGGGCGCACCGGTAGCACCCCTCCTCCCCGGGGCACGACACCTCCGCGTCCCCGAACGCGAGCCCGGGCGGGGCGAAGGCCTCAGGCGTGGGCGTCGCCCGCGCCGTGCCCTGGGAGGGCGCCGTGGCCGCTGGCTCGACGCAGACGCGCAACTCCCCCGCCGGCAGCAGTCGCAAGACCACGCCCCGGGCGAGCTCCGGGACCACCACCGCGGGCTCGCACCACCAACCGGGCGCCTCGACCCACAGGCGCCAGCCGACGCCGTCATCGAGTGCAATCTCGGCACGACCGGGCGCGTGGATGCGCCACTCGAGCCGGCGCGAACCGGCCTCGGCGACAAGGTTCCCCGCCACGTGCCCCTCATCCAGCGGGCGTGCCGCGGCGAGCGCCAGTTCCACCGGCACCGTGCCGGCCCGGGCGGCCCACGCCGCCAAACCGGCGAGCAGGGCCACCCCCGCTGTGGCGGCGCATCGCTTCAGGCCAGGTACGAGAAGCACGTGCCACCCCAGGCGAAACAGTCTTCGCTGGTGAACTGACTGCACCAGCTCCTGCCCGAACCAGGGTAGAAGTGGAAGTTGGCCCAACATTGCCTGGTCGACGTGGTACCGGTCGGCGTCACAACGTACGACTCGACACAACGATAGCACCCTGTGCCACCTTGACCATACTCGCCGATCTGGCCGGCGCATTCCTCGGGCCAAATCTCACAGTCGAGAGGCGGCAAGTCTTGATTGTCCGGCTCCCAGGCCCAGGCCGCATGCGGCGAGACACTGACTCCTACCGCTACGACCACCAGAACCAGCAGGTATCGCGTGCTCGATGGTGGTGCTCTCATGTGAGTCCCTTCTCGCTCTCATTGAGATTGCCCGCATTCTCTCTCTCTTCTTGTCAAGTCCCCAGGCGCAGTCCCCCGGCGCG
>CALEVZ010000061.1 GCA_937924755.1 uncultured bacterium
TCATCCAAGAGCCTGCCTCGCTCTCTCTTGCCCCGGCAAGCCCGCCAACGCCGGCTGAAACGCTTGATCGGCACTGCCCTGTCACTCATCGGCGGCCTCATCCCCGCCTCCCACCTCGCAAAGCATGCTCTCCAACCAACCGGCTTCGAATCGTTTCGTACCTGAGGCAACGATTCCACGTCGAGTCGGTCTCCGATGAAGCAACGCGGATGGTTGACAGGCGGAGCGTCGGCGGCTAGGATACGCGGCATGCGGATGTACGGCACGCACGCCCATCGCCATAGCACCTGGGCCTGGCCCGAGAGGCGGTAGGCGGGGTGCGTCCCCGCTGGGCCGCCGGGTTCAGCGGGGAGAGAAAGAACGGGCGCGAAACACCGACCTCCCCGCACGCCGGCGGGGAGGTTATTTTAATGGAAGTCGTAGCAAGTTTCGTGCCTTCAACTGCGAGTCCGGCGGCGGAGCTGGCTAGCCCTCCCCCCGGCGTTACCACCGTGGAGCTGCGCGCCGACCTGCTGGACGCCGGGGCGGACCTTAGCGCCCTCATCGCCGCCTGCCCCCGACCGGTGTTGCTCACTCTGCGCTCCACCGCCGAAGGGGGGCGGGGGCCGACCGACCCCGAGGCGCGGCGGCGGTTCTTCCAGCGGGCGGTGGGGTGGCCGGCGGCACTGTGGGATCTGGAGGCGGCCCGCGACGGGGAGCTGCTGGGGAGCGTGGTGCCGCGGGAGCGGGCGGTGCTCTCCCTGCACGCCGACACAACCCCCCCGGATTTGGAGCAGCGGGTGCGGCAGCTCCTCTCCCACGGCACGGTGCTGGCCAAGGTGGTGCCCACCGCCCGGCGGCTGGCCGATGTGCTGGCGGTGCTGTCGCTGAACGCCGGCCTGGAGCGCGGAGAGCGCAGTCGGCGGCGCGCCGTGGTGTTTGCCTCGGGGGAGGCGGGGCGGGCCTCCCGGCTGCTGGCGCCCCTGCTGGGGGCGCCGGTGGCCTACGCGGCGTGGTCGGCGGAGCGGGCGGCGGCGCCGGGGCAGTACACGGCGGAGGAGCTTTCGACCCTCATCGGTCACCTGCGGGGACGGCCCCGGCGGCTGCTGGCAGTACTGGGCCGGCCGGTGAGCGGTTCGCTGTCGCCGCGCATGCACAACGCCGCCTACCGCGCCCTGGGCTTGCCCAACCTCATGGTGCCCTTAGAGGTCGACGAGGAGGGGGAGCTCGATGCGCTGCTCGCCCCGGCGGGAGAGACGGCCCTGGACGATCTCGGGCTGTCCTGCGGCGGGTACGCGGTCACCATGCCGTGGAAGGAGGCCGCCCTGGCTCGCTGCTCGTTGGCGGCGCCGCGCGCCCAGCGGGCGCGGGCGGTGAACACGGTGCTGCCGCGCCTGGGCAAAGTGCTGGGGGACTGCACGGACATCGACGGCATCACCGTCGCCCTCAGGGAAGCCGGGGTGAGCCTGGCTGGACGGCGAGCGCTGGTGTTGGGGGCGGGAGCGACGGCGCGCGCCGCGGTGGTGGCGCTGGATCTGGCCGGGGCGCAGGTGGGTGTGCACGCCCGCAGCAGCGCGGCGGCGCGGGCACTGGCGGCGGAGCTGGGGGTGACGGTGGCGGATGGCGCCGCCGCGGTCTCGGCCGAGGTGGTGATCAACGCCACCCCCGCCGGGCGGGACGGTTCGCTTAACCCGTTCTTGGCGGAGCTGGCTGCGCCCGCCGGGGCGGTGGTGGTGGACCTGCCCTACGGGCAGGGGCCTACCTTCCTGGAGCAGCTGGCCAGCGAGCGCGGCTGGGCCTACGTGTCTGGGCGAGAGGTCTTGCTTTTTCAGGGGCTGGCCCAGTTCGCCGCGCACAACGGGGTGGCCCCCCCGGTGGGTGCCATGGCCCAGGCGCTGGGCATCGAGGAGGTGCAGGGGTGATCGCCCCGGTACCGGTACCGGCCGGGGTGCTGTCGCTGTCGGGGGCGGCGGCGCGCCGTCAGCACCAGGCGGAGCGCCGCTGTCTGGACCTCCTCCAAGGGCGGGGGTTCGAGCTGGTGTACCTGCCGGTTTTGGAGTACGCCGGTCCAGGCTCCGCGCCGGCCTACCGCTTCGTCGACCCCACCGGTCGGGTGGTGGCGGTGCGCACCGACTTCACACCCTTGGCGGCCCGGGTGCTGGGGCGTTCGCTCCAGGGTACTCAGCTGCCCGTGCAGGTGTGCTACGCCGGCGAGGTGGTGCGGCCGCAGCCCACCCGGCTGCGCCGCCTGCCGGAGCTGTATCAGGTGGGGTTCGAGGTCTACGGGGTGGAGGGAGGAGGCTTGGGGACGCTGGAACTGACCCTGGATCTGCTGGTGGAGCTGGGCGTGCCGCCGTCGTCCTGCCTGGTGACGGTGTCGGTGGCGCAGCTGACGGAGCGGATCCTCGCCGCGGTGCTGGGCCGCTCCCCCCAGGTGGGGGAGCTGGAGCTGGCCCAGACGCGGGACGTGGACGCCCTGGCGGAGCGTGCCGGCGGTAACGTGGCGGCCCTGGAGGCGCTGGAGGCGGCGCTGTGGGGTGAACCGGCGGAGAGGTGGGCGGCAACTCTTGGGGTGGCAGGGGAGGTGGAGCGGGCAGCGCCGCTTTTGGCCTGCGCCCGCGGCCGGGGGCTGCAGTCTGCCCTGGATGCCGCCCCGCGCCTGGCGGGGGGGTACTACGAGGGAGTGGCGTTCGCCGCCTGGGGACGGGCGACGCGGGCGGTGCTGGCGGCGGGGGGGGAGTATCGGGTGGAGCGGGGAGGGCAGAGGTCCCTGCCCGCCGCGGGAGCCAGTCTGGCTCTGGGCATCGTCTTGGAGGAGGCGTGATGGCGGCCGGGGAGGGAGCTTATTCGGGCGCTGGTCCCACCGGCGTGGCGCTGACCCTGGCGCTGCCCAAGGGGCGGCTGTTCGAGCCGCTGGTGGCCCACGCGGAGGCGTGCGGACTGGGGCTCGGCGGCGTGCTGGCGGAGGCCGGGCGGCGGCTGGTGGTGGAGGCGGGGTGGGTGCGCCTGCTGCTACTCAAGGACGCCGACGTCCCGGTGTACGTGGAGCAGGGGGTGGCGGACGCCGGGGTGGTGGGGCTCGACCAGGTGCTGGAGCGGGGGGCGGACGTCCTGCGCCTCAAGCGCCTGCCCTTCGGCCACTGCCGCCTCTGCCTGATCAGCCGACCCGACGCCGCCCGGCGGGACGGCGGCACACCCCTGGTGCTGGCCTCCAAGTACCCTCGCCTGGCGGCGCAGCTGGCGCGGCAGCGCAGCCTTTTGGTGGAGGTGATCCCGCTGGCCGGCTCGGTGGAGCTGGCGGCGCGCCTGAAGCTGGCGGACGCGGTGGTGGATCTGGTGGAAACTGGCCGTACGCTGCGCGAGAATGGATTGGCCCCGGTCGAGGAGTGGTTGCGCGTGGCGCCGTACCTGGTTGCCAACCGCGCCGCGTTTCACCTCCACGGGGCAGCGATTCGCGCCCTGGCGCAGAAACTGGGAGGAGCTCGGGTATGAAGATCTGGCGATCGGGTGACGACAAGGCGATCAAGTATCTGGCCCGGCTGGACCGCAGGATGTTCGAGGTGCTGTCGCCGGGGCTGGAGGGCAAGGTGCGGGACGTGGTGCAGGCGATCTGCAGCAAGGGCGATCGGGCGCTCCTCGCCATGGTCCAGAAGCACGACCTCAAGGGGTTGAAGGTCGCCGACTTTCGCCTGCAGGGACGGGTGGAGGGGCAGGAGGAGGTGGGCGAGGAGTTCGTCCAGGCGGTGGAGCTGGTGCTTGCGAACCTCAAGGAGTTCCACGCCCACCAGGTGATCAAGGGGTACACCGTGGAGGGCGACGGCGGCGATCTGGGCATCCGGGTGCGGCCGCTGGAGTCGGTGGGGGTGTACGTGCCGGGGGGAGCGGCGGTGTACCTGTCGTCCCTGATGATGGCGGTGATCCCGGCGCGAGTCGCCGGGGTGGAAAGGATCGCCGTGGCCACCCCGCCGCGTGCCTTCCTGTCCTCGCCGCACCTGCGCTACCTCCTGGAGCGCCTCAACATCCACGAGGTGTACCTGATGGGGGGGGCGCACGCCATCGCCGCCCTGGCCTGCGGCACCGAGTCGGTGACGCCGGTGGACAAAATCGTCGGCCCCGGCGGCCGCTGGGTGTCGGCGGCCAAGCGGGCGGTGTTCGGAGTGGTAGGCGTGGACATGATTGCCGGACCCTCGGAGCTCGTCGTGGTGGCGGATTCCTCGGCGGAACCGGAGCTGGTGGCGGCCGACCTGCTGGCCCAGGCGGAGCACGATCCGGACGCCCTGGCGCTGCTGCTGACCCCCTCCCGGACGCTGGCGGAGAAGGTGGAGCGGCGGGTGAGCGCGCGCTTAAAGCGCGTGCCCGGCGAGGCGGCGGCCCGCGCCGCGCTGCGCCGCTGGGGGGGGATCATCCTCACCAACGACGAGGACGAGGCGGTGGAAATCTGCGATCGGGTGGCGCCGGAGCACGTGGAGCTGCACGTCAAGGACCCCCTGCGGCTGGTGGACCGCATCGGGCGTGCCGGGGCTGTTTACCTGGGCCCCTGGTCCCCGGCGGTGCTGGGGGACTACAGCGTTGGTACCAACCACGTGCTGCCCACAGCGGGGGCGGCGCGCTTCGCTTCGCCGCTGGGGGTGTGGGACTTCGTGCGGCGCACCACGGTGGTGCAGGTGGCACCCCACCGTTACGGGGTGTTGGCCGAAGCGGCCGGCCACCTGGCCGAGCTGGAGGCGTTGCCGCTGCACCGCGCCGCGCTGAGCGCCGGCACTCGGGGCCGGGTGTGAGCGCCGTCGGCGGTTACCAGCGGACGTCGGTCGCCGAGGGGGCGGTGCGCCTGGACCTCAACGAGGCCCCCCGGGACGCGGGCGACGCCTTTCGAGAGAGGTTCTTCCAGCGGCTGGCGGCGCGCGAGTGGCGGCGCTACCCGGATATGGACGGGGCCGGGGCGCGAAGGGCGGCGGCCGCCCTGTTCGGCTGGGAGGCGGAGTCCACCCTGGTGGGCAACGGCTCCAACGCCCTGCTGGCGGCGGCGACTCGGGCGCTGCTGCCGGTGGGGGGACGAATGCTGGTGCTGTTCCCCTCCTTCTCCATGTATCCCGCCCTGGCCAAGCGGCAGCGGGCCCGCCTTCACAAGGTAGTGCTCGCCCCGCCCCCCTTTGCCGTCGACCCGGCGGAGCTGGTGGAGGGAGCTCGCCAGGTGGACCTCGCTGTCCTGGCCTCCCCCAACAACCCCACCGGCACCACCCTGACGGCGGAGCTGGTGGCAGCGGTGGCGGAGGTGGGGGTGCCTCTGCTCCTGGACGCCGCCTACGCCGACTTCGTGGGCGCCGACGGCAGCGAACTGGTGGTGCGGTGGGCCAACGTGGCCGTGCTGCGCACCCTCTCCAAGGCGTGGGGGCTGGCGGGGTTGCGCGCCGGGGCGCTGTACGCCCGCGGCGAGCTACACCAGAAGATCGCCGCCGAGCTGCTCCCCTTCGAGACGGGGATCGCCGTGCAGGCGGCCTTCGAGACAGCGGCGGAGCTGCGGCACGAGAGCGCCGCTCTGGTGGCCGAGGTGGTGGCCGAGCGGGAGCGCCTGCAGCGGGAGGCCGCCCGCCTGCCGGGCATGGAGGTCGTGCCTTCGGCCGGCAACTTCTTCCTGCTGCGCCGGGAGGGGTGGCGAGGGCAGCAGCTGTTCGAGGCCCTGCGGGCGCGGGGCATCGCCGTGCGCGACCTCAAGGAGCTCGATGAGGCCGGCCACGTGCGGGTGACGGTGGGCACCCGGGAGGAGGGGGACCGCTTCCTGGGGGCTCTGGGGGAGGTGGCGGGTGAGTGAAAGGTCGAGCGCGGTGGAGCGGGTCACCCGGGAGACGGCGGTGCGGGTGGAGCTGACCCTCGTGCCTGGGGAATCCAGCATCGCCACCGGGGTGGGCTTTCTCAACCACATGCTGGCCACCCTGGCTCGCCACGCCGGCTGGACACTGGTCGTGCAGGCCGAGGGCGACCTGGAGGTGGACGCCCACCACACCGTGGAGGACGTGGGGCTGGCGCTGGGCACCTGCCTCGATCGGGCGCTGGGGGAGCGAGCGGGCCTTGCCCGCTTCGGCTTTGCCTACGCCCCCCTGGACGAGGCCCTGGCGCGGGCGGTGGTGGATTTGTCGGGGCGCCCTTTTTGCCGGGTGGGGTTGCCACCGGAGCTGGTGTACGCCTTCGTGACCCCGGCCTTTCCCGTCACCCTGGCGGGGGAGTTCTGGCGCGCGCTGGCCGCCCGCGGGCGGCTGACCCTGCACCTCGAGGTGGAGCGGGCGGTGGACCCCCACCACGCCGTGGAGGCCGCCTTCAAGGCGGCGGCGCTGGCCCTGCGCCAGGCCGTGGCCCGGGTGGGGGAGGGAGTCCCCTCCACCAAGGGCACCCTGACTGGGTAGGGGGCATGCAGCCTAAAGCGGATCCGGGCCGGAGTCGACGGGAAGGGGCGAGGGCAAGGCCTGCCCGTGACCGTGTTCGTGCCCATGACGGTGCCCGTGTCGGCGGCTTGCCCGGTCAGGGGAGGCGGCAGTGACAGGGCCGGAGGTGGTGGTGGTGGACTCGGGGGTTGGCAACATCCCCAACGCGGTGCGCGGCCTCACCCGGGCGGGGGCGCGGGCGCGGCTGTCGGCGGACCCCGAGGTGGTGGCGGCGGCGGGGTGTCTGGTTTTGCCCGGGGTGGGGGCGTTTCCCGCTGCCATGGCGCGGCTGGAGCGGTCCGGCCTGGCCGCGGCGATTCGCGCGGCGGCGACAGGGGCGGCGCTGCTGGGGATCTGCCTGGGGCACCAGCTGCTGTTCGAGGAGTCGGAGGAGTTCGGCCGCACCCGGGGCCTGGGGTTGCTGCCCGGCCGGGTGGCGCCGCTGGGCCCGGGGGTGCGGGCGCCGCACATGGGGTGGAGCCGCCTGCGGGCGCTGCGACCGGATCCGCTGCTGGCCGGGCTCGACGGCGGCTGGATGTACTTCGTGCACTCCTTTGCCGCCCACCCGGCCGAGGGAGACCTGCTGGCCACCGCCGACGCCGGCGGCGAGGCGGTGTGTGCGGTGGTGCGGCGGGGACGCCTGTGCGGCGCCCAGTTCCACCCGGAAAAGAGCGGCGCGGCGGGGGGGCGCTTCCTTGCCAACTTCCTGGCCCTGGCCCAGGGGAACGGTCACCGGGGGGTGGCACGGTGATCGTTTACCCGGCCATCGACTTGTCGGGGGGGAAGGCGGTGCGCCTGTGGCAAGGGCGGCGGGACCGCCTGCGGGTGGTGGCCGAAGACCCGGTGGAGCTGGCGCAGCGCTTTGCTGACGCGGGCGCTGAGTTTCTCCACCTGGTGGATCTCGACGCCGCCTTCGGTGGCGGCGGCAACGACGAGGTGGTCCGCCGCATTCTGGCGGCCGTGTCCTGCCCGGTGCAGGTGGGGGGTGGGGTGCGCAGCCAGGCTCGCTTCGCTCGCCTGAAGGAGGCCGGGGCGGCCCGGGTGGTGGTGGGGACGGCGGTGCTTCGGCGGCCAGAGCTGGTGGAGCGTTGGCTCGCCGAGGACCCTCAGGGAGTGGTGGTAGCGGCGGACAACCGGGGGGGGCGGGTGGTGGTGGCGGGGTGGACCGAGGACACCGGCGAGGGGCTGGGGGCCTTTGCGGCGCGCATGGCGGCACTGGGAGTGCGCCACCTGCTGGTCACCGCGGTGGAGAAGGACGGCACCGGGCGGGGGCCCGACCTGGAGGTGCTCTACGCAGCCCTGGCGGCGTTCGGCCCCGGGGTGATCGCCTCCGGGGGGATCGGTGAGGTGGCGCACCTGGCCCGGCTGGTGCCCCTGGCCCGCGTGGGCCTGGCCGGAGTGGTGGTGGGCTCCTTGCTGGTGGACGGCCGCGCCACCGTGGCCGATCTCCTGGGCGTGGTGCGGGAGGGGTGATGCCGGCCTTCCGCATCATTCCCTGCCTGGACGTGCGCGCCGGCCGCGTGGTCAAGGGAATCAACTTCGTCAATTTGCGCGACCTCGGGGACCCCGTGGAGCATGCCCGCTGCTACCGCGACGAGGGGGCCGACGAGCTGGTGTTCCTGGACATCACCGCCACCGTGGAGGGGCGGGAGACGCTGCGCCGGGTGGTGGAGGCGGTGGCGGAGGTGCTGGATATCCCCTTCACGGTGGGGGGCGGGGTGCGTCAGGTGGAGGATGCGGCGGCGTTGCTGCTGGCCGGGGCGGACAAGGTGGCGGTGAACACCGCGGCGGTGGCCTCGCCGGAACTGATCACCCACCTGGCGCGGCGCTTCGGCTCCCAGTGCGTGGTGCTGGCGGTGGACGCCCGCCGGTGCGGCAGGAACGGCTGGGAGGTGGTCACCCACGGGGGGCGCGCTCCCACCGGTCGGGATGCGGTGGCTTGGATCGCCGAGGGGGCCGACCGAGGGGCGGGGGAGATCCTGCTCACCTCCATGGATCGGGACGGCACCGGGCAGGGGTTCGACCTGGAGCTGCTGGCCGCCGCCCGAGGGGCGACGGGGGTTCCCATCGTGGCCTCGGGAGGGGGGGAGCGGGCGGAACACTTCGCCGCTGCCGCCGCCGCCGGGGCCGATGCGGGGCTGGCGGCGACGATCTTTCACGAACGGCGGGTGAGTATCCCCACCCTCAAGCGGCAGCTGGCGGAGCTGGGGGTGATGGTGCGGCAGGAGGAGGCGTGACGGAAGAGGTCAAGGACGCGCTGCGCTTCGATGGGGCGGGATTGCTCCCGGCGGTGGTGCAGCACGCCCGCACGGGGCAGGTGCTGATGCTGGGGTACATGGACTGCGAAGCCTTGACGGCGACACTGGCGTCAGGGGAAGTGCACTTTCACTCCCGCTCCCGGGGGGTGCTCTGGCGCAAGGGAGAGACCTCGGGGAACGTACTGCGCCTGGCGGGGGTGTCCCTCGATTGCGACGGCGACGCCCTGCTGGTGGCGGCTGAACCCGCCGGCCCTACCTGCCACACCGGGGCGGTGAGCTGCTTCCACCGGCCGCTCGAGGGCCGCCAGTACGCCCCGGGGGTGGGGCTGGGGGGGCTGCTGGAGGTGCTGCGGCAGCGGCTGGCCGAGCGCCCAGAGGGGTCGTACACCGTGGCGCTGGCGGATGACCCCGACCGGTTGCTGCGCAAGCTTCTCGAGGAGGCTTGCGAAGTGGTGCTGGCGGTCAAGAACGGGGACCGGGACAACCTGGTGTGGGAGTTGGCGGACGTGCTGTACCACCTGGCGGCGCTGATGGCGGCGCAGGGAGTAACGGCGCAGGAGGTGGGGGAGGAGCTGGGGCGGCGGCGCGGCGGAGGCCCGCGGTGATTCGCCCTGGACGAGAGGAGTTCCTGCGCCTGGCACAGTGCTACCCGCGGGTGCCAGTGGTGCTGGAGCTCACCGCCGATACCGTCACCCCCACCGGCATGCTCATGCGCCTGGCCCGGGCGGGACGGCACCCCTTCCTGCTGGAGAGCGTGGAGGGGGGGGAGCGGGTGGCCCGCTGGTCCTTCGCCGGCCACGACCCGGTGCGGGTGGTGACCCTGGCGGGCAGGGCGGTGTCGACGAGTGGCGTTACCCTCCCCGGGCCTCCCCTGGAGGCGCTGCGGCGGCAGCTGGTGGGGGGCGGCCGGGCGCCCCTGCCCGACCTGCCCCCTTTTGCCGGCGGGGCGGTGGGGTGGCTGGGGTACGAGGTGGTGCGCCTGCTGGAGCGCCTCCCCGACCGCCTGCCCGACCCCCTGGGGCTGCCCCACGCGTGGTTCGGGGTGTACCCCGCGGTGGCGGCTCTGGACCGGGTGCGGCAGCGGCTGCTGTTGATCGCCACCGCCGAGGTGGAGGGCCACCCCGTTCGGGCCTGGGAGGAGGCGATGGCGCGGCTGGAGGCGTTGCACGCCGCCCTGGCCGAACCCTTGGAGGGGCTGGGACCGGCCGCCGTGCCGCCGCCGCCGGCGGGGCCGCAGCCCGACCGGCAGTGGCGGCTCTCCCAGAGCGACGAGGCCTTCCTCGCCGCCGTGGCCGCGGCGCGGGGGGCCATCCGCGCCGGGGAGGCGTTCCAGATCGTGCTGTCGCGCCGCTGGAGCCGCCCCCTGGCGGCCTCCCCCCTGGCCCTCTACCGCGCCCTGCGGTTGACCAACCCCTCTCCCTACATGTTCTTCCTGGACGCCGGGCCGGTGCAGCTGCTGGGGGCCTCCCCGGAAACTCTGGCCACCTTGAGGGGGCGGCGGGCGGTCACCTGCCCCATCGCCGGCACCCGGATCCGCGGCGCCACCCCCGAGGAAGACGCCCGTCTGGAGGCAGAACTTAAGGCCAGTGAAAAGGAAAACGCCGAGCACCTGATGCTGGTGGATTTGGGGCGCAACGACATCGGGCGCATCGCCACCGCTGGCAGCGTGCAGGTGACGCGTTTCGCCGCGGTGGAGCGCTACTCCCACGTCATGCACCTGGTTAGCGAGGTGCAGGGCGAGGCGGCGGCCGGCTGCGACGCTTTGGACGTGCTGCTCTCCTGCTTCCCCGCCGGCACCCTGACCGGCGCCCCCAAGGTGCGGGCCATGGAGCTCATCGAGGAGCTGGAGCCGGTCAAGCGGGGGGTGTACGGCGGGGCGGTGGGCTATTTCGACGCCGGCGGGGACATGGACGCCTGCATCGCCATCCGCGCCGCGGTGGTGACCGGCGGGGAGGTGCACGTGCAGGCGGGGGCGGGGGTGGTGTTCGACTCGGAGCCGGCCGCGGAGCTGGCCGAGTGCGCTTCCAAGGCACGCGCCGTGTGCCTGGCGGCGAAGTTGGCGGAGGGTATGTCGCCGTGATCCTGATGATCGACAACTACGACTCGTTCACCTTCAACCTGGTGCAGGCGCTGCGCGCCCTGGCCGGGGAGGAGGAGGTGGAGGTGGTGCGCAACGACGCCGCCTCGCCGCCCGAGCTGCTGGCCCGGCGGCCGCGCGCCATTGTGCTGTCCCCCGGGCCCGGCACCCCGGAGCGGGCCGGGGTGTGCGTGGAGTTGATCCTCGCCGCCGCCGGGGTGCCACTGCTGGGGGTGTGCCTGGGGCACCAGGCACTCACCGTGGCCTGCGGCGGGCAGGTAGTGCGGGCCCCGGAGCCCCGCCACGGCAAGGTGTCGGCCATCCACCACGACGGCAGAGACTTGTTCGCGGGCCTGCCCGACCCCTTCCCCGCTACTCGGTACCACTCTCTCCTGGCGCGGCGGGAGAGCCTGCCCGACGAGCTCACGGTGAGTGCCTGGACCGACGACGGGCTGATCATGGGGCTGCGCCGACGGGGGCAGCCGCACTGGGGGGTGCAGTTCCACCCCGAGTCGTACCTGACCCCTGAGGGTCCGGCGCTGCTGGCCAACTTCCTGCGGCTCGCCGGAGTGGACTGCGAGGTGCCGAGGTGAGGCAAATACTGGAAGCCCTTTTGGCGGGCCGGGACCTCGACGGTGAGACCAGCGAGCGCTGCTTGGAGGCGCTCATGGGCGGGGAATGGAGCGAGGCGGCCCAGGCGGCCTTCTTGGTGGCGCTGCGGGCCAAGGGGGAGAGCCCCACCGAGGTGGCAGCGGCGGCGCGGGTGCTGCGGCGGCACGCGCTACCAGTGGAGACGACGCGGGAGCCGCTTGTCGACACCTGCGGCACCGGCGGGGACGGCGCCCATACCCTCAACATTTCCACCGCCGCCGCCCTCACCGCGGCCGCCTGCGGGGCGGCGGTCGCCAAGCACGGCAACCGCTCGGTCTCCTCCCGCTGCGGCTCGGCGGACGTACTGGAGGCGCTGGGGGTGCCGCTGGAGCTGCCCCCGCAGACTCTCGGGCGGCTGCTGGATGAGTGCGGTTTCGCCTTCCTCTTTGCCCCCCGCCTGCACCCGGCCATGCGGGCGGTGATGCCGGTGCGCCGGGAGCTGGGCATCCGCACGGTGTTCAACTTGCTGGGGCCTCTGGCCAACCCGGCGGGGGTGCGGCGGCAGGTGGTGGGGGTGTACGCCGCCGGCGTGCAGGAGCTGCTGGCGGGGGCGCTGGCGGAGCTGGGAGCGGAACACGCCTGGGTGGTGCACTCGGCGGATGGCCTGGATGAGCTGTCGGTGGGCGCCCCAACCAGGGTGGTGGAGGTGCGGGAGGGGCGGGTAACGGGGGAGTTCACCGTGGACCCCCAGGATTTGGGCCTGGCCGGGCGTCGGGAGGAGCTCGCCGGGGGGGAGGCAGCGGCCAACGCGGCGCGTCTGGGGGGCCTGCTGGCCGGCGAGGAGCGGGACACCCCGGCCACCGCCGCCGTGGCCTTGAATGCCGGGGCCGCCCTGGTGGTGGCCGGGGTGGTGACCACCCTGGCGGAGGGGGTTGAGCGGGCGCGGGCGGCGCTGGCGGATGGTGCACCGGCGCAACTACTGACCAAGGTGGTGAGCCGAGCGAGGGAGCTGTCGGCATGAGCGGCGACGTGCTGGTGGAGATCGTCGCGGCGGTGCAGGAGCGACTGGCCCGCGAGCCCGAGCCAGCTGGCTTGTGGCAGCGCGCCCGGGAGGCGGCGGGGGTGCGGCGGCGGGGGGGGCGCCGCTTTCTGGCGGCGGCGCTGGCCGAGCCGGGGGTGCGAGTGATCGCCGAGTGCAAGCGCCGCTCCCCCTCGGCGGGGTGGCTGCGGCCGGAGTTCGACCCGGTGGCCCTGGCGCGGGCCTACCAGGCGGGCGGGGCGGCGGCCATTTCGGTGGTCACCGAGCCCCAGTTTTTTGCCGGCCAGCCGGGGTGGATCCCCCTCGTCCGGCAGGCAGTGTCGCTGCCGGTGCTGCGCAAGGATTTCCTCATCTCGGTGCGGCAGCTGGCGGAGTCGGTGCTTCTGGGGGCCGACGCGGTGCTGCTCATCACCCGCTGCCTGCCGGGTTTGCTGCTGCCCGAGCTGGTGGCGGTGGCCGCCGAGTTGGAGCTGGAGGTGTTGCTGGAGGTGCACGACGCGAGCGATCTGGAGCGCGCCCTGGCCACGCCAGCTCCACTGATCGGCATCAATAGTCGGGATTTGCGCACCTTCCGGGTGGACCTCGACGGGGCGGTAAAGCTGGCCGCTCAGGTGCCTGCGGGGCGCACGGTGGTACTGGAGAGCGGCATCGACGGCGCGGCCAGCCTCGCGCCCCTGTTGGCCTCCGGCCTGCGACACTTCCTGGTGGGCGGCGCCCTGGTTCGCGCCGCCGATCCTGAGGCGGCGGTGGCGGAGCTGGTGGCGTGCGGGTGAGCGGCGGGGCCAGTTGGGGGGTGGTCAAGATCTGCGGCCTGACGACGGCTGAAGACGCCCTGGCCGCGGCCGCCGCCGGAGCCGACCTGGTGGGTTTCGTCTTTTTCCCCCACTCCCGCCGCTGCCTGCCCTCGGCCGCTGCCGCCTGGATTGCCACCCTCCCCCTCGCCGGGGTCCTCCGGGTCGGGGTGTTTCGTGATCAGGAGCCCGGCCTGGTTGAAGAATTGGCGGCGGCGGCGGGGCTCGAGCTGGTGCAGTTGCACGGCGAGGAGAGCCCCGAGGTGTGCGCCCGGCTGGGGGGGCGGGGCCGGGTGATCAAGGCAGTGAGCGTGGGCGGAGCGGTGGACTGGGGGCGGGTGCGGGTTTTTGCAGAGGTGGCGCGGATTCTCTTCGACACGGCTTCTCCCACCGGCGGCGGCACCGGCCGAACCTTCGACTGGTCGCTGCTGGCCGAACGCCCCGCGGGGTTGTCCTTTTGGCTCGCCGGGGGGCTCCACCCCGCCAACGTGGGTGCCGCCATCGCCCTCGCCCGCCCCGACGGCGTGGACGTGGCCAGCGGCGTGGAACTGGGGGTGGGGCGCAAGGACCCTGCTAGGATGCGGGCCTTCGTGGGCGCGGCGCGGGCCGCGTGGGCGAGCCTCGAGGAGGTCAGAGGAGGTATGGATGAAACCGCTGCCCGATGAGCGGGGCTATTTCGGCGTCTGGGGCGGGCGCTTCGTCCCCGAGACGCTGATGGCGCCCCTGGAGGAACTCACCCGCGCCTGGCGGGAGGCCCGGCGGGACCGCCAGTTCCGCCGGGAGCTGGAGGAGCTGCTGTCCTCCTACTGCGGTCGTCCCACCCCGTTGAGCCTGGCCGGGCGCCTCAGCGGGCACCTGGGCGGAGCCCGTATTTACCTCAAGCGGGAGGACCTGGCCCACACCGGCGCGCACAAGATCAATAACGCCCTGGGACAGTGTCTGCTGGCCCGGCGCATGGGTAAGCCACGGGTCATCGCCGAGACCGGGGCCGGCCAGCACGGGGTGGCGGTGGCCACCGCCGCGGCGCTGCTGGGCCTGGAGTGTCGTATCTACATGGGGGTGGAGGACGAGCGCCGGCAGGCGTTGAACGTTTACCGGATGAAACTCTTGGGCGCCGAGGTGGTGGGTGTGGATGCCGGCAGCCGCACCCTCAAGGACGCCATTAACGAAGCGCTGCGCGACTGGGTGACCCATGTCCGCACCACCCACTACGTGCTGGGTTCGGTGCTGGGACCGCACCCCTACCCCGTCCTGGTGCGGGAGCTGCAGTCGGTGATCGGGGCCGAGGCGCTGCTGCAGATCCGCTCCCGCCACGGCGGCCTGCCCGCCCTGGTGGTCGCCTGCGTGGGGGGAGGCTCCAACGCCGCCGGGATCTTTTCCGCCTTCGTCCCCTACAGGCAGGTGGAGCTGGTGGGGGTGGAGGCGGGGGGCCGCGGCTCGGCGCTGGGCGAGCACGCGGCTCGCTTTGCCGGGGGGGCTGCGGGAGTGCTGCACGGCACCCGCACCTACGTGCTGCAGGATCAGCTCGGACAGGTGGCGGCCACCCACTCGGTGTCGGCGGGGCTCGATTACCCGGCGGTGGGGCCGGAACACGCCTTCTGGCACGATTCCCGGCGGGCCAGCTACGTGCGGGTGTCTGACGACGAGGCGGTGGAGGCGTTTCACCTGCTGGCGGAGCTGGAGGGCATCGTACCGGCGCTGGAGACCGCCCACGCCCTCGCCTACGTCACCCACGTGGCCGGGCGCCTGCGCCGGGAGCAGGCAATCCTGGTGAACCTCTCCGGTCGCGGCGACAAGGACGTGGCTGAAGTGGCCCAACTGGAGGGAGTGAGGCTATGAGCACCCGCATCGCCTCCGCCTTCACCCGTGCTGCCAAAGACAAGCGTGCCGCCTTTATCCCCTACATCACCGCCGGCGACCCCTCCCTGGAGCGCACCCTGGAGCTGGCCTTCGCCCTGGAGTGGGCGGGGGCGGACATCCTGGAGCTGGGGGTGCCGTTCTCCGACCCCATTGCCGACGGTCCCACCAACCAGCGGGCCGCCGAGCGCGCCCTGGCCCGCGGCACCTCGTTAGCCGACGTACTGGCGTTGGTGCGGCGGCTGCGTTTTCGTTCGGAGCTGCCGGTGGTGCTGTTCACTTACTACAACCCGGTGCACGCCTATACCCTGCCGCGCTTCGCCGTCGACGCCGCGGCGGCCGGGGTGGACGGGGTGCTCTTCACCGACGTGCCGGTGGAGGAGGCACGGCCAGCGGCGGAGGCGCTGCAGCGGGTGGGCCTGGACCTCATCCTGCTGGTGGCCCCTACCTCCACTCGCGAACGCATCAAGGCCATCTCCAAGCTGGCCTCGGGGTTCGTTTACGTGGTGGCGCGCACCGGGGTCACCGGTGCCCGCTCCGAGCTGGAGGAGGCCCTCGCCCAGCATGTCAAGCTGGTGCGCAAACTTACCCACCTTAGGGTGGCGGTGGGGTTCGGCATCGGCACCCCCGAGCAGGTGCAGCGGGCGGCGCGCCTGGCTGACGGGGTGGTGGTGGGCTCGGCCATCGTCGACCGCATCGCCGAGCTGGGAGATTGCCCGGAACTGGCCGACGAGGTGGGCGCCTTCGCCCGCTCCCTGGCGGCCGCCACCCGCCGCTGACCGCCCCGCTCCCGTGACCGTGCCCGTGCCGCTGGTGGCGCGGGCCTCCGGCCCGCCCTCACAGTCTTTAGGCTTTGCCCCGGCCGGAACGGTGCCCGTTTCCGTGTCGGTGACCGGGGCCGCGACCATGGCCGTGTCGGTGACCGAGACCGTCACCGTGCCGGCGTCGGTGTTTCCCGGGCGGCGTGGTGGCACAGGCAGCTTTCGGGGGCGGAGGGTACCTACAATAGCTGAGTGGCCGGAGGGCGGGTAAGGATTCTGTTGCTTGCGTTGACTGCCAGCGGGAGCGTGGCGGTCGCCAATGGGAGCCCCGGTGAGGGGCTGGACCGGCCGCGGGTGTGCTTGGTGCTGTCGGGGGGAGGGGCGCTGGGCATCGCCCACGTGGGGGTGCTGGAGGTGCTCGAGGAGTTGCGGGTGCCGGTGGACTGCGTCGCCGGCACCAGCATGGGAGCCATCGTGGGGGGGCTCTACGCCGCCGGCTACACGTCCGCCGAACTGCGGGAGCTCGCCATCACGACGTCCTGGTCGCGCCTGTTGGCCGACACCCCCGAGCGGCGGCGCCTGCCCTTCCGGCGCAAGGTGGACGATCTCACGTATTTGACGCGCTGGGAGTTCGGCTTTCGGGGGGGGAAGCTGCGTTTTCCCTCGGGGCTGGTGGCCGGGCATCGCCTGGGGGCGCTGCTCAACGTGTTGACCATCGGGACAGTGGACGTTCGGGAGTTCGACCGCTTGCCGGTGCCGTTTCGCGCCGTGGCGGCGGATATCGGCACCGGCGAGACGGTGATCCTGCGCGGTGGCAGCCTGGCGCGATCTCTGCGCGCCTCCATGGCGGTGCCCGGGCTGTTCTCGCCAGTGGAGCTGGACGGCCGCCTGCTGGTGGACGGGGGCGTGGTGGCCAACCTGCCGGTGGAGGCGGCGCGGGAGATGGGCGGCGAGGTGATCATCGCGGTGGATCTGGGGCAGCCCCTGGCGGAGCAGGGGCAACCGGATTCCATCGCCTCGATCCTGTCCCGTACGAGTGCCTTCCTCACCCGGCTCAATGTGGAACGAGTACTGTCCCAGGTGGACGTGCTGGTCCGTCCCCAGGTGTCGGAATACGGGCTGCTGTCCTTTTCGGCAGCGGAGGAGTTGCTGCGTCGGGGGCGAGCGGCCGCCTGCGAGCGCGCCGATGCCTTGGCGGCGCTGGCCCTGTCCGAGGAGGCGTGGGGCGAGTACGTGGCCCGCCGCGGGAAGATGCCCACGGGTGTCTATGTAACGGGGGTGACGGTGGATCCCGGACCGGGCCTCGCGCCCCAGGCGGTCACCCGCGCCGTGCGCACCCGCCCGGGAGGGGCGCTGGATCTCCGCTTGCTAGAGGAGGACCTAAACCGTCTGTGGGAGCTAGGAGAGTTCGAGACCGTGGAGGCGTCCTTCGAGCCCCACGAGGACGGCCATGTGGTAGTCCTGACCGGCAGGCGCAAGAGCTGGGGACCCAATTTCCTGCGCTTCGGGGTGAGCCTCGCCAGCGACTTGGAGGGCAGCTCCCAGTTCAGCCTGCTGGGGGCCATGACCATGACCCGGCTCAACCGCCAGGGGGGAGAGCTCAAGGTGGCGGGGCAGCTGGGCGAGGACCCGCTGATTTCGGGAGAGATTTACCAGCCGATGGGCACCTCGCGAGTGCTGTTCGGCGCGGTGACGGTGCAGTCCTCGCAGACCAAGCAGCAGGTGCCCCTGGCGGCGGGGCCGGAGCAGTACCGCATCTGGCGCCAGCGGGCAGCGGTGGACCTGGGGGTGTCGCTGGGGCGATACGGCGAGGTGCGCCTAGGTGTGCGGAGAGACAGCACCGATGCCCGCCCCACCGCGCGCCGGCACTTGCCCACCTTCGAACGGGTGGACGCCGGAGCACGGATGTCGCTGGTCATCGATCAGGTGGACAGCGTCAACTTCCCGCGCCGCGGGGTGCTGGTCTACGGCGAGCTGTACGATTCGAGCTCGGCCCTGGGCGCCGACGAGGAGTACCGCCGCGGCGATGCGCAGCTGGTGGCCGCCGGCAGCGTGGGCCGGCACACTCTCCTGGCCATGCTCAGCGGGTGGTCGGCGCTGGGAGGGACGTTGCCGCCGGAGGAGCGCTCCTCCCTGGGGGGATTGTTCCGGCTCTCCGGATTGCCGATGGGCGAGCTCATGGGTGACGCCGGCGGGGTGGCGGCGCTGGTGTACCTGTACCAGCTGGGCCGGCTGCCGGCGCTGGGCGGGGGGGTGTACGCTGGGCTCTCGGTGGAAACCGGCGACGCCTGGCTGGCCGGGTCACGGCCCGACCTCGCCGACTGGCGCCGCTCCGCGGCCGCGGTGTTTGGCGCCGACACCGCCCTGGGGCCCCTTTACCTGGCCTACGGCGTGACCAGCGGTGGCAAGGACTCCTTCTACCTCTACCTCGGCCGCAGGTTCTGACGTACCTGCTCCAGGATAAGCCGGCCAATTGCAGATATTCTTTTCTTGATATCGTCCCTGCTTTGGGATAGCAGGTGGTTGCCGGGCCGCCTCCTGGACCGAGGTGTCGCCGCGCAGGATCGCCGGGACCAGTGCTGCTCGCCGCTTCGCGGTCCAGCCCGAAAAACGCAGTTGACTGGTAGAAGAGGCAGGGCACCGTTCTGAAGGTCCTGGGTATCATCGGGTTATGAGGACTCGGTGGTACCGGGAGGAGGGAGAGAACGGAGCACGCGAATTGGAGCAGGAAGAGCGGGTTGGGGGAGCTGAAAGTCGAGTACACGGGACGGCCGGTGAGTGGGTGGGGTGGGCTGGTCGGGGTGATTCGGTTCCTGGACCGTCTGGGTATCAGGAGCTTTCTGAGGTCAGCGCTGCCAGATGGGCGGCGGTCACCGAACCAAGTGCCGGTCGAGGACATCGCCTTGAGCCTGTTTGTGACGGTGCTGACGGGTGGCGGTCGGTTCTCGCATGTGGAGAGGATCCGGCAGGATGAGGTGATCCGGGGCGTGGTGGGTGTGAAGCGATTGGCGTCTGCGATGACCCTGACCCGGTACTTCGGCGGGTTCGTCCAGAGTCAGGTCGAGCACCTGAGTGACGTGCTCAATCCCCTGTTCATGAGTACCTTGAAGGAGTTGCCAGAAGGCGAGGTCATTGACCTCGACTCGACCGTTTTCGAGCGGTATGGCACGCAGGAAGGAAGCCTGAAGGGGCATAACCCGCGCAAGCATGGACGGCCGTCACACCACCCACTTCTTGCGATGGCCGCGGGCGCCAAGACCATCGTCCATGGCTGGCTGCGCAGTGGCAACACCTCCAGCTCGCGTGGGGTCAGGCAGTTCTTGGCGGAGGTGTTGGCGCGAGCAGGGATGCGAGTGCGGGCTATCCGCGCCGACTCTGGATTCTTCGAAACTGCACTTCTCGACGAGCTCGAGGCGCGCTCCTTGGACTACGCGATTGCGGTGCGGATGAACCCGCTCGTGAAGCGGACCGTGCTCCGGGTCCCCGAGTGGCGCCCCTTCGGTCCAGGTCTGGAGGCAGGAGAGGTCGCGTATCAAAGTTACACGTGGCTGCGCCCACGTCGCTTGATCCTGGTACGGGAGGAGATGCGAAGGCGACCCGAGGCTCGTGGCCGTCGCCTGTTCGACGACCCGGACTACACCTACCACGCGGTCATCACCTCGCTGGGTGGTCCGCCGGAAGAGGTCTGGCGCTTCTACAACGGCCGCGCTGACAGCGAGAACCGGATCAAGGAGCTCAAGCAGGACTACTCGATCAACGGCTTCTGCCTGCACTCGTTCTTCGGGACGGAGGCGGTCTTTCGCTTGATCTGCCTGCTGTTCAACCTCATGCAACTGTTCAAACGCCTCGTCCTCCACGACGAAACACCACGCCTGGGAACCATCCGCCGCACCACCCTCGTGATCGGAGCAATCCTCGGTGCGACCGGCCGCACATCAGTGCTCCGCTTGGGCCTCCGAGGTCGATGGCGAGATCGCTTCGCCGTCCTCCTCGAACGAATCGCGGCCTTGCCAACTGTGGTAACAGTTGCTCAACTCACAAACCTGTCACATCTTGCAGCCCCTCGGCCCTGGCG
>CALEVZ010000062.1 GCA_937924755.1 uncultured bacterium
TGCGCGGGCCTCCGGCCCGCCCTCATGGACGGTATGCCGGGCTGCGGCCGGAGTCGAGCGAGGCGGCGATCATCGCCGAGGAAGCCGAGCTTCGCCTGGCAGGTCGGCCGGCGGGAGGCGGATCAGCCTGGGCGCAGCGCCTGCTCACCAGCCGGGGTCACGACACTGGGCTGGCGGTTGCCCAAGCAGCTCAACCGGGAGCGTCTGGCCAAGGCGATGTGCGCGAAGGAGCTTTTTTGAGGACCCCGCCGCGCTCGTGGCGCCGCTGGTGCTCCAGCGGCCCTGGAGCTCGCGGAGTCCGACCTCACCGGCCTCCACGAAGGCCCCCGAGAGTGCCAATTAAACCGACGATCGGCAGTCACCCGAACCGCAGGCGCTCCGGCTTCACCATCCTGCCTGGCTGCCCGGCCGGTCGGCCGCTCCGCTTCGCAGGGCTGCAAGCCCTCCCGGCCGCGCCGCTCGTCTACCGCCCCACCGCCCCCAACCGCTGCCCCCCGCGCCCCAGCTCGACACGATCGACCTACTCATGGAGGCAACTGGGGGATCTTTTTACGGCGCATGCTTTTGGGGATCGACCGGGACCACCGGTCCGAGCTCCAGGGCGACGAGATCCGCTTCCATGGCGGCGCGGTCTCCCACCATGGCGATGGCGGCCACCGACGGCCGGGCGATGTCGGCGGCGAGCTCGGCCAGCTGGGCGGGGGTCACGGCGGCCACCCGCGCGGGAAAACTCTCAAGGGTGTCGACGGGCAGGCCGTGGAGGGCCACGTCCGCCAGGGCGCGGGCGAGCTGGGCGGAGGTTTCAAAGCCGCGGGGGTGGCCGTTGATGAGGGAGCCAGAGGCGTAGGCGACCTCTTCGGGCGTGAGAGGACGAGCGCCAGCCAGCGCCTCCAGTTCGTTCAGGATTTCTCGCAAGGCAGCCGCTGCGATCCCCGTTTCCACCTGGGTGGTGATGATCCATTCCCCGGCCCACCGGTGGTAGGCGAAGTGGGAGCGGACGCCGTAGGTGTAGCCCTTGTCCTCCCGTAAGTTGAGGTTGAGGCGGGAGACGAACTGCCCGCCGAAGGCGGTGTTGAGCACCTCCAGGGCGGGGTGGTGGGGGGTGGCGCGGGGCAGGCCGGGCAGGCAGATGCAAATGACGCTCTGGGGGGCTCCCGGGCGGTCCACCAGGTGAATGGTTCGTGAAGGCTGTGGGGACAGGGGTGGAAGATCGATCGTGACGGGCTCCCCTTCCCAGTGGGGGAGGGTGGCCTTCAGGATCTCCTCGAGCTTCTCGGTCGAGAGATCTCCCACCACCACCAAGGTGGCGTTGCCGGGGACAAAGGCGCGGGTCCACGCGGCGCGCACCTCCTCCGAGCCGGCACCCTCCACCCCGGCCGGGGTGCCCAGGGTGGGGCGCCCGTAGGGATGCTGACCGAAGAGAGCCTTGCGTGCGGCGGCACGAGCCAAGTAGTCGGGCTGGTCCAGGAGCTGGCGCAGCTGCACCAGCCGGCGGACGCGCTGGCGCTTTACCTCCTCGGCCGCCAGGTGCGGTCGAGCAGCCACATCCGCCAGCAGGGCCAGGGCTTCGCTGGCATGCGCGGAGAGGGCGGAAAGGCTCAAGAACGTGGCGTCCGCGCTGGCGGCGGCCCCCAGATGGGCCCCCCAGCGTTCCAGCGCCTCCGCCACCCCCAGGGCGTCACGCTCTCCGGCACCTTCCGGGAGCACCGCGGCGGTGAGAGCGGCGAGGCCAGATGCGCCCGGGGGATCGCTGACGGCCCCGCCCCGCACCACCAGCACGGCGGCCACCATGGGCACGTCCCGGTGCTCCCCGTGGAGCACCTCCAGGCCGTTGGGGAGGGTAAAGCGGTGAACGGGCGGCAGAAGGAAGGGTCGGTGTTCGCCGGGCCCCGGCATCACCGTGCGGTCCAGGGTGCCCGGCGAGACGACGGTGCCGGAGGCGGGCCGCGGGAGTACCCGCACCGCCACCCTCCCCTGGCCGAGGTAGCGGCGCGCGGTGTCAGCCACCCGGTCCGGGGTCAGGCCGAGGGTGCGCTGCAGATCCCAGCGGAAGCGGTCGGGTTCCCCCAGATAGTGGAGGTAGTGGTTGAGGCGGTCGGAGAGACCGTCGAAGCCCCCGACACTCTGCATGGAGCGAATGAGGCGGGAGGCGGAAACGGCCGCTGCCCGCTGCAGCTCGTCGGCGGTGGGGCCGTGCTCCTGTAGCTCCTCCAGCACCCGCCACGCCTCCCCCTCCACCTGCGCCAGGGAATGGCCGGGGCGGGGGGTGAGAACCAGGGTGAAGGCTCCCGCCAGCTGCGCGCTCCAGTGGGCGGCGGTGGCCTCCTGGGCAATCCCCAGCTCGTACACCAGCCGGCGGTACAGGCGCGAGGTGCGGCCCTGGCCCAGGATATGGGCGAGGGCATCGAGGGCGGCATCGTCGGCGTCGTAGAGAGGCACTGTGAGCCAGGCCAGGTAGGTGCGCGGCAGCTGCACCCGGTCCTCCAGGATGAGGCTCACCTCACTGGCAGGGGATGGAGGCACCCAGCGAGCCAGTTGGACCCCGGGTGGTCCCGCAGGAAGTGGATCGAAGTATTTCGCTACGAGTTCTTTGGTGGCATCAAGGTGGATGTCGCCTACGATACACAGGGTGGCGTTGTTGGGGCCGTAGTGGGTAAGGAAGAACTCCCGCGCCTCCTCCAGGGTGGCGGCGGCAATGTCGGCGGCAAAGCCGATGGTGGGCCAGTGGTAAGGGTGGTTGGGGGGGAAGAGGAGGGCGAGCAGCTTTTCCCATACCGCGCCGTAGGGGCGGTTGTCGTAGTTCTGCCGCCGCTCGTTGAGGACCACCGAGCGTTGGTTGTCCAGCCGCTCGCGGGTGAGCCCGTCGAGGAAGAACCCCATACGATCGGATTCCAGCCACAGGGCGCGCTCCAGATAGGCCGAGGGCAAGAGCTCCCAGTAGCGGGTGCGGTCGACGTTGGTGGCCCCGTTGACCGCCCCTCCCACGTCCTGCAACGCCCTGAAGTAGTCGTTGTTGAAGTGTCTGGAGCCCTGAAACATGAGGTGCTCGAAGAGGTGGGCAAAGCCGGTCCGTCCCGGCCGCTCGTCCTTGGAGCCGACGCGGTAGTTGACGTTGACCCCCACCAGGGGGACTCGGTGCTCCTCCACCAGGATCACCGCCAGCCCGTTGGATAGGGAGTACACCTCATGCGGCACGCTGGGAATGGGATTGTCGCGTCTCGACACGGGTCAGGCTCCCCCTTCGCCGGCCAACGCGGGGCGGCGCCCAGCCATTCTGACATCGTCCAGCCGGTAGTTGGCCAGAACGGTCCGTGACGGGCCGGCAAAGCGTTCTTGTCAATCCTTACAAGGAGACGTGTCTTTGCGGCAAGCAATCGCCATGTCGGTACACGCTCCTGCCTCCAAGTCCCGTCGGCGCCACCGTACGCTCCAGGACCCCAGGGGGCTCGCTGATTTCGTGCGCAACCTGCAAGAGGGGATTTACGTGACCACGGCGGACGGCCGCATCCTTGACGCCAACCCGGCGTTTCTGCGCATGTTGGGCGTGGGCTCGCTGCTCGAGCTGCGGCGATTCACCGCCGACCAGCTGCTGATCGACCCGGCGAGGCGAGCCCAGGAGCTCCAAATCCTGGCCCGCGATGGGGCAGTGCGGGAGTTCGAGCTGGAGATCCGCCGGCCGGACGGTGAGGTGCGCACGGTGCTGGACACCGCCCATCAACGAGTCGACGAGGCGACCGGCGAGGGGTACTACCACGGTATTCTCATCGACATCAGCGAGCGCAAGAGGCTGGAACGCAAGCTGCGCGACAGCGCCATCCGCAACGCCCTCACCGGCTGCTACAACCGCCACTATCTGCACGAACAGGAGCGCCGCCTGGACGCCTCGGGGGCGCCGTGGGGGGTCATTGTCATCGATGTGGACCACTTCAAGGAGTACAACGACCGCTTCGGGCACCACACCGGCGACCAGGTCCTGCAGGGCCTCGCCCGCTTTCTCATGGCCACGGTGCGCACCGAGGATGCCGTCATCCGTATTGGCGGCGACGAGTTTTTGATTCTCCTTCATAAATCGGCGGCGCCAGCCACCGACGAGGTGGCCAATCGCCTGCAGGAGCTCGGTCCCACGGCCGCGCCGGTATCGTTTTCGCAAGGGTGGGCGGTGAAGAGCGAGGGCCAGACCCTCAAGCGCACCATTCGCCGCGCCGATCGCCAGCTCATCCAGGTGCGGGTGCGCGAGCGCCGCTACCAGCCGCCCCGCGCTGCCCACTGACCCCGGTCGGCCCGGCGGCCCCTCGCCCGCTGTCCGTCGGAATGGCCATGGGGAACGCTGCGGTTGCATTGCAATGCGGGCGCTGCAGCGACGCAGTCCGAGCAAGGGGGGAAAAGGCAAGAGATGAAACAGCGCAGCGCCGGCTCGCGGGTTTTTGAGGCCCTGCTCCGCCTGATCGAGCGAGCAGGTAACGCCCTGCCGCACCCGGCCACGATTTTCCTCCTGCTCGCTTTGGCCACGGTGGCGGCCTCGGCGGTGGCGTCGTGGGTGGGGCTGTCGGCCCTGCGCCCCGGCACCGGCGAGCTCATCACCCCGGTGAACCTGCTCACCGTCGAAGGCCTCCACCACATGCTGGAGAAGACGGTCACCAACTTCACCAGCTTCGCACCCTTGGGAACCGTGCTGGTGGCCCTGCTCGGGATCGGCGTCGCCGAGGGCAGCGGCCTGCTGGGGACTGGCTTGCGCCTGTTGGTGCTGGCAGCTCCGCGGCGCTTGCTGACCTTCGTGGTGGTTTTCGCGGGAATTTTGTCCAACGCCGCCAGCGAGATCGGTTACGTGCTGCTGATCCCCCTGGCGGGGGTGATCTTTCTGGCCGCCGGGCGCCACCCCATCGCCGGAATGGCGGCGGCCTTCGCCGGGGTTTCCGGCGGCTATAGCGCCAACCTGGTGCTGGGGACCATCGATCCGCTGCTCGCCGGTCTCACCCAGGAGGCGGCCCACATCGTCGACCCCGCCTACGAGGTCAACCCAGCGGCCAATTATTACTTCTTGACGGTGTCGACGGTGCTGGTGGCGTTCCTGGGAACCTGGGTGACCGAGCGCATCGTCGTTCCCCGACTGGGTTGTTACAGCGGGCCAAAACAGAGCAACGGCGAACTCCAGCCCCTGTCCGCCGCCGAGAAGCGCGGACTGCGGTGGGCAGCGGTGGTGGTCCTGGCCTTTGCCGCCGTGGTGCTGCTGGGGGTGCTGCCGGAGGGGGGCTTCCTGCGCGATTTGAAAACCGGCGGGATCCTCCGCTCACCGCTGCTCACCGCCATTGTGCCCTTCATCTTCCTGGGCGGGGCGCTGGCCGGCGTCGCCTACGGCCTCGCCGCCGGCACCATGCGCTCCGACGCCGACGTCATGAAAGCCATGGGCAAGTCCATGGAAACGCTGGGCTCCTACATCGTCCTGGTGTTCTTCGCGGCGCAGTTCGTGGCCTACTTCAACTGGTCGCACCTCGGTCTCATCGGTGCGGTGAAGGGAGCCGAACTGCTCCAGGCCTCCGGGCTGGGGGGGATTCCCCTGATGCTGGGGTTCGTGCTCCTGTCGGCGGCGGTGAACCTCTTGATGGGCAGCGCCTCGGCCAAGTGGGCCGTCATGGCGCCGGTGTTCGTGCCCATGCTCATGCTGCTGGGCTACACCCCCGAGCTTACCCAGGCCGCCTACCGGGTGGGGGACAGCGTCACCAACGTCATCTCCCCGACCATGTCGTACTTCGCCCTGATCCTCGCCTCCGTACAGCGCTACGACTCCAGGGCCGGGCTCGGCACTCTCATCGCCACTATGCTGCCCTACACTCTGGCCTTCCTGCTGGGCTGGAGCCTGCTGCTGGTAACCTGGATCGCCCTGGGTCTGCCGGTGGGCCCGGGCGCCGGTCTGCGCCTGGCAGGGTGAGCCCGGGCGGCGAGGTCGGGAAACCGGCCCGATGGGGGTGTCTGTGCTCCACCGCCGAGGTCACGGGCACGGCCAGGGCGGGGCGACAGCCCCGACTTGACCGCTGTCGCCGTGCGTCAGGGGTTAGGGCGACGGGGTGACGGCAGGCTGTCGCGCGCGCAGCTTTTCGAGCTGCTCGCGGAACTTCTCGCAGGGATCGTCGTCATCGAGGCGGGGGGTAAACCATAGGTAGTCGAAGGGCAGCACCCCCTCGAACCCCTCCCGGGCGGAGCGGGGATCGTCGAAGCCATCCCGCACCTCCACGAAGGCCACGGCCCGCACCCCGTCGCCTGCCCCCCGTGCAGCCAGGTACCAGGGGACGCCCCGGTCCCGCCGGGCGTGTCCCGCGCCGCAGATCAGCACCCCGCCGCGCTCTCCCGCGGCCAGCAGGGCATCGGCCATCTCCGCGTCCCGGGCGCGCTGTACGGCGATCATGCTGGCTACCACAGCGGGGGTGGCGTAGCCGCAGTGGGAGGCCTCGATTTCGGCCGCCAGCGACGCGCGTTCCGCCTCGCCCAAAGACTGGTCCAGGCCCAGCCCCGCCACCCGCTCCGGCCCCAGGGCTGCCAACCCCTCGGCGGCGACGAGGCGCACTTCCTGGGGTGACAGGTTGGCGGTGGCGATCGGCCAACCAGCCCGGAGGGGCACGGCAAACACCGGCTCGTACAGCTGCCACGCGGGCCACCCCGAGGCGGCCCACCCCACTGCGTCGGCGAAACCCTCCAGCTGCCCCGGGCGCTCCCCCAGGTGGCGGGCCAACCCCTCCCGCTGGCCGGGGTGCAGCATCTCGAACGCCACCAGCGGGGCCCGACCCCGGGCTTGGAGCTCCGCCAACACCCAAGCCTGTAGCCGGTGGTGATCGGGGTTATCATGTTTTTCCCCCAGCAGCACGTAGGGGGCCGTGGTGAGGTCGGCCACCAGCTCCGCCGGGCTCAAAAAGCGCTCCCGCTCCACATCCCAGATGCGCCCCAACAGCGCGTGTTGCCGCCCCAGTGGCGCCTGCCACGCCGGCAGCGGCGTGACCGCCTCTCCGCCGCCCGCCATCGTCATCATCACAGCAAGTATGTGCAACATCATAAGCCTCCAGTGGTACACCGAGGGGTCGTCAGGTTTGTCGCCTCGCTCGCCCCTCGCGCACCCTTTGAGGGTACACTGCACCGCTGACGGCGAAGTAGGGGGGGATATGAGAAACCGTCCACTCGCAAGGCTCTTGCTTGTTCTCCTGGCCCTGGTCATCCTTCGTTTTTCCGCTGCGGCGGCGCCCCCCAGCGAGCCGGTGGTCACCTCCCCCGCGCCCGCCGAGCTGCTTCCCCGCCTACAGGAGGCAGCGCGCTCCAGCGACAAGGCCTGGGAGCGCCTGGCGTACCTCTGCGATCGCATCGGCGCCCGCCTCTCCTCCACCCCTGCCATGGCCCGGGCGGTGGAGTGGGCGGTGGCCACCCTCACCGCGGACGGGCACGACAACGTCCGGCGCGAGCCTGTCCTCGTCCCCGACTGGCGCCGGGGGCGGGAGCGCCTAGCCATGCTGGCGCCGGTGGAGCGGGAGCTGGCCGTGCTGGGGCTGGGCGGCTCTGTGGGTACCCCGGGGATCGAGGCCCCGGCTGTGGTTGTGCGCTCCTTCGCCGAGCTGGGTTCCTACGTACAGGGCCACATCGTGGTGTTCAACGTCCCCATGGAGAAGGGCCTGCCCACGATTCAGCACTACGGCCCGGCGGCCGCCTACCGGGTGGGCGGTGCCGCCGCCGCCGCCCGACACGGGGCGCTGGCGGTTCTCGTCCGCTCGGTGACCACCCGCTCCCTGGCCACCCCCCACACCGGCATGGTGGCGTACGCTGAGGGGGTCCCCCCCATCCCCGCGGCCAGCATCACCACCGAGGAGGCCGACACCATGGATCGCTTGGCGAGTGCCGGCCTGCCTATCCGCCTGCGCCTGGAGATGAGGGCCAGCGACCACGGGCAGGTGGAAAGCCACAACGTGCTAGCCGAAATCCGGGGTCGGGAAAAGCCGGAGGAGATCATCCTCCTAGGCGCCCACCTGGACTCCTGGGACGTCGGCCAGGGGGCTCACGACGACGGCGCCGGGGTCATCCACGTCCTCGAGGCAATGCGCCTGATCCGCGCCCTGGGTGTGCCGCCGCGGCGCACCATCCGGGCGGTCCTGTTCACCTGCGAGGAGCAGGGCATCTACGGCGGCCGCGCCTACGCCGAGGCCCACGGGCACGAGCGCCACGTGGCCGCCATTGAGAGCGACCTAGGGGGCTTCCGCCCCCGCGCCTGGGGGGCATCCGGAACCCGGGAGCAGCTGGGCTGGCTGGCGGATGTGGCGCGCCCGCTGGGCATCCCCATCTTTGCCGGGGGCGGCGGCGCCGACATCGGCCCCCTGGCCGCCCGGGGGGTGCTGACCATCGGTCTCTACCCCGAGGACGCCCACTACTTCGACGTCCACCACTCCCCCGCCGACACCCTTGACAAGGTGGACCCCGAGGAGCTGCACGAAGGATTGGCCGCCGTCGCCGGACTCGCCTGGCTGCTGGCCAACGGAGAGTAGCGCGCTTTGACGCCGCAGGCCGCTCTCTCCGAGCCCCTCGTGAGAATTGCGAAGATGTCTATACCAGGTACCCCTCAAAAGGACTACAATTCCCCGCTGCGGAGGTGACTGTGGCAGGAGACCTGCACGTGGTGGTGGGGGCAACCGGGGCGCTGGGAGCGGCGGTGGTGCGCCACCTCCAGGCGGCGGGAATGCCGGTGCGCGCCGTGGTGCGCGACCGGGAGCGGGCGGGCGAGCTGCTGCCGGCAGACGTCGAGCTGGTAACCGCTGACGCCACCGACCGCGACGGGGTGGTGGCAACGTGCGCCGGTGCCCGAGTCATCTATCACTGCCTCAACGTGCCATACCAGGAGTGGATGGCGGTGATGCCCCAGGTCACCACCAACGTGTTGAAGGCGGCGCAGGAGCACGAGGCGGTGCTGGTATTCCCCGGCAACGTGTACGGCTACGGCAAGTTCAAGCGCATCCCCACGCCCGAAACCCACCCCCTCACCGCCACCAGCCGCAAGGGGTTGCTGCGCAACTCTCTGGAACAGACCCTCATGAATGCCCACCGCGGCGGCCAGGTGCGAGTGGTGATCCCTCGTCTGCCCGATTTCTTCGGGCCCAACGTCACCAACAAGCTGTTCGGCGAGATGATCTTTGCCGCCGCGGTGCGCCACCGTAAGGTGAAGTGGTTGGGGCGCCTCGACGTCCTCCACGACTTCGTGTTTATCGACGATGCTGCCGCCGCCTGCGTGCTGCTCGGCCAGGTTGAGGCCGCCTGGGGGGAGAGCTGGCACGTCCCGGGAGCTGGCGCCGTCACCGCCAAGGAGTTTCTCTCCACGGTGTGCCGAGCCGCCGGGGCACCGGTACGCATTTCGGCTCTGCCTGGCTGGATGCTCACCGTGGCCGGCTTTTTCGACGACGGCGCCCGCGAGCTGGCGGAAATCTCCTACCTGTTCACCCAGCCCCAGGCGCTGGACGGGAGCAAGTTTCGCGCCGCTTTCCCCGATTTTCTTTTCACCCCCCACCAGGAGGCCATTGCCCGCACCGTGGAGTGGTTTCGCACCCGCCCACACTCGTGAAACAGCAGGGCGGGGGCGCCCCTCGCAATCCCTCGGTCACGGCCACGGTCACCGACATGGACACGGGCACCGTTCCGGCCGGGGCAAAGCATACCGACCGTGAGAGCGGGCCCGAGGCCCGCGCACCCAGCAGCACAGGCACGGTCACTGTGCCACCTATCTCGGCAACGCCAAAAAAAGGTCGCACCTGGTACCTGGCGTTGAGCAAGCTCTGCATTGACGCCGGGTGCATCGAGCCGTTACACTCACCATCGCTTGAGACAGCGTCTCGGCGCAAGGCCGGCGAGGTCGGGGAGTCCAACGTGCATGGCGAGTACCGGCGGTGGTGGAGCCCCTCCCTGGGGCGAGAGATGGAGATGCTCGTCTACGGCCACGCCGGGGTGCCGGTGCTGGTGTTCCCTACCAGCATGGGCCGCTTTTACGAGTGGGAGGGGTTCGGGATGGTGGCTACCCTCACCCGGCAGCTGGAGGCGGGGTGGAACACCCTGTACTGCCTGGACTCGGTGGACACCGAGGCGCTTTACAACCGCGCCGTCCACCCGTCCGCCCGCATCGCCCGCCACGAGCAGTACGAGGCGTACGTGGTGCACGAGGTGCTGCCCATGATCGCCGCCGAGCGGGGAGACTTTCTCATCGTGGCGGGGGCAAGCTTCGGCGCCTACCACGCCGCCAATTTCACTTTCCGCCACCCCGCCCGGGTGGGCAAGCTCATTGCCATGGGCGGAGCCTACGACATCAAGCCGTTCCTGAACGGGTACTACAGCGAGGCGGTGTATTTCCACAACCCGGTGGACTACCTGGCCAATCTCACCGATGAGGCCTACCTCACCCCGCTGCGGCGGGTGGACCTGCGCCTCCTGGCCGGTGAGCACGACTTCTGCCGCCACTCCACCGAGCATGTGGCGGGGCTGCTCGCGGCCAGGGGGGTTCCGTGCCGGCTGGAAATCTGGGAACATGGCGCCGGCCACGACTGGCCCTGGTGGCGGGAGATGCTGGCGGTTCACATTGCCTGAGAGGGAGTTGCGAATGGCGCAAAGGATAGGCGTCCTGCACGGAATGGAAACCACCTTCCCCGAGGGGCTGGTGGCCTACATCAACGACCGCTACGGCGCCCAGGGGGTGATGGCCGAGCCGGTACGGGTGGGGGCGGTGCGCTTTGACGAGCCGCCACCCTATGCGGTGATCCTGGATCGCATCTCCCACGAGGTGCCCTTTTATCGGTCCTATCTCAAGCTGGCGGCGCTGGCGGGCACCCGGGTGATCAACGACCCCTTCTGGTGGAGCGCCGACGACAAGTTCATCGATAACCTCATCGCCGAGCGGGTGGGAGTGGCGGTGCCCCGCACCGTGATCCTGCCCCACAAGCAGCACCCCCCCCACACCCAGGCCACCAGCTTCCGCAACCTCGTCTACCCCCTGGACTGGGACGCCGTCTTTGCCTACGTGGGGTTTCCGGCCTTCCTCAAGCCCCACGACGGCGGCGGCTGGCGTAACGTTTCCAAAGTCCGCTCCCCGGAGGAGTTCTTCATCGCCTATGAGGCCAGTGGGGATGCCTGCATGATGCTGCAGGAGGGGATCGAGTACCAAGAGTACTACCGCTGCTACGGGGTGGGGCAGCGGCAGGTGCGGGTGATGCGCTACAACCCCGCCGCCCCCCATCACGAGCGCTATTCGGCGGTGCCCCCCGAGCCCATCCCAGAGGCCATGCTCCAGAAGCTGGAACGGGACGTGCTGGCCCTCTGCCGCGCCCTGGGGTACGACCTCAACACCGTGGAATTCGCCGTGCGCGACGGGGTGCCCTACGCCATCGACTTCATGAACCCCGCCCCCGACGCCGATTACCACTCGGTGGGGGAGGAGAACTACCGCTGGATTGTCACCGCCATGGGGGACTTCCTGGCCGAGCTGGCCCTGATCGAGGAAGCCCCCGCCCCGGAGCTTCCCCACCATGTCCGACCCGCGCTCTGAGCTGGCCGTCGCCATCGCCCGCTACCACCAGCTGATGCGGGAGGACCTCGACTCCCCCCGGCAGCTTGCTGAGCTGCTGGAGCGACAACGGGGGGAGAACATCCTCTTCGGCGGACGGGCCATGGCCACCTGCCTGCGCCCGGCCTTCCTGACCGAGGAGCTGTACCGGCGGGTGGAGTGGGCGGCGGGGGCGGTGCGGGCCGCTCTGGATGCGGTGAGCCCCCGCATTCTGGCCGAGCCCGGGCTGCAGGAGTCCCTGGGGCTGACCCCCTTCGAGCGGGAGCTGGCGACCATCCCCACCCCGCTGCGGCGCCTCTCCCATACCACGCGTCTGGACGCCTTCTTCACCGCCCAGTCTTTCCGCTTCGTGGAGGTGAACGCCGAGTCCCCGGCGGGGCTGGCCTACTGCCACCATCTGGCTCGGCTGTACCGGTCCCTTCCGGTTTTCCAGCGCTTCGCCGCCGAGCACCCGGTGCGCTTCATCTCCCCCCTGGAACACCTGCTGCACGGGTTGCTGCGGGTATACCACGAAGAGGCCAGCGGCGCCGCCAGTCATCCCACCTTTGCCATCGTCGACTTTCTCGACATCCCCACCTACCCCGAGTTCCTGTTGATCAAGGAGTACTTCGAGCGCCACGGCTTCCCCTGCCTCATCGGCCACCCCCGGGAGGTGGAGGTGGACGGCGAGGGGTGGGCGGTGCTTCAGGGCCGCCGCATTGACGTGCTCTACCGGCGCTTGCTGGTCAACGAGCTCTACCCCATCCGGGAGGAGGCCAGGGACCTGCTGGCCGCCTACCGGGCGGGGCGCACCGTGTTCGTCAACTCATTTCGCTCCAAGCTTTTGCATAAGAAAGCCATTTTCGCCCTACTGAGCGATCCGGCCTTCACCGGAGGGCTGGCCGCAGACGTGCAGCGGGCTCTGGCGGAGCACGTGCCCTGGACCCGCCGGCTGGTCCCCTCCTTCGCCGAAGTGGACGGTAAACGCGTGGATCTTTTGGAGTACGTGCGCCGGCAGCGGCCGCGCCTGGTCCTCAAACCCAACGACGAGTACGGCGGCAAGGGGGTGGTGCTGGGATTTGCCGCCAGCGATGGGGAGTGGGAGGAAGCCATCGCCCAAGGCAGCGACGGCAGTCTGGTGGTGCAGGAGCTGGTGGAGATTCACCGCGAGCCCTTCCTGCATCACCTGGAGGGAACCTGGCAGGAGGTGCAGAGCGTGGTGGACCTCGACCCCTACCTCAACGGCCCCCTGCCCGGGGGGTGCCTGGTCCGCATCTCCTCCACCAATCTGGCCAACGTCACCGCCGGCGGCGGCACCCTGCCGCTGTTTCTCCTCACCGACCGATGAGGCCCATCCGCTTTGCCGTCGTGGACATGTATGCCGGCTACCCGAACCAGGGGCTGGCCTGCATCGTGGAGTTGCTGCGCCAGACCTCCCGGCGCTACTTCGCCGGGGCGGCGCCGGTGGACGTGTTCGACTGCCGGGGTGGCGGGGAGGTGCCCTCGCTGGCCCACGAGGTGGTGATCTCCTCCGGCGGGCCGGGCAGCCCCTACGAGGGGGTGGGGCAGGAGTGGGAAGCGGCCTACTTCCGCTACCTGGAGCGGCTTTGGGGAGCCGACCAGGCGGTCGGCGCCAGCCCCCGCTTTCTCTTTGCCATCTGCCACTCCTTCGAGCTGGTGGCGAGGTTTTTCGAGCTGGCCGAGGTGATCCCGCGGCGCTCCCCCTCCTACGGGATCCTGCCCGTGCACCTGACGCCGGAGGGGACAGCCGATCCGCTCTTCGCTCCGCTGGGCAACCCCTTCCTGGCCGCCGATTTCCGCGAGTGGCAGGTGGTGCAGCTGCGGGAGGAGCGGCTGGCGAAGTTGGGGGGGGCGCTGCTGGCAAGGGAGAAGATCCGCCCCCACGTGCCGCTCGAGCGGTCGGTGATGGCCCTGCGCCTGTCCCCCCACTGGGTGGGCGTGCAGTTCCACCCGGAGGCGGAGCCCGCCCGCATGCGGGCGCTGTTCACTCGCCCAGAAAAGCGTGAAGAAGTCCTCTCCCGGCACGGGGAGCAGAAGTACGCGGCCATCCTGGAACTCATCGACGATCCCGACGGCTTGCCGCGCACCTACGCCACTCTCCTGCCCCGCTTCCTGCACACGGCGGTAACCACCCTGCGGCCCGAGCTGGCCACCCCCGTCGATGAAGACGGGGCGATCTGCGCCGCCGCTACTTGAGGTCGGCGCCGGGTTCCACCGGCACCGCCGCCGGCCAGTCGGGCAGAGCCACCGGCACCCCGGACACCGTCTCGGCCATCAGGTGGTCCACCACCACCTTCAAATCCCCGGTGCGCTCGTAGACGGCCAGCTGCCGGTCCGCCGACGTCCCTTCGGCGAGGATGCGTTCCAGGTACGCCACCTCCTGCCGCGACCCCAGCATGTCCACCACGTCGTCCACGAACTCCAAAAGTTCCGGCAGCAGTTGCCTGGCCGGGATGGCCTGTTCCTTGCCAAAGTCAATGAGCTCCCCATCCAGGCCGTAGCGCACCGCCCGCCACTTGTTCTCATTGATCAGCGCCAGGGGGTAGACGCGGAAGGTCATGTTCTTCTCGAACAGCCGGTAGAGTTTGACGAAGACGGCCTGAATCAGGGCCGCTAGCGCCACCGCCTCGTCCACCCGGGTGGCGACGTCGCAGATGCGCACCTCGATGGTGCCGAAGAAGGGATGGGGGCGTACGTCCCACCAGATTTTCTTGCCGTTGTCGATGCATCCAGTCTTGATGAGGAGGCTGACGTAGCGCTCAAACTCCGAGTGGGAAGCGAAGAACCCCGGGATGCCGGTGCGGGGGAAGTTGGAGAAGATGAGCGAGCGGTAGGACTTGAACCCCGTCTTGCGGCCCATCCAGAAGGGCGAGGAGGTGGATAGAGCGAGCACGTGGGGGAGGAAGTAGCGCACCACGTTTTGCAGCTTCATGCCGGTTTCCATGTCCGGCACCCCCACGTGCACGTGCATGCCGAAGATCAGCAGGCGCCGGGCGGCGTCCTGCATCTCCTGCAACACCCCGTAGTAACGCTCATGGGGGTAGACCTCCTGCTGGTGCCACGACGAGAAAGGGTGCGTGCCGGCAGCGATGATCTCCGCCCCGTGGTTGCGGGCCAGGGCGGCGATGGCGCCACGCAGGCGAAGGATCTCTTCCCGCGCCTGGCTCGCGGTGCGACAGACGCAGGTGCCCACCTCCACCACCGACTGCATGAGCTCGGGTTTGAGCTGCTCCCGCAGCACCAGCTTGCCCTTCTCCAGGATCTGGCTGACGTAGGACTGCAGCTCGCGGGTCTCCGGGTTGACGATCTGGTACTCCTCCTCCACCCCCAAGGTGAAGGCAAAGTCCTTGCTTTCCGGGTCGTACACGCTCATCGATCCCCCCACTGACACCGCGCGCGTCTTCGGGTGTGGTGCGGTGTGATGTGATATTGTAGCGGAAACTGATCATCCTTTCGCCGACGGCGACGGTCAGGCCAGCGGGCGGGGCGGAGGGCCGGTCGCTTCTTTTCTGCCTGCGCCGACAACGCCCACCTGGTTTCGCCCCGCCCTCTTCGCGCCATACAAACCCTCGTCCGCCCGAGCCACCAGGGCGGCGAGTTCGTCGACGTGGCAGGGGACCATCGCAGCGACCCCGAGGCTGAGAGTCAACACCGCATGGGGGAAGGATCCGAGGTGAAAAACCCCCAGTGCCTCCACCTTTTGCCGCAACTGCTCGGCGATTTCTTTCCCCTCCTCCAGCCCCAAACCGGGTAACAGCAGGGCGAACTCCTCGCCGCCGTACCTGGCCACCAAGTCTCCGGGGCGGCGGCAGGCCCCCATAAGGACCTCGGCAATCCTCCGCAACACCTGGTCGCCGCGCTGATGCCCGTAGTGATCGTTGAACAGCTTGAAGCGATCCACGTCCGCCAGGATCACCGTCACGGGGTTGCGGGCTCGGATCGCCCGCCGCCACTCCGCCTCCAGGTGGGCATCCCATCCCCGTCGGTTGGCCAGCCCGGTCAGCGAATCGGTGACAGAGAGGGCGACGAGGCGCTCGTTGGCCTGCTGGAGCTCGGCGGTTTGTTCCTGAACCTCTCTTTCCAGCCGCTGCTGATAGGCCCGCTCGGCCTGGCGGCGCTCCTGCTCCAGCTCGCGAATCCGGTGGCCCAACGCAAAGGCCAAAAGCAACATCTCCCCGGCCGAGCCCAGTTGGGCGCTGTAGGAAGTGAAGGAGTTGCTGGGCAGCACCCCGAAGAAAGTGAGCGTGTATATGGCCGTCCCCACCGCCACCAGGCCACACGCAGCGCAGTAGAACACGGCCGTCCTCAGGCCTCTGCGCCACGCTAATCCACCGCTGACCAGATAAACGCCGCAGGACAGCAGTGCCGCTGCCGCCAGGCTGTTCTCTGCCGCTGGCCATGCCGCCACCACCGCCATGGGTACGGTCACGAGTGCGACAAACGAGGACACATGCAAGAGCCTCCGCAGCCACCGGCTCCAGACCCTCATGCCAAGGAACTCGATGGTGAAGAGATTGCCGAAGACCACTGCGACAACAATGAGGTAGAAACCGACCACCGCATCCCACCCGCTGGCCTCCGGCCACAGAAAGCGCAGTCCGGCGCCACCCTGAGTCATCCAGATGGCGCCAAAACTCCCCGCGTAAACCACGTACAGAAAGTACAGTTTATCGCGCACACTTATGTAAAGAAATGCGTTATACAAGACTACGGCGAGGATGATGCCTCCGTACACGCCGTTGAGGTGCCAGAAGCTCACGGCGGCATGGCTGAACTCGACCGACGACCGCGCTTCCACCTGTAGGCTGCGCAAGGTCCGGGTGGGCGAATGGGAAGAAACCACCCGCAGCCGCCACGTCCCCTCACCCGGCGGCAGCACGAAGCCGAGCACCGGTTGCGGATAGCCGAGGGAGCGTCGAGCGAGCGGGAGCAAGAACCCACTCCGGGCCACCGGTTCCATTTCGTCGCCGCGATACAGTTCGGCCAACCCAGGCTGACCATCAAAGCTCAGCACGCAACTGACGGGGGTGGGCGTGTGGTTGCGGAGCTGCAACTCGATCCAGTACTCGACGTCGGGTACAACTCGCCCGTCCGACGGGACATGGCGCCCCCGCTCGCCATCGACGGCGCCGGTCAAAGGCGTAGATCGCACCACGGCGGCGGCCAGCAGCTGACACGAGCGGCCAACCGCCAGCTCATGGGCCTGCAGGGCGGGAGAAAACGCGCACCCGCCGCCCACCGCCAGCGCCACCACCAGGGTCGGCGCCGCCAAGCGATTGCTGTTGCACTGCTGCCCCATGTTGCGTTCCTGAGAGCCATCCTACATGCAACCGCAACTCATTCGCAAGACATCGGATCAAGTCCACCCCGACGACGATCGGGGCGGTCAAGGATTCAGGGAGCTCGCCCTCTCCATCGCCGCCCAGTCCAGCTGGGAGCCCCACACGCTGTGGGGGATGAGATAGACCGCCAGCGTCACCAGGGAAGCAGTCAGCACCGCCCAGCGAGCCGTCCGTTCGCGCCGCAGCCGGTACACCGCCCACGCCCAGGCCAGGCCGGCGACCAGCGTCTTGTTGTCGGTGAGGTCCCAGCCGAAGGGGACGCCCGTCCACCAGGCGCCGAACGCCGCCTGTTGCACCGCCGGCCCCAGGATGAACCCTCCCAGGAAGATGAGCGCCACCGCCCGGAGCACGTGGCGCCGTACTTCGGGACCGCGGATGAGAGCCTCGAGCCCGGCGCGGTTGGAGTACACCATCCCGACGAACATGGCGAGCACATGGGGGATCAGCAGCCAGGCGGGCACCGCCCCCTTGAAACGGGTGACCGCCGGTCGGGGGGGAAACACCGCCTCGGCCTCCCCGCGCCGCAGGTGCACCTGGTATTCCAGCTTGCCCGCCGGCGGCTGGTGGGGCAGCTCGGCATACAGCCACTCGCCGGAGCGGCGCAGCGGCACCACCGTCCAGGCCTCGGCGGTGGGGTAACGGCGAAACGCCACCTCCCCTCCCAGCTCGGGGTCGGGGGCGGCAATGCGCACCGGCTGGTCCCCCGGCCCGCCGTGGGAGCGGGTCAGCCGCATCTTCACCGCCGCTCCATCCACCACCACCGTGCCCCGCACCGGGTAGGTCGGCCCGGTCATGCGTTGCCACACCGCCGACGCCAGAGTCGCCACGACGGCCACCACCCACAGCACCCAGTTTCTCCTCACCCCTTTTCCTCCCGACTGTGGGAGGCGAACCCCTCCCCCAGCACCTCTTGGGCCGGCAAGATGGTGACGAAGGCTTTGGGGTCCACCTCCGCCACCAGCCGTTTCAGGCGCCCCACCTCGTGGGCCGCCACCACCACCATGAGCACCGGCCGGGCCTCGCCGGTGTAGCCGCCGAGGGCGTCCAGCACCGTCACTCCCCGGCCGAGGCGGGCGAAGACGGCGTCCATCACCGCCCGCGGTTGGGCAGCAATGATGAGCGCCGTGCGTGCCACCGAGAACCCCGACTGCACCAGGTCCAGCACCCGGGCCGACACGAAGGCCAGGGCGAGGGCCACCATCACCGGCTCCGCCCCGAAGATGAACGCCGCCCCGCCGAAGATCACCACGTTGATGGCCAGCAGCGCCTGGCCGATCCCCACTCCCAGGTAGCGGTGGGCGATGCGCGCCAGCACATCGGTGCCCCCGGTGGTGCCGCGGCCGCGGAACACCAGCCCCATCCCCAGACCGTCCAGGAGCCCGCCGTAGCAGATCACCAGCAGCCGGTCCTGGGTCGGCGGGGTGAGCAGCGGTGCGGTGAAATCGATGGTGGCGGACAGCACCAGCACCGAAACCACCGTGCGGACGAAAAAGCGCATCCCACCCACGAAGCGCCACCCCAGCCACAGCAGGGGGAGGTTCAGCGCCAATACCACCACCCCCACCGGGGTCTTGAGCACGTAATGACAGATGATGGCGATGCCGGTGACACCGCCGGAGACCACTTTGTTGGGGACGAAGAACCAGTTGGTCCCCAGTCCCACCAACACGGAGCCGAGGATGACCTGGGCGTAGTCGAACACCACCTCGGCTCGCCCCCGGGGAGCGCGGAACACGCTCGGCACACGCCGCATCGTGCCAGAGCCAGACCCGGCTTGCCAAGATCTGCCGCCAGACGTAACCTGTTGACCGTGGTTGCCGCCGTCCTGCCGCTCGCCTTGCCCCTGGCCCTTACCCTGCCACCGTGCGCAGACTGCCACCCGCGGCAGTACCAGGAGTGGGCCGCTTCCGCCCACGCCGCTTCGGCGGCCAGTCCCCTCTATCGGGCCATGCGCCAGTGGGCGTACGCCGACGCCGGCGAGGCGGTGGCCGCCCGCTGTGCCGACTGCCACACCGTGCCGACGGCCTCCGGCGAGCGCTCCGCCGCCGTGGAGTGTGGCGCCTGTCACCAGCTGGCAGCAGGAGCCGGCCCGGACACCTTGCTCATCGACCCGGACCGGCCGGTGCTGGCCCCACGAACCTCGGGGGACGCCCCCCACCCCGTCGCCGTCAGCGCCGCCATCGCCGCCGACGCCCCCTGCCTGCCGTGCCACGGTCAGCTCAGCAACCCCGCCGGAGTTCCCCTCTGCACCACCGGCCCGGAGGCGGCCGCCCGCACCGCGGGAGCTGCTTGTATCGCCTGTCACCGCCCCCACACCTTCGCCGGGGCTGCTGCCGCCGGCCTCCATCGCGCCGCCACCGTGTCCCTCGACCGGCGGGGCGAGATCCTGCGGGCGACGGTGTTAGCCCGCGGCGTCGGCCACGCATTGCCCACCGGACCATCCCTGCGACAGGTGAGGTTGGAGGTGGAGATCCTCGACCGGCGCGGCTACCGCCTCTTCGACAACCGCTCTGACCCCAGTGCCCTCTTCGCCCGTCTGCTGGCCGACCCCGCGGGAAACGTCCCGGCCCCCCCGTGGCGGGCGGTGGCGGTGGCGCAGGACACGCGGCTGGCGGCCGGGGAGCGGCGAACCTTCGACTACCCGCTGCCAGCCGGAGCCTGGAGCGCCGAGGCGCGCCTCGTCTACCACCGCGCCCCCCCGCCGCTGCTCCACCGCCTTGCCCTCGCCCAAGAGGCCAGCCTCGCTCCCCGGGTGATCGCCCGTGCCCGTCTCAGCCTCGTCGACTGATGGGTGCTTTCGGAGTTAGAGGAATACTCGACATGCGCTGAGCCCTTCTCCTCACCGAAGGGGAGGTGGCGTGCACCCCAAAAGACGAACCGACGAGCGGACGACGGGGCGGCCACGCCGATCTCGAGCGGCTCGCCCGGTACTGTCGCCGGGCTGGCGTCTCGTGCCCCAAAAAGATGTCCCTCGGCGCCTCAAGGCCCTCTACCCCTGCCCCCATCGCCGCAATCGTGCCGCGTGCTACTCCGCCGGCCTGGGGGCGAGGTGAGCGCCGTGGGGTCCAGCACGAACGAGGCCGCCTGGTCGATCGCCGCGGTGGCGCGTGCCACTGGCATCTCCCAGCACACCCTGCGCGCCTGGGAGCGGCGCTTCTCGTTCCCGGTGCCGCACCGACTCCCCTCCGGACACCGGCGCTTCACCGACGAGCAGGTAGAGCGTCTGAAACTGATCAAGCGCGCCCTCACCCTGGGCCACCGGGCCAGTGCGGTGGTGCCCCTGCCGGTGGAGCGCCTTTTCGCCCTCCTGCCCTCCACGGAGGTGGAGCCCGACGCCAGCGCCCGCTGGTGTGCCGGCGTCGTTGAAAACCTCAAGACCTTCAACCTGGCCGCGGTGGCCAGTGCCCTACGGCACGCCTCGGCGGCTTTGGGGGTGCGGGTGTTTCTCGAGGACCGCGTCATCCCGCTCCTCATCGAGGTGGGAACGCGGTGGGAGAGGGGACACCTCGATATCCGCCATGAGCATCTCCTGTCCGAGGCCATCGAGGACGAACTGCGGGCGTTGCGGCTGGCCCTCGAGCCGGGAGCCGCCGGCCGGCCGCTTCTGCTGGCCGCCCTACCAGGGGAACAACACGGCCTCCCTCTGCACATCGTCGCCCTCGCCGCCGCGGCGCGCGGTCTGCGCGTGCGCCTTCTAGGGCTGGACACGCCCCCCCACGAGATCCTCGCGACGGCCCACGGTATCAACGCTCAGGTGGTGGGGATCACCGTCAGTGCCCCGAACGCCACCGCGGCCACGGTGGCTGCGCTCAATCACCTGTACACCGCCCTGGTGCCGCATGCCAGCATGTGGGTGGGGGGGTCCGGGAGTGCCGCTCTGGAGGGGCTGCACCCCGCCATCGCCCGCACCACCGATTTCCAGGCGCTGGATGAGCTGCTCGCCCGCTTGCCAGCAGCCGCCGCTGTGGCCATGGCGGACCGGGACAGAAAGGGGGGGGGCCGTGGAACCAGTCGTCGCCCTTGACGGGGTGGGCAAGCGCTACCGCACCGGCGGCGCTACGGTGACGGCCCTCGAAGGGGTGACCCTGCGCCTGGCGGCGGGAGAGATGGTGGCCCTGGTGGGCCCCTCCGGGTGCGGCAAGTCCACCACCCTCAACCTGATTTCCGGCGTGGACACCCCCGACGAGGGGGAGGTGCGGGTGTGCGGCGTGGACCTGCGCCGCGCCGACGAGCGGGCCCTCACCCTGCTGCGCCGCCGCCAGGTGGGGATCGTTTTCCAGGCCTTTCATCTGGTACCTCACCTCACGGTGGAGGAAAACGTCGCCCTGCCCCTGGCCCTCGACGGCCGGCGGGATGGGGCGCGGGTGGCGGAGCTCATCTCGCGGGTGGGCCTGGCCCACCGCCGGCGCCACTTCCCCGGCGAGCTCTCCGGCGGGGAGCAGCAGCGGGTGGCGGTGGCCCGGGCCCTGGTGCACCGCCCCCGGGTGGTGGTGGCCGACGAACCCACCGGCAACCTGGACTCGGCCTCCGGGGCGGCGGTGCTGGAACTGCTCGATGAGCTGCGACGGGCCGAGGGGGCGGCGTTGGTGCTGGCCACCCACGACCGCCACCTGGCCGCCGCCGCCGAGCGGGTGCTGGCCATGCGCGACGGCCGCTTGTTGGGCCCCACCCCATGATTCTGCGGGCCCTCTCCCTGCGCCCCGCCCTGCGCCGCCCCCTCCGCCTCGTCGTCACCGTGGCCGGGGTGGCCGCCGGGGTGGCGGCGATGGTGGCCACGGTGGCCGCAAGCCGGGCCGCGGTGTGGGCCATGCGCGAGGGGGTAGTGGAGGTGGCCGGGGAGGAGAGCCTGGAGCTGACGGCCCCGGGCGGGGCGCCCACTGCCCTGCTGGGGAGGCTACGGCCGTTGGCGGCCGACGCCCGGCTGTCCCCGGTGCTGGAGGAGGTGGCGCTGCTACCCGGCACAGGGGAGCCGGTGAAGGTCCTGGGGCTTGACCTCCTCACCGTGGACACTCTCGCCGACACGCCCCCCCTGCCCCACGGCACGCTGGACATCGAGGCCCTCGTCGGCCGCGGCGGGGTGCTGGTCCCCCAACCCTTGGCCCAACGGCTGGGCCTTTGCCCGGGCGACGAGCTGCTGGTAACGGCCCGCTCCCGCCCGCAGGCGCTACCCGTCGCCGGGGTGTTCGCCCCGCAGCGGGCCGCCAGCATCTGGAGCCACACCGTGGTCATGGACGTGGCCGCGGCCCAAGAGCTGTTCGGCCGGCAGGGCTACCTGGACGCCGTGCGCCTCACCCCCCGCCCCGGCGTGACCATGGAAGCCCTGCGCGCCCGCCTGACCTCTGAGATGGTGCCGCCGCCCGTGGCGGTGGGCGCCCCCCGCCCCCGTGCCCAGGGCTCGGAGCGCCTGCTGCGGGCCCTGGAGTTCAACCTGGCGGCCCTCTCCGGCATCTCCCTGTTGGTGGGGGCAGTGCTTGTGGCCATCACCTTGGCCACCGCGGTGGTGCAACGGCGCCAGGTCATCGCCGTGCTGCGCTCGCTGGGGGCCAGCCCGGCCCAGGTGAGCCGGGCGGTGCTGGCGGAGGCGGCGGTCATGGGGGTGTTGGGCGGGGCGGTGGGCGTACTGGCGGGGGGGGTGGCGGCCCGGGGGGCCCTGGTGGCGGTGCGCGCCACCGTGGCCACCGCGGTCCAGAGCGCCGTGCCCGCCACCGCCATCCGGGTCGACCTTCCCCTCGCCATGGTGGGGGTGGGGATGGGGGTGCTGGTGGGGGTGGCAGCGGCCCTGCTGCCCCTGGCGGAGGCCCGCTCCATCCCCCCCGTGCAGGGGCTGCGCGGCGAGCCGCGGGTCTACCTGTCGCCGCGCTCCCGCCGCCGCACAGCCCTGGTGGGCCTCGCCCTGCTGGGCCTGGGCGCCACCCTGGCTCGCCTGCCCGCCATGGCGGAGCTGCCGATCCCTGCCCTGGCCGGCTCCCTGGCGGTGCTGGTGGCGCTTCTGGCCACCGCCGGCCTGGCGGTAGACACCTTTGCCAGGGTGGAGGCCCTCCCGCCCCTGCGCCGGGCGGGGGTTCTCCTGCGCCTGGCCGCCGCTGCCCTGGCGGCGGGGCGGCGGCGGGCCGCCTGGGCAGCGGGGGCGGTGGGAGTGGCCATCGCCCTGGCGATAGCCATCGCCACCATGGTGCACTCCTTCCGCGCCACGGTGCTGGCCTGGGCGGAGCAGGGGTTGCGCTCCGACCTTTGGGTGCGACCGGTGGCGGCGGCCGGGGTGCAGGTGGGGCGGCTCCACCCGGAGGTTGTTGCCGTGGCCGAGGAACTCTTCGGAGCCGATGCCGTCGACCCCTTTCACCTCACCGAGGTGCGCCTGGAGGGCCACTTTATCCCCCTGGGGGCCGGGGCTCTGGAGGTGGTGGCCCGGCACGGGGGGGTGCCATTCCGCGGCGGGCGCGATGGGCGGGAGGTGTTTGCCGAGACGCTGCGGCGCCGCGGGGCGGTGATCAACGAGCCGCTGGCCTCGCGCTTCGGCCTGCGCGAGGGGGACGTGCTGCGGGTAGAGGCCCCCGGGGGGATCCTGGAGCGCCCCATCGTCGGCGTCTTCTACGACTATTCCCGCAGCCAGGGGATGGCGGTGATCGACCGTGCCGACTTCCTGGCCCACTTCCCCGATTTCGGGCCGCAAGAGGTGGCCATCTTCCTTCCCTCCGGAACCGACCCGGAGGGGGCCCGCCGGCGGCTGCTGGCCGCCCTGGGGGACCGCTTTTTGGTGGAGGTTTTTCTCAACCGGGAGCTGCGCCGGGAAGTGCTCCAGGTCTTCAACCGCACCTTCGCCATCACCACCGCCCTGCAGTGGGTGGCGGTGGCGGTGGCGATGGTGGCGGTGGCCACGGTGCTGTCGGCGCTGCTCGCCGAGCGGGGGCGGGAGCTGGGCCTGCTGCGGGCGCTGGGGGCCGGGCGAGGCCAGCTGGCCAGAGTGGTGCTGGCCCAGGGGGGGCTGCTGGGCCTCATCGGCGCAGCGGGGGGGTTGGGGGCTGGGCTGGCGGTGGGAGTCATTTTGGTCAAGGTGGTCAACCTGCAGTCCTTCGCCTGGACCCTGGAGCTACGGCTGCCCTGGGCCGGCATCCTCATGACCGGGTCCGTGGTGGCCCTCGGGTCCCTGGTCGCCGCCGCGGCGCCGGCCGCCGCCGCCTGGCGGCTGGCCCCCGCCGAGGTGCTGCGTGAGGAGTAGGGCCGCCGTGGCCGCCCTACTTTTGGCGGCGATGACCGCCGCCGAGGTCTGGCGCACCGTCACCGCGCCCCTGACGCTCACCTTCCCCGCCGACCACGGCGCCCACCCCGAGCACCGCACCGAGTGGTGGTACGTCACTGGGCTGGTGGAGACCCCGGTCGGGCGCCGCTTCGGCTACCAGCTCACCTTCTTCCGGCAGGGGCTCAACCCCGGCCCGCCGCCCCCCGGTGCCTCCGAGCTCCACCCCCGCCACGCCATAGCCGCCCACCTCGCGGTGGCCGACCTGGCGGCGGGGCAGCTACGCCACGCCCAGCGCCTGCGCCGCGCCGCCGCCGGGCTGGCGGGCTTCACCATGGGGGACCTGCACGTCTGGGTGGAGGAGTGGGAGATGCGGCGCCACCAGGGAGACGCCCTCACCCTACTGGCTGGCGACCGGGCAGCTGACGTGTCCCTCGATCTGCGTCTGGTGCCCACCCGCCCCCTGGTATGGCACGGTGACGGGGGGGTCTCCCGCAAGGGCCCCGAGCCCGGCAACGCCTCCGCGTACCTCACCTGGACCCGCCTGGCCACCGCCGGCACCCTCACCGTGGGCGGCCGCACCTTCCCCGTCACCGGCACCTCCTGGCTGGACCACGAATGGGGCTCCACCCAGTTGGGGGCCGACGTGGTGGGGTGGGATTGGCTGGGGGTCCGCCTCGCAGACGGGCGAGACCTCATGGTCTACCGCCTCCGACGGGCTGACGGCAGCGCCTCGCCCCACTCCGCCGGCACCGTGGTCCACCCCGACGGCTCCATCCTGGCCTTGGGCGCCGACGACCTGCAGCTCGCCCCCCTCTCCCACTGGCGGAGCCCCCGCACCGGCGCCGCTTACCCCTCCCGCCTGCGCCTACGCATCCCCAGGGCGGGCCTGGACGTGACCGTCACCCCCCTCCTGCTTGACGCCGAAATCGACGCCCGCCCCTCCACCGGCGTCATCTACTGGGAGGGCCCCGTGGCCCTCTCCGGCACCGTCTCCGGCGAAGGGTACATGGAGCTCACCGGCTACGCCTCCTCCTTGACCGGGCGATTCTGAGGCCCGCCCGAACCGACACGGACACGGGCGCGGACACGAACAGGGGATCGGGCACGGGCACCGTTACCGACACCGTCACCGCCTTGGTCGCCGGCGCGGACACGGGCGACGGGCCGCCGCTTACCGGCGGGGACGGGGGGGACCCTCGGCGATGAGCTGGTGGGCGAGATGGCGACCCACTTCCGTGAGTTCCAACAGCCCCCCGGCGTTGCGCGCCAGGCCCTGGACGCTGGCGTGGCGAACCACTCGCTGGACGAAGTGCGACGACCATTTGAGATGGCGATGAAGCGCCTCGGGGCGGTTTTCGACCTCCGCCTCGGGCCGCCCCTCGTGGTGGGCCAGGTGCACCACCAGCATGCGAGCGGCGAATTCCAGCCGCTGACGCTGACGCCGCCGCATTTGCGCCAGCAAGCCACCCCGCGGTGTGAGCAGGAAGACGCCGACAAATTGCACGCCGGCCGCGGTGGCCATGGCGCCGGCGATGGACACGTCGGCGGCAAAGGCCACCGCCACGCCCGCCAGGGAGGCGGTCACGGCGAAGCCGGCGCTGGCCCACAGCATGGCGGAGAAGCGCCTGGCCACCAGATAGGCGGTGGCCGGCGGCGCCACCATCAGCGCCACCACCAGGATCGAACCTACCGCCTGGAACGCCCCCACCGCGGTCACCGAGACCAGCGCCATGGCGGCGTAGTGCACGAAAGTGGGCGAGAGACCCAAAAGCTTAGCCTGCCCCGAATCCACGATGGCCAGTTTCAACTCTTTGTAGGAGAACACCACCACCGCGCCATTGACAAGCAGGATGATCCCCATGCTCCACAGCGCCCTGGGGCCGAGATTGACGCCCCCCACCACCAGCTCGTCAAAGGGCACTAGGGCGAGCTGGCCTAGCAACACCGCGTCCGTGTCCAGGTGCACACCCGCCGCCCCTTTGGACACCAGGATTACGCCCAGGGAGAAGAGGGCGGAGAACACCAGCCCGATGGCGGCGTCCTCGCCCACCAACCCGGAGCGGCTGACGGTCTCGATGAGCACCACGGTGAGGAGCCCGGTTGCGGCGGCGGCAAGCAGGAGCCAAGGGGAATTGAGGTCCCGGGTGACGAAAAAAGCCAGCACGATGCCTGGCAAGATGGCGTGGGAGATGGCGTCCGAAACCAGGGCCAGGCGCCGCAAGACCAGCACGGCCCCGGGCAGGGCGGCGGCCAGCGCCGTCACCACCGCCACCGCCACGATGGCGAGATCAGCTGACATGGGAGTCTTCCTCCCGCTGGAGTGCCTTTTCTGCCTCCCGCCGCCCCAGCCAGGTGGGCGCCCACAGCTCTTCCCCGACTTGCTGCGCCAGCCCCCGCCGGGCGAGGCCCTCCAGCGCCGCCGTCACGTCCGTCTCCCGCGGGCTCATGGTGCGCAGCACACCCACCCGGTGACCATGCTCCGGTTCGTCGGGGTGCTGCCGAGACAAGGCGTACAGGTGCATGAGAACGGGATTGAGGCGCGGCGCCCGGCGGGTGCGGTACCGCCGGAGCCACCCCCACAAAAGGCCCCGTTGCGGCGCCACGACCATGGAAATCCCCACCGCCCCGGACAGGATCAGCACCACCGCGGGTCCGGTGGGCAACCCCGCTACCACCGACGAAACTACCGCCCCTGCCATCCCTCCGGCTGCACCCAGAACGCCCGCCAGCACCACCATGGTCCCTAGACGTCCCGTCCACTGGCGCGCCGCCACTCCGGGAGCCACCAGCATGGCCGCCATCAACACCACCCCCACGGTTTGCAGACCGAGGACGATGGCCACCACCAGCAGAACCTGGAGTAACGCCTCGGCCCGGCCCATGGCCAGGCCTAGACTCGCCCCAAACTGGGCGTCACACGCCAGGAGCTTGAGTTCCTTCCAGGCCGCTGCCAGCACGGCGAGGGCAACGACACCCAGAACCGCCATGGTCAGCACGTCTCCCTTGAGAAGCGCCGCCGCCTGGCCGAAAAGGAAGGTCTTGAGGCCCGCGTGAGCGGCATCCGGCCGTTTCTGCAGCACCGTGAGGAGCACCAGGCCGAAACCGAAGAACACCGACAGCACCATGCCGAGGCCGGCGTCGAAGGGGACCCGGCTGCGCCGGGCAACGGCGCCCACCGCCAGTATCCCCAGCCAGCCAGCCACCGCGGCGCCGCCCATCAACACCAGCGGCGCCTTCGAGCCGGTGAGCAGATACGCCACCACGATCCCAGGTAAAGCGGCGTGGCTCAAGGCATCGCCCAGCAAACTCTGGCGCCGCAACACGGCAAAGCTCCCCAGGGCGCCGTTGACCAGGCCCAGCACGCCGGCGCCGACGGCGACCACCTGCAGGGTATGGTCCGAGAGCAGGTCGAGCACGCTCACACCCGCGCCGCGGCGGGACGCTCCGCCAGCACCCCCACCCGGCCGCCGAAGGTGACCCGCAGGTTCTCCTCGTTGAACACCCGAGCCACCTGACCCGCATTGATCAGCCGGACGTTGAGAAGCGCCACCCAGTCGAAGTACTCGGCCACCGTCTGCAGGTCATGATGCACCGCCAGCACGGTCTTCCCCGCCGCGGCCAGCTGGTTGAGCACTCCCACGATGGCCCGCTCGGTGGGAGCATCCACCCCTTGGAAGGGCTCATCCAAAATGAGAATGGGGGCCTCCTGCACCAGCGCCCTGGCCAGCAGGATGCGCTGTTGCTGTCCCCCGGACAGTTCGGCAATGGGACGGGTGAGGAGATCCTGCATCCCCACCTGGATCAGGGCCCGGCGCGCCGCCTCCCGTTGCGCCGGCCCCGGCCGGCGCCACCAGCCGAGCTGCCCATAGGTTCCCATGGTGACAAAATCTTCCACATCGGTGGGGAAATCCCACGCCAGGCTGGCGCGCTGAGGCACGTAGGCTATCTCCCCGCGGGGACGGCGCAGGGCCTGCCCGAACACGCGCACCTCACCGGCCACCGCCGGCACCAGCCCCAGGATGGCTTTAATGAGGGTGCTCTTGCCCGCGCCGTTGGGGCCGACGATGGCCATCTTTTTGGCCCGCGGCACCTTGACGTCCACGTCCCAGAGCACCGGGTCGTCGGCGTAGGCCACGGTGAGGTCTTCCACCTCGATCGCCCACTCGCTGGCGAAATCGCCCATCCCTCCACCTCCGCGCTTACCATCGTACGCTGGCGCCGACTCCGGCGAGCAGGTCCGGACCCTCGCTGGTGAGACGGCGGGAGAAGCGGACGTCGAGCTGGAAGTCCGCGCCTAAGCGGCGGGTCAGCCCGGTCTGAAGGATGAGGCTTCCCGGCCCGCCGGGCCGATCGCGCTGGGCAGCGACCAACTCCACGAACGCTCCGGTCCCATCGCCGAGGCCGAGACCTAGGGACGCGCTCAGCCAGGCGTGGGTGACGCGTTGGCCCTCCTCCGATGAGCGGGAAAGGCCGAGATTGGCACCGAGGGACCAGTCACCAACGAGCTCCCAGCCTCCCGCCAGGATGGCGGAGGGCTGCGGGACGCCGGCCGACAGCTCGTCGTTTCCAGTGGGCAGGGTGGTGGCCAGGATCAGCGCCCAGTCGGCAGCGAACAACCGAGGCTCAACTCCAGGAGGGGGAAATTGCATCTTGATCCCCACCTCGGCGTCGCTGAACCCTCGGGCACGCCACCCGCGCCACGATTCCCGCTCCCAGCTGGGCAGTTGCAAGCGGAGTTCCAGCTGCGGCGCCACCCCCCACCGGAGGAGGGCCTCGCCTGCGGTCGTCGTCCTGACGCCGCCAGGCTCCTCTGCCCCGGTCACCCCAAACTCCAGCTGTAGGCGACCAACCGGCACCACGACGGCGCTCTCGGTGAAGTCCGGCCGGTCCGTGACCAGGATCTCGCCGGCCGCAGCTGGACTTACAAGGAGGAGCACGGTACAGGGGAAGAGGACGCCTGGCCGCTTCATCACTCCCCCTCCCCGCCGCCAGCCAGGGCGGTAACGATGGTTTCGAGGTTGGCCCGCACCGTGCCCACGTAGGACGCCGCCGCGGTGCCGGGGCTTCCCAGCGAGTCGGAAAACAGCGGACCGCCGATCGCCACGCGGTGGCCGCGCGCTGCGGCCGCCTCGGCCAGTGCCCGGATGGCCCGCGGTGGCACCGAGCTCTCCACGAACACCGCGGGGATCCGCCGGTTAACGATGAAGTCAGCCAGTTGCTGGACACTGCTGGCCCCGGCCTCGGCTACCGTCGAGATCCCCAACAGGCCGCGCACCTCCACATCGTAGGCGCGGCCGAAATAGGCGAAGGCGTCGTGGGCGGTGATGAGAACGCGGCGCGCGGGCGGGATGGCCGCCAGCCGCTCCCGCACTTCGGCGTCCAGGGCCGCCAGCTCGGCCCCGTAGCTGTCGGCGCGGGCGCGAAAAGCCGCCGCCTTCTCTGGAACGAGCTCCGCCAGCGCCCCGGCCACGCAGGGGAGCGCCTCCGCCCACAACCCCACGTCGAACCAAACGTGGGGGTCCCTCATGGTGGGAGCTTCCGGCGTCGAAATGAGGCGGTCCGAGGGGATGCACTCGGCCACCGCGACGGTCTTCCGCCCCCGCTCCCGCACGCGGGCAAACAGCTCGGTCATCTTTCCTTCCAGGTGGTGACCGTTGTAGAAAATCACCCCCGCCCCGGCCATGCGGCGGATGTCCCCCGCCGAGGGCTCGTAGAGATGCGGATCCACCCCCGGCCCCATGAGGACCATCACCTCCACGTCAGGCTCCGCCACCCGGCGTACCAGGTCGGCGACGATGGTGGTGGTGGCCAATACCCGAGGTCGCTCCCTCTCGGCCTCGCGTCCCCCCCATTTGCAGCCGGACAGCAACACCGCAACCCCAAAGCCCATGATCCAGAGCCTGGCTCTGCCTCTACCCATGGTCGCCTCCTTCAACACCTTCAAGGCGGTGATCGGCGGCCGGGATGGGGCGGCCGTGGGGATCCTCCGCCGGGTGGCCCAGCACCGCGGCGATGCGCTCCTCCAGGCGTCGCGAGAGCACGTGCTCCAGGCGCTCCGCCTCGTCGTGCGCCTCCACCCCTGCCAGACCCAGCACCTCCACCAGGAACGCCTCCAGCAACCGGTGGTGTCGCACCAACTCCACTGCGGCGCGGCGACCACGCGCCGACAGCGACACGCCCCGGTACGGGCGGTGCTGCAAGAGTCCCAGCTCGGCCAGGCGGCGAACCATCTCGGTCACCGAAGGGGGTTTCACCTGCAGCGAGTCGGCCAGCGCCTGGGTGCTCACCCACCCCTCCCGGCCGCCCAGCCGCAGGATGTGTTTCAGGTAGTCCTCCTGCGCCGCAGAAAGCTGCAAACCCAAGGGGTCCCCGTGCATCACGGGCTTATTTTAGGTGCACCTAAAAAACTCGTCAAGACCGGCAGCAGGCGAGCTCTCCCTGCTCGCGTCGCGAGGTTGACAAACAAGGAGATGAGCATTAGTCTTAGTCTCTAGGCTTGACAAGCCAGCCAAGGAGGACTTTCTCGATGAAACATAAAAAAACCGGTGTGAAGACTGCATTCATCACCAACCTCGGGAGATTACTTTCGGCCCTGGCGGTCATCGTTCTGCTTCGCCCCCTGCCAGCGCGGGCTGAGCCGCCCGCCGCCCCCCTCCAGGTGGAGGAGCCCCGGTCCCTCACCGGCAAAGTGGTGCAGCTGCCGGGGAACCCGGTCTCCGTCCGCAGGGAGGGGGAGGCCCCGGCGTGGGGCACCACGACCCAGAGCATTCATCAGATTCACGCCCTGCAGTTCGTGCCCTTAGAATCCAGCACCACCTACTCGGGATCAGGGCCGACCGGCATGCGCCACCGTACGGCAGGCTCGGAACCCTGGTTCATCGCCTCCCTCTCCCTTCCCACCGGGGTGCGTTTGCGCAGGCTCGAGGTCTACGCCTGCGATTTCAACCCTGGATTTGACATGGACATCTATGTATCCACCGTCGCCTACGATCCCAGCCCGCTGGAGTACGGAGGAACGGTGACCTCCGGCGCACCCGGCTGCGGCTGGTACTCCGTGGACCTCACGCCCGCCGACTTCACCGTCAACAACTACGAGATGGGGCACCTGGTGGCCGTGCGGCTTCCAGCCACCGACGACTCGACTCGCTTTCGCGAGGTCAACGTGTACTACCAGCTGCAGGTGAGCCCCCCGCCACCCAGCAATACCTTTGCCGACGTGCCCGTCACCCACCCCTTCTTCCGTCACGTGGAGGCGCTGGCGGCATCGGGCATCACCTCCGGCTGCGGCGGGGGCAACTTCTGCCCCGACTCTCCGGTCACCCGCGGGCAAATGGCCTCCTTCCTCGCCCGCGCCCTGGGGTTGCACTGGCCCTTTTGAGCCATCGGACAGACCTGCAACGGGCCTCCGCGGGGGCCCGTTCCTTTTCCACGGATCGTCCGACGCGACCATCGCCCGTCGGGCCGCCGTTGCCCGGTACGACCATCACCGGGATCCCGGTCGCAGAAGCGAGGTCCCCTCCGCCGGCGGCCGGCCCGAGTACACTATGGCGCATGGCGTCAGGCGGCGAGCTCGACCCGGTCGTGGAAGCGTACAAGCGGGGCATCGATCGCACCCTCCTGCAGGAGAACCTGCGCCGCACCCCCGAGGAGCGGCTGCGGGAGCTGCAACGGCTGCTGCGCCTCGCGGCGGAACTGCAGCAGGCCGGCAGGCGCCGGAAGACGCGTCCATGACCGCCTTCGACCAGCTCATTCCTCGCCTGGCGGCGGCCGAGGTGGAGTTCATCATCGTGGGTGGGGTAGCGGCGACCATTCACGGTGCCAGCCGCCTCACCCGCGATCTGGACATCGTTTACCGGCGCACCGACGAGAACTTGCGCAGGCTCACCGCCGCCCTGCGACCCCTCAAGCCGTATCTACGGGGCGCTCCCCCTGGTCTGCCGTTCACCCTCGACGAGGCCACCCTGCGCCGCGGCCTGAACTTCACCTTGACCACCGATCTGGGCGCCCTCGACCTGCTGGGGGAAATCGTCGGTGGGGGGGGCTACGAGGCGTTGCTACCCTTCTCTCTGGAGATCGAGCTGTTCGGCAGCGTGGTTCGCTGCCTGGGCCTCGAGGCTCTGCTGCGAGCCAAGCGCGCCGCCGGCCGACCGCAGGACCTGGAGGTGGTGGCGGAGCTGGAAGCGCTGCACGAGGAGCTGCTCCACGGCGAGCACGACGGCGCCGGCAGTGCCATCCATCGCGACGGTTGAACGCCGCGACGATACTCGGCGTTCATGTCTGTGGCAGGCGATAGCTGCCCTCCAGGCGCGCCCACATCTCCTCCAGACGCCGCTCCACCTCGGCCAGGGCCGCCTGCACGGCGGCCTCATCCAGCTCCCCCTCCGCCTGCCGCCGCCGGAGCAACACCCTCTGCCGCTCCGCCCAGGCCTCGGGATCGAAGTTGTAGGTCAATGGCGCTCCTCACACGGTGTGCAAGCCGCCGTTGACCGGCAGGTACTGCCCGGTGATCCAGCGCGCCTCGTCGCTGCACAGGAACGCCACCACGGCGCCGATGTCCTCGGGCTGCCCGATCCTCCGGAGCGGGGTCGCCCGCGCCACCGCCTGCTTCATCTCGACGGGCTGGTGCGCCGTGGCGTCGGTGTCCACCAGGCCCGGTGCAACCACGTTGACCGTCACCCCGTGCGGTCCCAGCTCTCGTGCCAGCACGCGACAGGCGCCATCCAGGGCCGCCTTGGCGGCGGCGTGGGCGCCGAACCCCTCGTGGGCAAAGCGCGACAGGGTGGAGCTCACCGCGACGATGCGCCCCCACCCCCGCCCGACCATGCCGGGGCCGGTATGGGCGCAGAGGGCGTGAAACGCCCCCAGCTCGCCCTCGAGCTTGGCCTGCACCTCGCGCCAGGGCAAGGCATGGAACGGGCCCATGGGGAAGGAAACGGCGGCGTTGTGCACCGCCACATCGACCGGGCCCAGGGCGCGCTCCACCGCCTCCACCATGGCCGCCACCGCCCCATGGTCGCGGGCGTCGGCCTGGAACACGGCGCCCTCGCCTCCGCTCTCGGCCAGCACCCGCCGCGCCCTGTCCTCATTGACCAGGTAATTCACGGCCACCTTGAACCCTTGCTCCGCCAGCGCCCGTACGATGGCCGCGCCGATGCCGCGGCTGCCTCCCGTCACCAAAGCCAGTCGCCTTTGCATCATTCCTCTCCTCTCCTCTTGTCCACTGCACCGCTCGCCCCCAGGGAGTCACCGCAAATGCAACCTACTGGCTGGGAGGAGAGGGTGTCTCGGGCTTGCGCAGCTTCTCCCCCGCGTCCTGCACCACCAGGCGTCGCCAGCTCTCCGGGTAGGGCGGGTGTTCGGGGGCCACCGGGAACCCCCAGGGGTTGCGTTCGAAGGCCCCGTCCTTCTCCTTCTTGACGTTGCCGTCCAGGTACTTCACCAGCAGGTAGCGGTACAGCTCCCGCCAGCGCTGCACCGCCGCCTCCGCCAGGCCGACGCTTACATCGGTGAGGAACTCCTGGGCGCGGGCCTGGTCCTGCCGCCACAGCGCCAGGGCGGCGGCGTCCAGGGCCGGGACGTAGGCGCGGTACTTCTCCTCCAGCTCGCCTTGCAGGCGGCGCACGTCCTCGCTCACCCGGTCGTAGCGCAGGTAGGCCAGGTGGGCCACGGCGCTGAAGGCCCAGAACGCCGAGGTCTCGGAATAGGTCAACAGGTCCCCGTTGCCCTCGGCGAGGCTGGGGGGCACCCGGGTAATGCCGGCGTAGAAGGGCATGTAGAGGGAGGTGGCGGCGTCGTCGACCCCGAACCAAAGGATGCCGCCGATGGGCGGCGGCAGGCCTCGACGCAGCTGGGCGATGAAGGAAAACCCCGTCTGCTGGGTGGCGGTGGCTCGCTCGTTGACGTAAGTGCGCCCCTCGAACTCCCAGGTGAGGGGGCGCCAGCGGTAGGGCAGCCCGAAGGGCCCCGCGCCGGCGTCCAGGCGCATGTCGAAGGGGGTCCCCTCCAGGTGGTCTCGTTTAGCGGCCTTGAGGTCGGCCAAAGTCAGCGGTCGCTCCGGCTTCACCCACAACGGCATGCGGTTCGAAAGATTGTGGCCGCTGGCGAAGTCCTGGTACTGCTCCATGCCGGCGCAAAACTCCTTAAAGAAACTCCACACCCGCATCTCGCAAAAGCGCGCCGCTTCAAAGTCCAGGGGGGCGTAGGCGTCGGCGAAGCTGAACGCGGTGTCGGGTCCCTCGAAGTACCCCATGCGCCGGGCCACCTCGATGACGTCGTGGGCGTACACCGTCTCCACCCGCGGCTCGAAGATGCGAGAGAGCTCCCGGGAGGTGATGGAGGTGCGCCCGTCGGCCAGGGGGAAGGTGGTGATGCGGGCCTGGTTGGCGTGGGCGGAGATGTACCCCTCGGGGAGGCGGCGTGCCACCCACACGGCGCCGCGGTGGCGGTTCACCTCCTTCCCCGTAGCCTCGTCCACCACCATCTCCGCCCCCTTGCCGATGAGCTCCATGATCCAGACCTCCTCGGGGTCGGCGATGGAGAAGGACTCGCCGGTGGAGGCGTAGCCGTGGGTCTCCACCAGCTCGGCGATCACCTTGATCGCCTCCCGGGCGCTGGAGGAGCGGTCTAGGGCCAAAAACATGAGGCTGCCGTAGTCCACGACCCCGGTGGGGTCAGCGAGCTCCTTGCGTCCCCCGAAGGTACTCTCGCCGATGGCCACGGCGTTTTCGTTCATGAAGCCGAGCACCGTAAAGGTCCGGGGTATTTGGGGAATTTCCCCCAGGGGCTTCATGCTCCCCCGGTCGCGCAGCAGCACGGTGCTGCCCGCCGGCCACCGCCCCCCCCGGCGCAGGTAGAGCTCCCCGTAGCGCACGTGGGAGTCGGCGGAGTAGGTGATCATCACCGAACCGTCCGCCGAGGCCCCCCGGCTGACCAGGAAGTTGGTGCACCCCTCGGCCCCCCGAACCCCGCCCACCGCCACCGCAATGCCAGCTACCAGAAGCACGCTCCACCGACGCACCATGGGACACCTCCGCCGCCGTGCCACCGTCCTCGAACCCCCTGCCCCGCTCACTCCACCGGCACCAAGGCGTAGGCCAGCACCCCGTGCCGGGCGGCGAGGGCTTGCAGCTCCGCCTCGTCCCTGGCCATCACCCGGGCCAGGGCGAGGAGGGGCGACGCCGCCGCCGAGGTGGCCGCCTCCGTCCCCGCCATTGCCGACGCCCGGCTCAGGAGGTCGCGCACGAGTCGCTCCTTGAACTTCAGCTCCCTCTCGATATAGCGCACCGCGTATTTCTCCCCCAACCCGGCGCGGGCAGCGGCCGCTTGGATGGCATCGTCAAGGCTTCCCAGGTGGTCCACCAGCCCCAGCTGGTGCGCTCGGGCGCCGCTCCACACCCGCCCGCGGGCCACCTTGTCCACCTCCTCGGGAGCCATGGACCTGCCCTCGCTCACGACCCGGAGGAAATCTCGGTACCCGTTGTCGATGAGCGCCTGAACGGTGCGCCCCACCTCGGGATCCAGCGGCCGGTCGAGGCGCAGCGCCCCCGCCATGCGGGTGGTCCCTACCCCGTCCACGTAGATGCCCAGATGCTTGCCCATCGCCTTGGCGACGTTGGGGAACATGGCGAAGATGCCGATGGACCCGGTGATGGTGTTGGGGCTGGCCCACACCTCGTCGGCGGCCATGGAGATCCAGTAGCCGCCGGAGGCCGCCACCGACCCAAAAGAGGCCACCACCACCTTGCCGTCGGCCCGCGTCACCTCCAGCTCGCGTCGGATCACCTCCGAGGCGAAGCCGCTGCCCCCCGGCGAGTCGACGCGCAGCACGATCGCCTTGACGCCCCTGGTGTGGCGGGCCTGGCGGATGAGCGCCGCGGTGGAGTCGCCGCCGATCTGACCCGGCGGACGCGAGCCGTCGCTGATCCCCCCCTTGGCCACCACCACCGCCACCAGGTTTCCCTTGGCCTTCTTGCCGAAGCGGTCGCCGCCCTTCGCCTCGAGATAGTCGCCCATGGCGATCTGATTGAAGGAGTGCTTCTTGCTATCCTCGCCGGCGAGTTCGACCAGGCGCGCGCGCAGCACGTCGCGCGGCTCGACGCGGTCCACCAGTCCCGCTGCCAGCGCCGCTTTGGCAGCATCCCCCTGCGCCGCCTGCATGTGGGCGGGGAAGTTGTCGACGTAGTCCTGCAGTTTCTCCGGAGTGGTCCGCCGCGCCGCCGCCACGTCCCGGAGGTAGCTGTTCCACAAGTCGGTCAGGTAGGACAGATTGGCTTCCTTCGCCTCCGAAGACATGTTGGACCGCAGGAAGGGTTCCACCGCCGACTTGTACTCCCCCACCCGGAAGATGTGCCACTCCACCCCCAGCCGGTCCAGCCCCTCCCGGTAGAAACGGGCGAAGCGGGAGAACCCCTCGATGAGGACCATGCCCTGGGGGTTGAGCCACACCTCGTCGGCGTGCGCCGCCAGGTAGTAGCCGTACTGGTTGTAGCGATCGGCGGCGGCGATGACCGGTTTGCCGGCGCTGCGCAGCCGTCCCAGCGCTATCTTGAGGTCCTCCAGCTTGGTCATCCCCGCCGATTCCAGCTCCGAGAGGTCCAGCACCACCGCCTTGATGCGTCTGTCCTCGCGGGCCATGTCGAGGGCGTCGACCATGTCCTTGAGCAGGGTTTCGGCGCTGCCGACCCCCAGCAGCTCCGCCTGCAGGCGGTCCAGGGCGTTGCCCTGCAACTGCTCCACGATGGTGCCCTTGGGGGCAATCACCAGGGCGCTGGAGGCCGGCACCTTGGGTTTGCCACCGCTGGCCAACGCCACCACTGCCACCACCACCACCGCGTAGAACACCGCGTTGACCACCACCCGCCGGGTGGCCTCCAGCCCCCGTCCCAGCCTCCTCGCCAGCCCGACCCGTTGCCTGTGCTCCTCGTCCATGACCCACCCCCTCTCCGGCAGGCGCCTGGCCTGCCGCCGGCCCGCTCCGTTGCCCAAGCGTACGTCTCCGCTGCGGTGGGGTTGCACCGTTCACCTCGGGGCGCCCGGGCAGGGCCAGCACCAGCTCACCGAGAGATGACCAGGGGGGCGGCTGCGCCCCTAACGCCTACCTCCTACGGCATTGACGATGGCGAAGAATACCTCCGTATTGTCCCGCACCCCGGCCAGCGCCGCGGACCCCGGCCCGTACGCCGACACCGGCACGTCCACCGCGGTGTGCACCGTCTGGGTGGGGGCGTACCCGCGCTGGGGGACGGTCACGGGTGTCACCCCTCCCAGCCACACCCCGCTGCCGCCGTCCCGCTCGGGGTTGGGGATCACCAAGAGGTCGCGCCCCACCCGGCCCAGGGCCATGGGCACCGGGCGCGGCTGGGCGCGCCAGTCCTCGAAGCGATCCGGACCGGCGGCGAAGTGCATGGCCACCTTGCGCTCCCCGTCCACCACGTCGGGGAAGCCGTCACCGTCGGCATCGCCGGCGGTGGGAAAGCCCCCGGCGTCGTAGGTGAGCAGGCAGTCCCGGCTGGCCCGGCAGTCGGAGCGCACCACGCCGGGCAGCACCAGGCCGCCGGTCTCGTGGTCGGAGGTCACAATGACCAGGGTGTCGTTGGCGGGGTCCCGGTCGCCGTTGGTGGCGCGGGCGAACTCCAGCGCCGCCGCCACCGCCCGGTCGAAGGCCAGCATGTCGAACACGACCCGCTCCTGGTCGCCGTTGTGGGCCTGTTTGTCGACCAGCGCCCCTTCGACCATCAAGAAAAAACCCTGCGGGTGTTGCGACAGCGCCGCCAGGGCTGCCCGGGTCATGGCCTCCAGGGAGGGCTGTTCGGGGAAATCCTTGACCACCTCGGGGCTGCCCCGGCGCTGGCGGTCGAACTCGGTGTTCATGTTGCCGTCGTGGAACAACCCCAGCAGGCGGGACGCCCGGTTCTTCAGGGCCTGCTCCAACTCTCCCGCCGTGCGCACCACGGCAAACCCCTGCTCGGAAAACTCCTCCGGCAACCCGTCCGGCCCCACCCCGGCAAAGCGCCGCGCTCCCCCACCCAGCAGCACCCGCAGGTAACCCTCCGCCGCGGCGCGCCGGTAGGCCGCCACCACGCCGGCCTCCTCCCTGCGGTCGGCCACCGCCGCCACGAACGCCGCCGGGGTGGCGTCGGTGAGGTCGGCGGTGCTCACGACGCCGGTAACCATGCGGCGCTCCCGCCACAGCAGGCTGGGCAGCTGTTCCACTCGGGGGTTGTCGTCGTCCCGGTCCGGGGTGTCGTCGGGCCACACCCCCAGCATGCCGTTGGCGGTCTTGGTGCCCGTGGCCAGGGCGTGCCCGCCCGCCGCCGAGTCGGTGACGAGGCCGGAGAGCGAGGAGGTAGTCAGCACCCCCTCCACGGGGAGGGTGTCCATGTGGAGCCACCCCCCCGCCTTTCCCCCCTGAAGGCCGTGCAGGGCCAGGCGCGCCGCGGTGCGGTGGGCGTGCCCCATGCCGTCGGCGATGAGCAGAATGACGTTGCGCACTCCCCCCTTGCCCCGCCATTGGCGGCCAGTGAGGGTGGCCTCCGCCGCGCCCACCAGCGTGCCGTCGGCCCGCCACGCTTCGGCCCGCAGGCGGTGCGATCCGGCCCTGGCAAGGCTGACGTTCCTCGCCACGAAGGCCCCTGCGGTCGCCGGCGCCGGAGCCAGCTCGACCCCCTCCAGAGTCACCCGCCACCGCAACTTCTCACCTGCCGGTGCTGCGGCGCTCACGTCAAAGCGCTGGCCCACCGCCAGCTCCGTGCCGTTGCCCGGGACCAGCGTGACCTCCTGTGCTGCCGCCGCCGTCGCCGCGACAACGATGGCCACCGCCATCCACAACGAGAAATCTTTCCTCATACGGCCTCCGACGCTTTTTTACAAAACCCCGCCCCTGCCCGCAACCTTCCCGGCAACAAAAAGACACGAGATGCCAGGTACCCCTATGCTGGCGGTACCATGCGAGCATGGACCGCCTGGGGATTGTGGTGACGGTGCTGCTGGCCCCATGGTGGATGACCGCGGCCGGCTCGGCCCAGCCCTGGCAGGCGGTGGCCACTCCGGTGACCACCCCCCTGTACGCGGTCACCGCCACACCTGGAGGTGGCTTCGTGGCGGTGGGCGAGGGTGGCGTGGTGCTGACTAGCCACGATGGCCGCCACTGGACCCGTCGAGATACCCCCACGGTCGCCACCCTGCGGGGCGTGGCGGCGAGCGCTGCGGCACTGGTGGCGGTGGGCGACGGCGGCGTGGTCCTGACCAGTCGCGACGGCCAGGAGTGGCACCTGCGCGCCAGCGGGACGACGGGACGGCTCAACGCCGTCTCCTGGACGGGGGGTCGCTTCGTGGCTGTGGGGGCCTCCGGGAGCGAGTACCTGATCGGTCTCATCCTGACCAGCGAGGACGGGCAGCTCTGGCGCGATCGCACCCCCGCCGACGTCCGCCCCCTCTACGGCGTCGCTGCCCATGCAGGGCGGGTCCTGGCCGTGGGATGGACCGGCCAGGTCGCGGAAAGTATGGACGGCGAGCGGTTTATCTCCTCATCTTTGGGAGAGGTCATGCAGCAGTGCTGGTTCATGCTGCGCCCGTCGTTTCTCTACGGCGTGGCCGCCAGCCCGGAGCGTTGGGTGACGGTGGGCCTGGTGGTGGGAGACCAGTACCCGGGCGCCGGCGTGGCCCTCACCCAGCGCCGCCGGGAGCCCTGGCGATGCACCGTCACTCAGCTCCCCCCCCTGGAGTTTCAGTTCCGCGCCGTGGCAGCCGCGGGGGCCACCTTCGTGGCGGTGGGCGTGGGAGGCATAGCGGAGAGCCCCGACGGCCTCTCCTGGTACCCCCAGTGGGTGGCTGCAGCCCCCCTGCTCCACGCCGTGGCCATCGGTGCTCGAAACTGGGCGGCGGTGGGTGACGGGGGCAGCATCTTCCTGCGCGACGCTCCCCCGCGCCACCCCTCGCGCCGGGTGGTGCGACCCTGGCCCGCCTTCGGGCCTTGACGCCAGGCGCCGGCGAATCTGGTATCGTGCTGGGTGAAAGGACGTGCTCGAGGCGGTGCCGCTCCCGTTGTTGGAGCCGAAAACTTCCTTGGCACACGGGTGCGACACCATGGACGTGTACTTCGGCAACCTCCCCTTCGCTTTCCGCGAGGAGCATCTGCGCGAGCTGGTTGCGCCCTTCGGAGAGGTGGGGTCCATCCGCATCGTCAGCGATCGCGACACCGGCCGCTCCCGGGGTTTCGCCTTCGTGACCTTCAACGACGACGCTGCGGCGAAGGCCGCCATCGCCAAACTCAACGGCCATGAGATCGAGGGGCGCGCCCTCGTGGTCAACGAGGCCCAGCCCCGCCCGGAGCGCAGTGGTCGGCCCCGCGGTCAAGGTGGCATCGGGCGGAGCCGCGATGGCGGCGGCTGGGGCGGTCGAAGCGGCCGCTGGTAGGATGGATTTGCGAAGTGGCGCGCAAGAGCAGTGCCTCATTTGAAAAGCGGGCCCGGGAGCGGGCCCGCCAGGAGAAGCAGCGGGACAAGGAGGCCAGACGCCGGCAGCGCCAGGCGGAGCGCAAGGATCGCCCCGCCGGAGGAGGGGGCGACGACTTCGTGACCAACGAGGAGCTGCTACCGGTTCTCTCCCCCCTGCCGAAACCCGAGTAGAGGTCTGGCCTTCGCGCCGCCTGGCGCGGGCGAACACGTCCTTACGGCTCGACTGGTCCGCCGCCCTCGCCCTTCTTCGCCCGCTCCCTCTCCTTCTTGGCCGGAGGCGGCAAGCCGTCGGGGAGCAGACGCAGCGGCGGCGGTTCCTTCTCGATCAGATAACGGAACGTGCGCTTGAACTCGTCGAGGGAGATGCCGGCGGTGGCGGCCAGCTTGGCGATCTGGTGCATGTCCTCGAAGTCGTCCCGGTTCAAGCGGATCATGTAGCGCCGGGCGATCCGGTAGCGCTCCGAGTTGATGTCCACCATGCGCACGCGCGTCTTGCCGGTGGTCGGGTCGATGTTCTCGGCGAAGGGCAACGCCTTGAAGCGGTCGCCGTCGATGGCCACGACCACGCCCGAGCCCCCCTCTTCCAGGTACTGGGCGGCGTAGAACCCCAGGTCGCGGGTGTACTCCATGTCCAGCGGGATGGGATCGGAGCAGCGCAGCTCGTAGCCGATGTTCTTCGCCACCACGGTGGTCGCCAGGTTGTACTTCTTCAGTCCCTCCAGAAGTTTCTCTCGCACGATGTCGGCGAAGTTGATCTCGGCGTAGCGCAGGTTGCCGTGGGCGTCGCGCTCCAGGTGGACCACCTGCTGCAGGTCGGCCGGGTCCACGCACTCCACCAGCCCCTCCGCCAGCACCGCGACGCCGTGGGGCAGGCCGTAGGACAGCCGTTTGATCATGGCGCCGAGGATGGTGTCGATGATCTCCTGCAGTCGCACGGTGCCCTGGAACTCCTCGGGGATGAGGGTGAGCGCCGCCCCCGCCGCCTTGCCGATGCCGAGCGCCAGGTGGCCCACCTTGCGCCCCATGGTGACCACCAGGTACCAGCGGGAGGTGGCCTTGGCGTCCACCATCAGGTCGCGCACGATGCCCACGCCGATGTGACGGGCGGTCTGGAAACCGAAGGTGTTGCCGCCTGAGGGCAGGTCGAGGTCGTTGTCGATGGTTTTGGGCACGTGCACCACGCGGATGCGGCCGCGGCTTCTTTCGTTGAGCATGTACGCGGAGTAGGCGGTGTCGTCGCCGCCGATCGTGATGAGCCGATCCACATTGAGGCGCAGCAACGAAATGACGCTGTTCTCCAGGTGCTGCTCGTGCTTGGTCGGGTTGGCGCGGGAGATGCCGATGTGGGAGCCGCCGCGGAAGTGGATGCGGCTGACGCTCTCGATGGTGAGCGGCATGACGTGATCGATGTTGCCCTCCATGATCCACTTGAAGCCATCGAGAATGCCTAAGACCTCGGAGCCGTTGAGGGCGGCGCGGATGGCCGCCGCACCCACCACGCTGTTGATCCCCGGGGCGGGGCCGCCTCCGGCCAGGATGGCCAACTTCTTCACGTTCGGGTTCATGGCTCCTCCCGCATGCTTGAGAGTACCACCGCAGCCGCCGTCGTGGAAGATTTCACAAGAACCAGAGGGGATGTCCCAGCCGGCCGCGCGGCGGGGGCCGGCCGCGGCGTTTGACGGGCCGGCGTCGTTGCCGCTACTCTGTGGGGGGAGGGCCAGGCCATGGCCGACAGCACCACCTCCAAGGGACTGCGCCGACGAGAGCTGCTGACCGCGGGTGGGGCCGCCGCCGCCGGTTTGCTGGCCGGACGGCTCGCCGCCGACGCACCGCGCGGCTTCCCCGCCCTGCCCCACAACCCCCGCACCCAGGGCGGCATGCCCACGCGCAATCTGGGGCGCACCGGCTTCCAGGTCGGGCTGTTCTCCCTGGGTGGGCAGGCCGCCGTGGAGCAGCCCGACAACGAGGCGGTGGCGGTGCCCATTGTCGAGCGGGCGCTGGATCTCGGCGTCAACTACATCGACACCGCCGCCCGTTACGGCGGTGACGCCCGGTGGAGCGAGCGCTATATCGGCGCGGTGATGAAGCGACGGCGTCAGGAAGTGTTCCTCGCCTCCAAGACCCGCGACCGCAGCCGGGACGGTTCCCTGCGCTCCTTGGAGACTTCCCTTAAGCTGCTACACACCGACCACCTGGACCTGTGGCAGATCCACAACCTGGCGCGCATGGAGGAGGTGAACGAGATCTTCGCCCCTGCCGGCGCCATGGAGGCGCTCCAGGCGGCGCGGGAGCAGAAGCTGGTGCGCTTTTTAGGGGTCACCGGGCACGCCGACCCGGCGGTGCTCATGGAAGCCATCCGGCGCTTCCCCTTCGACGCCGTGCTGCTCGCCCTCAACGCTGCCGACCCGCACCATCTCAGCTTCAAGAAGGATCTCCTGCCGCTCGCCGTGGAGCAGGAAATGGCCATCATCGGCATGAAGATCCCGGCGCGCGGTTTGCTGCTGTCCTCCTGGCGCCCGCCGGCGGAGGGAACCTCACGCCTGGCCGCCACCGTGCCGGGCACCCTCAACATGTCCGAGGCGATGCGCTACGTCCTTTCCCTGCCCGTCTCCACCGTCATCGTGGGCTGCGATTCGATCGCTCAGCTGGAGGAGAACGTGGCCATCGCCCGGGACTTCCGGCCCCTGGCCGACACCCAGATGGCCGCCCTGGAGGCGAAGGCGGCCCCAGTGCACCGCCAGGCGCTGTTTTTCCGGCGCTGGGAGCAGGCCTAGCGGCCGCGCTCCAGGTTCACCGTCACCCGTACCAGCGCCACCGCCGAGGCCAGGGCGAGCGCCATCCACAGGACGCCCCAAAACAGCGGGGGAAAGAACAGCTCCCGCGACATCGCCCAGGCGTCCGAGCCCGGCACGGTGCGGCCGATCAGGTCTTGCTTGATGTCGATCACCGCGTACAGCACGCTGGTCACCCCGATGAGCTTGAGGAGCACGTCGTTGGCGGCGGCCGGCAGCCAGCGGGCGGCGGCCAGCAGGGCCAAACCGAAGCCGACCCCGAAGGCCAGGCCGAAGAGAGTGCGCACAAAAACCAACGTCAGCACCACCACCGCCCCGCCCAGTACCCCTGCCAGCAGCTCGTCGCGCCGCACCCGGGCGCTGGCGAGGAGGATCAGGCCGCCGAAGAGCATGCTCCCCAGATACCCGGCCGCCAGCACCAGCGGCCGGAAGCCCCCGCGCGACCAGCACGCCCCGCCCAGATCGCCGCTGAGCTCGATGCGTTCGATGCTGCCGCCGGTGAGCACCGCCGCGGCGCCGTGCCCCAGCTCGTGCAAGAGCACCGTGAAAACCTTCAGTGGGTACACCAGCGGCGTGCCCCACGCCACCACCACGGCCAGCGCCAGCACCGCCAGCAGCCCGGGCCTCCCCGAGCCGGCCGCGGAGGCGGCGGGATGGTCAGCGCCGTGACCCGGCCGAGGCGTGGGAGACATCAATCCACGGTAACACCGCCGGGAGCACGGCGAGCCGGGGGGTATCACTCGCTCGCGTATACTCCTCGTATCGAGGTGCCCCCGCCGTACCCCCCGAGAAACCGTCGCCGGGAGCGGCCAAGGCGAGCACCGCAAGGGAGGGCATCCATGGGCATGTTCGGAGCGTCGTTCGAGGACAAGGTAAAGGGGGCCGTCGCCCAGGTGCAGCAACAAACCCCGGGGATTGCCTCGCTGGCCGCCCAGATCGATGGCAAAACCGTCACCCTCACCGGCACCGCCGTCAGCTTAGAGGCCAAGACCGCCGCCATGCAGGCGTTCAACGCCCTGGTGCAAACCGACAACACCATCAACATGATCCGGGTGTTGGCTCCGGCGCCGACAGCTCCCAAGGCGGTGGAAGCGCCGCCGCCGCAGGAGGTCATCCACGAGGTGCAGCGGGGAGAAACCCTCTCCGGCATCGCCAAGCAGTACCTCGGCAAGGCCAGCCTGTACATGAAGATCTTCGAGGCCAACCGGGACGTGCTGGTCAACCCCGACCTCATCAAGCCGGGCCAGAAGCTGCGCATCCCCAAGCTTTAGCCGAGAGGACCGGGCTCACGCCGGCGCCGCGGCTGTCGTACACTCTTGGCAGGGCGCAGCGAAGAGTCGCCCGAAACTTGATCATGTATCTGGATTTTTACGGCCTCACCGCGCCGCCCTTTGAGATCACCCCGGATCCTCGGTATCTCTTTTACTCGCGCCGGCACCGGGATGCGCTGGAACACGTGCTCTTCGGCCTGGAGCAGCGCAAAGGGTTCATCCAGCTCACCGGCGAGGTGGGGGCCGGCAAGACTACGCTGTGCCGGGCCATCCTGGCGCAGCTCAAGGACGGCTGGGCGACGGCGCTGATCCTCAACCCAGTGATGTCCTCCACCCAGTTACTGCGCTCCATCCTGGAGGAGCTGGGCCTGGAGGCGCGCGGCCATGACCGTGTGCGGCTCACTGGCCGGCTCAACCAGTTCCTGCTGCAGCGTGCGGTGGCGGGCGAGAACGTGGCGCTGTTCGTGGACGAGGCGCAGGACCTTTCCGATGCCCTCTTGGAGGAGTTGCGTCTGCTATCCAACCTCGAGACCGACGACCGCAAGCTGCTGCAGATCGTTCTCATCGGCCAGCCGGAGCTGCGCGCTCGCCTGTCTGAGCCGCAGCTGCGCCAGCTCAACCAGAGGATCCTCGTGCGCTACCACTTGAAGCCGCTGGATCGCGGGGAAACCCGCGCCTACATCACCCACCGCCTTGCCGTCGCCGGTGCCAACGGCCGCCCCATCTTTACCGCCCCGGCCATCTGGTGGGTGCATCACCGCTCCCGGGGGATCCCTCGCCTCATCAACGCCCTCTGTGATACAACCCTGCTCGCCGGCTACGCCGAGGGGTGCGACGTGCTCACCTGGCGTCACGTGCATCGCGCCGCCCGCGCCCTGGCTGGGAGGGACACGTGAGCCTGATCCACGATGCTCTCACCCGCGCCCGTCGCGACGCCGCCGCCCGCGAAGCGGCCCGTCGCGGGCTGCCCGTCGCCACCTCGCCGCCGCGCCGCCCGCCGTCGCGGGCGGCGGCGGTGGTGCTCGCCCTGGCGGGGCTGGCCGCCGGCGGAGTTGGCCTGGCCTGGCTGATTGGCGGTCGCGACGGCTCCCCTCAGCCCGCGGCAGGAGTCGCAGCGACCTCAGCGACGACCTCGGCGGCATCTGCCCTGACCGCGTCGGCCCCACCGGCCGCTGCGCCGCGCCCGCCGGTGACTTCAGAGGCTGCCAGCCCGCCACCGCCGGTGACCCCATCGCCAGCCGCCGGCGGTGGCAGCGACGACCCACCAGCCGCGATGCTCAGCAGCCCCGGGCCGACTTCCTCCCCCACCCCGACGCCAACCCCGCCACCGCCCACCCCGACACTGGCCTCCGAGGTCGGCGACACCGTCGTCACCCGCTTCCTGCCTCCGGCCGCCAACGCCAGCGCTCCGCTGCCGGGGCGACCCAGACCTCCGGATCGCGCCGCTGATCCCAGGTCAACACCCCCACCCCCAGCCGCGCCCACCCCATCGACGGCCACGGCGACCCCCACCACCGTACCGGCCACTCCAACGCCACCCCCACCCACGCCGGCGCCCACCTCCGCGCCGACGGCCCGTCCCGCGCGTTCCTTCGTGCTCAACGCCGATCTGGGGCACACCAAGCTGCAGCTGGACTACATCGTCTACAGACCTTCGGCGCCCTTTGCCGGCATCAACGGCCAGCGGGTGGTGGTGGGCACGATGATCGGCCAGGCCAAGGTGGTGGCCATCGAGGAGGAGGCCGTGCACCTGGAAGATCGCAGCGGCCTGGTGATCCTGCGGGCTCGCTAGGAACGCCGCTCGATCAGGGCGATGAGGCCCTCGCCCCGACCTCTCCAGGGGGCGGTACCTCAAGCCGGGCCAGCACCTTCACCGGGTCGCGGTCGAACTGCTCGCGGCAGTGCTGGGAACAATGATAAAAGGTGTAACCCCGCCAGGTGGAGGTGATCTCCGGGGAGCCGTCCATCCCCAGCCCGCACACCGCGCAGCGGTGCACCACCCTGTCTTCACTCCCGTCAGCCTGATCGGCGGCCGCCAACACGGCGTTGACGTCCAGCGCCGCAGCCGCGCCGGAGGCGGCGTCACCACCGGACCGGGAGCTGCCCCCTCCGCACCCCAGCGCCAGAAGAAGGGCAAGCGCGACAACAACCCTCAACGTCATCATGGGATCGAGTATAAGCCGCGACAGGGCGGGGGACAAGAAAGCAGGCCCGGCCGGCCTCGGGGAGGCCGGCCGGAAAACGGCATCACCCTCGCGAAGGGCAACTCACTGCTTGTGGCAGTCGTTACACTTGGCGGGGCCTTTGGCCTCTTTCTTGTGGCAGTCGATGCACAGCTTGTGGAAGGGGTTCTTGGTCAAGCTCATGTCGCGGATGGAGCCGATTTCGGGCTTGTCCGGGTCCAAGTGGCAGGCGGAGCAGGGCTGTACCTCCACCGTGTCGGTGGCCTTCAACCCCTTGTTGGTGTGGTGGCAGGTCTCGCAGGCGATGGTGTCGGCGTGCACCTTGTGGGGGAAGGAGACCGACGGCCGCTTGCTGTGGGCCTTGTCCAGCACCACCGACTCCGGCGCCTTGTTGGCCACCCCCGCGAACGCCACCGCGACCACCAGGGCGACTCCCACCGTTACACAAAACGTCGAGGCTTTCACTTTCATCGTCATTCACCCCCCTTCCTTACTATCATACCGTGACACGGGACAGACGTAAAGCTCTGCGCAGCCGACCCGCCACGGCTCGGCCCGTCGCCTTTCTGTCCACCCCCCAGCGCGGCGTGCCTTGCCGCGCAAAAGACGGCGCCGTGGTCGCCTCGGCCCTGCTGCCGGCCCACCTCGGCACCTACTCGCTGCCGCCGTGGGTACACGAGCGGGCGGCAGCTGCGCCGCTTCGCTGGCGCGTCGAGGCGTTGGACCTCGATGGCGAGCGGATGGCTGCCACCGAGTGGCGGGAGTTCACTCTCGCTCCCCCGCCGCAGTGACTATCCCCGGGTTCGGCCGGGCGGCGCCGCGGCGGGCGGTGCGGCGGTCACGGCGCTCGTCCAGCAGATGCCGGATGGCCAGGTAGGGGTGCCGCCAGAGCATGCGGGGGCCGGCCCAGCGCATCACCTCCCGCATGCGCTGGCGTTCGGCGGCGCGGTAGCAGTGGATGGGACAGGCGGCGCAGGTGGGCTTGTCGGCCGCGAAGGGGCAGCGGTCCAGCCGGTAACTGGCGTACTGCAGGAGCGCCTGGCACTGCCGGCAGAGAGCCGGACCGCCGTGATGAGCCCGGCAATAAATCCGCACCATGGCGGCCACCGTGGCGCGCTCCCGCTCCAGCCGCTCCATGGTCCAATTCTACCTCGGGCTTGCCATCACGGCCTTGACCGGCGTCAACTTCGGCACTTCAGGAGGCGGTGCGGAAGGAAAAGGAGGTCGGTCCCGCCGGCGCGTTGCCGGCCAGGTCGCGCACCGCCTCGGCGTTGAGGGTGACGTGGAAGGTTTCTCCGGCAGGCAGATCCCCCGCCGGCACCCAGGTCACCCACCAGCGATCGAAGTCGAGGCTCACCACCCCCGGGATAAGTCCCGAGCTCTCCCCCAGCACCGTCACCGCGTCGGCCCGCAGGGAGCGAGGGGCGAGGGGCTCGGAGAAAGCGAACAGCACTCGTGGCCGCCTGGCCGCCACCACCGCCCGGGCGGCGGGAAAGTGGGAGGTGACCAGAGGTGGCTGGCGGTCCCGCACCTCCTGCCAGGCGGCCATCTGGGCCAAATCGAGGGAGACGTAGAAGGCCAGCTCCGCCAGCTCCGGCGGGGGCAGCGGGGGTTTGGGCAGGTCGTGTTCATCCAGATATTTGGCCAGCAGCACCGCGGCTGCTACCACGGTCACCACCCCGACCGCCACCAGCGCCGGCGGCACGTGGGAGAGCGTCACCCGCACATCGGTGATCATCCCCTCCTGCACCCGAAAAGTGCGCTGCGCCGGGCGGGCCAGGCGCTGCACGTGCCCCTCGTCGGTCAGGCGCGCCGGCACGCGCACCCGGTAGGTCCCGGGCGGCAGGCCCACCACTGCCCAGCTGGCGTTCAAGGAGCGAAACACCGCTCGCCACGCCCTCCCCTCCTGACGCTCCAGTTCCCCCAGCACCCCGTGCGGCCCCACCGCCCCGGCGCGGCGCGCATTGTCGGAGGCGTAGACCTCCACCGCCACGCCACCCCCCGTACCGGCGCCGGGGCGGGGGGCGCCGGTCCTCACCGACACGCAACCACCTGCGATCAAAACCAGGTGCGCTCCCACCAGCGCCGCCGCTGCAACGCGCGCCGGGCCACCGCCTGCGCGCCAAGGCCGTCGCTTCATGTTACCCAGTCTAGCCTCCCCTGGGTGGGGGTCAACGGGCGCCTTGCTTCCCTCGCCCGGCAGCGCTACGGTAGAGGCGAGGCGCCGAAAGGGCGCGCCCGAGGAGCTTCCCATGCGGCTGGCCATCGCCACCCTCACCACCCTCCTGACCGTCGCCGTCGCCCCGGCGCAGCCGCCCCGGGACGTCATCCCCACTCCCGATGGGGAGCTGGAGATCGTCTTCATCGGCCACGGCACCCTGATGCTGATCTGGAACGGCAAAGTCATCCACGTGGACCCGTGGACGCGGCTGGCCGACTACGCCACCCTGCCCAAGGCCGACCTGCTGTTGCTCACCCACGCCCACCGCGACCACCTCGACCCGGCGGCGCTGGCGCTGGTGCGCACCCCGGCCACCGCCGTCATCGCCGCCCCGGCGTGCGAGGGGCAGGTGGAGGGGGCGATCATTTTGGCCAACGGGGCTTCCTACACCGCGGCGGGGGTGCAGATCACCGCGGTGCCCGCCTACAACCTGGTGCACCGGCGGGAGAACGGCGAGCCCTGGCACCCCAAAGGGGAGGGCAACGGCTACCTGCTCACCTTCGCCAACCTCAAGGTGCTGATCGCCGGCGACACCGAGAACGTCCCCGAGCTCAAGGAGCTCACCGGCATCGATGTGGCTTTCTTGCCCATGAATCTGCCCTACACCATGACGCCGGAGATGGTGGCCGATCTGGCGCGGGCCATGAAGCCGCGCATCCTCTACCCCTACCACTACGGCGACAGCGACCCCCGGCGCCTGGTGCAGTTGCTCGGGGACGCGCCCGGGATCGAGGTGCGCATCCGGCCGATGCGCTGACCTGCCACCCCCCTCACCGGCCCAGGAGCTCCGTCAGAAGATCCAGGCACACCCGCTCGGTGCTGCGATCCCCGTCCAGGGCCGGGTTCCAGCACGACACCGACACCGCCACCACCCGATCGGTGGCGCGCAGGTGGCGAAACACCAGGGCCAGCTCCTCGGGCGGGGGTCCTCCGGGGGCCGGGTAGTTCTGGGCGGGAGCCGCCGGGGGGCTGAGCACGTCGGTATCCCAGTGCACCCACAGGGGGCCGTCCCCCAGCGGCAGCTCCCGCAGGCCCCCCACCTGCGGCAGGTGGGTGAGGCGGGAAGAGGCCACCGCCGCCGCCTCCCGCGGCCGGTCCAGGTCGCGGGCGTCGGTGAGGATCACCCGCCCCTCCGACAGGGAACGCACCCCCACCGCCTGGCACAGAGCCTGCTCCCCCCGCCCCACCAGCATGGCCAGGGGCATTCCCCCCAGAAAGCCCGAGGGCGTCGTCTCGGGGGTGTTGAAGTCGCCGTGGGCGTCGAACCAAAGCAACAACGGCTCGATCCCGGCCCGCTGCAGGCCGGCGAGGACGGGGACGGCGGCGCAGCAGTCGCCGGCCAGCAGCACCGGGCGCCCCCCCGCCGCCAGCGTCTCGGCCACCCAGGGGGCGATGCCCCGGTGGACGGCGGCCAGGCGCTCCAGCTGACCGGCGGCCGGCAACTCGGGGGCATTCACCCCCCAGCCCTCCCCCGCCAGGTGGGCAAGTCCCGGCTCGGGCCGGTCGAGGAAGAAGGGGCTGAGCAGAAAGCGGTCGCCGGCCGGATGCGCCAACATGGGGCTACGCCGGGGGCGTCCACGGCTCGTCGGCGCTGCCGCCGTAGACGCCGGGGACCTTGCCGCCTCCGGCCCGCAGGTCGGCGGATAGCTGCCCGCGGTGGTGAATAAAGTGGCTCTCGGCGAACCCCAGGTACGCCACCGCCGGGTCGTTGAAGGCCCCGAGAAAATCCACCGGAGGGGCGAGTTGCTCCGCGCTCACGGCCCGGGCGGCGGCCAGGGCCCGGGGGAAGTGTTCGTCGTGGAAGGCCAGCACCCCGGCCACGCTGTCCGGCATGGAGCCGCAGCGATTCTCCATGGAGAACTTCATCTCCGCGGTCTCGTGCAGCATCTGCACCCCGCTGGCCACGATGTGGCAGGCCAGCTCGAGGGCGCTGCGGGACGTGAGGTTCGGACGGTAGTTCCTGCCCGATTCGGGGATGGCGGCAATCCCCTTGCGGGTGATGGCCCTCTCCCACTGCAGGGTTTCACAGCGCAGGTCTCTCGGGGTGGTGGCGAAGTCAGGGGTCACGGTCTGCACCCGCTGCGAATACGCATACCTTACCTCCCCACGCAACGCTCTGTCGGTGCCCAGGCTTCCCGTCTTCACTCCGCGGCGGACCCTCCGGGGAAGCTCGGCTTTCTTTCCTGTACCACCGCCCGCTCTTCGGGCGCCTGTGCCGGGCGGCGTACGAGACGGCGCGGGAGATGATCAAAGCGGCGCTGTCGGCGGAGGAGGGGATCATGCCCGGCATGATCGCGGTGGCGCGACGTTCGGTGGCGACCTCTCATGGCACCCGCACGTCCCCGCGCTGGTCACCCGTGGCGGGTGGGATCGAGCAGGGGAGCGGACGCCGGCGCCGTCCGTGGACGCCCAGGCGGCGGCGGTGGTGTGCCGGCAGAAGGCGTTCGGTACCGAGCCCCGCACCGTTCGCAAGATCGTGCGGCACCTCGCGGCGCACTCCCTGCACGCAGGCCCTCCGCCGAGACCCGCGCCTCCGCTAGGAGCCAGCACCTCGCCTCCCCAGCAGCCCCCGCCCACGTGCCCGGCGAGGTCCACCTCGATACACCCAGCCCGCGCCTCATCGCAGTCGGCAAAGGTCCGAATCGGGATGTGCTGACGCAGCAGCCTGCCCGGCGTGGTCGTGGCCCGATTCTCGAGCCTGCGACGTCTGCGCTCTCCGGCCGGCGGGCGATCGATGGTGGCCGGCGCCATGACCGGCAGCTTGGACCGCACGACAGGCGCCAGCTGCAGCTCCCCGTGACGCTCCAACGCCTCGCTCACCCTGGGCAACGCCGGCGCCAGACGCGTGCCACACGGGTAGTCGCCGAGCTCCCACAATTGCTCGAGGCGCAGTAGCAACGCCGCACAGGACCGACCCTGGCCCGTCTGCGCCACGAACTCATCCAAGAGCCTGCCTCGCTCTCTCTTGCCCCGGCAAGCCCGCCAACGCCGGCTGAAACGCTTGATCGGCACTGCCCTGTCACTCATCGGCGGC
>CALEVZ010000063.1 GCA_937924755.1 uncultured bacterium
AGGTGGTCCTCCTGGAACCCCTGGACGCCGGCATTCACGTGCTTTCGGTGGCCCCCAGCGGTGCCGGCCGCGCCGTCCCCGGCCAATTCCGCCTGCTGCCCCCGTAGCCGCCACTGACCGCTGCCGCTCGAGTGGCCCCCCCTCCCAGGCAACTCCCCGTGGACCATCGAAATGGCACGGACGGAGGCCCCACGCCACCGGGCACAGCCAGTCTCTGTCCGTGACCGACCGTGCCCGTGTCCGTCTGCAAGAAAAAGAGGCGCGGGGGGTGTTTCTTGTCGCTTTCTGGCTCTCGCGAAGGCGCTCGGGTTGCCGCGAGTCAGCGCGCCAATCCCACCCTCGCCACCCTTCTCCGCCTCGATCGCTCGCTCTCCGCCTCTTACACGAGACTGCGCTCCCGGTATGCGCCTGGCCCTCTAAAAGCCAAGGCAAATGGACGAAAACGGTGCCCTTGCGGACGGCAGCTGGAAGACCTACCATGAAAGCGTCGAAGAAAGGAAGGTCGCCATGAGCGGAAGCAAGCGAACCGCCGACGTGGAAGAGAAGATCGAGCGAGCCGCCGGGGTCGTTCACGAGGCCATCGACGAGGTTGCCGAGGCCGCCAAGGGGTCGATCGCCCGCGCCGAGAGCGCCATGGAGAAGGCCAAGGAGGTGCTGGGAGAGGGTGCAGGGGCGGTGAAGGTGCACTCGGCGGAAGCGTTCGAACGGGCCAAGGAGTACCTGGCCGAGGCGGGCGAGGCGCTGGAGCACGCCCGCGAACGCATGGGCAAGCTGTACGGACGGGCCCGGGAAATCGTCGAGGAGGCGTACGCCGCCGCCAAGAGTCAGTACGAAAAGCTGGTCGCCGAATTGAGGAGGCTGTACGCGAAAATCAAGGCCAAGGTGCAAGAGGTGGACGTGAAAGAAATGCGCGACGGCGTGGTGGAGTACATCCGGCGCAACCCAGGCAAGGCCGTCCTCATCGCTCTCGCCGTTGGCTTTGCCGTCGGCTTTCTGGTGCGGCGGCGCGAGGCGTGAGGGCCATGCGTGACGTCGAGGAGACCGCCGCTCCCGAGACCGAGGAGAAGCAGCTTTACGATTTCGACGACGAAATGGGTGTCGCAGAAGAGGGCACCGAGCAACGCCGCCTGAGCGCCGACTTTCTCCTGGACAAGCTGGTGCCCAGGGAGGTGGACTGGCGGGAAACCGTACGTCGCCATCCGCTGTTGGCAGTGGGGGCGGCGGCGGCCCTTGGTTTTCTCATCGGCCGCTCCAAGGGTGCGGCCATTTTGGCCGGTGTTTCCAGCGCCCTCACCGCGGCGGTCATGCGCCAGCTCTCGGACGTGCTGGAGACGGAGGTGTTCGAGTTCTAGAGAAGGGGGGCGCCAATGCCCTACTGTGCGGAGTGCGGCATCGAGTTCCTCGAGGGGGTGGTCAGCTGCTCCGACTGTGGGGCGACGCTTGCGCCCGGCCTTCTCCCTGCGGACGTCTACGGTCCAGCCTGGATCCCGGTGGCGGCCTTTGCGTCGCCGGAGGAGGCCGCCCTGGCGCGGGGGTTTCTTGCCGAAGAGGGGATCGAGGCGGAGGTGATCTCCGCCGAGCGGCGCATCTTTCCCATTCACCGGGTGGTGGCCAGCGACACCGTGCTGGCCGTGCCACCCGATGATGCTGCCACGGCGCGGGCGTTGCTGCAACAGGCGGAGCGGGGTGCGGTGCTGCTCGAGGAGGACGAGCCGGCCGAGGGTAACGCCGGCGGCAACGCCTAGCGGGCGCCGAGCAGCGCGGCGGACTCGGCGCTACCGCACTGGCTGCCCGGCCAGAGAAAAAGGTGGTCCAGCCTCGCTGGTCGCCAACCGAGCCGAGCGCTGTCAGCCACACCGCCACGGGCATGGACCCAGAGACGGTCACCGCCACGAGCACGGACACCGACACGGCCACGGGCACGGGCGGCGGCCACGGTCACCGACACGGAAACGGGCGCCGTTGCGGCCGGGGCAAATCAGACCGACCGTGAGGGCGAGCCGAGGCCCGCGCACCCGGCAGTACGGGCACGGTCAGTACATGGTTGACACTCCGGGTGTGCTCCGAAATCAGCCGCCCGTGGGGCGGCTGGGTGGCGTCGTGATCAGTGGGCAGGGGTACCGCCCGAACTTCGCTACTGCTGTCGGTTCCTGTCCTACATCCAGGGCTCACGAACTGCTGCACTTCAACTTCTCAGGCTACTGCAACGTTGACCTCGCGCCGCCCGCCCGGCCGACGTCACCTTCGGTCCCAGGCGTTCCCGTACTGCAGTTACCGAGCCCCTGCCCACTGCTGCATCCAAGATCGCGCCTACACTGGAAAAAGTCAAGACGCGCTGCGGCGAAGCTAGAGCCCCAGCGCCCGGCGAACCATGGCCGCAGTCACCGTCAGTGTTCGTCCCCCGTCGGGGTTGGGCTTGAGGGCATTCGATCCGTCGGGATCGAACTCGATGCGGTTGATGATCCTGCCGAAGATGCCGCGGAGCGCGCGGGCGCCGGTGCGGGTCTGCTTCTCCGCCTGTTCGGCGATCAGCGCCGCTGCCAGATCTTCGATTTCCAGCTGAATGTTCATGATCTCGAAAAACTTCTTCGACCGGATGAAGGGTGAGTCGTAGGAGTGCAGGAGGATTTCTTTCAGGACCTCCATGGTGAGGTCGTTCAAGATAACCACGTTGTCGAAGCGGGCGATGAACTGGGGCACCATGCCGTAGGCGAAGAGGTCCTCGATCCTGAAGAAGTCGGCCAGGGTGAAACGGGCCTCGATGCGCACCTGGCCGTCGGCGGTGCGGATAGCGGTGGACTTGAGCTTTTCTCCCGAACCCGGGTTGGTGACCCGGTAGTACACCTGGTCGTACAAGCCCTCGAAGGCGCCGCCGCAGATGAACATCATGCCGCGGGTGGAGATGTCGAGGGTGCGCTGCTTCTCCTCGCCGCCTTCGAGCACGTGGGTGCGGTAGGCGACGTTCTCTCCCTCCATCAGGGTCAAGAGTCCCTGCTGCAGCACCACGCCGATGGGGTTGGGCTTGCCCGCCACCACCGACGACATCTTGTCGATCTCGTCCACGCAGATGGTGGCCCGCTCCATGGCGGCGCGCAGCTCCTCGGCGGTGGGGTCGTGACCGATCACCGAGCGGGCGCGCTGCTCCACCGCTTGCAGCAGGCGGTCCGGGCGGAACTCCATGCGGTCCGAGTCCACCAGGAGGTTGGCGTTGATGATGGTCATCGCCCGCAGGTCGCGGTACTCCGGCACCTCGTTGTAAAGGCGCTGGATGTTGTTCATGATGGTGGTTTTCCCGGTTCCCGAGTTGCCGATCAGGAGGAGATTGCCGGGGACCTTGCCGGTGGCGTGCTTGTACACCGACACCGAAACGAATTCCAGCGCCCGCTCCTGGCCCAGGACGCCCTTCGCCAGCTCCTTGAAGATCTCGGCGGGTTTGATATCGCGGGGGTCGCGCTCGGCGCGCGCGGCCGCGTCGTGGGGTATTGTCATCGTCGAACTCCTCGTCGTTCCTGTGTACGGCCGCCACCGGTTCGCTGTCGGCGGCGGGTTCGGGGGTGGCAAGTGTACCCCATGGGCGGCGGGGTAGGGACAACTGCGCTAGCATGCCTGGCCATGGGAGTCACCGCGACCGCCGCCAGCCAGGCGCCCCGCGCCCGCCGCATCTTCGCCAACCGCACCTTGAACCTCCGCTCCATCAAGGCGATCGGCTATGACATGGACTACACGCTGGTCCACTATCGGGTGGAGGAGTGGGAGCATCGCGCCTATGAGAGTCTGCGCCTGCGCCTGTTGGCGTTGGGGTGGCCGGTGGAGGGGCTGGAGTTCGATCCCACCCTGGCAGCGCGCGGGCTGGTGATCGACACCGAGCTGGGCAACACCGTCAAGGCCAACCGTTTCGGGTACGTGGTGAAGGCCTTTCACGGCACCGCACCGCTGGAGTTCGAAGCTCTTCGGCGCACCTACGCCCGGACCCTCATCGACCTGAAAGAGCGCCGCTGGTATTTCCTCAATACCCTCTTCTCCCTCTCCGAGGGGTGCATGTGGGCCCAGCTGGTGGAACTGCTGGACGCCGGCCGCTTGCCGGGGGTGCGGGGGTATGAGGATCTCTTCCGCCGGGTCCGCCGGGCCATCGACGAAGCCCACGTGGAGGGGGCCTTGAAGGCGGCCATTCTGGCCGACCGGGAACGCTTCGTGGAGGGGGATGAGGATCTGGCGCTGGCGTTGGCCGACCAGAAGGCGGCCGGCAAGCGGCTGCTGCTCATCACCAACTCCGAGTGGGAGTACGTCGAGGCTCTAATGAGTTTCGTCCTCGACCCCTTCTTGCCTGGCGGAGACGGCTGGCGGGGGCTGTTCGAGCTGGTGATCTGCTCCTCTCGAAAGCCCGAGTTCTTCTCCCATCGTCTGCCGCTGCTGGCGGTGGATCACCCCACCGGGCTGCTGCGCCCCTGTCCCCTGGGCATCCCCGGGCCGGGGGTGTACGTGGGGGGGAACGCCAGTCAGGTGGAGGAGTACCTGGGGCTGTCGGGGGAGGAAATCCTCTACGTGGGGGACCACATCTTCGCCGATGTGCACGTCTCCAAGGACGTGCTGCGCTGGCGCACCGCCCTGGTGCTGCGGGAGCTGGAGGAGGAGCTGGCGGCGCTGGAGAGCTTCGATCCCTTCGCCCGCGAGCTGGCCCAGCTGATGGCCGCCAAGGAGCGGGTGGAGGCGCATCAATGCGCGCTGCGCGTGGCGCTGCAGCGCCGCCAGGCGGGGTACGGGCCGCCGGTGGAGGAGTCGGTGGAGGAGCTCAAGAGTCGCCTGGCCGCCCTGCGGGCGGAGGGGGAACAGCTGGATGAACGCATCGGCCCGCTGGCCCAGGCCTCGGCCCGGGTGCTCAACCCCTACTGGGGGACGGTCATGCGGGCGGGCAGCGACAAGAGCCTGTTCGCCCGCCAGGTGGAGCGGTCCGCCGACGTGTACACCTCGCGGGTATCGAATTTCCTTTTCGCGACGCCTTTCGCCTACCTGCGCGCCCACCGCGGTTCCCTGCCCCACGACGACGTCTTTTCTTGACATCAAAGCATCGATATCCTTATGCTCTGATGCATGAGGACGACCTTGACTCTGGACGAGGACGTAGCGACCCGCCTGCAGGCCCTGCGGCAAGCCCACCGGGAGGGGTTCAAGTCAATCATTAATCGGGCTTTACGTCTCGGTCTTGAGGCCCTGGAGCAGCCGCAAGAAGGGGGCGTGGTTTACCGCACCCGGCCCATCGGCGTGGGAGTCTGTCTCCTGGGTTCCCTGGACAACGTGGCGGAAGCGGTGGCGGTGGCCGAGGGGGACGCCTACCGGTGATTCTGGTGGAGGCCAACCTGCTCATCTACGCTGTGGCCGATCGCCTTCCCCAGCACGAGCGGGCGCGGGCGTGGCTGGACGAGCGGCTGGCCGGCCCGCAGCGGGTCGGTCTGGCCTGGCCATCCCTGTTGGCTTTCGTGCGCCTTTTGTCCAACCCGCGGGTGTTCCATCCGGCGGTTACTCCGGCGCGAGCCTGGCGACAGGTGGAGGAATGGCTGGATCTGCCCCGGGTGTGGGTGCCGGCGCCCGGGCCGGCGCATCGGGAGGTCCTGGCGCCCTTCATGGAGCAGGTGGTGGATAGGCCTGAGCTGGTGCCGGACGCCCACCTGGCGGCGCTGGCGGTGGAGCACGGCCTCACTCTCTGCTCCACGGACGGCGACTTCGCCCGCTTTCCCGGCCTGGCGTGGTGGAATCCCCTGGCTGATACGGAGCCCCCGAGGTGGAAGCGCCGGCCTGGGGGCGGGCGGGCATAGCACCGCTCGGTGACGGGTTTTCTCCAGTGGCAGGCAATGGAGAAGAGGAGCAGCGGCATGCTGGGTACGCGACGTGACACGGTGGCGGTGCGGGTGGGGCACGTGCAGGTGGGGGGCGGGGCGCCGGTGGTGGTGCAGTCCATGACCTCCACCGATACCGCCGACGTGGCCGCCACGGTCCGGCAAATCCGGGAGCTGGCGGAGGCCGGTTCGGAGATCGTGCGGGTGACGGTCAACACCGCCGAGGCGGCGGCGGCGGTGCCGGAAATCGTGCGTCGGCTGCGCGGCGAGGGGTGCGAGGTGCCGCTGGTGGGCGACTTCCACTTCAACGGTCACCTGCTGCTGCGGTCGCAACCCGCCTGCGCCGCCGCCCTCGCCAAGTACCGCATCAACCCCGGTAACGTCGGGCACGGCACCAAGCGGGACGAGAACTTCACCACCATCTGCGCCATCGCCCGCGACCACGGCAAGGCGGTGCGCATCGGCGTCAACGTCGGCTCGTTGAACCAGGAGCTGGTGATGGCCAGGATGGCCGACAACACCGACCGCAACCTGGGTCGCTCCTCGGCGGAAATCATCAACGAGTGCATGATCATCTCCGCCCTCGAGTCCACCGAGCTGGCCCTGGCGGCGGGGCTGGGGGAGGAGCGTATCGTCATCTCCGCCAAGCTCTCCCGTCCCCCCGAACTGATCGCCGTCTACCGGGAGCTGGCCCGCCGCACCCGGCAACCCCTCCACCTGGGGCTCACCGAGGCGGGGATGGGGGTGAAGGGGCTGGTGTGGTCGGCGGCGGCCATGGGGGTGCTGCTGGCGGAGGGGATCGGCGACACCATCCGGGTGTCGCTCACCCCGCGCCCCGGGGGGGACCGCCGCGAGGAGGTCTTGGCCGCCTGCGAGCTGCTGCAGGCGTTGGGGCTGCGCGCCTTCGCGCCGTCTGTGACTGCCTGCCCGGGGTGCGGGCGCACCACCTCCACGACCTTCCAAGAGCTGGCCGAGCGGGTGCAGGGCTACGTGCGGGAGCGCCTGCCCCACTGGAAGGCCCGGTACGAGGGGGTGGAGACCCTCACCCTGGCGGTGATGGGGTGCGTGGTCAACGGCCCCGGCGAGTCCAAGGCGGCCAACATCGGCATCTCCCTGCCCGGCACCGGCGAGGCCCCCTCCTGCCCGGTGTACGTGGACGGGGTCAAGTACGCGACTTTCAAGGGCACTCCGGAGCAGCTGGCGGCGCAGTTCGAGGCACTCATCGAGGAGTATGTGGCCACCCACTACCCCCCCCGCCCCCTCGCCGGCTAGGCGCGGCGGGCAGGGGGGGCTGGTCGGGAGTGGGGCAAATCGATCCAGCGGCCGGCGGGTGGATCGGCGCTGCCGGCGGGCAGGACCGGGAGCGATGCCCCACCGGGCATCCGTTCGCTCTCGGCGGAGGGCCGTCACACTCGAAGCCTTCCCCGGGCGCGCTGACAACGAGTCCAGCCGGTGGTATTCTCGCCGCCGGAAACTGAATCGAGCCATGATCGATCCCTTTGACGCAGCCGCCCCGCGCTACCCCACGGACAAGATCCCCAGCGGCCTCGTCAACATTTATAAATCGCTCTTTCAGCCCTGGTTCGACCACCCCATCACCTTGCTGGAAATCGGCATCCACCAGGGCGGCTCCCTCCTCATGTGGCGGGACTTTTTCCCCCGCGGCACCATTGTGGGCGTTGACGTCCAGTTGCCTGCGAGCTTCCCGGCAACCCCCGGGGTGTACATCTATCAGGGAGACCAGAGGAACACGGCGTTCCTCTCGGAGGTGGCTCGCCGGCACGCGCCGGAGGGGTTCGACATCGTCATCGACGACGCCTCGCACATCGGGGAGTACACCAAGACAACGTTCTGGCACCTCTTTGATCACCACCTCAAGCCCGGCGGTCTGTACGCCGTCGAGGACTGGGGGACGGGGTACTGGGACGACTGGCCCGACGGGCGCAGCGTGGACTTCGAGGCGTACGCACCCGACAAGCTGCTCCCCGAGCTGGACTGGGCGCGGCCGCACCCGCGCTGGAAGGCCCCCTGGCCCAACCACAGTTGCGGCATGGTGGGTTTCGTGAAACAACTGGTGGATGAGCAGGGGGCCCTGGACGCCACGCGGCGCACGCTGCACGGGTCGCCGGCGAGAGGGCCGAAGTTCGCCCACATGTTCATTACCACCGGGCTGGTGTGCGTGAAGAAGGCAGGGGCGTGACGCTTTGCCGGTGGTGCTGCAAGGGGAGGGGGAAGCCATCCGCCCCGACCAGCGCTGGGTGGGGGTGCGTGGTCAACGGCCCCGGCAAGTCCAAGGCGGCCAACATCGGCATCTCCCTGCCCGGCACCGGCGAGGCCCCCTCCTGCCCGGTGTACGTGGACGGGGTCAAGTACGCGAGTTTCAAGGGCACTCCGGAGGAGCTGGCGGCGCAGTTCGAGGCACTCATCGAGGAGTATGTGGCCACCCGCTACCCCCCCCGCCCCCCCTTGGCGCCGCCGACGCCCTGGCCGTCGGTGGCGCCGTCGGCCGTCCTCGCGCGGGCCGCAGCGCTTGCTGCCTGACGAATCGTCATCGCGACGCCGTGCGAAAGCTCCCTTCCGGACTCCACAGGAGCTTCCCCTGTGCGGCACGAGCGCCGGCGACGGGATCTGACGACCTCTGGCTCTGGGGTCGCGCTTGGAAAAACCCAAAGGGGACATTTCCAACGAGCTACCAGTGGGGACGTTTCCAAAAAGGGTTGACGGAGGCAACGCGGGTGCTTGACAGCCCCCCCCTCCCCCCAACCTTATACTTTTACCGTCCAAGCGCGCTGGCACAGTCACGACAAAAAGGAGGACAGGTCATGCGAGACGGGAAACCACCAACGACGGTGTGGCAGAGGCTTGCCGTGGTCGGGCTGTCGGGCGCCCTGGCGGTGGCGGTGACGGCCGCCGCCCCGCGAGCCGTCGCCTGTTCGGCTTCAGCCACCAACTGTGCCGTGTCGTGCAGCACGCCGCCCGGCAGCTGGGGCGGGAGCTGCAGCGGATCGGCGGATCGGGTTTCGTGCACGTGGACGCAGTCCTGCGGCGCAGGGTGCACCGAGACGGTGACGCGGGTGCGGGAATGTCCGAAAGAGAACCTTTTGCCGTGAACGGGCGGACTTGGTCGATGATCACGACCTTACTGTTTTTGGCGGCGAACCTGGCTTGGGGGGGTACTCCCCCCCGGCCCCCGGTCTGGGGTCCGGCGGCGCCGGTCGCCGTCGCGGTCGCTTTCGCCGAGGCCGTGGCCCCCTCGACGCTGGTGGCGGCCGGGGACGGCGTCGTCTGGGTGGTCGATGCAGCCGCCGGCGCCGTCCTGGCCCTCGACGCCGCGGGCGGGGTGAACACCAGGGTGGCGCTGCCGGAGACGGAGACCTGGCGGCGCCAGCCGAGGCCGCTGCTGCTGGCGCCGTTTCCCGGCGGGCTGTGGCTGTGGGATGTGGCCGGCGAGCGGGGCTTCGTCTGGTTCGCACAGGCCTGGCAGGGGCCTTTCCCGCTGGCCGGCCGGGTCGCCTCCCTGACCGCGCTGCCGGACGGATCGGCGGTCGTCAACACCCCCGCCCACCCGGCGGGCAGCTTCGCCGTCCTGACGCGCGGCGGTGAGCTGCGTGCCCGGTTCGGCTCGCCGCCTGCGGTGGGTCACGCGGAGCTCGCCGCCTATTACGACACCTGGGTGGTGGCGGCGGCGGCCGACGGCTTTCTGGCCGCCGGACGCTATCTGCCCCGGCTGGTGCGCTATCGCCGCGACGGTACGCGGATTTGGGAGCGCATCCCCCAGGAGTCCGGCCTGGCAGCCCTGGAGCGCTCGCGCCTGGCGCGTCTGGAGCGCCTTCGTCGCGACTGCGCCAGCGGCTGCATCGACGCCGAGCTGGTGGAATTCGCCAGCCTGGGTCAGGGCCTTGCCGATGGCTCCTCGGTGATCGTGTTCTCGCGGCGGGCGCGGTTGGATCACTTCGCCGAGGACGGGCGCTGGCTGGGCGCCAGCCGCCTGGAGCTTCCCCCCCAGGCCACCGTCGACCCGGTGGGCCTGGCCGTGGTGGGCGACGCGCTTTTTCTCGGGGTCGGCGGGGCGCTGGTCCGGCTGCCCGCCTCCGCCGGACTGGGGGGGCGGGTGGTGGATCCGGCCCTCAAGCCGGTGGAGGGGGCGAAGGTGTCGTTGGCGAGCGGGGATCGCGGCGAACTGGAGACCCGCACCGCCGCCGACGGCGGCTTCAGCGTGCCGGCGGAACTCGTGTCGGCCTCGGTCACCCTGGAGGTGCAGGCGGCGGGGTTCTTATCGTGGCGGCGCACCGGGGTCATCCGCGAGCTGATCGGCGAGGACATCGTTCTGGAGCCCGAACCGGTGGTGTGCGTGCAGGTCGTAAAAAGGGGCGGCGGCGCGCCGGTGCGCCGTTTCACGCTGCAGGTGGCGCACCTGGCGGAGGGCATCGATGCGGCCGCGTACGAATCCGGCCCACCGCCGGTTGTCGTCGACAACGAGGACGGCCGCGGCTGTCTGGCATCGGCCTGGAAGCCGCCCCTGCACGTGGAGGTGTGCGCCGAAGGGTTTGCGTGCGCCACGCGGCGGCTGCTGGCCGGCGGGGAGGTGAGAGTCGAGCTCGATCCCGAGGCGGTGCTCGTGGTGGAGGTTCACGACACGGCGCAGCGGCCGGTGGCGGGGGCGGCGGTGCAGCTGCTGACCGCCGCCGAGGCGCGGCGGCTGCCGCTGGTCAGCGCCGCATCGCCGCTGGAGACCGATGCGGCGGGGGTGGCCACCTTCGCCGGCCGCTCGAGCGGGGAGTATGTGCTGAAGGTCGAGGCCGCCGGCTTTGGGCCCTCGAGATCGACGGAACACCTGCAGGATGGAGAAAACGTGCGCCGGGTGACGTTGGAGCCGGGCAGTGACGTCACCTTCGTCGTCAGGGATGCCAGCGGCGAGGGCGTGGCCGAGGCGCGGGTGTGGGTCAGCTCCTTCGCGCCGGCGGGGGGCAGCGCCATCGACGATTGCCTCACCGACGGCGGGGGCCGCTGCCGCGTGGCCGGGGTGCCGGCGGGCCGGGCCCGCGCCCTGGCCTCCCATCGCGGTGAACGCGAGGTGGAGGTGTGGTTTCACGTTCCGCCCCCGGCCGGCGAGGTGGCAATCACCTTTCCCGCCGAGGGGCGCGTCGAGGGTGAGGTGGTCGGCCTGCACCACTACCCGGACGTTGCCCTGGCGGTGATCGCGGTGCAACAGGGGTACGCCGCCACCAGTCCCGTCGCCGCCGACGGTCGCTTCCGTTTCGCCGGCCTCAAGGCGGGGCAGACCCTGTTCAAGGTCGTGATCAGCGGGCAGGAGTCGGGCCGGGATTGGGTCCTGGCGCAGGAGCGACACGAGGTGGGCCGCCACACCCAGACGCTGCGGCTGCGGCTTCCCCCACCGCTGCGAGTGCAGGGCTCCGTCACCGCCGCCCGCCGGGGCTGTGGTGCCTGTGTGCTGGTCTTTGCCCTGGAGAGCGGGGCACCGATGGGTTTTACGGCCCTCACCGCGGGCAACGGCGCGTATCGAGCGCTGCTCGCCTCGCCCGGGTCCTACCTGGTGGAGGTGCGCGACCGCGACAGCGGCCGCCGCACCGCCCGCCGGGTCGTCGTCAACGGCGATCAGCGGTGGGACGTGGAACTTGATGGCATCGTGGTCGAGGGCACGGTGGTCCTGGCCTCCACCCAGGAGGGGGTGGCGGGGGCCAGGGTGCGGCTTTTCGACGCGGCCGGTCGGCTCGTGGACGAGGCGCCGGCCGGCGCCGGGGGCGCCTTTCGCTTCACCGACCTCGCGGCAGGCGAGGTGGTGATCGTCGCCACGAGAGACGACGCCCGCGGCCAGCGTCGCGTTCGTCTCTCCCAGTCGACGCAGCAGGTGGTGGTGGAAATTTCCGCCGCCGCGGAGCTCCTCCTGAACCTGGTGGACGGCGGCAGCGGGGCGCCGGTGGGCGGGGTGATGCGGGGGGTGGTCCTGGCGCCGGCCGCTCCCCCTTGGCCCTTTGCCCAGCCCATGCCGGGTGGCCGGGAGCTTCGGCTGCCCGCCTTCGCGCCGGGCGAGCACACCGTCGTGCTGCGCCCCGGGCAGTTGTGGGCGCGGACCACGGTGCGCCTGGCGCCTGGCGCCGCGGCGGCGACGGTGACTTTATGGCCGCGGGCGGTGCTGGAGGTGCTCCTGCCACGGGGAGAGCGGGCGGCCGTGGAGGTGGCCGGGCTGGACGGCCGGCCGCTGGCCGTACGGGACACCTTTCCCTTCTTCGTTCTGGAGGGCGCCGGCATGCTCTTCGTCGAACTGCCGCCGGGAACCTACGACGTGCTCGTGCGGCGGGACGGCCCGGCCGGGGCCCACCGGGCGCGGGTGACGCTCGCCCCCTTCGAGCGCGTTCCCCTCGCTGTTCCTTGAAGACCCGAGGCCCCTCTCTCGCGGCGGCCGTCAGGCTCGGCGGTCTCACCTTCTGGTCGTGGGCCGCCGGGCGGGAGCCCGCCGACGACGTTGGATCATGACCCCGCGAGCGTCCTGGCGAGGAATGCATCTCACCGGGAACGCGCCTTCTTTCATTCCCCAGGGGGGTGTGCTGTGATCGGCCCTGGCCGAGGCACACTGGCGGGAGGAGGGCGTCATGGCGGCAGCGGCGGGGTTCAAGACGACCAGCGGCAGAGGGCTCGATCGTGGGTCAACGGCCTGGAAGCTGTGGCAAAAGGCCAAGCAGCTGGGGGTGTGGGACCCGGCGGCGGTGGATCTCGAACGCGACCGGCAGGACTGGCGGCGCCTCGACGACGGCGAGCGCGACGTGCTGCTGCGCCTCACCTCGCTGTTTTTGGGTGGGGAGGAGGCGGTGACGATCCACCTGCTGCCGCTGGTAGAGGCGATCGCCGCCGAAGGGCGGCTCGAGGAGGAAATGTTCCTCACCGCCTTCCTCTTCGAAGAGGCCAAGCACGTCGAGGCGTTTGACCGCTTCGTGGTCGAGGTGGCCGGCCGGCCCGGCGACCTCACCCGCTACCACTCCCCCTCGTGGCGGGCGATCTTCCACGACGCGTTGCCGGCCGCCATGGGCCGCCTGCGCCGCGATCCGTCGCCGCTGGCCCAGGCCGAAGCCTCCGCCACCTACAACATGATCGTCGAGGGGGTGCTGGCCGAAACCGGCTACCACGGCTACCACGCCACCCTGGGGCGGGCCGGCATCATGCCGGGCATGCAGGAACTCGTCGCGTTGATCAAGCGGGACGAGTCACGTCACATCGCCTACGGCGTGCACCTGCTCTCCCGGCTGACCGAGGAGGGGGGGGAGGAGGTGTGGCGGGCCATTGAGGGGCGGCTGACCGAGCTGCTGCCGGCCGCCATCGGGGTGATCGGTGAGCTCTTCGCCGCCTACGAGGAGATGCCCTTCGGCCTGCAGCTGGCCGAGTTCACCGACTTCGCCCAGCGTCAGTTCGCCTCCCGCCTGGCCCGCATCGAGCGGGCCGGCAAGCCGGCTCATTGACCTTCACTTTCTTGCCGCCACTCGAGCCCCTTGCGCAGGACGCGCACGTCCTCTCGGTGGCGAGGGCGGTCGATGGCGCCCTTTGTCGGCAACGCGGCTGTCCAGGTCGATCCAACGCCGGGTACCTGGTACCGCAGTCGTGTCCTTTCTTGGCGGGAGGCGGTCCACGCGGGACGGGCTGGCTGGGCAGGGAACTCCAGCGGGCCTGGTTGGTCCAAGGAAGAGGGTGCCCCGGCCGAGGGGATTCGGGTATCGTGCGGGGGTGCTCCCGTGGATTCGGCGAGGAGGGATGAGCCGTGGTGACGATGAGGCCGCGCTGGTGGGCCGGGCCCGAGGGGGGGACGAGGCGGCGTTCGAGGAGCTGGTGCGCCGCCACGAGGGGGAGGTGTTTCGCCTCTGTCGGCGCCTGCTGGGCAACCGCGAGGACGCCCTGGACGCGGCCCAGGACACCTTTGTGCGGGTGTTTCGCGCCCTGCCGAGGTTTCGCGGCGAGGCCAGCTTCCGCACCTGGGTGTACGGCATCGCCCTCAACGTCTGCCGCAATGCCCTGGCCAGCGCCCCCCGCCGCGCCGCCGCCCGCTCCGTCCCCCTGGATGCCGACCCTGTCGAGGGCGGGGCGCCGGTCTCCCTCGACGACGGGCGCGCCAGCCCCGAGAGGGTGGCCTACGGCCGCCAGCTGGGGCGGGCGCTGGAGGAGGCCCTCGCCGCCCTGTCGCCGGACCATCGCGAGGTGATCGTGCTGCGTGAGGTGGAGGGACTGGAGTACGAGGAAATGGCCGCTGTCCTGGGTTGTCGGCCGGGCACGGTGAAGTCCCGCCTGGCCCGGGCGCGGGCGGCGCTGCTCGAGCGCCTGGCGGGGGTGTGGCCATGACCTGCGACCAAGTGAGGGGGCTGGTGGCGGAGGGGGCCACGCTGCCCGAGGAGGCCGAGGGGCATCTGGCGGCCTGTCCAGGCTGCCGGGCGGCGGCGCGGCGCTGGGCGGTGGTGCGGCGGGAGCTGGCGGCGCTGCGGGAGGAGCCGGAGCCGCCGTTCCTGCACCCCCGCATCATGGCCGCGGTCCGCCAGGCGGCGGCGCCGGCGCTGCCGTGGTGGCGCCGCGTGCCGCGCGCCGCCTGGGCCTCCGCGACGCTGGCGGCGGTGCTGGTGGGGGTGCTGGCCACCCAGGGAATCCTGCAGCCGATGCGGATCGCGCCCCGGATGGCGGAGGAGGGCGCCGGCCGGGCGCCCGCCCCCGCCGCCCCGCAGGTGGCGGCCGAGCAGGTGGCGGGGCCCGAAGTCGAGCCGGCGACCAAGGCGCGGGAGCGCGCCGGGGAGGCGGCGCCTGTCGCTTCGGGCCCGCCGCGCGCGCGGCAGGAGCCGCGGCCGCGCCGGCAGATCGACGAGCGGCGCCAGAAGCCGCCCAAACCCCCGGCGATGGAGCCGGCTGCGGCGGCCGCTGCCACGCCCGGCGCCGCCGCCGAGGAGGTGCGGGCGGCGGAGGCGGAGGCGATGCTCGCGGCCGCGGACGGCGGACACGAGGCGCTGCGCCCCGCCGCCGCCCAGGCGAGCGGGGCGGCGCCGCCGTGGCGGGGGCAGGAGACGGCGGCCGCCGCCGCCCCCTCAGGGCCGGTGGTGGTGGTTCTGCTGGGGGCCTCGGGAGAACGGGTCGGCGCCCTCACCCTGGATGCCGGCGCCGCCCCGCCCCCGAACGCCATGTGGGTGCTGGAAGTCGACCGGGAGGGGCGGGTGGTTCTGGAGGGACCGCCGGCGGCCTCCCTCGCCAAGCTCATCCCCGCCTGGCAGCGCGCCCTCGCCGGCGCCGACCTCCCCGCCGGGCGCTACCGCGCCGTCCGTCTCCCGCGGTAGGGAACATTTCGGCGAGTCTCCGGTCACACGGGATCGAGGTCAGGGAGGCTGCCATGATCACAACCACCTCAACCCGGTTCACCTTCTCGATGGCGGTCGCGGCGGCGGGCGTGCTGCTGGCGGCGGCGGGGGCGATGGCTCAGGCGGCGCCGCTGCGCGCCCCGGCGGGACGGTTCGGCGTCGACATCGTGGTCGGCGGGGTGCCGCGCCCGGAGTACCAGGCGCGGGGGACGGCCTACATCGAGGCGCTGCGCGGGCGCGAGTACACCATCCGCCTGTCCAACCCGCTGCCGGTGCGCGTCGCCGTGGCGCTGGCGGTGGACGGGCTCAACACCATCGATGCGGCGACGACCTCCGCCTGGAAGGCCGCCAAGTGGGTGCTGGGGCCATTCGAGACGGTGGAGATCCCCGGCTGGCAGGTGAGCGGCGAGACGGCGCGAAGCTTCGTGTTCACCGGCGAGCGCGATTCCTACGGGGCGTGGCTGGGGAAGACCGAGAACCTCGGCGTGATCGAGGCGGTGTTTTTCCGCGAACGGACCACCTGGGGCGCCATCGACCCCTTGATGGAGGCGCGCCCGGCGCCCGTGGGAAGCGCGGGGGCGGCGGCGCCGCGGGCCAAGCCGCAGGCGGAGGAGCTGGGCGACGACTACGCCGCCACCGGTATGGGGGATCGCCGGGAGCACCGCGTCACCCGTGTCCACCTGTCGTTGGAGCGGGAGCCGGCGGCGGTGGTGCGCCTGCGCTACGAGTTCCGCCCCGAGTTGGAGCGCCTGGGCGTGCTGTCGCCGCACCGCCCGCCGCTGCAGCGCCGCGAGGGCGCCCGCGGATTTCCGGGCTACTGCCCCGAGCCGCCTGGGTGGCAACGGTGACGGCTCCCGGGGCTCGTTGTCACGGCCACGGTCACGGGCGCCGCCACGGGCACGGCCACGGACAACGGGCACCGGCACGGCCACGGACAACGGGCCGACCGGGGCAAAGCGCGCCGACCGTGATGGCGGGCCAGAGGCCCGCGATCCGGGGGGCAGGGACACGGTCGCGGGCGGGACGGCGACGCCGACGCGGGCAAGAGCTCGCCTGCGGCGACGGATGCGAACCAACAGCGGCCAGTCTCTCTTCGAGTGTCACAGACGCCAGGGGCGCGGGCTACAATGACGTTAGCATGAAGCAAGGGTGCTTTCGCGAGGCCGGGGCGGGACCGTGAGCCTGAGCTACCTGGCCGTCTGGG
>CALEVZ010000064.1 GCA_937924755.1 uncultured bacterium
GGGGGCTACTCCATGGGGGCGCGGGTGGGGCTGGGGCTGCTGCTGCACGCCCCACGGCGTTTTCACATCGCCACCCTGGTGGGGGTCAACCCCGGTTTGCGCAGCGAGCTGGAGCGGCAAGAACGGGCGGTGTGGGAGCGGGGGTGGGCGCGGTTGCTGCGGGAGGAGGGCATGGACGCCTTCTTGGCCAAGTGGGAAGCGCAGCCGCTGTTCACCACCCAGCGCTGCCTGCCGGAGGCGCAGCGGGCGGCGCAGCGCGCCGTGCGACGCAGCCACGACCCCGAGGGGCTGGCACGCGCCCTCGAGGTGCTGGGGCTGGCGGTCATGCCCAACTATTGGGAGGTCCTGGACGAGATCAAGACCCCCGTACGGCTGGTGGCCGGCGAACGGGACGGCAAGTTCCGCCTGCTTGCCGAACGGGTGGTGGGGCAGCTCTCCAACGCCCGCCTGCACATCGTCCCCGGGGCGGGGCACAACGTGCCCCTCGAGGCCCCCGAGGCCATGGCCTCGCTGCTGAGCTAGAACGCCGTCACCATGCCGGCGCTGACGCGCCAGCCTTTCGCCTCCAGATCCCGCGCCACCTCCCCCGTGAGGCGGAAGTTGCGGGCCAGAAGCCGAGACACGTGCAGGGCGGCGGACCGGTACTCGGCGCGCTCGTCGTCCGAGGCCACGTGGTTGTACAGCGCCGCCAGCGCCCACACGCCGTCGGGGCCCTGCGGAAAGAACAGCAGCTCGGCAAACCCACCCGTGGTGACGGCGCCTTGCGCCGGTTGTATGCCGCGGTACGGGTTGGTGTCCTTGCGATGCAGGTACTGGAGGTTGAGCTGCAGGCGGTCGCCGACGTCGATCACCACATCGGGACCCAGGTAGGTGGTGCGGTTTTTGGGACCCGCTGCGACTGCCGCACGTCCCAGGTAGGAGAACACGCCGAGGCGCACCGGACCGACCTGGCGTGCCAGGCGCAGGGCGGTGTTTTTGTACGTGTCGTCGTCCCACGAGCCGGCGCGGGCGGGTTCGATGCCGTTGCCGTTGACGATCTGCGCGACGACGTCCACGTCGCCCGGGGCGCTCCACGCCAGCACCACGCCGCGGTCGTAGGTCAGGTTGGGGTTGATGAAGCCGACTCGGGTCTTGAAGATCTGGTAGTCCTCGCGCTCCAGGCGCAGCTCCCGCTTGAACAGGGGGTCGCACACCTGGAACTGCCCGACGAGCACGTCGACGGGCAGCCCAAACAGGCGGGAGAACTGCACGTAAGCGTCCTCGAGCTTCACCGACTCGCCCTTCTCGAAGATGCCATAGACGTAGTACGAAATGTTGCGGGCGATGGGCCCCCCGGAGAGGATCTTGAACGTCCACGGCAGCTCGAAGTCGCTGCCGCCGCGGCCGAGGTTCTCCCTCCAGGAGCCGTACCCGTCCAGGCGCACCGCCAGGGGAACCTCGCGCATGAGTCGGAGCAGCGGATCCCCCACGTCGAGGGTGGCGCGGGCCGGCTCCTGGTCTGGCGGGAGCACGAATCCCCGCGCGGCGAATTCCTCACCGTACGGCTTCAGGCGGGGAAAGGGGGCGTGGCAGGTGGAGCAGGAGAACTGGTACTTGCGGGCGAAGGCCGGGATGGCGTCGGCGCTGGTGGCGGCCACGAGGGCCAGCAGCCCCACCGCGGCCAGGGTGATCAACGCGTAGAGGCGCTGATGGTTCATGGCGATCTCCCCGATTACGGCAGAACGGTGAAGGTGGTGGTGTGATGACCCACCAGGACGGGTTCCCACTCGTCGTCGGGAACCTTGAGGAAGGCGGCCACCGAGTTCACCAGCCGCGAGTAGTACAGTGAGGCGGTCACCTCGACCTGCCCGGGGGGCAAGGCGGCGGGCAGCTTCCAACTCAACGTCTCGGCCATGGCTTGCAGCGGGGCCAGGCGATAGTCGGGGCCGAAGGAGGCCGTGTGCCACTGGGCGACGGTCATGCGTCCCCGGGGGTCGAGATAGGGCAGGCGGAAGATACGGTCGCCGTCCCTGAGCGCAGGATAGGCGCCGTCGCGCAGCAAGCCGGGGAAGTCGGCGATCCCGCGGATGTCGCCGATGTCCTGGTACGCCAGAGCCGTCGACGAGGCAATGGTGAGTTCCTCGCCGGCGAAGCCCTTGCGGTCCACCGGCAGGTGATAGACGGCCCCCTTGGCGTCCTTGGCTTCGACGTGCAGCCACAGCATGCGCTCCTCCGCCGAACCGGTGGGGACTTTATGCCCCGCCTTGGCGTTGACCACCACGGCGGTCAGGCGCACCGTCTCACCTGGCTCGGCCTCGCGGACCTCCGGATGGATGCGCACCTCGATGACCCCCGCCAGCTTGTTCGGATCGTGGGCGCCGTGAAAGAGGTGTTGGCGGACATCGGGGAGCGGCTCGCCCATCTTCGCCGAGCGCCCGGGGGCCGGAGGCATGTGACAGTCCTGGCAGACGATGCCGGCCTTGCCGTGGGGACCCTCCCGCCACTCCAGATGGGTGGCCTTCACCCACGTGCCGTAGGGGCTCTTTTCGTTGTGGCAGGTGCCGCAGAACTCGGCGGAGCGCAGGAATGGGTTTTCCCGGGTCTCGTGGTGGGGGCTCACCAGGCCGGGGCGGGGCCCCTGCTTGACCTTGCCGGGGGCGACCACCCAGTTGAAGTTGTACGGCGTGTCGCCCGCAAAGCCGACCACGGTATGACAGAGGTCGCAGGAGACCGATTCGTTGGCGCGGGTGCCGGCGGCTGGCGGCTTGGGGGGGATGTCGCCGGCGAGATACGCCAGCGGAGCGTGGCAGCCGTTGCAACCGGCCTTCACCTCGGCCACCTTGGGCTCCTTCTCGGCGTGCGGGACGGCCAGCTGGAAGTACTCGATCTCGTCCCAGTGGTGCGTGTATGCCTGGGACATCATCGCCTGCTCATGCTGCCGGGCGATGTCCACGTGGCACGAGGCACAGGCTGCGGGGCGTTCGAAAACCTCGTACGGGTGCACGACGCGGGCCTCGTCGCCGGCGAGCCGGGACGTGACCATGAAAGGGAGCAGGAGAGAAAATGCCACGAAGAAGTATCGATTCATAGGCTTCCTCCCGATCGTGATCCTAACGCCGCGAACCTCGCGTCGCAAGGCGGTGCGATCGAAGGCGGGGGTGGGCGAACCTCCCTCCTGGATCGTGCGTAGAGGGAGACAGCGGTGCGGCGACGCGGCCGGCGGAGGCAACGATGAAGAGGGGCACGAGGAGGACATACCTGGCGCTGACGGTGACCGTGCTGGTGGGGGCGGGTGTGGCGTGGGCGGTGGTCACCCGCGGCAAGGAGGGCGAAAGTCCCAAGCTCGACACGCCGCTGGGGAAGGCGGCCATCACCGACGTGCGGGTCAAGGTGGTGGAGATCGGCACGGTGGAGCCCGAGGTGAAGGTGGACGTGAAGTCGGTGCTGTCGGGCAAGGTGGTGGCCTTGCCGCTCCGCGAGGGCGATGTGGTGCGGCGCGGCCAGCTGCTGGCCGCCATCGAGCCGGATGTCAACCAGGCGCAGACCCTCGCCGCGGTGCGGCGTAACGTCAACCATGCGGCCATCGAGCTTGTCGACGCCGAGAAGGACTTCCGCGCCAAGGACGAACTGCTGGCCGGTGGGCTCATCTCGCTGGAGCTGCACCGGGCGGCGGAGACGCGCTTCAAGGCGGCGCGGGAGACGCTCGAGGCGGCGCGCGAGAAGGCTTCGTTGCTGCAGGCCTCCGGTATTCCCATCGATCCCGAGGCCTCGCAGGTGTTGCACATCGCCTCGCCCATGGACGGCGTGGTGATCCGGCGCGCCGTGGAGCTGGGCGACGTCGTCACCGGCGCCGGGTCGTTCAACGCCGGCACGGTGATCGCCACGGTGGCCGACCTCTCCTCGATGATCGTCAAGGTGGGGGTCAACGAGGTGGACATCGGCAAGGTGCGGATGAGCGCTCCCGTGACGGTCACCCTGGACGCCTACCCCAAGGTGAGTTTCAACGGCCGAGTGTCGCGCATCGCCCCGGCGGCGCGCCTGGCTGACCAGGTGAAGGTGTTCGACGTCGAAGTCCGGCTCGACTCCCAGGGCAGGGAGCTGCGCACCGGCATGACCGCCAATATCACCATCGCCGGCGAGATCGCCGAGGGGGTGGTGGCGGTGCCCGTGGAGGCGGTGTTTCGGCGCGAGGACGGTGAGGTGGTGTACCTTCACAAGAAGGCTGACGCCGGCGGCAAGAAAGCCGGGGCAAAGGCGACGGGGGGCGGGGAAGAACCCGGTTTTCTCCCTGCTTTGGACCCCAAGGCTCTGTGGAAGCTGCACTTCGAGGAGCGACGGGTGGTTACCGGGCTGGCTTCCCTCTCCCACGCGCAGGTGCTGGAGGGCCTCGCCGAGGGGGACGAGGTGGCGCTCGAGGACCCGACCCGGCCCAAGAAGCGGGAGAACCAGCGATGAGCCAGACGCCGCTCATCCGCCTCGCGGGTGTCTGGAAGACCTACGACACGGGCGAGGTGCAGGTGGACGCCCTGCGTGGTCTCGACCTCACCATCGGCAGCGGAGACTACGTGGCGATCATGGGCCCGTCGGGTTCGGGCAAGTCCACCTTGATGCACATCCTCGGGTGTCTCGACACCCCCACCCGCGGCAGCTACCTGCTGGACGGCGAGGAGGTGGCGTCGCTGTCCGCGGGGCGTCTTGCAAAGCTGCGCAACCAGTGCATCGGCTTTGTCTTCCAGACCTTCAACCTGCTGCCGCGGGCGAGCGTGCTGCGCAACGTGGAGCTGCCGCTGCTTTACGGCGGGGTGGGGCGCGACGAGCGCCGCGCCCGGGCGCAGGAAATCCTCGACATGGTCGGGCTTTCCGATCGCGCCCGCCACCTGCCTGGGCAGCTGTCCGGCGGCCAACGACAGCGCGCCGCCATCGCCCGGGCGCTGGTCACAAGGCCGCGCATGCTGTTGGCCGATGAACCCACCGGTAACCTGGACCAGACCACCGGCGCGGAGGTCATGGAGGTCTTCGACGCCTTGAACGGGATCGGGCAGACGGTCATCCTCGTCACCCACGACGCGGGGGTGGCGGCGCACGCCCGGCGCATCGTCCGCATCGTCGACGGCCGGGTCAGCGAAGACCAGGCGAGGGCGGCATGACGCTCTTCGACGTGATCGCCGACGGGGTCGCCGACGTGCGCGCGTACGGCGGGCGCACCGCCCTGCAGACCCTCGGCGTCGTTCTCGGCGTGGCCTCGGTCGTGGGTACCATGGGCCTGACCGCCGGTGGGCGGCAGCAAAGCCTCAACTACATGGCCGAAACGGGCGGGGTGCTCAAGGTGACGGTCTACCCCAGGCCCGCCGAGAACGTGCGCACTTCGGCGCGGGAGCGCTCCAGCCGCGGGCTCACCCTCGACGATGCGGCGGCAATCCGGGCCGGTATTCCGGGCTTCGACCTCATCGAGCCGGCGGTGCGCCGCCGCGCCCTGCTGCGGTCGCCGCAGGCCGGTAAGAGCTACCCGGTCACCGCGGTGACGCCGGGCTACGCGGAGTTGCACGAGCTGCGCCTCGCCGCCGGCCGCTTCCTGAGCGACGACGACCTCGCCACCTCCGCGGCGGTGGTGGTCCTGGGCGCCGAGCGGGCGCACGAGTTCTTCGGCAGCGACAACCCCCTCGGCCGGACGCTGCGCGTCGGCGACAACGCCTTTCGCGTCGTCGGCGTCCTCGAACGCCGCGAGTTCTACTGGAACCGCAGCGAGACGTGGAACGCCCTCGGCTGGATGAACGAGCTGGTGCTGGTGCCGGTCACCGCCATGCAGGCGCGTCAGGTGGGCGCCGGCGCGCGCCGGGTGGACGAGCTCGGCCTGCGTCTCGCGCACCCCAAGGCCCACAAGGAGGCGGTCCCGGCGCTGTCCCGGCTGCTGCTGTCCCGGCACGGCGTGGAGGATTTCCAGGTCTTCGACCGCCAGGACCGCCTGCAGCAGATGAACGAGCAGGGGCGGATCTACGATCTCACCTTTCTGGTGTGCGGCGTCATCTCGCTGGTGGTGGGGGGGATCGTGGTCGCCAACATCATGATGGCCAGCTTCCGCGAGCGCGTGCGCGAGGTGGGGGTGCGCAAGGCCCTGGGCGCCAGGGGGTGGCACATCTTCGTGCAGTTCCTCCTGGAAAGCCTGGTGGTGACCGGGTTTGGGGGACTTGCGGGGCTGCTTCTGGGAGTGGGGTTCGTCCACGCCATCGCCCGCCTGCTGGATCAGGCGGCGGTGCTGACGCCGGCGATGGTGGCGGCGGCGCCGGCGTGCGCGTCGACGGTGGGCGTGGTGTTCGGCTTCTTCCCGGCGGTGAAGGCGGCGCGGTTGGATCCGGTGGTGGCGCTGAGGACCGAGTGATGAAAGGCGTGGCCTTCGGCGAGGCGGTGCGAGCCACGATGGCCGAAATCTGGGCGCACAAGCTGCGTTCGGGTTTGACCCTGTTCGGGGTGATCCTCGGCACGCTGGCGGTGGTGCTCATGGTGACCCTCATCGAGGGCGTCAAGGTCATGGTGTGGGACGGCATCCGCGGGCTGGGTTTCGACGGCGTGATGTTCGTCTCGGCCCGTCCCCCCGAAGATCTCACCGAGCGCAAGAAGCAGGGGATCTCGCGGGGCCTGTCGGCGCGGGATCTGGCCGTCGTCCGCGAGGGCGCGGAGTCGCTGCAGGCGGTGGCAGCGGTGCAGATCAGTGAGCGGGTGGTGACGGCGCGGGGCGTGGCCCGGCGGGCGCGGGTGCACGGGGTCACGCCCTCGTACGCCGACGTGCACGACCGCGAGGTGCGGTCCGGCCGCTGGTTCGTGCCCTCCGACGAGGAAGAGCGGCGCAAGGTGGCGGTGCTGGGCGCCGAGCTGGCCGAGACGCTGTTCGGCACCGACAACCCGGTGGGGCGCGAGGTGCGCATCGGCGAGGCGCTGTTTCGGGTGGTGGGGGTGCAGACGCGTCTCGGCAACCGCTTCGCCAACTCGGGATGGACGCGGCGGGAGATGCAGGGGGTGCTGATTCCTCTCGCCACCTACGCCGCCGCCGTGCAGGGCGGGGAACGCGTGGCCATCCTGTCGGTGCGCACCGCCGACAAGGAGAACCTGCACCTGGTCAAGGCCGAGGTGGAGCGCCTGCTGCGGCGGGCCCACCGCGGCATCACCGACTTCGAGGTGGAGAACATCGCCGACGAGATCCTGCGGGCCGAAAAGGAAATCACCGTGCTGCTGCGCAACTGGACCATCGTGCTGGCCTCCATCGCCGGCATCTCCCTGCTGGTGGGCGGGGTGGGGATTTACTCGGTGATGAAAATCTCGCTGGTCGAGCGCTTGTACGAAATCGGCTTGCGCAAGGCCATCGGCGCCACCGACGGAGCCATCCTGCTGCAGTTCCTGGTGGAGTCCACGACCCTGTCGGCGCTGGGCGGAGTGTTGGGGTGCGGTCTGGGCGCGCTGCTGGCCGCGCTGCTTTCGCCCCAGTTCGAGGCCGGCTTGCCTCTCTCCCCGCTGGGGCTGGGGCTGGGGATTTCCTTCGCCGTGGCCGCCGGCGCCTTCGCCGGGGTGTTCCCCTCCCTGTCGGCCTCCCGCCTCACCCCCGTGGAGGCCCTGCGCGGCTGACGAAAAAAGCGGGGTGAGGGGCACCTGCCGCCTCTCCCAGGGTTCTTCGGCGTCGCGCGGTTGCCCTTGACACGGGACTATTTTGAGCATATGTCAATAATCGATGGGACGACCTCCCCTGCCGCGTCGGGTTGGCTGCCGTTTTCCTCTCCCCGGCTTCAAGCCCATAGGGGTGCCGGCGCGGGAGCTCCCGGTGGTGACTCTGTCCCACGACGAGCTGGAGGCCCTGCGACTGGCCGACCTGGAGGGGCTCTACCACGAGGCGGCGGCGGAGCGCATGGGGGTTTCCCGTCCCACCTTCGGGCGGGTGCTGGAGCGGGCCCGGCGCACGGTGGCCCAGGCGCTGCTGGAGGGCCGGGTGCTGCTGTTCGTCGACGGGCCGGTGGAGGAGGTTCAGGCCACCGGCGAGCCCTGCCCGGTGCACGGGTGGGGGCGGCGGCGCGGGCGGGGATGTCGCTGCCACGGGGAACACGCTGCAGGCCGCTGCGACCGCGGGGCGGTATCGGTCGAGGGACCTGGGAAGAAAGGAGAGAACGATGCCTGAGAGGGAAAACGCTGGACGATGCCGCCGCCGCCATCGATTCGGTGCAGCCGGCAACGCCGCGCCGCCTGCCCGGGCGGCTGGCGAGTCGGCCCGCGACGTCGGCCGCGGAGGCGCGCCGCATGGGGGAGGCCGCGGGCGCTGTCATGGCGGCGGTCAGGGGCGGCGGGTGTGGCGGCCGGCGGGAGAGAGCGGCGGCGACGACGCCGACCGGGGCGGCCGAGGGTAGCGCACGCCGAGGTGCGCGGGCAGGGCCCGCCTGGGGCTCGAAGGAGCGGACGGGAAAGGAGACGAACGTGTCGACCATCGCGGTACCGGTTGTGGGCGAGCGGTTCTCTGAGCACTTCGGCGCGGCGGATGGCTTTCTCATCTTCGAGACGACCGACGGGGGCGCCGAGGGCCTGGCCGAGCGCCGGGTCCAGGCGCCGCCCCACGAGCAGGGAGTCTTTCCCGCCTGGCTGTGTTCCCTCCCGGTCGGGGCGGTGCTGGCGGGGGGCATGGGTCCGCGGGCTCAGCAGATGTTTCAGGCGTACAGTATCGACGTGGTCCTCGGCATTCCGGGCGGCACGCCGCGCGCCCTCGTCGGGGCCCGCCTGCGGGGAGAGCTGGCCTCGCAGGGGAGCGGTTGCGAGGGGCGTCACCTTACACCTTATGTCAAGAGCACGAGGCTTGACCACCAGGCGTGACCAGCGCCGGGGAGGTGCAGGGATGGAGGGAACGAGATCGGGCGGTGCGGGCGACGGCGGTTTTTGCGTCTGCGTGGGATGCGGTCACCGCGAGGCACATCTGTCGGGGGTGCCGTGTCGAAAGGCTCGCTGCCCGCGCTGCGGCAAGGCGATGCTGCGCGAGGGCTCGCCACACCACCAAGAGGTGATGACGCGGCGGGGCACCGGCGTGGGGTAAGCGGGTGACGGCACGTCGGCCCCCGCATCCCCCGGCGCACACGCCGGCGACCTGCGAGGAGCGTCCGGTGGGGGTGTCGGCAGTGGTGCCGCCGCTCGGGCCTCTCGAACCGGGCGGTGGCGCCCGACCCCGGGCGCATTTTCACGGTGCGCGTGCCCGCCGCCGCGCAGGTGGGTTGGGGATTGGAGCTTGAACCGATGAGAACTCGCGGTTTTGCGGGCATGAGTCGTGACCAGCTCCTACGAGCTCTGGAGGTGTTCGCCAAGAACTGGCTGGCGCACGACGGGTGCTGGTTCCTCGCCGACGAGCGGCGCCACGGCCTCGCGGAGGCGGTGCGCCTGGACGCCGAGGCGTGGGGTGTCTTCGCCGCCGCCTAGGCGCGCCGTATCCGCGAGGCTTTCGGCCTCGCGCCCGACGGGGGGTTGGCCGCTCTCGAGAAGGCGCTCGGCCTGCGCATGTACGCGCTGATCAACCGGCAGCACTGCGAGTGGTTGGAAGACGGCGCGCGGCTGCGCTTCGTCATGGACCGCTGCCGGGTGCAGGAGACGCGGCGGCGCAAGGGGCTGGCGGACTTTCCGTGCCGCCCGGTGGGGGAGGTGGAATTCGCCTCCTTCGCGCGGGCCGTGGACCCGCGCATTCGCGTCACCTGTCTCCACTGCCCCCCCGACGCGCCGCCCGGTGCGGCATGCGCCTGGGAGTTCACCGTGGGCGAGGCGGCCGCCGGGTTCGGTCAGCCAGCGGCTGCGAGCCCTCCCCCGGGGGGCCTACGTGATGATGGCCGGAAGGAGCGACCCCTGCCCGCGGGCGATCGAGGAGGAGGCGGTGGTGGGCGTGGTCCCCACCGAGTTCGCCGCTCGTCACGGCGTCGTGGGTGACCTGCAGGATCGTCACGTTCCGTGGTACATTCATGACCATGAAAACGCCACGCCCGCTCCGTCACCCGGCCGCGATCCTCGCGGCGTTTGTCCTGTTGGGAGTGCTGTTTTCCTGCTCCGCCGCACCGCGTCCGGCAGTGTCCCCCGCGTCGACGCCGGCGGCCGACGCCAATCCCCTGCTGGCGCCGTGGACGACTCCTTTTGGCGTGCCGCCCTTTGCGGCCATCCGGTCGGAGCACTTCCTGCCCGCCTTTGAGGAGGCGATGCGGCGGCACCTGGAGGAGGTTGCCGCTATTGCCGGCAACCCGGAGCCGCCCACTTTCGCCAACTCGGTGGCCGCGCTGGACGACGCCGGAGAGCTCTTGGACGCCGTGGCCAGCGTGTTTTCAAACCTCCGTTCGGCGGAGACCAACGACGCCCTGCAGGAGGTGGCCCGGGTCATCACCCCCAGGCTAGCCGCCCACCGGGACCGTATCGCCCTGGACGAGAAACTTTTCGCCCGCATCAAGACGGTCTGGGACCGGCGTGAGTCGCTGCCCCTGGGCCAGGAGGACCGTCGTCTGCTGGAGGAGGTGTACACCGACTTCGTGCGCGCCGGCTCGCTGCTGTCGCCGCAGCAGAAGGAGCGCATGAAGGCCATCAACGAGGAGCTGGCCGCGCTGGGGGTGAAGTTCGGCGACAACGTTTTGGCAGCCACCAACGGCTACCGCCTGGTGATCGACAACCCTGCTGACCTCGCCGGCCTCGACGAACGGGTGATCGCCGGGGCGGCCGCCGCCGCCAGGGCCGCCGGGCTGGAGGGGAAATGGGTGTTCACCCTGCACTGGCCCAGCCTGTGGCCTTTCCTGGAGGGGGCGGACAACCGCGAGCTGCGCCGCGAGATCATGCAGGCCTACCTGCAGCGCGCCGGCGCGGGAACCCCCCACGACAACACCGGTATCCTGGCCCGCATCGCCGCGCTGCGGGTCGAGAAGGCGCAGCTGCTCGGCTACCCCACCTGGGCCGAGTTCCAGCTGGAGAAGAGCATGGCCAAGACCCCTGCAAACGTCCGGCAGCTGCTGGATCGCCTGTGGCCCAGGGCGCTGGCGGTGGCGGCCCGGGAGCAGGGGGAGCTGGAGACCATGATGGTGGCCGACCGGGTGCCGCCGCCCCTGGAGTCGTGGGACTGGCGCTACTACGCCCGCCGGGTGAAGGCTGCCAAGTACGCCTTCGACGAGGACGCCCTGCGCCCCTACTTCTCCCTGGATAGGGTCCTGGAGGGGGCGTTCTGGGTGGCCAACCAGCTCTACGGCATCACCTTCACCGAGCGCCGCGACCTCCCCGTCTACCACCCCGAGGTGCGCGTCTTCGAGGTGAAGGAAGACGACGGAAGTCACATCGGCATCTTTTACGTGGACTACCACCCGCGGCCGGGCAAGCGCGGGGGCGCGTGGTCCTCCACCTACCGCAAGCAGTGGATCAGAAACGGCCAGAGGGTCGCACCGGTGGTCGTGAACGTCGGGAACTTCTCCCGCCCCACCGCCGACGCCCCGGCTCTGCTGTCCCTGGACGAGGTGGAGACCCTCTTCCACGAGCTGGGGCATGGCCTGCATCAGCTACTGTCCAACTGTCGCTACCGCTCCCTGTCGGGGACGTCGGTGCCGCGGGACTTCGTGGAGCTGCCTTCGCAAATCATGGAAAACTGGGCGCGGGCGCCGGAGGTGCTGGCCCACTACGCCCGCCACTGGCAGACCGGCGAGCCTTTGCCCGCCGAGTTCATCGACACCATGCAACGGGCCGAGACCTTCAACCAAGGATTTGCGACCACCGAGTACCTGGCCGCCTCCCTGCTGGACATGGACTGGCACACCCTCACCGACGTCACCCCGGTGGACACGGTGGCCTTCGAGCGGGCGTCACTCGAGCGCATGGGCCTGCCCCGGGCCATCCCGCCTCGCTACCACTCCTGGTACTTCAGCCACATCGTGGGCGGCTACGCGGCCGGGTACTACAGCTACGTCTGGGCGGAGGTGCTGGACGCCGACGCCTTCGAGGCTTTCAAGGAGAAGGGGCTGTTCGACCGCGCTACCGCCCAGGCCTTTCGCAAACACATCCTGGAGCAGGGGGGTACCGAGGACCCCATGACCTTGTACGTGCGCTTCCGCGGGCGCGAGCCGGACGTGGCGCCGCTCCTGGCCCGCCGCGGCCTGCAGTAGCCAACCCGCCGGGCGAGGGGGGGCGATCCTCGATCGCCCGCTCCCCCCGCTGGCGCGTTCTCAGGGCTGGATGTGCTGGCGGAGCACGGCCAGCTGCTCATCGCCGGGGAACATCTTTTCGGCGAGGGTGAGCGCCCGCCGGGCGGCAGCCAGATCGCCCCGCGCCAGGCAAGAGGACACGGTGTAGACCGCCTCTGCCCGCCGCAGCTCCTCCAGCAGCGGGCCGAGGGTCTGTTGCAGCTCCGCGTGGGCCGCCAACGCCTCATTGACGAGGCGGATGGCGGGTTCGAACCGGTTTCCGGCGGCCAGCTCGCGGGCGCGCGCCGCGAGTTCAGCGGCAATGCTGGCGCGCTGCTCCTCCCGGGCGTGCTCCAGCTGCTGGTAGAGCAGCAGGAGCTCCGCTTGGCGCGGGAAGAGCTTGTCGGCCAGGGCGAGGGCGCGTCCCGCCTCCTCCAGGTGCCCGCCGGCGAGCAGCGCCTCGATACGCCGACAGGCCTCGGCCACTTCACGGGTACGGCGGGAATCCTCCAGCCGCTCCCGGGCCAGCTGTTCTTCCTCGGCGATGTAGGCTAGGACCTCCTCGAACGGGGCGGCGGCCGTCCGCGCGTCCTCCAGGCGGGCGAGCGCCCGGGTGCCGTGGCCCCCGCGCAGCAGCTGGCGCGCCTCGGCGACGATGGCGCGGGCGCTGTTCCACGCGGCAGCCTCGGCGGCGAGCCGATCAACTCTCTGCTGCAGGGCGACCAGCCCCTCAGCAGGACCCAGCTGGGTCATCGCCTGCTCGACCACTTGGCGGGCCTCGTCCACCTCCTCGGCCTGCAGCAGCATCTCGACGCGCCGGGCGACGCTGGCGACCGCCTGCTCCTGGCGAAGACGCGCCTCGTGCTCTTCCCAGGCGCGCCGGGTCGAGGCCAGCACGCTGCCGATCAGGGTGTCGTTGGGGTTGAGCTGGAGCGCCTGCTTGAGGCTGGCCTCGGCCTCCGAGAAGCGCTGCGACTCGGCGGCCGCCCGCGCGCGCCCCAGGAGCTCGCTCACCTTTTCCTGTCGTTGTCGCTCGCGAATCTCGGCGATGGCTGCACGGATGCGGTTCGCCTGGTCGGCGGCGGCAAGGCCCGCCTCTAGCCGGGCGGCGATGCGCTCGGCCTCCTCGAGATCCCCCCGGGCGAGGGCGGTGGTGGCGCGGTTGAACGCTTCGTCGACGGTGAGTTGCTGGCTGCGGCGCTGCTCCTGCCGCCGGTTGACCTGGGTGAGCAGCCGCATGGCCTCGCCGTTCTCCGGGTCCAGGCGGAGCACGGCCTTGAGGTGGCGGCGGGCGGCCTCGGGGTCGTCCATCCCCACCGCCACCCTCGCTTCCACCAGCAGGGCAGCGGCCTGGCTGCGTCTCTTGTCGCGTTCTGAGTCCTCAACCTTCTTTTCCAGCCGCACCAGGGCGGAAACATCCCCCGCCTCCTCCCGAGCCTGCGCTATGGCCCGCCGGGCTCGGGTGGCCTCCCCCTCGTCCAGGAGGGCTTCCACCTCCCGCACGAGGTCCTCGGCCCAGGGGGCAGACGCTGGTGAGCTGGCGCTGGGAGCGGCCTCCGCAGCGGGTGCCGGGGCCGGGGGCTGGGGCGGTGACACGGGGGCCACGGGAAGCGGGGTTGCCATGGTGGGGACCTCGGCGGCAGCTTTGGGGTTCTCCTCGGCGGCTGAACTCTTGACCTCGCTTCCGGCAGCCTCGGAGACGGAGGCTTCCATTGGCTGCAGGCGCGGGTCCAGCCAGACCGGGCGTTCCTTGGGCAGGGCGGTGGCGATGAGCCGAAACTGCTCATCCAGGCGATCCTGGGTGGACCCGGGCTTGACCACCGGCAACTTGGTGGTGGGCAAGTCCGGGGCGGTGAGAAGACGGTCAAACTCCGCGAGCTCAAGGGGGTAGCGCTGCTGAATCTCCTCCAGCGCCTGAATGAAGACGCCGGCGCTCGCCGGGCGATCCTCGGGCTTCTTGGCCAGGGCCTGCAAGACGAGCTGGCGCAGATCCTCCGGCACTCGGCCCTCGGGGTCGGTCTCGGTGAAGGGGATGGGTGGCTCCAGCAGGTGGCCGGCGATCAGCGTCGAGAGCGAGGTGCCCCGCACCGGCAGGGTGCCGGTCAAGAGCTGGTAGAGCACCACCCCGAAGGAGTACAAATCGGAGCGCGGCTCCACCTGGATCCCCTCCTGGGAGCGAAACTGCTCCGGGGAGGCGTAGCGCACCTTGCCCAGGAAGGTGCCGGCGACGGTGAAGTTGGAGCCCCCCTCCAGGGTCTTGGCCACCCCCAGGTCGATCAGCTTGACCAGCGGCGAACCGTCCTCGTCGCGGGTGAGCATGAGGTTGTCGGGAGCGATGTCGCGGTGCACGATGCTGCGCCGGTGCAGGTAGCGTAGCGCCTCCAGGCTCTGGCGGGACATCTCCAGCACCAGCGAGATGGGCAGCACGCGGGCGCGGCGGAGCAGCTCCAGAAACGTGACTCCGTCGATGAACTCCATGACGATGAAGGCGTTCTCGTCGGCGTCGATGGAGAAGTCGAAAAGCTGTGCGATGTTGGGGTGGCGTAACTTGATGACCGTGCGCGCCTCGCGCAGGAAACGGGCCTTGACGTCTTCGTCGCGCTTGAACTGGGGGCGCACCACCTTGATGACCCGCACCTCGTCCAGCAGCCGGTGGCGCACCTTGTACACGGCGCCCATGCCACCCTCCTGGAGCTTTTCCAGAATTTCGTACTTCCCCTTGAGGTGCTCGAGCGCCGTCGACACGAATCGCCACCCTGATACCCGCAGAGTACGCCATACTGCAAATGACGTCCATCCTCGGCCCTGGGGGTCGGTGGCCCCATTTTCTCGCGTGTGGAGCTGCGCCTCCCCTTCTGGGAAAACTTTCCCCCCGCCGGTCATGGTCCGCAGCTCGCGTTTCCCGGCGATGTCAGCGTCCCTCTGCCCGGTGCCCTGGCGTTGTCGGGGGCACTGCCCTGGCTTGGAATACCATATCGGTCGCATCGCACCCCGACGAAGGGTCAGGCGCTCGGCGGGCGAAATCGCGCGGGCGCCCGGCTGCCAAGGGCCTGGATGCGGAGGGGGGGGTGCGGATCACGACAGGGGTGGATCTGGGCGTGGCCATCCTGGCCGTGAGTGGCCGGCTCACCATCGGCGAGGGGGACGTGACGCTAAGCCAGGCGATCGTCCGGGTGTTCGATGCCGGCAGAAGCCGGATTCTGACCGACCTCAAAGGCTGTACCACTATGGACTCCGGCGGTTTGGGCGAGTTGGTGCGGGCCAAGGCGACGGCGACGACCCGCGGCGCCAGCTGGAAGCTCGTGCACGGGGAGGATCGCGTGCGCAAGGTTCTGCTGCTCACCCGCGTGATCGGTGTTGTTGAGATCTTTGACGATGAGGGGATGCACTGATGAGCTTCCGCTGACCGACCAGGGCGGCGCGCAGGAAGCAAGGCCCCCGGAGCGAACAACTCCGGGGGCCTTGATGGTTACTGAATGCGTTTGGCGGGGATGGTGAAGGGGTCGCCGGTGCGGCCGTCGATCACCGATCCCGAGGCGATGACCCCGGAGCCGGAGTTGACCCGGATGCGGGCAAAGCCGCTGACCACGTTGGTCTGGCCGGCGGTCTGGAACGGTCTCACCCACTGGTAGAACCGCCCCGGCTGGATGGTGCGGGTGTCACTCCACACTTGGGTGCCGTTGGTCAGATGCAGGGTCAGCGTCACCGAGGCCGGCGAGGTGCCGGTATTGGTGGCCGAGATGTTGGTCCTGAAGTTGGCGTCCTGACGCAGCTGCGGGATCACCCCCACCTGGTTGGCGGCCAGACCCTGGGAGGGGGAGTAGCCATCGTAGAACTGGCCGTAGGTTCCGGCGGTGCCCCGGTCGTTATACGTGCGGGAGGTGAGCACCAGTGGCTGGCTCGACCACACCTCCAGGGAGCCCTTGTCGCTGCGCTGCAACTGCCCGACCAGATCGACGAAGTAGCCCTGTCCCCCCGCCGGCACTGGGGTCTGGGAGGTGGCCTCCACGATGCCGCCGCTGTCCAGGTGGACGCGGAAATTGATGGTGGCTGGCGCCGTTCCGGCGTTGTAGACGGCCACATCGCTGCGCCAGCGGTCGCCGCCCGAGGTGTTGAGGTTAATCACTGCCTCAACCCAGGTGGCCTGCCCCGAAGGGGGTGGACTGCCGGACCCCGCCTGGGTGACTGTAAAGGTCTTCCCGGCGATGGTCATGGTCCCGGTGCGCTGGCTGGAGGCGCCGTTGGCCACCACCGAGTAGCTGACGGTGCCGTTACCGTTGCCGGAGGCGCCGCCGGTGACGGTGATCCACCCGGCGTTGCTCTGGGCGGTCCAGGAACACCCGGAGGTGGTGGTCACGGCGACGGTGCCGTTTTCCGCCCCCGAGCCGTGGCTGCGGCTGGTCGGGGAAATGCTGTAGTTGCAGGAGGAAGCGGGAGGAGAGCCGAGCCGCAGGCGGCCGGTGCCGTAGTCGTTATCCTTCCCCGAAGGTCCCATGTCCACCGCGTTAGCCTCCAGGTACTGGCGGATCTGCACGCCGGTATAGGAGGGGTAGCCCGAGAGCACCAGCGCCGCCGCGCCGCCGATGTGGGGCGCCGCCGAGGAGGTGCCGCCGCACTGCCCATCGCCGTAGGCGTGGCAGGAAACGTCGGCGAAGGCGGAGAAATCCGGCTTGATGAAACCACCGGTGAGGGCCCCACCCGGCCCGTTGGTGGGTCCCTTGGAGCTGTACGCCTTGAGGGCAAAGGTGTTGACGTTCAGAGCCGCGGCCGCCACGGCGGTGGCCGTGTCCGCCGGTGGGGTGATCGAGCCCTCCTGGATGTTCACTCGCAAGGGGTTCGAGTCGAACCGGTTGAAAAACTCCAGCTGCACGTTGGTCGGCCCCGACCAGCGTTTGACGGCAAAGCCATAGGCCGTTTCCTCGTTGGTGACCTGAACGTCGAAATCCTCCTCGACGGGCTGCTGGCCCGCCTGGCCGCTCTGGTCCCCCTCCGATTTGCCCAGCACCTGCCACTGCTGCGCCGCCTGATTATACTTGACGATGTAAAAATCCAGGTCGGTCTGCGGAGCGTCCCACTGGTTCCAAATGAGCGATGCGGCAATGCCGATGCCCGAGGCTATGATGGCGCAGTTGACCCCATCCGAGGTGATGCAGTTGACGATGCGCCCCGCACTGTCGAACTCCAGCCAGCCGTCGCCGTCCGCATCCACCCAGTTGCCCTGCCAGTGGGCCAGGCGCGAGTTGCCCGCCGAGTTGGACCAGAATCCGCCGGCATTGACAAAGGAGTTAATGTTATTGGCAAGGATCCCGGTGCCGTCGCCCGGGCCCCAGGACAGCCACCCCAGCGACATGGTGATCACTCGCACCCCCTGGCTCCGCATCCACTGGGTGGCGTTGACGATGTCCACCTCGGTAGTGACCGCTGCCAGGTACAGCCCATCGATGGCCGGGGCGATGTCGGTGACGATCTCGGCGCACATGAGGCCGTGCTCGGAGTTGTTCATGTTCGCCGCCCCCGGCGACCACACGAACACCTTGTTGGCGGGGGGCAGGTCGCTGCCCAGCAGGCTCTGGTAGCCGGTGAAGCCGCCGTCGATCACGCCGACTTTGACCCCCTGGCCGCGAATGCCGGCGTTGTGCCAGGCGGGCACGTTCATGGCGGCCAGCGCCTCGGTGACCTTGGAGCCGGACATGATACGAGCCCGGATCTCCTTCTCTTCCGGGCTGGGCTGGTAATAGTGGGGCTTGCGCACCGCGATCACGTCAGGGTGAGCGGCCAGGGCGCGCAGGGTGGAGGGTAATACGTGGGCCTGCACCAGGTGGTAGGCCGAGGAAATCTGCTGCGCGCCCTCCAGCTCCAGCCACGCCACCAGCTCTGCGACCGCAGCTTCGCTGGTCTCGATGTGCACCTGGAGGCGGTCATTGGCCACCTTGAAGCCGGACGCGGCGGCGGCGGTGAGCTCGTCGCGGCTCTCCAGCACCCTGTTGAGCCCGGCCGACAAGCGCGGGTACGCCAGGGCCGCGCCTTTGCGGGGCGCCTCGGAGTCGATCAGCACCGGCGGCCGATACGACGCCGCCTCCCAGGCGGTTATCTGGGCGTGTGCCGCACCCGCTGCCAGCAGAACCGCCATTAGCCTCGTGGGAATCGTGATTCTCGGACGTGCTCTCATCTTACACTTCTCCTTCCGACACCCGCGGGGGACCGGGTAAGTGTACTCGAGTCCGCCTCAGCCACGCCAGTCTGGCGTCCCGGCCCACGGAGATTCCGCCGTCGGGAAAGGAGGCTGAGTCGTGGTTACTGGTCAAAGTGTACCCCACCGCCGGGTGCAGCGCAACCCCGCCGCGCGCGGGGCGCCCCGCCGCGCGCGGGGCGCCCCGCCGTGCGCCCTTTCGTCCCGCAAGCAGCGCCATTTCGGCACCGTGCGGGGGGCGATGCAGCCCCCCAGGCGGGCATATACGTTGCATTGCCCCGCCGGGCTGGTGCCCCGTTGGGGGTGAGGTCTGTAAGGAGGTGGCATGTCGGCGGGGGTCGAGGCAAACCTCAAAATCTTGAACGAAACGGTGCGCGAGGAAGCGCTGGAGCTGCAATCGGCGCTTCATGAAGTCAGGAAGGTGATCGTCGGACAGGGGGCGCTGCTGGAGCGCCTGCTGGCCACGCTGCTGTGCCGTGGACATATCTTGGTGGAGGGTGTGCCAGGGCTGGCCAAGACGTTGGCGGTGAGGACCCTGGGCGAGGTGCTGGAGCTGCCCTTCGCGCGCATCCAGTTCACCCCGGATCTCCTGCCCGCCGATCTCATCGGCACCATGGTGTACCAGCAGAAGACGGGCGACTTCGTGGCCCGCAAGGGGCCAGTGTTCACCAGCCTGCTGCTGGCCGACGAGATCAACCGGGCGCCGGCCAAGGTACAGTCGGCGCTACTGGAGGCCATGCAGGAGCGCCAGGTGACGTTGGGGGACGCCACCTATCCCCTGCCGGAGCCGTTTCTGGTTTTCGCCACCCAGAACCCCATCGAGCAGGAGGGCACCTACCCGCTCCCCGAGGCGCAGGTGGACCGCTTCCTCTTCAAAACCAAGGTGGCCTACCCGTCGGAGGGGGAGGAGCGGGGCATTCTGGACCGCATGCTGTCCGGCCAGGTGCCGGCGGTGGCCCGGGTGCTGGACCGCGCCGCGGTGTTGCGGCTGCAGCGGCGCACCCTGGAGGTCCACCTGGACGAGCGCATCCGCGACTATATGGTGACCCTGGTGCGGGCCACCCGCACTCCGGCGGCGGTGGGCCTGGGCGAGGCGGCGCACCTGGTGGCCTTCGGGGCCTCTCCCCGGGCCACCCTGGCCTTTTCCCAGGCGGCGCGGGCGATGGCCTTTTTGGCTGGCCGCGGCTTCGTCATCCCCGAGGACGTCAAGGCCATCGCCCACGACGTCCTGCGCCACCGCATCATCTTGACCTACGAGGCGGAAGCCGAGAACGTCACCACCGACCAGTTCATCGATCGCCTGCTGGAGCGCGTCGAGGTGCCGTGAGGGGTCTCGCCCGTGCTTGACCGGGAAACCATCGCCAAGGTCCGGCGCATCCGACTGCGCACCCGGGTGATCCTGGAGTCGGGGGTGGTGGGGGCCTATAGCGCGGTGTTCAAGGGGCGCGGCATGGAGTTCGCTGAGGTGCGCGAGTACCAGCCCGGCGACGACGTGCGCACCATCGACTGGAACGTCACCGCGCGGCTGGGCCAGGCGTACGTCAAGCGCTATGTGGAGGAGCGCGATCTCACCCTCTTGCTGCTGGTGGACGTTTCGGGCTCCCAGCGCTTCGGCTCGGGATTCCTCATCAAGCGCGATCTGGCAGCGGAGCTGGCGGCGGTGCTGGCGTTCTCGGCGGTGGCCAACCACGACCGGGTGGGCGCCGTGCTGTTCACCGACCGGGTGGAGCGCTACCTTCCCCCCGGGCGTGGCACCGACCACGCCCTGCGCATCGTTCACGATTTGCTCGCCTTCGAGCCCGCCGGTCGAGGCACGGAGATCGCCGGGGCGGCGCGTTTCGCCTTCCGGGTGATGAAGCGGCGGGGCATCGTGGCGGTGATTTCCGATTTTCAGGACGGCGAGCTGGAAAGCCCCCTGCGCATGCTGCGCCGCCGCCACGATGTGATCGCCCTGCACCTGTGGGATCCGCGGGAGGTGGAGGTGCCGGCGGTGGGCATGGTGACCTTCGCCGACCCCGAAACCGGCGAAGTGCGGGTGGTGGATACCTCCGACCCCTGGGTGCGGCGGCGCCTGGCCCCGGTTTCCCTGGAGGCGGTGCGCGAGCCCCTCCGCCGGGCCCGTCTGGACGTACTCTCCCTCTCCACCGCCGAGTCGTACGAGCGGCCGCTGGCGGCCTTCTTCGCCGCCCGGGAGAAGCGCCGATGAGGGGAGTGGCTCTTCTGGTGGCGGCGCTGGCACTGGTCGGGCCGGCGGCGGCCTGGGCCGAGACGGTCCGGGCGGTGGCGGTTCCCTCCGCCACCACGGTGACGGTGGGCGAGCCCTTCACCGTGGAGGTGCGGGTTGAGGCCCCAACCTCCACCCGCTGGAGTTTTCCGCCCGAAGTCATCACCCCCGAGGTGACCCTGGAGAGGATCGAGACCTCGCCCGAGGCCAACGTAGCAGTCTACCGGGCAACGGTGTTCGGCCTCGACGAGGTGACCATCCCGGCGGTGACGGCCACCTGCGAGCAGCCCGATGGCACCCGCGGGGAGGTCGCTACGGCGCCGTTGGCGATCAAGGTTTCTTCACTGCTGCCCGACGATCCCGAGGAGCAACGGCTGGCTGACCTGCGCCCGCCGGTGGGGCTGCCCGCCGGGGCGCCCTTCTGGATCGCGTTGGGCGTGCTCTTGGCCGGGCTGGTGAGCGCCGCAGTCTGGTGGTGGCGGCGGCGTCGGCGAGCCGCCGGCATCACGGAGCGGGCGCCCGTGCCAGAGGTTCCTCCCGCCGAGGAGGCGCTGGGGGCGCTGCGGCGTCTGGAGGCGGCGGGACTGCTGGAGCGCGGGGAGCTGCGGGCCTTTTACATTGAGGTGGTGGCCATCGCCAAGCGCTACCTGGAGCGGCGCCTGGCGGCGCCGGTGCTGGAGATGACCTCGGCGGAAACCTTTGCTTTTCTGCGCGACCACCCGGTGGCCGGCAACGTGGCGGGAAGGGTACGGGAGCTGACCGCCGCCGCCGACGAGGTGAAGTTCGCCGGCAACCCGGGGGAGCAGGCGCGGGCCCGCCGACACCTGGATCAGGTGCGGGGGGTGGTCGACGAGCTGGAGCGGGGGTTGGCCGCTGCCACGGCGGTGGGAGAGGGGGAGGCGGCGTGAGCGAGGTCCTCGCCGGCGTTCGCTTTGCCGAGCCGCTGTGGCTGCTGGCGGCGCTCGCCGGTCCCGCCGTGGTGGCGGCGGCGCTGGTGCGGGAACGCCGTGGCTGGCACGTGGCGTTCCCCTCCTTGAGCCGCGTGAGTTCCCGCCTGGTGCCCGGATGGCGGGCGCGGCTGCGCCACCTGCCGGTGTTGCTGGCCGGGCTGGGGTTGATGGCGGCGGCGGTGGCGTTGGCCCGCCCTCAGCACGGTTTTGAACGTCGGGACGTCACCACCCAGGGGGTGGACATCGTGGTGGCCCTGGACATCTCGGGCTCCATGGCCGCCGAGGATTTCCGCCCGGCCAACCGGCTGCAGGTGGCCAAAGATGTGGTGGCGGGCTTCATTCGCCAGCGCGTGAACGACCGCCTGGGGCTGGTGATCTTTGCCAGCACCAGCCTCACCAAGGCGCCTCCCACCACCGACACCGGCGTGCTGCTGCGCCAGCTCGAGGACGTGCAGCTGGGGCAGCTCCCCGACGGCACCGCCATCGGCTCGGGGCTGGCCACCTCCCTGAACCGGCTGCGCCACTCCCAGGCCAAGAGCCGGGTGATCGTACTGGTCACCGATGGGGCCAACAACTCCGGCGAGATCGACCCCGACACCGCCGCCGACATTGCCCGCGCCATGGGGGTGAAGGTCTACACCGTCCTGGTGGGGCGCGGAGGCAAGGTTCCCATGCCGGTGCAGGTGCAGGACCCCTTCACCGGTCGGATGGTGACCCGCACCGTTACCACCGAGGTGGAAGTGGATGAGGGTCTGCTGCAACGCCTGGCGGCGCGAACCCAGGGGGAGTTTTTTCGGGCCGAAAACCCCGAGTCCATGCGCCAGATTTTTGCCCGCATCGACGAGCTGGAAAAGTCCGAAATCAAGGTGTCGACCTACCGCCGTTACCGTGAGCTGTACCGCCCCTTCCTGCTCGCCGCCGCAGCGTTGTTGACCGCGGCGGCGGCGGCCTGGGCGGCGGGGCTGCGCGTGGCACCGGCGTAGGAGGGAGGGGGATGAATTTCGCCGCGCCGTTATGGCTTCTCCTGCTGGTCGCGATTCCAGTGCTGCTGGCGGTGGAGGCGTGGTGCGTGCGTCGCGACCGGGAGCGGACGGCGCAGCTGGTGGCCCGCCCCCTGTGGCCGAAGGTGGTAGCGCGGCCTGCCGAGGCCTGGCGGTGGGTGCGCCTCGGGCTTTTCTCCCTCGGGGTGGCCGGACTGGCCATCGCCCTCGCCGGTCCCCGTTGGGGAGTGGTACGGGAGAAGCTCCAGCGGGAGGGGGTGGACGTGGTGTTGCTGGTGGACACCTCGGGCTCCATGGCGGCGGAGGACGTTCAGCCCAGCCGCTTTGCCCTCGCCCGCCTCGCCCTTCGCTCACTGCTGGACGCCCTGGAGGGCGACCGCCTGGCCCTCGTAGCCCTGGAGGGGGAGGCCTATCCCCTGGTGCCACTCACCCTGGATGCCGGCGCGGTGGCGCTGTTTCTGGAGAGCATGGAACCGGGCATGCTGCCCACTCCCGGAACCTCGCTGGGCGCGGGGCTGGAGGCGGCGCTCTCCCTCTTCGTCGACGAGCAGCGGGCCAACAAGGTGGTGGTGCTGGTCTCCGACGGCGAGGACCTCGAGGGCGCCGTGGAGCGGGGGTTGCGCGCCGCCCGCAGCAAGGGGGTGATCGTTCACACCGTGGGGGTGGGGACCGCTGCGGGGGCCCCCGTCCCCCACTTCGATGCCGAGGGGCGCCGCCAGGGGTTCAAGAAGGACGGTGATGGCAGGGTGGTGGTCTCGCGCCTGGACGAGGGGGTGCTGCAACGCCTGGCCCGGGAGACGGGAGGTGTGTACACCCGCGCAACGCCCGCCAATACCGGGGTCTGGCAAATTGCCGCGGCGGTGCGGGGAATGGAGCAGAAGAGCCTGGCCCAGGAGTATTCGTATCGGCCGAAGGAGCGCTACCAGTGGCCGTTGGGCGTGGCCCTGCTCGCCATCACCGTGGGACTCCTCCTCCCCTTGCGGCTGCGCCGCCAGCCGGGGGCGCTGGCTCTCGCCCTGGCGTTGGGCGTGGCTGCGGCACCGGCGCAGGCCAGCGACGTCCTCGGTGAGATCACCCTCAAGCCTCAGCGCGAGACACGGGCGGGGAAGAAGGCATGGAAGGAGGGGGACTTCCCGCGCGCCCTGGAGCGCTTCCAATCCGCCTCCTCCCTGCGCCCGGAGGACGAGCGAGCGCTGTTCAATCTTGCCGACGCCCTGGTGGCTTCCGGCCAGGTGGAGGAGGCCATCCCCCTGTTGCAGGCGCTGGGGAGTCAACCCACCTCTCCGCTGGCGGCGGCGGCCCGCTACAACCTGGGCAACGCCCTGTTCTATAAGCAGGACTACGAGGGAGCGGTGCAGGCCTACCGCGGTGCCCTGCAGCTGATCCCCGGTGACGAGGACACCCGCCGCAACCTGGAGCTGGCGCTGCGCCGGCTGCAGGAGCAACAGCAGCAGCAGCGCCAGGGCCAGCAGGGGGGACAGCGGCAGGAGCGGCGAGAGACCCCCCGGGAGGACCAGCAGCAGCGGCAAGGCGATGGCCAGCAGCCACCCGAGCCGCGCCAGCCAACCCCCGAGGAGCAGGAGCGACAGCGTTTCCAGCGGGAGGTGGGCATGCCCAAAGAGCGCGCCATGCAGCTGCTGGAGGCGCTGCAGCAGAACGAGAAAGCCGAGCACAGGCGCAGGCTCGCGAAGCTGCGCGAGGGCAAGCGGGAGGGGCGGGACTGGTGAACGCGCAGCCCACGGCGCCCCCCCACCGCCGAGCCGCCATGGCCACGGCCGTCCTGCTGGTAGCACCCGTTGCCGTCGTCGCGGCCACCTTCGAGGCGCGGGTGAACGCCACCCGCATCGGCCTGGAGGACCAGGTGCAGCTCACCATCACCCTGGCCGACGCGACGCCCCGGGGGGAGATCACCATGCCGGCGCTCACCGGGCTGGAGGTGGTGGCGGGGCCATCAGTGTCCACCCAGGTGTCATTCGTCAACGGCGCCATCTCCCAGAGCCGATCGTACGTCTTCCTCCTGCGTCCCACCGGAGTGGGGCAGGCGACCATAGGACCGGCCTCGGTACAACTCGCCGACGGAGAGCGCCGCACGGAGGCGATCACCATCGAGGTGGTTCCCGGTAGTCTGCTGCCGCGCCGCCCTCCCCCCGTGGACCCTTTCGAGGAGATGTTCCGTCGCGATCCCTTCGAGGGTTTCTTTGGGCGCCGCTCGCCATCGGCGACCCCGGCCAAGCTGTTCGTCGAGGCGGAAGCCTCACGTCGGCAGGTGTTTGTCGGTGAGCCAGTGCTGCTGAGCTTTTACCTCGTCACGCAGACCTCGGTGGCGGGGCTGGAGTTGGCGGAGGCCCCATCGTTCTCGGGGTTCTGGGTGGAGGAGCTGCCCCGCGAGGAGAACCCCACCCCCGCGCCTGTGACACGCGACGGCGAAACCTATCAGCGCTTTGCGGTTATGCGCCGGCTCCTCTACCCCACCCGGGCTGGCACCCTCTTCGTGCCCTCGCTCACCTTTCGGGTGGCCATCCCCCGCCGCATCGGCTTTTTCGCCGACCCGACCGGAACGGGGGTCGTCACCCGCGCCAGCGAGCCGGTGGAGATCACCGTCCTGCCCATCCCGGCGAGCGAGGCGGAGTACGGCGGGGCGGTGGGGACGTTTCGCCTGGCCGCCAGCGTCGATCGGCGGGAGGTGCAGCTGGGTGAGGCGGTGCAGCTGCGGGTGGCGGTTGAAGGGAAGGGCAATCTCAAGTGGGTGGACCGGGCACCCCAGGTGGAAGTGGCGGGGGCGAAGGTATATCCGCCCAAGGTGGTGGACAAGCTGCGGGCGACTCCCGCCGGGTTGGTGGGGGAGCGAGCGTGGGAGTTTGTGGTGGTGCCCGAAACGGCGGGAACGCTGGTTCTCCCGGCGCTCGCCTTTCCCCACTTCGATCCCTCGGCCCGGTCGGTACGCCTGGCCGAGTCGCCGCCCATCCCCATCACGGTGCGCCCGGCCGCGGCCGCGGCGGCAAGTGGGGGCATTTCTGCACCGACCTCGTCGGCCTTGGCCCTGCGCGCCGATCTCGATGTTTCCGGGGGGCCCGGCGAGCCCGCTGCGGGGGTGGTCATGGCAACGCTGGCGCTGACCCTGGGGGCCCACGCCCTGCTACTGGCCGCGCCCCTGATCACGCGGCGCCGCTGGCGGGCCGGGGACAAGGCGGGGCGCCGCAGCACGCGGGCGCTTCTGGCCGACCTGCGGCGGGCCAGGGAAGCGGGCGTCTCCAAGGAGACCGCCGCCGCTGCCATCGAACGGGTCCTCACCGAGGTGTTCGGAGATCTGGAGCGAGAGGAAGAGGGGATGAGCGAGCTCGCCCGGCAGGCGCGTTCGGTGGTGCGCGAGGCACGCCTGGTACGCTACGCCCCCCAGCTGGGGGAGTACGGCGAGAAGCTGGATGAACTGGTCCGGCGCTCCCAGGAGCTGGTGCGGAGGAGCGCGTGAGGGTACTAGCTCTGGTCCTGGCCTGCGCGGCCACCTGGGCGGCGGCCGGCCCTCCGGAGGAGCGTTTCCGGGAGGCCACCGCCGCCGTTCGCGATGGCGACGCCGTGGCCGGCATCCGGGTGTTTCGGGAGCTGGCGGCGGAGGGGGTCGCGAGCCCCTCCCTGTACTGGAACTGGGCTCAGGCGGCGGCGGCGCGGGGTCGGGTAGGCGAGGCTATGTGGGCGCTGCTGCGCTGCCGCCAGCTGGAGCCAGGAGACGCCAGCGTGCGACGCGAGCTGGACCGGCTGCGGCAACTGGTCAACCTGAGCCCCGCCGAGCTGGCCCCGCAGCCGCTGGCGGAGGTGGGGCAGCTGGCCAGACGGTGGCAACTGGGCTGGGCCGCCATCCTCCTGTTGGCGCTGTCGGTGGGGTTGCACGCGACGGCGCGCTGGCTGGCGCCGGGGGCACGATGGCCGGTGCTGGGAACCTGGGTGACGCTGGGGGTGGGGGTGGTGCTGGCCCTGCCCGCGGGGTTGGTGCCGAAGCTGACCCATCCCCAGGGGACCGTCGCCCGCGCCGGCGCCTCCCTTTACGATGCCGCCTCCCCCCATGCCATGCGCCTGGGTACCCTGCGGGAGGGGGAGGTAGTGCCCATCCTGGCCCGTTCGGGGGCCTACCTGCGGGTCGAGGACTCCTCCGGGGCGCGCGGCTGGGCGCTGGCCGACGAGGTCTGGCCCCTGGACGATCTGCCCCCGGCCGAGGCGCTGCGCTGAAATCCGCGCCGGCCCGTCCTCCCGGCGGCGTCGCCGACGCCTCGTCTTATCGGCGGGGCAGCGAAAGTGGCAACATACCGCCGGGGGCCAGCACCCCCTCCTGGGAGCAGGCCGCGGCCCGGGGCAGGGCGTGGCCGGCCAGGACCGCCACCGCCTCGTCGCCGGTCAGGCGGCAGAGCCGGTAGCGCCCGGGGGGGAGCATGGGAATCTCCCACTCCTGGGTCGCTCCTGGGAGCTTACCGTGCAGGGAGGCCCACTGCCCGAGCATGCTCGAAACGACAAGGGGGCGACCATCCTTGACGAGCAACGGGACGTGATCGTCCGCATACAGGTTCGAGTCGACGACGAGGGTGCCGGCGGCCTGGTCGAGAGCCACCTCCAGGTGCTCATCGGCGGCCAGCAGCGGCTGCGGTGGGGCCTCGTACAGGGCGAACCCTGGGGCGAGCACCGCCACGCTTACCCGCGCCGCCCCCGGGGCGAGGGCCACCGCCGCCGTGCCATCGGGACCCGTGGTCGCCTCGCCCGAGATGCTCGCAAGAAGCCGGCCGGCGGCGTCGGCTCCCCAGGCCAGAACCTGCGCTCCGACCACCCCTGCGCCGGCCCCCCGCACTCGGCAGCGCACGGTTAGGCTGTCCTCCAGCAGCAGCACCACCTGGCTTTCCCGCCCCTCCAGCAGCTCCACCTCCAGGGGGCGGCTGCGCTTGCCTCCGGCGGTCGCCGCCAGGGTGAGGCGTCCCGCTGGAAGGCCGCGCAGTTCGAAGCGACCTTCGCCATCGGCGGTGGCCTTGGCGGCGGGGTAGCCGTCAGGGCCGATGGCTTCCACGCTGGCGCGGGCGGCGGGAGACACGCCGTCCCCTTGCCGCACCTCCCCACGCACTCGGGTGTGTGGCAGGCGCAGGGTGAGGGCCGCCCCCGCCTTGACCTCGACAGTGGGCAACGAGAGGACCTGCCTGGGCTTTGCGAGTGTCACGAACGGGCGGAAGCGGCCGGGGCGGGGGAAGGTGGCGACGAAGTTCCCCTCGTCATCGCTGTGGACGACCAGGTTCGCTCCGTCGTCGGGGGCGTGGAAGTCGACCTCCGCCGCCACCCCGCGACGCCCCTCCAGCACCCGCCCGGAGACCACCACCACGCGCAAGGAGAACTCCACCTCCGCCGCTTCCCCTTCGAGTTTCACCTCCTGGATGGCCATGGTGGCACCGTCCGGCGTGGAGAGAATGACGAGATAGAGGCCCGCCGGCAGGGGTGGGGACCGCCAGCGGCCGTCTTCCCCCACCTCCCCCGCCGCCAGCGGCGTCTCGGCGTCCTGCTCCAACCCCAAGGGGTACACCTCCACCTCGAGTCCGGTGGCGGGAATCGACTCGAGGGGCGTCACCTTCACCTCGAGGGGGGCGGGGCAGCGCAGCTCCAGCGGCGAGGTCAGCTCGATCACCCCTTCCGGCGGGTTGACCGTCACGGGCAGCGGCGGCGCCGCGCACTCCTGCTGCCGGGCGCGGAGTATCCAGGTGCCGGCCGAAAGCCCAGCCACCGCGAAGCGCCCCCACGGATCCACCGGCACCTGTCGTTCCGCGGCCGCCAAGGCGCTCCGGCTGCCGGCTTCCTGGGCGGCGGCCAAGCGGCGAGGGGTCGCCTCCACGACCGTGGCTTCCGCTGCCACGGCCGGTGCGGCAACCACCTGCCCCGCCACCGTGGCGCCGGGGCGAAACTCGAGCCGCCCCAGATCCACCGATCCCCCGGGCGGCAACGTCACGTTCCATGCCAGGTGGGGAGCCAGCGTCCCCACCTGCAGGCGCAGGTGCCAGGTACCGGCGGGGACGAGGCAGCCCTGCGCCTTGCCCTTCTCCAGCGGACAGCGCGCCTCGGCGACCTTCGGTTGCCCCGCCGTGTCGGCGTGCGCCGGGGTGAGGACCACTTCCAGCTCCTCCGGGGCCTCCTCCCCCGGGGGCAGGTGCGCCGCGAGGGCCAGCTCCGCCGCTGGCCACAGCTCGAGCTGCACCGGCGCGGTGGGAGGTTCGGCCAGGTTGCGGGGGGAACTCCAAAAGCCGGGGCAGCGCGCGCCGAGCCGCCACGGCGGCGGTACCACCGCCGTGACGGTGATCTCGGTGGTACCGGCTGGCACCGTCGCGGTGACCTCTTGGCCATCGCTGCCGGCCACCCACACCGTGACGGGAGTGGAGGGCGCTCCGGCAAGAAAGGCCACCACCACCGGCAGCGCCGCCTGCTCGAAACCGGCACCACCTGCCTCGCCCGGCAGCCAGGCGGCGATCACCCCGCCGAAGACGACGAGCCCAAGCGTCCTGGCGAGAAGGGCGACCGTCCCCCGGCGCCGTAGCGAAACCCCAGTCGTGGTGGCCATGACCTCACCTCGTGACGGCATCAGCATACACGGGTCATCTCGAAGGTGTCCGAGCTTCGGAACCGTCGGCGGGGGCTGGGGCTGCAGGCGGCACCTGCGGTTCGAGCTCCTGAAGGTGGCCGGCGGCGCGTTCGGTTCCACACCGTGAGGTGGAGGACAGGCTGAGCCGCGTCGGTTTCAACCAGTCCTGTTCGTCGATGCCGCCGCCATCGCCGTCGCCGCCTTCTGCGCAAAGCGTGCCAGCCGGGCGGCAGATGCCGTACGGTCTGAAACACATTTTTCTTCCATACTCCCAATCTCCTGCGGGCCAGCAGCCTGACCCTCGGCAGACCCAGCAGGAGGCCGCCGCCGGCAGAGCCACAGCCCAAACCACCAGAGCCAGCGCCACTACCAAAGAGAGCCGCACGAAACGTCGTCGCGTCACCGAACCTCTTTCCGGCTGCCCCAACTCGAGTCTCCTCCTGCAGCCGAGTGCGGATTCTCTCTCTCTCTCTCTCTCTCTCGTCAATCCCTCAAAAGTGGGATACAGGGCTCTGTCACAGTCGAGGCTGCGTGGCGGCGGCGGCCGGCGAAACGTGGCGGCTGAAGGCGCGCCGGACCTTGATCGGGAGCGCCTGCGCCACCTCCTCCGGTGTGGCGAGACCGCCACGGTTCAAACCTGCGGTCAACCGCGCGGCCTCATCGTAGACACCGAGCAGGATGAGGTACTCGATGGCGACCGTGGCCGCCTCGACGTCGTCGGGCTTCTCCTGCAGCCTCGTGCGGGCCAGGGCGAGCGCCTGCGAGTCGCGCGCGAGGGCGCGCAGGAGCCGCATCTCCTCGCGCTGCGCCGCCTCCGATGGGCTCCCGGCGGCGCGCTGCGCCGCCAGGCGGGGCTCCAGGGTGTAGCCGCGGAACAAAGGGGAAAGACCGGGGAGCGGCTGGTAGTAGCCGGTGGCCGCGGGCTGCGCCCCGACGAGCATGTGGACACCGCCTTGCGGCCAACACTAGCGGGCGCCCGTGGGGCCGACAGGTCGCCGAGCGTGGTCCGGATCACGGCAGCAGGGCGAGCGCCGCGAGAAACGGTGCCAGCAGGGGGAGGCGTCCTCCTGCAACCGGGCGCCGCCGCG
>CALEVZ010000065.1 GCA_937924755.1 uncultured bacterium
GCCCCCGACGGCTACCGCTCCCCTTGGGATGCGGTGTTTTCATTCATGACGCTGGGCATGCTGGCCGCCTCGGTGCCGGCCAGCGTGCGCTGGACCCGCTGTGCGCTCCTCGCCCGGCAAAGCCGTCGGCGCTTCATTACCACCCACATCGTCGGCAACGCCGCCATGATTGCCGGAATGGTCGCCGCCGGGCGGCTGTGGGGAGGGGCCCTGGGGGCCCTCCTGGGGATGCCCAAAGCGGGACATCACCTGGCCATGGTGGCGGGCATGGTCGCGGGTATGCACGCCGGGATGTGGCTTGGGGAGGCGGTGGTGGGCCTGAAGCCCTGGCGCAAGGAGACCGTGCCGGTTCCTTAAGTCCCGACTCTCGCGAGTCTTAACCTGGCCAGGGGTGGCTCCTGTCGCTATAATGAAAGCATGGAGCACGCGGTGCGCAGCTTCCGCGATCTGGTACAGGTGCTCGAGAACCACCCCGAGTGGCGGGCGGAGCTGCGCCGGCTGGTGCTCACCGATGAACTCCTCACCTTGCCCGAGCTGGTGCGGGGACTGGCCGAGGCGCAGAACCGGACCGAGGGTCGTGTTGAGGAGCTCGCCGAAGCGCAGGCCCGCACCGAGAGGCGGCTGGAGGAGCTGGCCGAGGCGCAGGCGCGCACCGAAAAGCGCGTCGAGGAGCTGACCGAGGCGCAGGCCCGTCTTGAGAAGCGTGTCGAAGAGCTGACCACGGCCCTCGCCCAGCTCAGCCGGCGGGTGGACGAGCTCGCCGAGGCGCTCGCCCAGCTTACTCGCCGCGTCGACGAACTGGCCGAGGCGCAACGCCGGACCGAACTGCAACTGGCGCAGCTGGCGGAGACGCAGCAGCGCCTGGAGTGGCGCGTGGCTCGCCTGGAGGACCGGGTGGGTGGGCTGCTGGGGTCCGACCTCGAGCGGCGTTTTCGCGAGCGCGCCCCGGCCTTCTTCGGGCGAATCCTGCGCCGGGTTCGCCCGGTAGACACCCTCGAGGTGGCCGCCTGGCTGGACGAGGCGGTGCAGGAGGGCCGGATCAGCGAGGATGAACGACTGGAGGTCCTCTGGACCGATGCTGTGGTGCAGGGGGTGGGGGCCAGCGGGGCCGAGGTGGCGTTCGTCGTCGAGGCCTCCTACACAGTGTCCGAGCACGATGTGGAGCGGGCGCGGCGACGCGCCGACATACTGGCGCGGGTCCTGGACTGCGCCGTCTACGCCGCCGTGGCCGGCGAGCTGATCCCGCAAGAGGTGCGTCAGCAGGCGGAGCGGCAGCAGGTGTGGCAGTTCGAGGATGGCCGCGCGCGGCCACCAGCTGACGGGCCATCCTCCCGCGCATGAGGATCTCCTGACCCGGCGGCGGCGTGCCTGCCTTTGCAGAAGATGGCACCCCTGGCGTCGCGGTGGCTCCATCTGTCTCTCCCCGTGCCACCGCCCGAGGAGCGGCGCCCGCGGCCCTCACGCCCGGTGCGAGGCAACACTGCGGCGGCGGGTCAGCTCGGCGTACACCGGGGCGGGCACGAAGCTCGACACGTCGCCGCCGAAGGCCCAGATTTCCCGAATCACCCGCGACGAGAGGTAGACGAACTCTTCGTTGGGGGTAAGAAAGACCGTTTCGGCATCGGCCCACAGGCGGCGGTTGAAGAGCGACAGCTGGAACTCGAACTCGAAGTCGGAGACGGCGCGCATGCCGCGCAACACCACCCGCGCCCCGGAGGAGCGCAGGAAGTCCACCAGCAGTCCCGAAAAGGAGGCCACCTCCACCCCCGCGAGGCCGGCCAGGCTCTCCCTGATCAGCTTCACCCGCACCGGCATTTCCAGCAGCGCCCTCTTCTCCGGGTTCTCCAGCACCGCCACGATAACCTTGGGGAAAATGGTCAGAGCCCGGTGGATGATGTCCACGTGGCCCAGGTGGATGGGGTCGAAGGAGCCGGGGTAGACGGCGGCGGTGCGCGGGTCGCTCACGGGGTTTCGTCCACGGCCACGGTAGCACGGTTGTGGTGGGCGTCCACGGCACGCACGGCCAGTAGGCGCGGTCCCTTGACGGCGGGCAAGCGGAAGGTCTCCCGCCGCCCGTCCAGCAGGCCGTCCTCTGGGGTGAGGGGGATCCAGCGCTCCCCGTCCCGGTTGTACTCCACCAGGGTCAAGGGAGAGCCGGCGTCCTCCACGGTGATCACCCAGACCTCGCCGCTTCGGGCGATTTCGATGCGGGGAGCGGTGTTGTCCACCACGAACCAGCGCGACAGGGCGCGAGTGGTGGCGGGGGCGTCGGGGTTGGCCTGGCCGTCACTGGCGGTGATGCGAAAGCGATACGAACCGTCGGCCAGGGCCTGGGCGTCGATGGAGACCGAGGGCGACTCCAGGCGGGAGGCGACGGACCAGAACCGCTCCTGGCCTGCCCGTTGCAGCTCCACGTCGAACAGCAGCGGGTCGTTGTTGGGGTCGCTCGCTTTCCAGGAGACGGTCTGATACCCCACCAGGTAGTACTTTTTCCCCAGGCGCGCGGAAACGTCGCTGGTCTCGCTGTCCAGGGTGGTGAAAATGCCGGCCCGGGTGGGGTGGGTGACGGAGACTGCCCGGTCGGAGGGGGGTGGGCCTTTCAGGAAGACCTCGGCCGGATCGTGCACGGTGATCTCGTCAATCTGCGGCGGCAGGTTGAACTGGCGGTAGGCCACCCGCAGGAACTCCACCACCCCGGCGGGCCCCAGCTTTAACTGCCACTGCAGGTAACGGCTCGGCGGGGCGGTGGCCCGGGCGGCAAAGCACGGCTGCGCCGCCGTCCACTCGGACCAGGTATCGTCGGGGGAGGCGGAGTTGCCGGAGCGGAAGCGGATGGTGCAGGGAGCGCTGCCCCGCGCCGTCACCTCCCCCCAGCTGGCGGGTTGTCCGGCGTCCTGCACGGGCGAGGTGAAGGTGCCACGGGGGGAGCCGGTTCGCCTCCACAGCGCCACCGGTCCCTGGGTGAGAACGGCCTCTCCCGCCGTCGCCAGCCGCACCACCTGGGCGGCGTCCAGCGTGTCCAGCCGCGCCGCCGAGCCCTCCACCACCTGCCACAGTTCGCCCTCCAGGCCGGTGCCCACCAGCAGCCCTTCGCCCCCCCACGTCAGCGTGCCGGCCAGCTGTTTGCCGAAGCGATGGACGGCCGTGGCGGCGCCGGAGGGGTGGATCCGCACGATCTCCGAGGTGGCGGTGCCCCCTCCCTCGGTCTTGGGCGGGGGCGGGGTGTCAGCCGCACTCACGGTGACATCCCCCCCTGGAGCGGGCGACGAAGCGCCCATGGTGGGGTCTCCAGTGAGGCCAGCGGCGTAGACCGTGCCCTCGGGGGCGGCGGTGAGGGCGGCAATCTCGGTGAAGGGGGAGTCGTACACCATCCCCAGGGGATCCTTGCCGTTCCAGCGCAGCACCAGCCCCTTACCCGAGGTGCCGATCCACAGCCACGGCCCAGCGACCGCCAGGCAGCGGGCGTGGCGGTCGGGGACGGTGGCGGCCAGCTCCAGCCCGCTCCGGCCCAGGCGCAGCAGCCGGCCGGGGTTGCCGGCGGCGGCCACCAGCGTGCCGTCAAACCACGCCAGGTCCCACAGGTTGCCCTCGGCCAGGCGGGAGACCACCTGCGCGGCCCCGCTTGCCGCCGGAATGCGAACCAGCAGGGCCGGCACTGCGGTGGTGGCCCACAGGTCGCCCCCGGGGGCCAGCAGCAGCGCGGTCACCTGATCCGCTTCCAACTCGGCTAGCAGTGTGGGCGCAGTACCGCGCACCCGATAAATGCGAGCTGGCCGCCCGGTGCCCACGTAGGCGGTGCCATCGGCGGCCACCGCCAGCGCCAGCCCCAAAGGCTCTTCCAACTCGGCCACCCGCGTCAGAGGTGATAGGGGCCGCAGCACCCCTTCGGGGGAGATGGCCACTCCGCTGGAGAGGCTGCCGGCCAGGGCCCGGGGGGTGTCCAGGGAGAAGTGGCGGGTCGGCGTCTGGGCCAAACCGGCCGCGGCGACAGCCGCGACGACCAGGCATAGGGGTCGGGCCAAGGTCACTGGCGAACCTCCTCCACGGTGAGGGGAATGCGAAACGCTCCCTCCAGGGGGTACGGCGCCCGCCAGCGGGCCACCGCCACCATGCTGGTGCGCAGACGGGTGGTCTGAGCGGGGGAAAGCCCCACCGTCAGGGTAGCCGCCCAGGAGGGCGGCAGCCCCGGTTGGGAGGCTCCGGGAGCGGCAACGCCGGGCTCGAAGGCTTCCAGGGCGGCTACCAGGGTGGAGGCGGTGTCCAGGAGGGCCACCTGGGCCAGCTGCTGGGCGAAGGTCGTGGGCCTGATTGCCGTGGCGCGCTGCAGGTAGGCGCTCCAGGCCGCCCCGTCCGCCACCACCAGGTCCAGCCGGCCAGGGGGGGTGTCGGGGGGCACCCGCACGGTCAGCCTCACTCGCGCCTCTTCGCCACCTTCCGGCTGCAGGTGAGCGGTGAGGGTGATGTCCTCGCCGGGGCGGACCCTCTGCCGGCGGGGGTAGGCCTGGGTGATGACCGCCCGGCGCGCCGCCTCGGTGTGCAGGGCGCGGACTTCCAGCCGCGTCACCGGCGGGTGGAGGAACGGCGAGTTGCTCAAGAAGCCCAGGAAGGCCCCGGCAAAGCCGGCGGAGCGGGCCAGGGCGTCGGCGCCCACGAAATCTTGGGTCACGGCGGCGGAAGCTCCGTCCTGGAAGGTGGCGGTGAGATCGAGCCGCACCGTGGCCTCTCCCACCCCGGCGCCCTGGGCGGTGAGGGCCCCGTTGACGAGAAAGGCGGTCAGCAGGGGTTCCAGCACCGGCACCCGGGCGGCGAAAAACCGCCAGCGAGTTTCGTCGTTTCCCCGGCGGACGGCGATGGACACCGGCAGGCCCTCCGGTGGTGCTCCCACCCGGGCCACCATGCCGGCGGGGCGGTCGGCCACGAAGGTGCCGAAGGGCTCCCCCACGGCGAACAGCTTGAAGGGATTTTGGAAGCTCCCCTGCACCGCCAGCACCCGGGCGCGGGCCGCCGGCAGGGCCACTGTCCCCAGCCCGAAGAGGGGGTGCCCGAAGGCGTAGAGGGTGTCCCCGTCGCGGGCGGTGACGGTACCGCCGGCCGCTAACGTGGCGTCCCCCCAGATCAGCAGCACCGCCGCCATTTCCCCGGCCTCGGGAACACCTCCTCCCCCGCCGGAGGCGGCGCCCGCCATGGCCACCAGCCCCGCCCTGGCTAGCAGTTCAACGCTGAAGCCGCCGGCAGTGGGCAGCCCGGCCACCACCACCGGCTGCGGTGACCAGCCGGCCGGGCGGGGGAGGGCGGGGAGAATGGCCAGCGGCGTTCCCTCGCCCCGCGCCAGCGCCAGCAGCTGCTCTAGAGTCGGGGGCGGAGGGCTGCTCGCCGGCGGGCCTCCCACCTCGATGCGGCGCATGGAGGAAAAGGGCGTCACTCCGGCCAGGGGCTCGCGGGCAAAGGCCCAGCCGAACGCCACCGCTCCCAGCAGCCGGCCGTCGATGTACACCGGCGAGCCACTCATCCCCGCCGGCACCCCGGACCCGGCGAAGCGGGGGTCGTCGAAACGGACGAGGACAGCGGTACGCTCCGGGCCGGCGCCCTCCAGCACACCCATCACCTCCACTGGGATCTCCCAGCGCTGCCCGTCCACCCACTCGGTGACACAGACGCCCCGCTGGCCCGGGCGGACCTCGGCCAGCTCGTAGGGCAAGGTGGCAGCCTGGGCGGCGAGGAGCAACGTGGCGACGAACATGGCCAGCGACTCAGGCCGAGACAGCCAGCGGTTGTGCCATGGCGCGGCCGGTCAGCGGCAGGATAGTGGGGAGTTGCCACATGAGCTGTCCCAGCTCCTCGGGCAGGATGGACTGGCTGCCGTCGGAGAGGGCCCGCGCCGGGTCGTGGTGCACCTCCACCATCACACCGTCGGCGCCGGCGGCAGCAGCGGCGCGGGCCAAGGGGATCACCTTGTTGCGGCGCCCGGTGGCATGGGAAGGGTCGACGATGATGGGCAGGTGGGAGAGGCGCTGCACCGCCACCACCGCCGCCAGGTCCAGCGTGTTGCGGGTGTGGTCGGTGAAAGTGCGGATCCCCCGCTCGCACAGCACCACCTGGTAGTTGCCCTCGGCCAGCACGTACTCCGCCGCCATCAGTAGCTCCTCCACGGTGGCCGCCATGCCGCGCTTGAGCAGCACCGGCTTGCGCGCCTCGCCGCAGCGCCGCAACAGGGAGTAGTTTTGCATGTTGCGGGTGCCGATCTGGATCATGTCGGCGTATTCCACCACCAGCTCCAGCGACCGCTCGTCCAGCGCCTCGGTGACGACGGGCAGCCCCACCTCGCGGGACACCTGGCTCAGAATCTCCAGGCCCCGCTTGCCCAGCCCTTGGAAGGAATAGGGGGAGGTTCGCGGTTTGAAGGCGCCGCCGCGCAGGATATGGGCGCCAGCGGCGCGCACGGCGCGGGCGATGGTCAAGGTTTGCTCCTCGCTCTCCACCGAGCAGGGGCCGGCCATCACCGCGAAGTGCCCGCCCCCCACCGGGACGCCGCCAACCCTCACCACCGTATCCTCGGCCTTGGCTTCGCGGCTCACCAGCTTGTACGGGTTGGAGACGCGAATGACCTCCAGTACCCCAGGCAGGTTCTCGAACAGCGCCGAGTTGACCACGTCGCGGTTGCCGGTGATGCCGATGGCCACCCGCTGGGCGCCAGGGATGGGGTGAGCCTTGAGGCCTTGGCCTTCGATGGTGGCGATGACCTCGGCGATTTCCTCGCGAGTCGCGCCAACAGTCATGACAACGAGCATTGCTCACCCCCCTCCAGACGGCGCTATACTAGCTGAGGCAGGGAGGTTGTCAACGTGAAGAGGTTGATTCTCATCGCCAACCTGTTCGCGGTCGCGGCATGGGCCGCCCAAGGCGCCTACGTCGTGATCCTCAACGACGGCAAACGGGTGGTGGGGAGGGAGAAGTACACGATCAAGGGGGACAACGCCCTGCTGACGTTAAAAAACGGCACCCTGGTGGCAATCCCCTTGGACCACATCAATCTGGAAGCCACCGAGAAGCTCAACGCGCGCAACCTGGGCGACGCGATGCCGCTGGACTGGGCGGATGTGCAGGAGGAGGACCGCCCAGCGCCGTCCCCCACGCCAACCCCTAGCCTGACCACGCTGGGGGGCATTCGCCGGGGTGCGGGTCGACCCATCAATGAGGCCGCCCGACCAACGCCAACCCCGGGCATTTCGTACACCGGGACAGCCTACTCGGATCCCAGGGTAGTGCGGGCTTTCGAGGAGGGGCTGGAGCGCTCGCGTCTCTATCTCTACCGCATTGGCCGCGGCACCCGCCCCAATTACCTGGTGGTGGAGCTGCAGGTCAACGGCAAGCCCGAAGTCAACAAGGGGCTCCTGGCAGTGTGCGAGGTGTATCACATCCTCGCCACCACGGCGCCCGACCGCACCCCAGAACGCCTTGAAATCCGTATGCTCAACGAGTCGGGGCGTGAGGCGGGCCTGTTCCGGCTGGCGCCGGAGGAGGCGGCCGAGCTCGCCACCGGCCAAGTCACCGCCGTCGAGTTCTTCCAAAAGCATGTCATCTTCTAGCCACGGTCTGCCGCCGGGGGTGAGGCGGCTTGCGGCAGGTGCCGTGTGTCTCTGGGCAGCTCTGGTGGCGGCGTGCCGGCCGCCGCTGCCCGCCACCGAGGTGAGCTGGCGCGCCGAGCGGGAGCAGGCGGTGCGCCGGGCACTGCCCGAGGACCGGCGCGCCGATTTCGCCGGCCTGGTGTTTTTCCCCTACGATCCGGCCTACCGCTTTCGCGCCATGCTGGAGCCGATCACGCCCCCCGAACCCCTGACGCTGGGGGCCAGCGACGGCAGCCTGCGCCCCGCCGCCCGGGTGGGGCGGCTGCGCCTGCGCTTCCCGGCCGGCGAGGCGGTATTGACGGTGTTTCAGCTCCTGGATATCCGGGACAGCTATCCCAACCATTATTTCTTGCCTTTCCGCGACGCCATGGCGGGTAAAGAGACCTACGGTGCTGGCCGCTACTTGGAGGTCTCCCCCCTGGGTGCTGGGGTGGTGGAGGTGGACTTCAACCGCGCCTACAACCCCGACTGCGCCTACGGCATCACCGCCCGGTGCCCCATCACCCCGGAGGAGAACGCGCTGCCCTTCGCCGTACCGGTGGGGGAGCGCCTCCCCCCGGGGCATTGACGCGCCGTCGAAGCGCGGCGGGGTACTCTACGCCCATGCTTTCCTGGCTGCTGGCCGCCTCCGCAGTGGTGCTCCCGGTGGTGATTCCGGACCCCCGGGGCGGGCCGTCGGAGTGGGTGGTGGTGAAGGGCTCGCCGGGGACGCAGCCGTGCGGAGCCGCCGGCTATCTGTTACCCCTTCCGGCGAAGGTAGACCAGGCGTGGCTCGATGGGATCGTGGCGCTTTCCGCCTGCGGCGCACCGCTGCTCGCCACCGGCGGGGAGCCGCCGGCGGCGGTGCGCCCGTACCTCGACGGGGTCGTCGTCGAAGGGTGGGAGGGCGGGGCTTTGCTGGAGTTTCGACGGGCTGCCCTGGGTCTGCCGTTGGTGGCGGCGGCTGGCGATGGTGCTGGCGTCGTCGAGGCCCTGGCCGCGGGCGCCAGGGCCGTGCTGGTGGTGCGGCCGCGCCAGGAGTGGGAGGTCGAGCTCGAGGAGTTGCTGCCGGCGCCCAGGTCGGCGATGTTCGGGAGCCGGCCGCTGCCCACCGGGCTGCGGGGTCGCGATCTGGCGATCGTGGTTGGTCTGCCGGCGGGGTTCGGCGGCGGCCCGGTGGAACTGGGCGACGACTGGGTCGCCGATGCGTTGCTGTTGGGGGAAGGGGGCAGCGAGCTGGCGCTGACGCGGCGGCGCGGCGGCGCCATCGTCGAGGTACCGGCGCTGCCGGGGGGAGGCATTGCGGTGGTGCGGCGTCCGGGGGAAGGTAGCGGCGAGCTGGAGGCGGTCACCGTGACCGGGCAGCGGCTGCCGGAGGTGGCCGAGGTGCTGGCGCGCCACCAGCGCGCCGCCGCTCGGCAGCAGCGACTGCTGTCCCGCTGGACCGCTACCCAGCGACTGCTGCTGCGGGTGCGAGTGGGCGAACTGGGGCGCTCCTTCGAGCTGGAGATGGAGGGCCCGCTGTTCGTCGAGGGTGGGGTTGGCGCCGACTGGGAGATTGCGCGAGCGTGGCTGGGTGGGGTGGTGTGGCCCCCCGACCGGCTTCCGGATTTGCCGCTGCTGGAGGCGCGGCGACCCCAGGTCCCGCCCCTGGCGGTGCGCCTGCAACCGGGCTGGAGCTATGCCTTCCTGGGGCTGGAGGAGCGGCAGGGGCGTGACTGCTATCTCCTGGGCTTCAGCACCACCAGCGGGGCGGAGGCGCGCTCGGGGGAAGCCTGTATCGACCGCCTCACCTTCGGTCTGGTGGAACTCACCGAGCGGGCTGGCGGGCTGGCCGGCGAGGTGCGGGCCACCACGCAAACCACCGTCAACGCACCCCTGTCGCTGGGGCAGGAGGTCGTGTGGCTGCCGGTGCGGGCGGTGGCGGACGACCTGGTGGCCGCCTTCGGCGCCGGTACCAGCGTCCACCGGGAGCTGACGGTGAGCCAGCATCATCTCGATCCCCCCTGGTTTGACCAGGCGCGGGCGGCGGCCTACGGGGGAAAGCGCCGGATGGTGCGGGACTCGCCGGCTGGTGTGGTGCGTCTGGTGCCCGACGGCCGCGGCGGGCGGATGCCGGAGAGCGGGGCCGCGGTGCGGATGCGCCTGCTGTTGGCCGGGGTGGCGGTGGACCCCGGCCTCGAAACTCCCCTGCCCTTTGGGGGCCTGCAGATCGCCGACTTCGACTTCCGCGGCCGGGGCGAGCAGTTTCGGCTTTTCGCCGCCGGTGTGGTCAACGACCTGGCGTGGGCTCGGCGGCGCGGTCCCGGTGAACTCACCTTCGGGGCGTTCACCCAGCTCCTTCCCTTCGCCACCCCCGCCTACCTGGGGGGGGAGAAGGTACCGGGAGAGGAGATCAAGGTGCAGCGCCAGCGTCTGGGCGTGGGGGTGGCCCGAGCCATCGGGCGGACGCGCCTTTCCCTCGATCTCGACCTTTACCGCTGGGATTTCGGTCGCACCGAGGACACCGCCGGCGACTTCGCGCTGCCCCCGGACACCTGGGAAGGGGTGCTGCGCGGTGGCGCTCACACTACCCTGTCCGGTACCTCTCTATCCGCTTCCTGGGAGGTGGGGCAGCGCGCCCGGTGGACGGCGGAGGGAGCCAGACGCTGGCAGCGCTACCACGCCGGGGTCACCCACGAGTTGACGCTGGGACTGCTGGCCCGCCTCACCCTGGCGGGCGAGCTCTGGGGGGGCCAAGACCTGGACCGCTTCTCGGCTCCCACTCCCGGTCGCCTCGGCCCTCTGAGGCTGCGCGGCGTGCCCTCTGGCAGGGTTACCCCCGACCGCCTGGGGGTGGCCCGGGTGGCGCTGGCCTTGCCCATCAACCCGCAGCTGCGCGGCGAGGTGGGGGTGGACGCGGGCTGGGTGCGGGAGGAGCGGTCCGGCTACCGGGCGCGGCCGCTGGCCGGGGTGGGAGCCTCGGCCACACTGCCCGGTCCCTGGTCCACCCTGGTTGAGTTGTCGCTGGGTTACCCCCTAACGGTGCCGGGAAAGCACGGCCTCACCGCCGAGCTTTTGCTCCTGCGCCCGCTGGGAAAGTGAAAAGGGCAAAGCTGGCATCCACGGACACAGACGCGGTCACCGATTCGTCCATTTCGGAATCGCTAACAACGCCGTGCCTGGTACCGCGGGTTATGGACGTTCCTCGTCGCGGGCACCGACACGGGCGCAGGCACCGTCACGCCCACGGGCACTGACAGCGAAACGGGTCAGGGAGGCCAGAATCGGTCAGCGAAACTTGGGCGGTGGCGGCGGGTCGGTGGGCTGGGGTCCCGGCGGAGGCGGTCGAACTCCCCCTTGTCCCTGGCGCTGGGGATCGAAGATGAACTTCCAGTCGCAGTAGCGGGTGCGGCCTTCGTACATCTTGATGGAGGTCTCACAGGAGCGCGAGGCGACGCCGATGATGGGTCCGCGAGCCTGGGGGCTCGGCACCCCGCCGCCGAAGGCGCCCCGCGGAGTGGGGGTGGGCGGAGGAGCGGCACCACCGCCTCCAGGCGCACCCTGCCCCTCTTGGCCGAGAAAAACCGGCACCCAGTCCGCCTTGCCGGTGATGGGGTCCACCCACTGCTTGCGCAGGCAGCGTGGCTTGGCCTTGTACATCTCCTCCAGCGAAAGCGGAAATCGACCGAAGCGGGCACGAAACAACCGCACACCTTCCACCATTTGCTGCCCGCGAAAGATCAGCTCCTCCTCCATCTCGCGCTTGCGCTGGAAGGTAGCCGTCTGCACGGCAAGGGTGAGGAAGACGGCCATCACCGCCAGGGTGACCACCATGGCGGCGAGGGTGAAGCCAGCCTCTCGCCGCGGCGCCGGTCGCCGATCCCCCCGGGGGGAGCTACCAGTCGGAGTAGCGGGTGCCATCCAAGGCCGTCTCGTCGGAGCCGGAACGCACGTCGATGATCCCGACTCCCGCCTCTCGTTGCCGCTCGTCCTCCTCGTCGGAGGCCTCCTGGAAAATCTCCACCCACGTGCTGTCCGACCCGGTGATGTCGAGTGGCTTGCGCCGCATGTACCCCATGCTCACCAGCTCGTCCAGGGAGGTGGGGAAACGCTGGCGGTCGGCGTGGAACTGGTCGATGCAGGACCGCATGGTGAAGAGGTTTTCCTTCAGCGCCGCCTCGCGAGCCCGCTGGGGCGCCGTGCGCATGGCCGGTACCGCGATGGTGGCGAGAATGCCGATGATCGCCACCACGATGATCAACTCGATGAGGGTGAAGCCGCGCTGGCGGGCGGTGCCGACGCGGTCCACGCGCGGGCAATGCAGTCGAGCGTTGCGCATGCTCACCAGTCCCTGTACTTGCTGCCGTCCAGGGCAGTGGCCTCGGACAGCGAGTACACGTCGTAGACGTTCTGTCGCCCCCAGGAGCGGGAGTCCGGCTCGTCCTGGTACGAGCGCAGCCCCCACTCGGCCTTTCCGGTCATGGGGTCCATGGGGATGCGCCGCAGGAATTTCCTCTTCACCGTCTGGCCGACGATGTCAACCCCTTCGACCAACACCTCAAGCTCCTTGGGGTACCCTTCGGTGCCCAGATCCACCTGAATCATCCCCTGATCGGCCAGTCGTTTGTGTTCGTCGATGGCGTTGCGCATCAGGCGCAGCGCCAGTCGCAGCTCGGCCTCGCGCTCCCGCTTGACCATGAACCTGCCGGTGGGCACCGCGACGGCGGCCAGGATGGAGATCAATGCCACCACCATGACCAGTTCGGCCAGGGTGAAACCGCGCGGGGCGCGTCGGGGCGAGGTTCCCTGGAGTTTCACGATCCGGTTCCTCCCGCCGGCAAGGCCACCACCGTCGCCGGCCGCGCGGCCACGCCGCCGGCTGGCCCGGCGAAGATCACCGGCAGCTCTCCCACCTCCCGGGGCCGCACGGTGAGGGTGAGCAGCGTGCGCGTGGCGCGGGCCGTTCCCTGCCACGAGGCGGTCACCCATCCGACGGCCGGTGAATGCGACACCCCCACCTGCACACTGCCGGAGGTGGTGTCGAGTTCCCCGCCTTCGATGCGCACCACCTCCAGCCGCGCCGGGTCGTAGGCCAGGTGCAGCGGTGGCTTGACCCCCAGCTCGCCGGGCTCCAGCACCACCGTGAGTACCGCCTCCCGCCCCACCACCGCCGGCAGCCGCGCCGGGTAGAAGACCACCCGCGCGAGACCAGCCGTATCCTCAGGGAAGGTGGTCGGGGTGAGTACTTCGGTGGCGGTCGCCAACGCCATGGTGGAGTCCAGACTCTCGCCATCCCCCCCGGCGTTCGGCACGGCGGCGGCCTTGCCGCCGGGGGGAGCAAAGCGCGCCCGGGGGAGACGAACCTCTTCGTCCTCCCGGATTCCCCCGACGGGTGGCGTCGCCTCGGGTGGGGTCTCCACCGGGGGCTCCTGAAAGTCGCCGGCTTCCGGGTTGATGCCGATGGGCAGGCGGGAATCAAACGGCCCTTCGGTGGCGTGGGGGGAGCGGATGCGCGGCGAGTTGCCGAAGATGGTGATGCGGTTCTCGGTGCCCACCCACACCGGAGCCAGATCCTCCTCGGTGATGTCGGGATTGCGGATGATGTGCGGCGTCAACGTCAGGATGAGATCCTGTTTCGAGACCTCCTTGCGGTTGGAGCGGAACAGGCCGCCGATCACCGGAATGTCGGAAAGCCAGGGAAAGCCGGCGTTGCTGTCCGAGCGCCGGTAGCGGTACAACCCGGCGAGCAGGGAAGTCTCGCCGTTTTTCAGGCGAATCACCGTATTGATGGTCCGGGTGCCGATCTTGGGCTGCCGCTGCCCCTGGGACACCTCCACATACTCCCCCAGCTCCGACACCTCCACTTCCAGCTTCAGGGTGACCTCGTTGTTGTGGTGCACCCGCGGCTCGATGTTGATCTTGATGCCCACGTCCTGGTACTGGAAGGCGGTGATGGGGACGATGTTGCCGCCGATGGTCTGGGTGGTGTTGAAAGTGGTGGTGGGGATGGGCACCCGGTCACCGATCACCAGGTTGCCCTTCTCCCCTTCGGTGATGCGCATCTCCGGCTGCGCCAAAGTCTCCGCTTCCCCCGCTGACTTGATGAGATTCACGGTGACGCTGGGGACCACCACCCCCCACATGGAGCGGGTGATGTCGTCCAATTGGGGGAGGGGAATGCGGGGGTTGTCCTTGGCGCCGGTGATGGGGGTGGGGTCGAAGGTGAAGGGCGCCGCGTAGGTGGACAGCGATACGCCGATGTCCCGCAGCTTGTTGGAGTCCACTTGGATAAGCTCGATGCCGATCATCACTTCGGCCTTGGCCTTGTCGTTGGCGTTGATCAACCGCTCGGCAATGGCCACCTTGTCGGCGGTATCGCGGATGACGATGGAGTTTAGCTGCTCGTTGGTGGAGATGCGGCGGGCGTCGATGAGCGCCCGCAGCATGTTGTTCACGTCCTTTACATCGGCGTTGGAAAGGAAGAACGTCTTGACGACCAGATCCTCATAGTCGCGACGATTCTGCGGAGTATCTTCGACGATGATCAGCGTCCGCTCGTCCAACACCTTGTAAAAGTGGCTGGCCGCCTGCATGACGCTCTCCAGTGCCTGCTGGGCGGAGACGTTTTTCAGTTCGATGGCGAGTTGATTGTCCTTCAACTTGGGGTCGAACAGGAGATTGATGCCGAAAGCGTCGCCGATCGCCTTGTAGATATCCTTGACCTTGGTTTGGTTGGGAAAAACCAGGGAAATGGGTTCATGGGAGGTGGGGCTCAGGATAGGCGGCTTGACCTTCATCTCGGCGGCGGCTTTTTTCATCGCGGCGAGCTTGGCCTCCCCCCCCTCCTGCGAGGCGACGGCGAGGTCGCGCTGCGCCTTGCGCAGCTCCAACTCGGCGTACTGATGGGTGGGGTCGAGCTGAACCGCCATTTGCAGCTCGCTGACGGCGGGCCGCAGAGCCCCCACCTCGGCCAACTGCATGCCTCGTTTGAAGTGTTCCTCGGCGGCGCGCCGGCGCGCCCGCTGCAAGTGCATCTTCAATTTGAGGTTGCCGGGATCCTTGGCGAGGGCCTCCATGTAGTAGTACACCGCGGCGTCCCAGTTGTCGGTCTGGGCGGCGTCGCTCGCCTGCTTGGTCAAGCGATAGCTGGCGCACGAGGCGGCCACCGTCACCGCCGCGATCAGAATGAAGAACCTGGTGTGTCGCATCGTTTTCACGTTCACCTCGCCAAAGCCACGGTCTTCGTGACGCTGTCGGGATAGCCAACGTAGGCGATGGTCACGGCCAGGGCCGTCACCTCGCGCACGATGAACTTGCCGTCGATGATCTCGCCGCGGGGCACGACCATGATGGAGTTGCCATCGCGGAACACCGCCACCGGCAGCCGATCGGGTCCCAGCCAACCCACGAAGGTCAGGTTGAAGTTCGGGGGGGGTGGCAGCCGTTTACCGTCCACCAGGATACCCGGCGGGGTAGGGGTGGGCTGCGGGCGCGGTGGCAAGGTCGGCACCGGCGTCGGAGTGGGGCGGGGATCGGGAGTCGGGGTCGGCGGCGGGCCGAAGGCGAAGGGGTTGCGGCCCCCCGGTCGAGGGGATGGCAGTGCCCGCACCCCGCCTCCCTCCCACCCCAGCTCCGGCACCGAGTAACTGCCCACCCTGATTTCCGTGGTCGAGGCGCCGCCGATGCCCTTGACCAGGGATGGGCGCATCCGCACCACCACGGCCACCACCAGAGTGGCGAGCAGGATGACCAGCAAGACGAGCTGGCGGGGATTCGATCTACTCGCCACCGATCACCTCCTGCCTGTGGGTTATCTCCTCGACCCCCAGCTCGGCCATCAAGGCGCGATCCATGTCGGTGAAATAGGTGCTCACGGCGAGCTGAACCCCCACGTCCAGAGTGGTCTGTTGCTCGTCACCGCGCAGCGACAGCCGCTCGATGATGGCCAGCTGCGGCGACTCCTCCAGCAGGTAGATGCAGCGCCGGATGTTTTCGTACATCCCGGTCAAGCTATAGACGGCGGTGAACTGCACGAAGCCGGTCTTTTCATCCCTGCGGGCGGTGTAGCTGATGCGCTCCGGCGTCAGGCCGGCGCGCCTGGTCCGCTCCACCACGTCCACCAGGAACGGCACCAGCCGATCCTTCATCCCGCCCACCTGCTCCGAGCGCACCAGCTCCAGCTTCGAACGCAGCTCTTCGACGGCGCCCTTCGCCCCGGTGAGAGCGCGCTGGTGTTGCTCCAGTCTCGTGACGTCCTCCTCGGCCGCCGCCACCTGCCGGGCCAGCCACGTCCCCTGGCCGATGACCGCGCCTCGCAAGCCGGCGAGCCAGACGACGTTGGCCACCACCAGCAGGGCGGGAGGGACCCACACGAACCACAGGCGCCCCCAGGCGCTGCCGCCTCTCATGGGCGCCCCCCCGGGAGGTAGCGGACCGCCAGCTGGAAGCGGTACCCTCCCGGATTGGTGGCGCTGGGCGCCTCCTCCAGCGCCGGCACCGGCTCGGCGAACGAGGGATCGTTGAACAGGCGGGTGAGGAGCTTGAGCCACGAGTCCCGCCCCGCCGCCACACCCACCAGCGCCAGCCGCACTCTCCCCTTGTCATCCACCGAGGGAGAGATCGACACCAGCCGCACATCCCAGGGCAACACCCGCTCCACGTCGGCGAGCATCGTCGTCCATGCCCAGCTCCGCTTCCCGGCGATCTGTCCGAGAGCGGCGGTATCTCCCTGCAGCTGTTTCCATGGCACAACGGCGAGGGTTCGGTTCAGCTCTCCGACGGCCTGCGCCACCACCTCGCGCCGCTGCTGGAGGACCGTCAGCCGCTGGCGCAAGCCCTCCTCCTCCTCGCGCTTGAGGAGGAACTCCGACACCGATATGACGGTGAGCGCCACCGCTGTCACGAGCAGGGCGCCGCCCAGCACCCACACTGGGCGGGTGTTGAGAAACGGAGCGGAAGCCAGATTCGGACGACGCATCACTTCTCCCCCTCCCACACCCCACCCAGCAGCGCCAGGTGATCCAGCCGCGAGCCTCCCTCCGGCGGCACCCGGCCGGCGCCGGCTTCGAGCATTTTCACCGTCACTTTGGGAGTGCCGGCGCTCCACCGAGCCACCACCTCGCCCCACTCCTCCCCGGCCGCCAGCCAGACGGACACCGGGCCGCCCTCGGCAGCTTGCAGGTGCTCGACGCTGCGAGTCAGCTCGTGGCACAGCAGTGCCTCGGCGCGTACCTGGCTGGCCGGCAGGACCTTCTCGCGCAACAAGGTCAGGCGACTGCCGGAGACCACCGCGATGCCCAGCGACCGGGCCTCCACCGCCACCACCACCCCGCGACCCCGACCAGGGGCCAGCGCCGCCACCGCCAGGACCAGCGGCTCGATCCGCCCTAACCTGACTCCCGCACCGGCGAAGATCTCCTCCAGGGTGGCCAAGGGCCTGTCGAGGGCGAGCAGGATGAGGTGTCGCCCGTTGTCGCCGAGTTGCAAGTAATCCAGGCGAACGTCCTCGGGCCGGCAGGGCAGCAGCTTCTTCAGCCGCCAGCGCAGCTGCTCCTCGGCATCCTGGCGCTGGCGCGGCAACACGCCCACATCCACCACCAGCGACCGCATCCAGTTGTCGGGCAAGGTCAGCGAGGCGTGGCGGGGGACCTTGTCCAGGCGCGCCAGCAGTGCCCGCAGGGCGCCTTCCAGGCCAGCCCGTTCGATCTGCAGCACCCCCACCGGCCCCAGCTGGAACCATGGCGCCGACAGGGGGACCGCGGTCACCTGCAGGAGTGCGTCGCGTCGGCTGGACAGGCGGCCGTAGGCCAGGTGGTCGGCAAACGCGGCGAAGGCGTGGGGCGGAGCAGGCGTGTGGAAGAGGTGTGTCAGCTTCATTCGACGAAGGTCACCTTGTTCACTTCGCGCAGCGTGGTGACGCCCGCGAACACTCGTTCCAGGGCTGACTCGCGCAGGAAGGTCATGCCCTCGGCCTTGGCCGCCCGCTTGATCTCGGCGGCCGGTCGCTTGTCCAGGATCAGGGCGCGAATGTTGTCCGACATGTCTAAAAGCTCCGAGATCGCCGTGCGCCCTAAAAACCCAGTGCCGTTGCACTCGATGCAGCCGGCCCCCTCGTAGAAACGCACCCCCCGCACCATCTCCCGGGTCAACCCGGAGTCGTCCAGGAGAGCGTCAGACACCTGCACCTCTCGCCGGCAGTGGGGGCAGATGCGGCGCACCAGTCGTTGTGCCAGCACGCAGTTCAGCGCCGACACGAAGTTATAGAGGTCCACGTCCATGTTGAGAAACCGCCCCAGTACGTCCACCACGTTGTTGGCGTGCACGGTGGTGAACACCAGGTGGCCGGTGAGAGCTGACTGGACCGCAATCTGCGCCGTTTCGGCGTCGCGGATCTCACCCACCATGATCTTGTCCGGGTCGTGACGCAGGATGGACCGCAACCCCCGCGCGAAGGTCAACCCCTTCTTCTCGTTGACCGGAATCTGGGTGATCCCCTGCAACTGGTACTCCACCGGGTCCTCGATGGTGACGATCTTGTCCTCCTCGGAGACGATCTCCGACAGGCAGGCGTACAGGGTGGTGGTCTTGCCCGAACCGGTGGGGCCGGTCACCAGCACCATCCCATATGGCTCGCGGATGAACTTGCGCAGCTTGCGCTTGGCCTCCTCGTCGAAACCCAGCACGTCGAGGCTCAGGTTGCGGAACTCGCGGTTGGCCGACTCCTTGTCCAGGATACGAATGACGGCATCCTCGCCATGTACGGTGGGCATGATGGAAACGCGGAAGTCGATGGTCCGCCCTTTCAGCCGCAGCTTGAAGCGGCCGTCCTGGGGGATGCGCTTTTCCGCGATATCCAGCTCCGACATCACCTTGATGCGGGAGATGATGGTCGCATGGTGCCGCTTGTCGATGGGCTCCATGGCCTGATAGAGCACGCCGTCGATGCGGTACTTGACCAGCACCTCGCGGTCCCGTGTCTCGATGTGGATGTCCGAGGCGCGCCGCTGGATGGCGTTGAAGATCACCGTGTCCACCAGCTTGATGATGGGCGAGGTGTCGGCGGTGATGCGGTCGATGGTGAGTGTCTCCTCGCCGTCCTCGCTCTCCTGCACCAGCTGGATGCGGAAGTCCTCGGTGGCCTCATCCAGCACCCGCTGGGTGGACTCGGACTTCTCCAGAATCTCCGAGATCTTGCCAGCGGGGCCCACCGACACCTCCAGGGGTGCGCCCAGCACCAGCTCCAGCTCGTCCATCACCGAGGGGCTGGAGGGATCGGCCATCACCCCGACGATGACGTCCCCTTCCCGCCGCAGCGGCAAGAAAAGGTAGCGCAGCATCATGTCCACCGGGATTTGCCGGAACAGCTCGGCTTCCACCCGGAACTCACTGAGGTCGTTGACCGGCAGTCCCAGCCGGGCGGCGATCTCCCGCGCCCGCTGCAGGTCCTCTTCCTCCCGGGACAGTCCCCACAGCGGCCGCGCTCCCATGGACAAGGAGGTCTCGCTCATCTCATTGCACCCTCTGAATGAGTGTAAACATGGGCAGGTACACCGACAGCAGCAGGCCGGAAATGATCAGGCCCATGAGCACCAGCACCGCCGGCTCCACCAGGGTGACGATCCGCCCCAGCCGCATTTCGATGGTTTCGTCGTAGAACCGACTGACGTTGAACAGCATCTGCTCCAGGGCTCCGGTCGCCTCGCCCACCTGCACCATGGCCAGGGAGAGGTCTGGAAACAGCTGCGTGGACTGCAGGGAGGTCCACAGCGCCTGGCCCTCCCGTACCCGCGGCGCCACCCGCAGGAGCACCTTGTGCACGAAACGGTTGGTCACCGTGGAGGTGGCGATTTCGATGGCGTTGACCAGCGGCGTCCCTCCCGCCACCAGGGTGGCCAGGGAGCGCACGAACTGGGAGAGGGCGAAAAGGTGAAACACCTCCCCCAGAAACGGCCAGCGCAGTTGCCAGCGGTCCCAGGAGATACCCCCTCGCTCCGAGCGCAGCCAGCGGCGCAGCAGCAGGCCCGCCGCCAGCAGCCCACCGCCCACGTAGGCGATGTGCTGCTGCAGCCAGTGGGAGCCGGCGATGATGGCCTTGGTGATCAGCGGTAGCTCCGCGGCGAAGCCCACGTAAAAGGAGGCGAAACGGGGGATCACGTAGGTCACCAGCAGCGCCACCAGGCCGAAGGCCAGAGTCATCAGCACCGCCGGGTAGGTGAGCGCGGAGGTGACCTTGCGCCGCACCCCTTCCATCATTTCCTGGTAGCGCACGTAGCGCTCCAGCACCTGCACCAGCTCGCCGGAGCGTTCGCCGGCCATCAGCGAGGCGCTATAGAGCCGCGGGAAGGTCTTGCCCTGGGCGGCGAACGCCTCCGACAGCGCCGCTCCCGACTTCACCTCCTCCAGCACTCGCCCGAGCATCTGACGCATGAAGGAGTCGGTCTGCGCCTTCTGCAGCAGCTCCAGGGACTGCAGCACCGGGATGCCGGCGGCCAGCAGGGTGGCGAGCTGCTGGTTGAAGGCGAGAAAGTCCAGCGAAGAGATGTGTTCGCGCCGGCGCAGGAAGGACAGGGACAGTCCGCGGCGCGCCGGGGTGATGCGGAAAACATGCAACCCCTTGCTCTCCAGCTCCCGGCGCAGGGATTCCTGGGTCGGGGCGTGGTGGCGCTGCTCCAGCACCAGCCCGTCGGCGGTGCCCACCCGGGCGACGAACTCGCTCACCGGGCCCCCTCCCGCTCCGCCAGCAGCACCAGCACCAGCGCCCGGTTGGCCTCCTCCGAGCGCGCCGCTCCCAGCACGAAGGTCTGCCCTGTACGCAGCGTCAGGGTGGTGCGAAGGAGCGGCTGCAGTCTCTCGGCGCCGGCGTCGGCGACGACGCGGCGCGCAAACTCCAGCTGGGCGAGCTGCAGGCGGTCGCCGTCCTGGGGCACCGCCCGCACCACAAAGCGAACGTGGTAGCGGTCGGCCACCGCGGCTTCCACCGTGGAGCCGTCGGCGGCGGTGACCACCAGAGTGTCCAGCTCCGAGTAGGACGTGAAGCGAAAGAGCTGCTGCAGCTCGCTGCCCACCCCGGAGATCAAGGGCGCCGCCGGGCCCGCAGTGGGCGGTGTGGTGGAGGCGAGCAAGACCCGCAGGCGGATGGTGTAGTTGGGCGCCGCCACATCCCACGCCGCCACCACCGCCGCGATCCGCTCCAGCACTGCGGCGCTGTCACGCACGGTGATGGCGTTGAGCTTGGGCTGCAGGAGTACGCTGCCCTCCGGCGACAGCAGCGGCTCCACCAACAGCGCAGCCTCGCGCGCCGGGCGGAAGTGCAGCTGAAAGACCCGCACCTGCTGATCGGACGCCGCCGCAAGCCACGGCACCGCCGCCATCACCGCCAACCCCAGCGCCGCCACCCGCGCCACTGCCCTACAGCTCCAGCCCCGGATCGATGATGAACGCCACCTGCACTTCGCCCGAGGCGCTGCCGGCGAACTGATACAAGCGCACGTGGTCCCCCTCCACTTCCACCGCCGCCGGCGCCAGGGGAGGGGAGATCTGCACTAGCAGCGGCCGCTGCGCCACCGCCGGCCCCTCGGGGGGACCTTGGCGCAGGGTGCCGAGACCGACCAGCAGCACCCCGACCACGGCAGCGGCTGCCGCCAGCCAGCGGCGCCGGCGCGACCTGAGGCGGACCTCCAGACGACGCTGGTGCACCGCCGCCAGGACCTCGGAAACGAAGGCATTGTCCTCCACCTGGCCGACCTGTCGCTGCAGGGCGTTGGCCAGCAGCAGTGACGGCTCGTGCTCCTGCGCGGCCGCCCGGCAGGGAGCGCACTCGCGCAGGTGGGTGCGTACCTCCCGCTCCGCCTCCGGCCCCAGCTCCATGGCCAGGTAGCGCCCGAGCATCCGCTGCACTTCGGCACACCTCGTCATCGCCGGCCTCCCTGGGGAAGGTATTCGGGGTAACGGTGCGCCAGCTCCCGGCGCAGCACGGCCCGCGCCTGGAACACGTGGTTGCGCACCGTCGCCTCGCTACATCCCAAGATCTGGGCCACCTCCGCGGTGGCCAGGCCTTCCACCTCGCGGTAGAGGAACGCCGCCCGTTGGCTGGGGGTCAGCTTCTCCGCCAGCTCGGCGAAGATCCCCTGCACCTCCTGCTCCGCCAGCTCCCGCGGCGCCGCCGCCCCGACGCGGTCCGACACCAGACGCAGGTGCGAGGTGTGGGTGCGCTCGCGGCTGTCGCGGGAGCGCAGCACGTCGATGGCGATGTTAGTGGCGATGCGGTACAGCCAAGTGGAGAACGACCACGCCTCATCGTAGCGTTGGAGGTTTTCCCAGGCGCGCACGAAGGCGAGCTGGGCGACGTCACGGGCCTCCTCCATGTCGCCGAGCACGCGACCGGCGCAGCGCCGCACCCCCGCCTGATGGCGGCGGACTAGTTCGGCAAAAGCCGTCTCGTCCCCGTCCCGCGCGGCTCGCGCCAGCTCCCGATCGTCCCGCTCCCGGGTCACGTTCGGCCTGATCTGTTGAAGGCGCAGCCACGCCATGGCACGTCCTACCTCCCCCTCACGTGTACGAGACGCCGCCCTCCGGCGTTGGGGCGGCGGGAGTATACGCCAGGGTGAGGGGCCGGAGGGGCAGACGCTCACCTCGCCCCCCAGCTGCCGAACTTTGCCCCGACCTCGGCCGGCTGTGTCGGACCGTTTTCTCTCCTCGGGGTCCAGGTTCAACCGGGGGTTGCAGATCGGCGCTGTCCTCCCAAGGGCGGATGGCGGCGGGGCCGCGGTGGATCAGGCGCACCAGCTCGGTTTGGTTAGCCGTGCCAGTCTTGGCGAAGATGCTACCGAGCTGGGTGTGGGCGGTATAGCGGCTGATCGCCACCTGGGCCGCCGCGCTGGTCAGGGAACGGCCACTGGCCGGGCTCATGGCCAGGCGCATCCCGGCTGGAATGAGGTCGTACGGATCGCGCAGCAGGCGCTCGGGAGTGACGTGGGTGCGTTCGACATCGGCGATGAAGACGATGGCGGCGGGGCGGTCGGCTTCGCTGCCGGCGGCCGACCGGCCCAGGGAAACGATGATGACGCCCAGCGGCACGCCGTGGGACGGTCGCGCCAGGCGCAGTCCGGCGCTACGAATGCGCCCGCAGGCGAGGGCGGCGGCGGGCTCGAGCCCGGCGGCGGCCAGGACGCCGGCAGTGGTGAGGTCGCCGGATGCCATTCTGAGTAATGCCGCAGGGAGCGACGGTCCCCCGGCCGGGGAGGCGAGGGCCGCAGGCCTAAGCTCGGGATTCGCGGCGGCGTCGAAGAAAGCCCCGGCGGTTGAAGGGGCATCGCTGGTCGCTCCACTCCCACCGTGTGGTTCTTGTGCACCGCGCCTGCGCTCGATCATCGCCCCAAAATGACCGAGGAGACCCGGCACAGGCACGGCCACAGGGCAAACAGAGCGAGCGCCGCCGGCGGCCAACCCGCGAGAGGTTGTATCGGACAGCTACTGGCCGCGCAGGCCCAGCGAGCGCAGATGGTAGAGCAGCCCCTGGCGGGTGAGGCCAGCGCGACGGGCGGCTTCGCTGCGGTTGCCGCCGCTGGCGGCCAGTAACGCGGTGAAGTACTCGGTAAGGAAGCGATCGCGCGCCGCGGCGAAGCTCTCCAGCGGTGGGGCAGGGGCGGGCGCGACCACGCCGAAACGCTCGGGGCCGAGGACCTCTCCCGCTCCAGCGGCCACCACGGCGCGACGCACCACCCACTCCAGCTCCCTGGCGTTGCCCGGCCACGCTGCCTGGCGCAGGGCCTCGAGCGCCGCCGGCGCCAGCCGTACCCCGGGGCGGTCGCATTCGCGGGCCGCCCGCTGGCAAAACAGCACCGCCAGTTCCTCGATGTCCTCCGGGCGTTCGCGCAGCGGCGGGACGTGGATCACCGCGGCGGCCAGGCGGTAGTAGAGATCCGCACGAAACTCCCTTCGCGCGGCGGCTGCCGCCAGGTCGCGGTTGGTGGCGGCCAGGAAACGCACGTCGACCACCTTCACACGCGTCGACCCGAGTCGGCGAACTTCGCGCTCCTGCAGCAGGCGGAGCAACTTGGCCTGCAGCTCGAGGGGGAGCTCGCCGATCTCGTCGAGAAACAAGGTCCCGCCCTCGGCGGCTTCCACCAGGCCCTCGCGATCCTCCTCGGCTCCGGTGAAGGCGCCGCGCACCGCGCCAAACAGTTCGCGCTCCAGGATATGGGTCGGCAAGGCGGCGCAGTTGATCGGTAGAAACGCCCCCCGGCGCCTTGAAATGCGGTGCAGTTCTCTCGCCACCAGCTCCTTGCCCGTGCCGGGCTCACCGGTGATCAGGACCGGGAAGGGAAGTGGCCCCCAGCGGACGATGAGCTCGCGCACTCGCTGGAGAGCGGCGGAGCGTCCCACCAGGCCACCCTCCATGCGGACGTCCTCTCCACTGGGCTCGCCCTGAGAACCTACCACCCGCGCCAGGCCCTCCAGGGCGACGCGTACCACCGCGTCCACCGCTCCTCCCCAGCGAACCGTCACACCGGCGGTGGCAATGGCGCCGTCCTCGGCCTCGCCATCCCCCCAGGCACCCAGCCGGCGATCGCCGCGCCAGAGCTCCAGCCGGTGGATGCCCAGCGCACGGGCCAGCGGCTCCAGATAGGTCCTGTCGGTGCAGGCGGTGCCGGCGGTCAAGGCGCCCACCAGCGCCCGCGTCAGGGCGACGGGGTCAGTCCGTTCGACGGCACGCAGACAGGCGGCCCAGCCATCCAGGTCGGCCGCCTGTAGAACCTCCTCGGCGCGTCGCAGCAGCCCCGCCCAGGACTCGTCCAGCCTCTCGCCCGCGCGCCCGAGCAGACGAACCAGGCGCGCCAGCGCCACCGCCCCCTCGCGGGGTGCACGGGCGAGAAAGCGGGCCGCCCGATCGCGGGCCACCTCCCCCTCGCCCCGCCTCCAGGCCGCCAGGATCGCAGCGCAGGGAGCCACACCCCAGCGCGGCGGCGGCGCGGGATCCGGGTCGAGCCCGCGTTGCCCCGCCAGCATTGCCGCCGCCAGGATCCGATCACTTTCCTCTGCTCCCGCAGCGGCTTCCTCCACCTGGTCCAGATCGCCCTCGGCCAGCAACAGATGAAGCCGCAGGGAGGACACCGCCAGCGACAGCAGTACCCAGGCCGGATTGGCCTTGCAGGCCGCCTGCAGCCGTGGCAAGGCGGCTCGCACCGGCTCGAGCCGGCCTCGCACCAGCTCGCAACGCGCCAGCTCGACGGCGTTGGCGGCCTCGTGCAACGCCGCGCCCTCACCGGGGGGCGGGACCAATCCCTTGAGTAGCTCCTGAGCCTGGCGCCAGCGCATGAGATCGTTGGCCACCACCGCCCGGTTGGCGCGAACGATGAAGAGTGCCCGCTGACAGCCGGCACGCTCCAGCTGGGTCTGCGCCAGCCCGTAGTAGCGCTCGGCCGAGGCCGGGCGGTCGCGCGCCAGGTGAAGGGTGGCGAGGTCGGCGCACAGCTCCCCCAGCGTCAGCGGGTTCAACCCCGAGCACAGACGCAGGCCTGCACGCAGAGCGGTGCCCGTCGCCGCCTCCCGGCCCCGGCGGAAGGCGTCCAGACCTAGCAGGTGCAGGTACCGCACCTTGAGCGCGCGGCTCCACCGTGACCAGGCCTGCCGGCGCAGCTGCCGGAGCGCCGCAGCACCCGCCAGGGCAGCCCGGTGGAGCGCAGCCTCATCGGCGAGGGCGCCCCTGGACCGCGCCGCCTCTTCGAGGAAGCGGCGCTCCTGGTCGCTGTCGCCGCGCTGGTTGGCGAGTTCCGCCGCAATTAGGGCGCGGCGGGCCGCCAATCTTGGTTCGCTGTCTCCGGCAGTGGCGAGGGCCTCGCCGGCCTGCTGTGGTACACCCGCTAGCAGCGCCCACCAGGCCTGCAGCACCTGCCAGGCTCCCCGTCGCCGCTCGGCCGGCACTGCGGCCAGCAGCTTCGCCGCTTCGGATAGCCTGCCCAGCACCAATGCCGCCTCCGCCCCCCACAGGGCCAGCGGCGAGCCCGGCGGCATCGCCCTGGCCAGGTCGAGGACCTCCAGGGCCGACTCCTCTTCGCCCAGGCGAACGGCACACCACTGCTCCAGCGGGGTCCAGGAGCCGCCGGTGAGCGCCTCGGCCACCATCCGGGCCAGTGAGCCGTCCGGTAGCGCCGTCGCCAGGGTGCGCAGGCGCTCCTCGGACGGTCGAGCGGCGGCCGGCGTGATGCGCCAGCGCTGGCCATGATTCTGGGCCAGGCCGAGGCGAAGCAGCTCGGCGCGCGTCTCGGCGGCGATGCCGACGGCCTCGCATTCGGCCGCATCCAGGCCGACCGGCACTGCGGCCAACCAGGCGAGGGCTGAGCGGGCCGCCGCCGAGGCCAACCCCTCCCGCTCCGTCAGGTCGGCGCCTGGCTCGGGAGGCTCGACGAAGGCTCGACTCGCCCCAGCTGCCAGGACCTCGGCCACCACACGGGCGCGACCGCCGCTGCGCTCGTGCGCCACCTGCATGTGCACCGTCGCGTCCCCACCGGTCAGCCTGAACGTCCAGATTGCACCCTCCTCCGGCTCGATGGTGAGCGGCGCAGCGCCGGACACCGGCAGAGTGGTCAGCACCAGCCCTGGCTCACCCGAGGCGGCAAGAGCGGCCTGCCTGATGGCCACATCGTTCTCGTCCAGGCGCCCGCCGGCAACCAAGCCCGGCCGGCGGCCCGCCCGTCTCTGCAGCTCTGCTGCCGCCAGCAGGCGCGGGAGGAGCTCATCCTCCTCTACCCACACCACCCCGTTTCGGGGCAGGTGCAGTCGGCGCGCCCACAAGGCCCGTCCGACGCCCTGCCGATGCTCGAGGAAGGCGCCGGCGCGTCCGCACCCGCGGATGACGTCGGCGAGGGCTTCTGCGGCTGAACCCGGCAAGGCCCGTGCCACCGCGGCCCCCAGTTCCCGCTGCCGCTCCGGGAGCAGGGTGACCAGCACCGGGAGAACGAGGCGAGCGGCCAGCGCGTCCACGCCCAGCAGCCCCTGCCCGGCTGGTGTGCGAAACATCTTGTCCTCCGGGCGCCAACGCGGCAGCCGGGCGAGGACCACGGTGGGACCGGCCGCCGCTCGGAGCACACGGGCGCCGCGGAAGAGCTCCCGCTCCGGGTACCACCCGCGCGCCACGAGAAACTCGGCGGCCGCCAGGAGTTGCAGAGCCACCGCTGCCCGTATTCCCAGCGGCCCTTTGACCAGGCGCCCCAGGGGCTCCCCTGCAGATTCATTGCCCCCACCGAACTCGGTGGGAAGGGGCAAGAACGGCGCATCCCACAGGAGCAGCTCCGCCAGAGCTGCGGCTTGCCCTGCCCCGACCGTCATGTCCTCTTCACCAGGCCGCACCAGGCGGACCAGAACTCCGGCCACGACTTGGCCACACAGGCGGGGTTGGCGATACGCACCCCTGGCACCAGGCACCCGGCCACGGCCAGGGCCATGGCGATGCGGTGATCCCCGTGGGGGTCGAGGGGCCGCGGCGGCGCCGGCCCGCCACCGCAAGGCCGGGCGTTGAAACTGTCGCTGTCCCAGCTCACGTCAAACCCCAGGGCGCGCAGGTGGGTCCCCATCACCTCCAGGCGGGGGCTCTCCTTGGCAGCCAGTCCCGCCAGTCCCTCCAGCCGCCCCCCCACCCGCGCCGTCACCACCGCCAGCGGGGGAAAGAGATCCGGGCTGTCCCGCAGGTCGGCGTGAAGGGGACGCTCGGCTGGTCCGTCGAGCTCCACCCCGGCGGCCGTCTCCCGCAGCCGGCACCCGGCCTCCGCCAGCAGCTCCGCCACCGCCGCGTCTCCCTGGCGACTGAATCGCCGTACGCCCAGCACCTCCACCTGTCCTCCCGCCCCCGCCGCGGCGCACAGGGGAAACGCCGCCGCCGACCAGTCCCCCTCCACCGTATAACGCGTCGGCCGCAGTTTCGCCTCCACCCACCAGGTGAGCCCGCCATTGTGGACCTCCACCCTGGCCCCGAAGGCCTCCAGCACCTCGGCGGTGAGCGCCAGATAGGGGCGGGACGGCGGCGTCCCCTCCAGCTCCACCGCCAGTCCCCCGGGCAGGCGAGCGCCCAGCAGCAGCAGTGCCGAGACGAACTGACTGGACTGCCCGGCCGCCACCCGCACCGCGGAGCCCGCCAGCTTTCGTCCCCTCACCACCATGGGTAGCGACTCCCCGCTCGGCAGCGTGGCGATCTCCGCCCCCAGCTGGCGCAGGGCTGCCACCAGCGCCCCCACCGGCCGCTGCCGCAGTCGGGGCACGCCGTCCAACACCCAGACCCCCGTGGTGGCGGCCAGCTGCGCCAGTAGAAAACGCATCCCCGTGCCGTTGTTGCCCATGAACACGGTGGCCCCGGCCACCTCTTGGCGCCCCCCGGAGGTGAGAACGCCTCTCTCCCAGCCCAGCTCCCAGCCGGCGGCGCGCAGCCCGGTGTACAGCAGGCGGGGGTCTTCGGCATCAAGGGGGTTCTCTACCCCGGCCCCCGGACCGGCCAGCGCCGCCGCCATCAGGGCCCGCTGGGTCAGGCTCTTGGAGGGGGGCACGGCAATGCTGCCCGACACCCCGCAGGCCGCCAGCGGCGCGACCACCTGGTCGAGATCCATGGTTCGCCTAGGTTAGCGCGCCTCCCCCGCCTTTGCCCCCTTGCCGTCCACGGGGGGGAGGGTGCACATTGGTGCCGTGGCTACCGCCCTGGATCGTTGGACGGCCGTGCGCCGGGAGCTGGCCATGCCCCACCCCTCTGGCAAGGTGGTGTGCGTGGCCTGCGCCCACCGCTGCAAGCTCCAGGAGGGGGCCCGCGGCGTGTGCCTGGTGCGCCGCCGCGAGGGGCAGGCCCTGGCGGTTCCCTGGGGGTACGCCGCCGGCATCGCCGTCGATCCCATCGAAAAGAAGCCGTTCTTCCACTTCCTCCCCGGCAGCCGCGCCCTCTCCTTCGGCATGCTGGGGTGCGATCTGCATTGCGCCTATTGCCAGAACTGGTTCACCTCCCAGAGCCTGCGCGACGAGGAGGCGACCACCCGAGCCACCCCCGTCACCCCCGACGGCCTCGTTGCCGCCGCGTTGGAGCACCGCTGCGCCGTCATCACCTCCACTTACAACGAGCCTTTGATCACCGCCGAGTGGGCCCACGACGTCTTTGCCCTGGCCAAAAAGGCCGGCCTGCGCACCAGCTTCGTCTCCAACGGGCACGCCACGGGCGAGGTGCTGGATTACCTCGCCCCCGTCCTGGACGCTTGCAAGGTGGACCTGAAGGCCTTCCGGCCGGCCACTTACCGAGCCCTGGGGGGCAAGCTGGAGGCGGTGAAGGAAACCATCCGGGCGCTGGTAGAGCGGAGCATCTGGTGCGAAGTGGTGACTTTGGTGGTGCCCGGCCTCAACGACAGCGACGAGGAGTTGGCCGACATTGCCGCCTTCCTGGCCGGTGTGTCGCGCCAGCTGCCCTGGCACGTCACCGCCTTCCACCCCGACTACCGCATGACCGACCCGCCCCGCACCCCCGCCGCCACCCTGGCCCGGGCCGCCCACATCGGCCGCGAGGCGGGCCTCGCCTTTGTCTACGCCGGCAACCTCCCCGGCCAGCTCGCGGGCCTGGAGGACACCCGCTGCCCCAGCTGCTCCGCCGTCCTCATCCGCCGCATCGGCTTTACGGTGCTGGACAACCGACTCGGCGACAGGGGCCGCTGCCCCGACTGCCGCACCCTTGTCGCCGGCGTGTGGGCGTAGGCAGCATTTACCGCGCCAGGCCCGGAGACCTTGTCCGCGCGGCGGGAGGCCGGCCACTTCCAGCTGGCCACGGTCGCCCCTGACCGCACGGGCAAGAGTGCCTGTCCTCTCCACTTGTCCGTGACCGCGGCGGTGTCCGTGTCGGTGCCAGCGCAGGGGGGGTGCGGGGGGTGAGGTTCGAGCCACGCGAGGCCGTGCCGCGGCGCCGCGGTGTACCATTCCTGCTTCGATATGGCGGGCCCGTACCGCCTCGCCGCCCTGCGCTTGGTCGGCTTCAAGTCCTTCGCCGACCCGGTTGAGCTGCGCTTTTCTGGAGCGATTGCCGCCATTGTCGGACCCAACGGCGCCGGCAAGTCCAACATCGCCGACGCCATCGCCTGGGTTCTGGGGGAGCAGTCGGCGCGGCTGCTGCGCTCCCAGACCATGGCCGACGTGGTGTTTGCCGGCTCGCCCGGGCGCCCGCCGGCGGGCTCCGCGGAGGTGGCGCTGACGCTGAAGGCGGCTACCAGCAGCTGGGATAAGGACAACGGCACCCTGGAGATTTCCCGCCGGGTGCTGCGGGACGGCACCGCCGACTACCGCCTGGGCGGCAAGCGGGTGCGCCTGAAGGACATCACCGATCGGCTCCTGGATGCCGGACTGGGTACCCGGGCGTACGCCATCATCGAGCAGGGGCGCATCGGCCAGGTGCTGTCGGCGCGCGCCACCGACCGTCGGGCGCTGTTCGAGGAGGCGGCCGGCATCGCCAAGTACCGCCTGCGCCGCCACGAGGCCGAGCTGAAGCTCGCCGAGACGCGCGCCAACCTTTTACGCATCCACGATATCACCGCCGAGGTGCGGCGTTCTCTTGAGGTCGCCCGCCGTCAGGCGCGGCGCGCCGAACGTCACCGCCGTCTGCGCCAGGAGCTGGCAGGGGTGCGCGCCCTGCTGTTTTCTGCGCGTCTGCAGGACCTCAAAGCGGCGCTGGCCGAGCGGCAGGAGGCTCTGCAGGCGGCCCTGGCCGCCGACGCCGAGGCGGCCGCCGCCCTCTCCCGCGCCGAGGCGGCGGCGTTGACGGCTCGCGGCGAGCTGGAGGCAGCGCAGGCAGCGCTCGACAGGCGACGCGAGGAGCTGGCTCGGCTCGATTCCACCGTGCAACGTTGCGAGGCAGCGGAACAGACGGCGCGCCGGGATCTGGCGGAGGCCTCGGCGCGCCTGAACGCGGCGCTGGCCGACGAGCGCCGGCTGGCCGCCGTGCTGGCGGATCTGAGTTTCCGGGAGCATAGCCTGCTCGGCGCCCTCGCCACCGCCGAGCAGGCCTTGGGCGCACGTCAGGAGGAGGCGGCGCAACGCGCTCACGACGCCGAGCGCCTGACAGCGACGGCGCGAGCGGCGGCGAGCGCCGCCGAGGAGGCCCGTCGCCGCCTCCTCGCCGCTGTGGCGGCCGCCGCCGACGCACGCAACCGACTGCATCGACTGGAGGTGGAAAGCGAACAGGTGGCCTACCAGCGACAGCGCCTGGCCAGCGAAGAAGAGCGAATGCGCACCCACCTGGCTGCTGCCGCCGCCCGCGAAGCCGAGGCCCACGCCAACGAGCGTGCCGCCGTAGAGGCCCTAGCCGCCGCCGAGGAGGCGGTGCGCTCCCTGCGCCGCGACATGGAGATCGAGGCCGCTGCCATCACCGCCGCCGAGGGCGCGCGCGACGGAGCCGCGCACCGTCGACTGGAGCTCCAGCACGAGGGTGACCACCTGGAAAGGGCTCTGGCCCAGGCGCGGGCCCTCCCCCAGGCGCTGGCCCGGGCGGTGGCCGACGAGCATCTCCTCGGTGTAGTCTCCGATTTCCTCGATCCTTCCCCCGAGGTCGCGCCGCTGCTGGACCGCGCCTGGGGGGATGCCCTGTCCCTCCCCGTGGTCACCAGCCGCCAGGCACTGACGGGCGTTGTCGGTCATCTCGGCCACGACGAGGGCCGCGTCGCCGCGGTGATCGCCGACTCCACCCTGCCGGTGCGGCCTTCGCCGCTGCTGGAGCGTGCCGGCGCCGCCCCCGAGCACGCCGGGTGGCTGAGTCACGCCCTCCCCCGCGCCGCACTCGCCGCCGACGAGGTCGAGGCCGAAGCAGTGGCCCGGGGTGAGCCCGATGCGGTGGTCCTGCTGCCCGGCGGGGCGCGCTGGCGGGGAGCCACCGTCGAACTGGCCGGCTCCCAGCGCGCCATCCGAGGGGTACTGGAGCTGCGCTCCCGCCTGCGGGCGGTGCGCGCGGAGCTGGAGTTGGCGCGCCGTGCCGAGGAGGAGGCGGCGGCGCAGGTGGTCGCGGCGCGGGGGCGCCAGGTGGAACGAGCGGCGGCGCTGGCCAGGGCCGAGGAGGAGGCGCGCCGGGCCTCCCAGGCCCACGCTGCCGCGGCCGCTGCCCGCAGCGAACTGCACCGGGAGCACGTCCGTCTGGAGAAGGAACTGGAGGCCCTGCGCCTGGAACTCGCTCGCCTGGCGGGGGAGGCGGAAGCCCTGGATCGGCGCCGTGCTGCGGAGGCTGGCGAGGTGGAGCGCCTGAGCGAGCGCGGGCGAGCTGCCGAGGCGGAGGCGGACACGCTGGTGGCCGCCGCCGATCGGGAGCGGGAACGGGAGGCGGCGGCACGGGCAGCCGCCGAGAAGGCGGCGGGGGCAGCGGAGCTGGCAGTCGAGCGGGTGCGAGCGGCGCAGCGGGAGCTCGACCACCACCGGCGCGAGCTCGCCGCGGTCACAGCGCGGCGAGGAGAACTGCGCCGAGATGCCGAGGAACAGGGCGGGCGCGCCGCCGCCGCCGCCGATGCCAGCGCCCGGGCCCGTGCCGAGCTGCAGGAGCTCCTCGCCCGCCGCACCGTCCTGCAGCAGGAGGTCACCCGCCTGGCAGGGGAGGTGGAGCAGCACCGGACCGGCGTTGTCGAGGCCGAGCGCGCTGCCGCCGACTGTCGCCAGCGTCACCTTTTTGCCCGGGAACAGGTGCACACCGCACGGGTGGCCGCGGTGGAGGGGCAGGGCGCCCTAGACCGACTAAACGAAACCATCGCCCTTACCTTCGGGGAGGGTGCCGTTCTGCCCGACGCCGTGCCCGCCCCGGAGCAGCTCCTTCAGCTGGAAGCCGGGGAGAGAGAGGCGCTCCGCGAGCTGGACGAGCTGGGGCCGGTGAACGAGCTGGCGGTGGCGGAGCGGGACGAGCTGGAGTCCCGCCACACCTTCCTGACCGAGCAACGACGCGACCTGGAGCGTTCCCTCGCCAGCCTCGCCGACACCGTGCGGGAACTGGACACCATCTGTGCGGAGCGCTTCGTGGCTACCCTCGAGGAGGTGGCTACCGCCTTCGCCGCGGTGTTCGCCGAGCTGTTCGGCGGCGGCGAGGCGCACGTGGAGCTCGCCGACCCCGAGCAGCCCCTGGACAGCGGAGTGGAGATCCGGGTGCGGCCGCCGGGCAAGCACACCCAGTCGGTGCTGCTGCTCTCCGGCGGCGAGAAGGCACTGGCCGCGGTGGCCCTGCTCCTCGCCCTCTTCCGCGTGCGGCCGGCGCCTTTCTGCGTTCTCGATGAGGTGGACGCCCCCCTGGATGACGCCAACGTGGAGCGCCTGTGTCGCCTGTTGCGCGACATGAGTCGGGACACGCAGTTCGTGCTCATCACCCACAATCGCCGCACCATGGCCCACGCCGACGTGCTCTACGGCGTCACCATGGAGGAGCCGGGCGTCTCTCGCCTGGTTTCGGTGCGCCTGGAGGAGTAGCCATGGTTCCCCGCCACCCCGCCGAACCCCTCCCCTCCCGCCTGGTGGACACCCTCGCCTGGCTGGCGGCCCTGGCCCTGGTTCTCGCGCTGCCCCTGCTGTGGAGCACCGCCGCCGAGGAGACCTTCCGCGCCCCCAAGGCGCACCTGGCGGTGCTGCTGTGGGCGCTGCTGGCTGCCACCTTCGCCGTGCGGGCACCGGCGGAGGCCTGGCGGGACGGCTGGTGGCTGGCCTGGGCCGGGGTGCTGGCCGGCGGGGCTGTGAGCGCCGCCTTCAACGCCCAGCCGCTGCGCGTGGCAGGCTGCCTCATTCCTCTGGCGCTGGTCGCCCTGGGGTGGGGAGCCTTGCGCCAGCTGCCCGAAGCGCGCCGGCGCACGCTGCTGCGAGCGGTGTGTCTGGCCGGAGCGGTGCAGGCGGCGCTGACCTTGCTGTTCCTGTCGCGCGCTTGGCGGCCCGAGAGCTTCGGCCTGCTGAAGGAGCTGGGGCAGCTTCACGGCCGCTTCGCCTGGATCGGCACCATGGGTAACCCCGGCGACGTGGCGGTGTTTCTGGTCCTGCCGGCGCTGCTGTCGACGCAGCGCGCCCTCGCCGGCCGCCGGCGCTGGGGGTGGGGGGCGGCGGCGCTGCTGCAGGTGGGGGTGATCTTCGGCACCCGCACCCTCACCGCCTTGCTGGCGTTGGTCGTCGGAGCGGCGCTGCTGGGCTGGCGGCAGCTCCCACGCAGACGGCGCCTTCCCGTTCTGGCCGCGGCGGCGGCGGCACTGGTGCTTCTGGTCACCCTCACTCCCCTGCGCGAACGCATCGCCGTCAATGTGCGGGAGGTGCGGGAGTACGGCTGGGCCGGCCTGGGCAGCTTTCGCGGCGCCGGCATGGGAGCTGCCGTAGGCATGCTCACCGCCCGCCCCCTGGCCGGAGTGGGAGCGGGACAGTTCGAGGCTCACTCCTTCCGCTTCGTCCCCGAGCACACCCTGGCCGAGCGTGGCCGCTACCTGGGTTTGGAAACCGCCTTCGGGGAGGCCCACAACGATGTCCTGCAGTACGCCGCCGAAACCGGGCTGGTGGGCATGGCCCTGGCGGCAGCGGGGATTGTCTTGGCGTGGCGACGGCGCCCCCGCGGTCGCGGCGTGGTGGGGGACCTTCCTTCGTTGGTGGTCGCCGCGGCGGCTCTGGCCCTCAGCCAGTTTCCCCTCCACCTGGCCGCCGTGGCCGCCCAGTGGGCCGTGGTAGCGGCCCTGGCGCTACCACCCCTGCCCGCGCCCCGGCGTGAAACCTCTGGACGCGCCTGGGCCGGGCTCATCGTCGTCCTGGCATGCCTCGGGATCGCTGGCGGTCTTGTCTGGCAGCGCTGGCGCGCCGGCGTCACCCTGCAGCAGGCGAGGCTGCTCACCCAGGCGTTGCGCGCCACCGCCACCGCGGCGGCGCGCGCCGAGGCCTCCCGCCGTGCCTTGGAACGGGTGGAGGAGCGCCTCCGCTGGCTGCCCTACTCCTGGCGGGGCCACGTCATTGCCGGCAACCTGGCGGTGGACGCCGGCCGCCTGGAGGTCGCCCTCGCCCACTTTGCCGCCGCCCTCCGTCTGGCCGAGCGCCCCGAGATCCGCTTCAACGTCGGCCTGGCCCTCTACCTGGCCGGCGAGCAGGAGACCGGCCTCACTCATCTGACCCAGGCGGTCAAACTCAATCCCGCGGTGCTCCACGAGATTGCCGCCGGCGATCTGCGCCGCCGGCTGCTCCAGCGTCTGGCCGCCGAGGGCTACATCCAACGCTACCCGTGGGTGGGTGAAGAATAGATGGGAAGACGAGGCGGGCGCCAGGGCCGGTAGGGTGACCGTGGCCGTGTCCGTGCCCGTGGCCGTACCTGTATCGACGTTGGCGTAGAAAAGCCTCCCCGTGCCGTAGCCGGCGTTCTCACAGCTGGGCTTCGTCTTTGAGCTCGCGGGTCATCAGCCAGTGCACCGCCTCCCGAGGGGTAACCTGGCCGTCGAGAATACTTTCCACCACGAAGGTGATGGGCATCTCGACCTGATGCCGGCGGGCAAGGGCGGCGGCGGCCCGGGTGGTGGGCACCCCTTCCGCCACCTCGCGTCCCGCCAGGACGACCTCAAGGGACTCCCCGCGCCCTAGACGTTCGCCGGCGGTGCGGTTGCGCGACAGGGTGCCGGTACAGGTGAGGACCAAATCGCCCATGCCCGCCAGGCCGCGGAACGTCTCCTCCCTCCCACCCAGCTTGACCCCCAGGCGAGTGATCTCGTGGATGCCGCGGGTCAGCAGCGCCGCCAGGGTGTTGTGCCCCAACCCCAGGCCCTGGGCCAGCCCGGCGGCGATGGCGATGACGTTCTTCAAGGCGCCGGCGAGCTCGACGCCCACCACGTCGCTGGAAGTGTAAAAACGAAAGGAGGGGGCCGAGATGCGGCGCTGCAGGCGACGGACGACCTCCCGATCGGAGCCGGCGAGCACCGCCGCGGTGGGGAGGTTGTCGGCCACCTCGCGGGCGAAGGACGGCCCGGAAAGAGCCACGAACTGTGCAGGGGGCAGCGCCAACTCCTCCTGGACGATTTCGTCCATGCGTTGCAAGGTCGACACCTCGATCCCCTTGGAGGCGGACACCAGCGGGGCGCCGGCCGGAAAGTGCTGGCGCAGGGGGCGTAGCACGCTTCGCGCGAACTGCACCGGCACCGTGAACACCACCGCCTCGGCGCCCTCGACCGCGGCGGCCAGTTGCCCACTGGCGCGCACCTCCTGCGGGAAGGAGCACTCGGGGAGAAACAACGGGTTGCGGTGCTCGTTGTTGATCCCCTCCACCACCTCCGGCTCCAGCGCCCACACCGTCACCTCGCAGCCGCAACGGCCGAGATGAATGGCCAGCGCCGACCCCCACGACCCCGCGCCCAGCACCGCCACTTTCACCGTTTCCCCCCCCACATACGCGGCTCCTCGCGCCGTGCCAGCCGGCGAATATTGCCGTGGTGGCGGCCAATGATAACCAGGGCGGTCATCACGGCTGCCCCCAGCTCGCCGCGGGTCGGCTCCCCGACCGCCTGAAGGGCGACCGGGAAGGCCGCGGCGGCGCAGACGCTAGCCAGGGAGACGTAGCGCCACAAGGCCAGCACCACCACCCAGACCACCGCCACTACAGCACAGGCCGCCGGAGCGAGGATGAGGAGGCCGCCCACCGCCGTCGCCACCCCCTTGCCGCCCGAAAAACCCAGCCACACGGGAAAGCAGTGCCCGACCACCGCGGCCACGGCCGCCGCCGCCGCCCAGTCGGGGCTGGCGGTGGTCTGGCGCATGAGCAGTACGGCAGCGACGCCCTTGCCCACGTCCAGGAACGCCACCACCAGCGCAACCTTCCAGCCGGCGGCACGCAAGGTGTTGGTGGCACCTACGTTACCCGAGCCGATGGTGCGCACGTCGCCGTGCCCGGCCAGACGCACGGCCAAATATGCGAAGGGAATGGATCCCAGCAGGTAGGCGACCAGGAGAGCCACTTCACGCATCCCCATCGCTTCCCTCCGACTCCCCCACGGCGAGCCTCGCCAGCGCCTGGTAGCGCGCCCCGCCGGCTCCCAGCTGGCTGCGAAACAGCACCACTTCCCGGGCCACAAAGGGCGGCAACCGCCACCCGGCCACCTCCTGCAAGAAGCGCTCCACCGCCTCGTTCCCCCAGGGGCGCTCCAACCGTGCGAGAGTGAGGTGGAGCGAGAACCCCCTCTCCTCGGTAGGCACCCCGTGACGCCAGGCGCACTGCTCCAGACGCCCAGCCCACCCCTCAATCCCCGCCGCCTCACCCCCCACCCACGCCACCCGCGGGCGCCGGGAGGAGGGAAAAAAACCGCCACCGGCCAGTGCCACGGTCACCGGTTTCACCTGCTGCAAGGCCAGCGCGGCGTCCTGCTGCAACCGCTCCACCACCCGATCCTCGAGCTCGCCGAGAAATTTCAAGGTGACATGGAGGCTCTCAGGTCGCACCCAGCGGGCGGGGGGCAGCAGCCGACGCAGCGGCGCCAGGCCATCGGCCAGGGTGCGCCGCAGCGGCTCGGGCAGCTCGACGGCGAAGAAAACCCGCATCATCCCCCCACCACGCATCGCCGCAGGAGATCCAGAGCCATGTTGGTGGCCCACTCCCGCACCGCTGCGCGGTCACCGGGAAAGGTAAAAACTTCATGCCGTCGCCCCGTCGGGGTGAGCGCGGCCAGGTGCACCGTGCCCACCGGTTTGGCCTCGCTGCCGCCGCCGGGCCCGGCGATGCCAGTGACGGCGACGGCGCACTCCGCCCCCAGCCGCAGTGCCCCGGCCGCCATGGCTTCAGCAACCGGCTGGCTGACCGCACCATGCTCCTCGACGAGGCGCGGATCAACGCCTAGAAGCTGCGCTTTCAGCGCGTTGGAGTAGGCCACTACGCCGCCGATGAACACCTCGCTGGCGCCGGCCTCGGCGGTAACCCGCGCACCCACCGAGCCCCCCGTGCACGACTCGGCTACCGCCAGTCGCCAGCCCCGCTGCCGCAGTGTTGCCAGGAGTGCCCCCGCCAGAGTGACATCGTCGACCCCGTAAAGATCCGCGCCGGCGGCGGCAACGAAGGCTTCCTCCATGTCGCTCATCCGCCGGCAAGCCCCCTCTCCCGCCGCCTCCAACACCAAATCCACCAGCCCGCGGCTGGCCAGGATGGTGACATGCTCGCGACCGAACCGCTCGTACAGCGGCGCCACCCTTGCCTCCACCTGGGACTCGTACACCCCGGCCAGACGCAGCACCCGCACCGTTCCTTCCTCCACGGGCCAGCGGGGCAGGAGGTGACGGGTGAGGATGGTTTCGAACTCCACCGGGACACCGGGCAGTAGCACGACCGTCATATCCCCCGACACCAGTAATTGTCCGGGCGCGGTGCCCCGGGGGTTGGGGAGGATTTCCGCCCCCTCGATGATGTCCGCCATTTTCAGCGCAAAGGTGGGCACTTCGCGGCCCAACGCCCGGTAGCGGGCCGCCAACGCCTCCTCCAACGGGGGGAATCGGTGGATACCCACTCCAAGGGCTCGCGCCACTCCCTCTCGGGTGACATCGTCGGCAGTGGGGCCGAGTCCACCCGAAACGATGACCAGGCCAACGCGACCGGCCAGGCTTGCGACCGCCTCGGCGACGGCTGCCTCATCGTCCTCGACGCAGCGCTTTTCCACCAGGCGGAAGCCGCGACCGCGCAGCAGGCGAGCGGCCAGCAGCGAGTTGGTGTCGGTGCGCTGGGTGCGCAGCAACTCCGACCCGACGGCGATGAAGGCGGCAGGCGTGGTCACGCGGCGATTGTAGCGAAACCCCTTGCGACGGCGCCCGCTTGCGCGCGAGGTCGTTTGGCGGTGAAATGAACCCATGCACCGCGATCAACTCATCGCCTATCTCGACGATCACCTCAATGCCGATACCCTGCGCGACGCGGCAGTGAACGGACTGCAGGTGGAGGGTCGCGTCGACATCCACCGGGTGGCCACCGCGGTATCCTCCTCCGCTGCGCTGTTCCGCGCCGCCGCCGCCTGGGGGGCCGACGCCGTTCTGGTTCATCATGGTCTCCTCTGGAGAGGGGTGGATCCCGTACCGCTGGCGGGTGCCACCCGCGAGCGCCTGCGCCTGCTGCTCGCGGCGGACATCAACCTGCTCGCCTACCACTTGCCCCTGGACTGCCACGGCGAGCACGGCAACAACGCGGTGCTGGCGCGCCAGCTGGGCCTCGAGCACCTGGAGCCGTTCGGCCTCTATCACGGTGTCGCCATCGGCTTTGCCGGCGTTTTCCCCCAGCCCGTGGGCGTCGAGGAGTTGACGCGCCGCGTCGTGGCGGCCACGGGTCAGCAGCCGCTAGTATTTCCCGGCGGCGGCGAGGGGATCATCGCCTCGGTGGGGGTGGTCTCGGGGGGAGCGCCGGAAACCTTCGACGAGGCGGTATCCGCGGGTCTCGACGCCTTCATCACCGGTGAGGCCCGGGAGTGGGTGATGCACCGCGCCGCCGAGGAAGGCGTGACCTTCATCGCCGCCGGGCACTACGCCACCGAGCGGTTCGGCGTGCGCGCCCTGGGCGAGCACCTGGCCAGCCGTTTCGGCCTGGAAGTGCGGTTTTTCGACTTCCCCAACCCCGCATGAGGCGAAGGACCTTCGGAGAGAGACAGCAAGGGGTGGCGATCCGAGCAACGGTGAGCTACTCTGCCCGCGCAGTTTTTCGCGCGGCCGCGCCGCGCAGAGAGGAAGGCCATGGAGATCCGTGATCTTTCGGTGGTCCGCCCCCCCCTCGCACCTCTCGACCCAAACCGACTCCCCTTTGGCAAGACATTTTCTCCCAACATGTTTCTCATGGACTGGAAGGCCGATGCCGGGTGGCACGACCCGCGCATCGTGCCCTTCGGGCCACTGTCGCTGTCGCCGGCCACCGCCGTGCTCCACTATGGCCAGGAGATCTTCGAAGGGTTGAAGGCCTTCCGCCACGCCGACGGCAGCATCCACGTCTTTCGCCCCGACCGCAACGCGGCGCGCTTCAATCGCTCGGCCAGGCGCATGTCCATGCCGGAGCTGCCGGTCGAGCTGCACCTGCAGGCGATTCGCACGCTGGTGGCGCGGGACCGCGAATGGACCCCGCCCAAACCGGGGGCGCTGTACATCCGCCCGGCGATGATCGCCACGGAGGAGGCGCTGGGAGTGAAGTCTTCATCCAGCTTCCTCTTCTTCATCATCACCGGTCCCACCGGCCCCTATTTCAACACCGAAGGGGGGGTGCGCATCCTGGTGGCGCGGGACTGGGTGCGCGCCGCCCCGGGCGGCACCGGCTTCGCCAAGACCGGCGGCAATTACGCCGCCTCCCTGCTGGCCGGCGAGGAGGCCAAGCGACGCGGGTGCCATCAAGTGATGTGGCTGGACGCCGTGGAGCGTCGCCACGTGGAAGAGGTGGGGGCCATGAACCTCATGTTCGTCTTCGACGGCGTGGTCACTACGCCTCCCACCTCGGGCACCATCCTGGAGGGGGTCACCCGCGAGAGCATCCGGGTGGTGTGCCGCGAGCTGGGCATACCCTTCGTGGAACGGGCCATCCACATCGAGGAGGTGTTCAACGGCCTCGAAAACGGGGATTGCACCGAGATTTTCGGCTGCGGGACTGCGGCCGTGGTGTCGCCGGTGGGCGAGCTGGTGGACGTGGTCAATGGCGAGGAGAAGGTGTACCGGGTTGGCGACGGCAACGAGGGACCGATCGCCCGCCAGCTGCGGGAGCGCCTGACCGGGATCCAGTTCGGGGAGTACCCCGACACCTTCGGCTGGCTGATGGCGGTGTAGGGCGAGCGGACCTCACCCGCGCGGTGACCGGCGCACCGATCGCTTGCGCGCCGACGGGTCGCCTGTTTGCAGGTGTTCCGCCAGCTTTACGAACTGCCTTGCCAGCTTGTGGCCCGGGGCCAGGTCCACCAGAGGGCGGGAGGCCTGGTGGGACTCCCGGACCTTCACCGAGTAGGCGAGGTAAGGCTCCAGCACCGGCAGTCGCTCCCCCTTCAACTCCTCCACCAGGCGGCGGGGCAGAGCGGCCCGGCTCTGAAACTGGTTGACGACGATCCCTTCCACCTCGAGATCCGGGTTGTGGTCGGCTTTCACCTCCCGCACCACCTCCAGCAGCGCGTACAGGGCGCGGCGGGAGAAATCATCGCAATCAAAGGGTATGAGGCAGCGCCGGGCGGCGATCAGCGCGGACATGGTGAAGAAGTTGAGCGCCGGCGGCGTGTCGATCCAGATCTCCTCGAAACCGGAAAGGGCCATCAAAGCTTCGCGCAGCTTGTAGATCTTGTAGTGCGACTCCAGTTTCGACTGCAGCTCCTCCAGCTGCCGCGACGCCGGCATGAGGAAAAGTCCCGGCAGCGGGGTGGGGTGGACGAAAGCCGCCGGGTTCTCGCGAAACAGCTTGAAGCCGAGGGTCTGCTCGAAGAGGGCGGCAGCGCCGGGGAGGTTCTCCGCCCTGTCCGGACCGAGTAGGTGGGCCGTACTGTTGGCCTGGGGATCCAGATCCACCACCAGCACCCGGCGACCCGCGCGCGCCGCCACCGCCGCCAGGTTACAGACGATGGTCGATTTGCCCACCCCGCCTTTCTGATTGAACACCACCCGTCGCATGCCCCCTCCTTCGCCCCGGGGTCTCCTCATTCGGCCAGCACGCTTTCTAGCTCGTGCGCGAGCGAGGCCACATCGAAGGGCTTCTGCAGGAAACGCACGCCGCCGTCGTCCACGCCGCGGCGCACCGCTTCATCACGGGCGTATCCGGACATGATAATGACCTTCAGTGCCGGCCACCGGTGCCGCAAGAGCTCGGCCAGCTCGCCCCCGTGCAACCCCGGCAACAGCAGGTCCGACACCAGCACGTCGAATCGGGCGGCGGGGTCGATCGCCAGCGCCTGCTCGGCGCTGCCCACCGCTTCGACCTCGTACCCCAACAGGACGAGCGCCTCGCGGATGCCCTCCCGCGCCCCCTCCTCGTCCTCCACCAGCAACACGCGAATCCCGGTGCGCCCTGAACAGGCCACCGGAGGTTGCGGACGCCGCTCGCTCCCGCCGCCCGGACGCCCTTCCGCAAGGGGGATGCTGACCTTGAACACCGACCCTCGTCCCGGCTCGCTGTCCACCTCGACCTTGCCGCCGTGGCGGGCGACGATGCCGTGCACCACCGCGAGGCCGAGCCCGCTGCCCTCGCCGGCGGTCTTGGTGGTGAAAAACGGCTCGAAAATCCGCGCCTGGAGCTCCGGGGCGATACCGGCGCCGGAATCGCGCACCTCGACCACGGCGTACCCAGCCTCCGCCCCGGTGCGCACCAGCAGCCGCCCGCCCGCGGGCATCGCCTCGCGCGCGTTAACCGCCAGATTCACCAGCACCTGCTCCAGCTGCCCGCGGTCCGCGTGCACCGGTAAGACCTCGGCGGCCAGCGACAGAGCGAAGACGACATTCTCCGGCAACAGCCGCCGCAGCATCGAGCTGGTGCCGCCCACCACCTCATTGAGATCCACCAGTTCCAGCCGCGTCACCTCCCGCCGCGCGAAGAGCAGCAACTGGCGCGCCAGCTGGGCGCCGCGCCGCACGTACAGCTCGAGCTCGCCGAGCGCGGCGCTGACGTCGGCCAGGTGGCGGTGGCGATGGCGCAGCACTTCGGTGGTGGACAGCATGGCCTGCAGAATATTGTTGAAGTCGTGCGCCACGCCGCCGGCCAGCTGCCCGATGGCCTCCAGCTTCTGCGCCTGCCGCAGGCGTTGTTCCACGGCGCGCCGCGCCGAGACGTCCCGCACCACCACTTGCATCGCCGGAGCCCCCCGGTACGAGAAAGGAACGGCCGCCACCTCGACGTCGATGGGGGTGCCGTCGGCGCGCAGAAACACCTCCTCTATGAACGGCTGCTGCTCACCATGGACAAGGGCGCGCTCAATGCGCTCTCGAACTAGCTGCCGGTAGTCGGGGTGAACGAAATCCAACGCCGGTCGCCCGATGATCTCGGCCGGCGAGGCGCACCCCAGCAGGCGCGCCCCTTGCTCGTTGACGAAAGTAATTTTACCGTCGGCATGGATAATGATGCCGTCGGGGGACAGCTCGACCAGCGATCGGTAGCGCTCCTCGCTTTCCTTAAGTGCTTCCTCGGCGCGCTTGTGGTCGGTGATGTCCTCGTAGGTGCCGAGCACGCCGAAGATGTTGCCGTCGGGGTCGCGCAGGGGGACCTTGGAGGTGCGCACGACCCGCCTCGACCCGTCGGGTGCCCTTTGCGGCTCCTCGAAGCCGAGCTTGGCCTCGCCGCTGGACATCACCGCGGCGTCGTCCGCCCGGTACAGCTCGGCCTGTTCCCGCCAGCCCATCTCGAAGTCGGTCTTGCCGACCACGTCGGCCCACGAGTCCAGCCCGGCATCGCGGGCGAACAGGGCGTTGCACCCGAGGTAGCGAGACTCGCGGTCCTTCCAGAACACCCGCACCGGAATCGTGTCCAGCACCAGGCGCAGCATGCGCCGGGATTCCTCCCGCTCCCTCTCCGCCTGCCGCCG
>CALEVZ010000066.1 GCA_937924755.1 uncultured bacterium
CAACGCCCACCCCGACCTACTTCCCGACCGCCACGGCGACCCCCAGCCCGACCGCCACGCTAACACCGTCCCCCAGCCCGACCGCCACGCCCACCCCAACCTTCACCCCCACGGCTACCCCCCGCCGGACGCCCACTCCAACGACCACTCCGACCCCCACCCCCTTCTCCGGGCGGCGGGTCCACCGGGCGCTACGCCGTGGTTGAGGGTACCTGGTATAGCTTTCTTTTCATTTCTCTTGACGACCCTGCCGCAGGCGCGCGACGAGCTGAAGGCACAAGACCGCATGATGCCGGGGCGCACGATGGCGTCAAGACTCGCGCCCATCAACGGTCAGCTCAACGACAAGGCCGCGGGGGGGTGACAGTCCCCTGCCCGACAGCCGTGCCCACCGGTTCGGATGCAGCGCCGAACTCGGGACTGTTGGCGCCTGCTCCGACCCGCGCGTCCAACCGCCGACCACGCCAAGGTCAGCACCGAGACGCCCGGATCACCGCCGGCGTGACGACGAAGCGGCGATACCGGGTGCCGCTTCTAGCGCAGGGTCCAGATTTGTTTGCCCTCGGGTGAAACGAGCCAGTACACGTTGTTGTGGTACGACACCAGCCAGTCGTTGCCGAAAGTCCCGTGAAAGGGGTTGACCTTCTCGTCCTTGCCGCCCAGCTGCAGGGACCACTTCACCTCGCCGTTGCCGGCATCGAGAAGGTAAAGGGCGCCGTCGTCGCATCCCACCAGGATGCCCCCCTCCACCACCTTGGCGAAGTTGGCCTCGCGGGGGAAACGACGCTCCCAGGCCACGTTACCGGTCCGAAAATCGACCCCGTACACCACCTGATCGGAGTTCTTCACCCCCTTGCGGTCCAGCTGCACGGGAACGATGTCGGCGGCGAGACTCGCGGTCGCCAGCAGCGCAAGGGTGACCGCGGCACTCATGATTCTGTTCATGGGTTTGCTTCTTTCGCAGGGAATTCTACCGCCGCGGCAACCAAGGAACAAAAAGCGGAGTGCGCCGCTGGTAGCCCCGATAGCCGGGTATTCGCTCAGCCAGGGCGCGCTCCAGCATGGGCACGCCGGAGACGAAGAGCAGCAGTACGGTGATGGTGAGGGGGGAGAGCACGGTCCACCATTGTCCCGGCACCGCGACAGCCAGTAACCAGATGCCCCACCATTGGAGCGCCTCGCCGAAGTAGTTGGGGTGTCGTGAGTACCGCCACAGCCCTCGATCCAGCAGCTGGCCGCGGGTGGCCGGGTTGCGGCCGTGGCGCAGCAGCTGCCAGTCAGAGATGGCCTCCCACAGAAACCCCTTGAGCCACATCACGGCACCGGCGGCGTCGAGCCAGCTGAGGCCGGGGGGGGTGGCCAAATTGATGCGCATCACACCCAGGGCCACTACGTACAGGAGCGCGCCCTGCAGGAGGAACACCTGCAGGTAGGACCGCCACACGAAGGAGCGGCCCCACTGTCGCCGCCAAGTGGAGTAACGGAAATCCTCCCCTCGGCCGCGGTTGCGCGCAGCGACGTGAAAGGCGAGGCGCATTCCCCAGGCCACCACCAGCGCCGTCGCCAGCAGCGAGCGGGCATGCACCTCCCCCCGTTGCAGCAAAGCCCCAAGCGCCAACACCACGAAGCCGGCCCCCCAGGCAATGTCCGCGAGGGAGTTGTCCCGCCGGAGGAGGGCCAGCAAAAACCAGAGGGTCATGTACAGCCAGAGCACAAACGCCAGAACCACCATGCCCCACTCAACAGGCCACTGAGCCAATCATTCCTCGAAGACCCCGTCCCCGTGCCCCTGGGTGCGCGGGCCTCCGGCCCGCTTCACGGACGGTATGCCGGGCTGCGGCCGGAGTCGAGCTTCGCCCGGCAGGTCGGCCGGCGGGAGGCGGATCAGCCTGGGCGCAGCGCCTGCTCACCAGCCGCGGTCACGACACTGGGCTGGCGGTTGCCCAAGCAGCTCAACCGGGAGCGTCTGGCCAAGGCGATGTGCGCGAAGGAGCTTTTTTTGAGGAACCCGCCGCGCTCGTGGCGCCTCTGGTGCCAACGGCCCTGGAGCTCGAGGTAAGACGATCGCCGCGTTGGACGGGCAGGAGGACCCTGGGCGGTTTCGTCGCAGTCGGGACGTCGGCGGCGATTTGGGCTGGAGGGCGAAGATGCGGAGTTCGACCTCACCGGCCTCCACGAAGGCCACCGAAAGTGCCAATTAAACCGACGATCGGCAGTCACCCGAACCGCAGGCGCTCCGGCTTCACCATCCCGCCTCGCTGCCCGGCCGGTCGGCCGCGCCGCCTCGCAGGCCTGCAAGCCCTCCCGGCTGCGCCGCTCGTCTACCGCCCCACCGCCCCCAACCGCTGCCCCCCGCGCCCCAGCTCGACACGACCGACCTACACATAGATGTGTCCGTGCAGGGGTGGCAGGGACCACGGGTAGGGCCTGGCTTGGGTATGATGACTGCTGCGCCGGCGGGATCGGCGGCGCGGTGAGCGGAGGAGGCGATGCCTGAGCTGTCCCCCCAAATGACCCTGCTGCTGCTGGCCATCAGCGCCGTTCTGCTGATCATGCTGGTGGTCTCGATCCTGCTGCGGCCGCGGGTGTTCACCCAGTACCTGGAGCACATGAGCGGCATCAAGCTGTCGGCGAAAGACGTGGCGCGGGTGTACAAGCAGCGCGGCAAGGCCGGGGTGCGCGAGCTCTTCCTGGAGCTCATCATCCACACCGACCTCAAGGAAAGCCCGCGCATCACGCCGGACACGCCGCCCGACCGGGAGCTCGTGGCGCTCCCCGAGGAGGGGCGGTGAGCGCCTCGCGTCGGCTTCAGGCCCTGCGCCGAGGGGGCGTTGGCTTCGTCGCCGGCGTGCCGTGCTCCTACCTCACGAGGTTTTTCGCCGCCTGTGAAGCTCTGCCCCCCACGGCCTTCCTGCCGGCGGTGCGGGAGGACCACGCGGTGGCGGCCTGCGCCGGGGCGTGGCTCGGCGGGGTGCAGCCGCTGGCGGCGATGCAGAACTCGGGGCTGGGCTATTGCCTGGAGGTGCTGACGTCGTTGCACCTGATGTACCGTCTGCCGCTGCCCATGCTGGTCTCCGATCGCGGCGCCGCCGACGATTTCGAGGAGCACCGCATCCTCGGCCAGCGCACCCGCGCCCTGCTGGATCTGTTCGAAGTACCGTGGCGGGAATCGGTGATCGGCGGGGAAGAGGAGGAAGCAGAGTGGTTGCTGGCCGCCAGCCGGGGCCGGGGCGGTCCGGCGGTGCTGTTGGTCGGTCCGGGGCGGGACTCGTGACGCGCGCCGAGGTCATCGCAAAAGTCCTCGGGCTGCTGGGCGAGGAAGATTTGGTGGTGGCGGCGGACGGGGCGATCGCCCGCGAGGCGTACCGGGCGCTGGATCGGCCGCGCACCTTTTATATGTTGGGGTCGATGGGGCAGGTGGCGTCCATCGCCTTGGGCCTCGCCATGACCCGGCTCGAACGGGTGGTGGCCCTGGACGGCGACGGCAACCTGCTGATGGGGTTCGGCGGCCTCGCCCTGGTCGGCGGGCTCAAGCCCAAGAATCTCTACCACCTGGTACTGGACAACGGCGCCTACGCCACCACCGGCGGGCAACCGGCGCTTTCTCGGCAGGTGGACCTGGCGGCGGTGGCTGCGGCCGCCGGTTATGCCTGGGCGCGCCGTTGTCACGCATCTGAAGGCGAGTCGACGGCGCTGGAGCAGTGGCTGGCGGCGACAGGGCCGGCGTTTCTCGACGTTGCCATCGGCGCGGACGATCCTTACCCCGCGCCGCGAATCCCGCTCACGCCGGAAGAAATGGCGCGGCGTTTTCGTCGTTCCCTGCAGTGAGGGGGACGCGCCCATGGTGTGGAAGGGTTTGGGAGTGGGGTTATTAGCGCTGGTCGGCAGCGCCTGTGTGAGCCTGACGCCCCACCAGCAGGTGCGGCAGGAGGTTCCCCCCGAACGGTTCGTCCGCGTCGGGGGCCGGTGGGTGCACCTGGAGCAGTGGGGCAGCGGGGAGCCGATAGTCTTGCTCCACGGCTTCGGGGGGTCCACCTACTCGTGGCGCCTGGCCGGACCGGAACTGGGCCGCCGCTACCGGGCCATCGCCATCGACCTCAACGGCTTTGGCTGGACAGAGCGGCCCCGGGAGCCGGAGGCCTACACCCTGCAAGGGCAGGCGCGGCTGGTTCTCGGCGTGATGGACGCACTGGGCATCGAGCGCGCCCACCTGGCCGGGCACTCCTACGGCGGAGGGCTGGCCCTCTGGCTGGCCAGCGCCCACCCCGAACGGGTAGCCTCCCTCATCCTGGTGGACTCGACGCTGCCCACCTACTCCACCCAGCGGCGAAGGGTGTGGGCGGGGCTGCGCCCGGTGGTGGCGCTGGGGTTGCGCACCGTACTGCTGCGGGAGGCCTTCATCCGCCGGGGCTTGAAGCGCTCCGTGTACGATGGAAGCCTCATCACCGACGAGGTGGTGCGGGAGTACCTGAGGCGCCTCAAGGTGGAAGGTGCCACCGACGCCTACCGGGGCCTGACGGCGCGGATCAAGACCCCGCCACCGGTGGTGGACCTCACCGCCGTCGGGCAACCCACCCTGATCATCTGGGGGCTGCAGGACGCGTTGCTGGCCTCGGCGTACGGCTCGCGGGCGGCCGAGAAGATCCCTGGCGCCACTTTCGTGGGCATTGACCGCTGCGGCCATCTGCCCATGGAGGAGCGCCCCGAGGAATTCCTCGCCGCGGTGCGCGACTTTCTGGCCCGACACCCTCTCGCCGCGGGGGAGCCGTAGCCGCCCGCGGCTAGCGCTCGAACATCTCCTCCACCGGCACGATGCGGATGTCCTCCCGGCGGATGCCCAGGGGGTAGCGGGCGATGATCTCGTCCTCCGCCAGCACCTGCGGCGGTTTGGGGGTGGCGTAGGTGATGGGGCTCGCCGCCTCGCTGGCCAGCGCCGCGGCGAGGGCGGCGGCGCTCTCGGTGACGATGGCGATGACCATGGCCTCGGGGCGCAGGTGCCGGCGGACGGAGGCGTTCACCTGCGCGAGGGTCACCTCTGCCATGGCCCGGCGGAAGCGCGCCAGGTGCCCGGGAGGGGCGATGCCGTAGAAACGGTCGTCCACCGCGTAGCCCAGGCGGGTGGCGGTGGTGTCGGCAAAGTGCAGGGAGTACTTGGAGAGGAAAGCGCGGGTGAGGTTGAAAGAGCTTTCATCCAGACCCTCGCGGGCCAGCCGCTCCACCTCTCTCACCGCGGCGCGCAGGGCAAAGTGGGCGGCGTCGTTGGGCACCGGCCGGATCCACACCTCGAAGAGCTGCTGCCGGCGAGGCACGTTGGGGGGAGGCATGGTGCGCAGGCCGCCTTCGGGGAAGTGCTCCAGGTACGAGTAATCGCCGTAGTTCAACCCCCGTGCCTCGCGGATCACCTGATAGAGGTGGGAGGAGGAGTTGCGGTGCTCCCCCAGCCAGGAGTTGGCCACCCACAGGGGGTAGAAGTCCTCCTCGCCCCGGCGCACGGCGAGGGGGAAGCCGAAGGAGATGGCGGTGGCGGGGCCGGGCTTCTCCACGATCACCACGCGCCGGCCCTCGAGCTGCGGCCGGGGGGCGGGAGGCAGCGCCGGTCGGCCCGGGGGAAGGGCCGCCAGCTCCCGCTGCAGGCGGGCCACCAGGGCGGCATCGAAGCCGCCGCCCACCCCCAGCAGCGCCGTGTCCCGGGTGTAGTGGGCGCGGTGGAAGCGGCGCACGTCCTCCGGGGTGAGGGCCGCCAGGCCGGCCACCGTGCCTTCGGGGAGGTGGCCGTAGGGGGTGCCGCCGAAGACCTCGGCGTAGAGGGCGGCCTTGCCCAGGCTCTCGTCGGAGCTGTAGCGCAGGGTGCGGGTCAGAAAGCTTTCCGTGCGCTGGCGCAGGCGCTCGAAGTCCTCTCCCGTGAAGGCGGGCCGCACCACCGCATCCAGCATCAGGCCCGTGAAGGTATCCACGTGGTCGCGGTGGACGCGGCCGGTGAAGGTGACCTGTTCCACGTCCACCCGCACCTCCCAGCCGGCCGCCATGGGGTAGAGCTGCTCCAGGATGGCCGCGTAGCTGTTGCGGGTGGTGGCCCCCTCGGCCATCAGAGCGGCGGTGAGGTGGGCGAGCCCCTCCTTGCCGGGGGGGTCCAGCTGGGACCCGGCCGGGAAGGAGATGCTGAAGGAGATGGTGGGGTCCTCCGGCACCGGCAGGAGCACCGGGGGTTGCGCCAGAGTTGCCGGAGAGGGCGACGGGCGGGTGCCGGTGCAGGCGATCGCCGGCAGGGCGAGAGCGGCCATGGCCAGGTAACGCATCACGACCTCCCCTTCAGCACCGCCACCGTGCTGCGCTCCGGCCGCAGGAGGGCGCCGGCGGCGGCCTGCACATCTCCCGGGGTGAGGGATTCCAGGGTGGTGAACAAGGCGTCCACCGCCTCCGCCCCGCCGCTCAAGGCGACCATGGGGGCCAACGCTCCGGCCACCGCCTCGGGGGTCTTAAGGGACATGAGGAACGAGTAACGCAGCCTCTTCTTCACCGCCTCCAGACGCTTTGCCGACACCGGTTCGGCGGCCATGGTACTGACGGCCGCGGCGACACTCGCCTCTACGTTGGCGAGCTCTCCCTCGTCGGTCACCATGGCGGTCACCCCCCACAGCCCCGGGTCGCGAGTGGGTTGAAACTGGGGGAGAAGACGCTGCACCGTGCGGCGTTCCAGCACCAGCTGCCGGTAAAGGGGCGAGGTTTCGCCCGCCACAAGCTCCCCCAGCACCAGCCCGGCGGCCACCTGGGGGTCGGCCGGGTCAAAGGCGGGGGACTTCCACATGATGGCCAGAAGGGGCAACGTTCGCCCCTCGTAGGGCACCTCCACCCGCCGGGGGGCGGTCTGCTCCGGCTCCATCGGCACCCGGGGGGCCTGGTAGCCGGGCTTCCAGGCGCCGTAGTGCCGCTCCACCAGCGCGAGGGCGGCGGCGGGGTCGAAGTCCCCGGCGATCACGATGACCACGTTGTCCGGACGGTAGTAGCGGGCGAAGAAGCGGCGGGAGTACTCCAGCATGGTGGGCATGGCGGCGATGTCCGCCTCAAACCCCATGGTGGTGTGCTTGTAGGTGTGGGAGTCGAAGGCGGTGGCCCGTAGCGCCTCCTCCAGGACCTCGAAGGGGTTGGTGCGCCCCTTGCGGTACTCCCCGTACACCGCTCCGGCCTCGGTCTGAAAGTCCTGCTCGCTGTAGGCCAGGTTCTGGAAGCGGTCGGCCTCCAGCTCCATGACCCGGGGCAGGTCTTCGGCGGCAAAACTCAGGTGGTAGCAGGTGTAGTCGTCGGTGGTGTAGGCGTTGGCGTTGGCCCCCATGGCGGTGATGAGGCGGTCGTACTCACCGGCCGGGAAGCGCTCGGTGCCGCGGAACATCATGTGCTCGAAGAAATGGGCGAACCCCGTGTGGCCCGGCTCCACCTCGTCCCGGCTGCCGGTGCGCACCACCGAGTAGTACGCCACCAGCCCCTCCGCCGGCATGGGCACGAGAATGACCTTCAGGCCGTTGGCCAGGGTGTGGGTTTCAAAGCGGTACGGGAACACCGCGGCCGAGGCCACGGCGCAGCCTGCCAGCACCGCCACCGCCAGCTTCACTTGCATGGGTTTCCTCCGCGCCGCGGCGGCGCCCCGCCGGGCAGTGCAAGCATAGCGCGGTCCGCCGCCCCACCCGGGGGACGGCAGGTCTGTCGGCGAGAGCAGCCTAATGCCGGCGGGAAGCTGCTGCAGCTCGTCCGGTTCCCCCGCGCCGGCGGAGCGCCGGGGGGCCTCTACCCCTGCCAGCCGGTGAGGGCGGCGTAGGCGAGAAAGGTCAGCGAGGCCGCAAAGAACGCCACCTGCATCGGCCAGTGCCACCGCGCCCACCGCTCGAAGGGGATTTTGG
>CALEVZ010000067.1 GCA_937924755.1 uncultured bacterium
GCTGGGACGGTGGGCGAGTGGGGGGGTTGGAGGTGAGAGGCGAGGCGCGAGCGGCTTTGCCGCCGCGCCGAGGGGGGTTCGGGGGGTTTCGCGGCGGAGGCGAGGGTGGGGGGCCGGCGAAACCCCCCGCCCAAGAGGTTGACCACGTACCTTGTGTTTGCTAGTTTTCTCACATTCTGCCCCAGGGGCGCCCGCGCCCCTGCCGAGGGAGGAGGGGCGTGGCTCCACCCAACTACTCACTCATCCTCATCATGGCGTGCTTCTGGGTGGTCTTTTTCCTGGTCCGACACCTGCTTGTCCAGCCCCTGGGGGCGCTGCTGGATGAGCGCGCCCGGCGCGCCCGCGAGGCTGCCAGGGCGTTCGACGGGGCGCGCGCGGAGCTGTCGGAGGCGCTTGCCCGCTGCGAGCGGGAGCTGGCCCAGGCGGCCGCCGAGGGACAGCGCGAAAGGGCGGCGTTGCGTGCCGAGGGCGAGAGCGAGCGCCGGCGCCGCCTGGAACAGGCCCGGGAGGCGGGGCAGGCCAAGCTGGCAGCCTTCACCCGGGAGCTGGAAGAGGCGTCCGCCGGGGCCCGGGAGGAGCTACGCCGTTCGACCCGGGCGCTGGCCGCCGAACTGGCGCAGCGTCTGCTGGGAAGGAGGCTGGCATCGTGAGCTGGGGTGGCCGGGGGGGAGGGAGGGAAGCGACGGCGAGCCGGTGCCTGAGCAGCATCGGCGTTTTTCTTGGGCTGCTGGCGGCAGCCGAGCCCGCCTGGGCTGCGGGAGGGGGCAGTGAAATCTGGTTGGGCGTTCCCCGCGTCGTCTGGTACACGCTCAATCTCCTGCTCTTTTTCGGCCTGCTGGGTTGGCTCCTGGCCAAGCCCTTGGGGGGCTTCTTTCGCACTCGCCAGGAGGACATCGCCCGCACTCTGGCCGAGGCCACCCGGCAACAGCAGGAGGCGGTGCGCATGAAGGCCGAGATGGAGCAGCGGGTGGCCTCGTTGGAGAGCGAGATCGCGGGGCTGCGCCAGCGCCTGCACGATGACGGCGTGCGCGAACGCGCCGCCCTGGTCCAGCAGGGCGAGCAAGAGGCGGAGCGGCTGCTGGCGCAGCTGGATCAGGAGGCGGCACGTCGGCGGGAGGATGCCCAGGCGTTGCTGGCCCGCGAGGCTGCCAGCATCGCCGCCGAGCTGGCCTGGGAGCTGCTCCGGCGCGAGGTGACCGCCGAGGATCGGGAGCGCATCTTCCGCACCACCCTGGAGCGATTGCGCGGTCAGGTGAAGGGGGGTGCACAGTGAGCCGGCGAGTGGCGAGGCCCTACGCGGCCGCCCTTTTCAAGGTGCTGGAAAAGCAGGGCGTGCAGGTCCTGCGGCAAGTGGAAGGGGAGCTCGAGGCGGTGGCCCAGGTGTTTGCGGCAAACCCGGAGCTGTTGCGCGCCTTCGAGGTTCCCACCGTGCCATGGCCGAAAAAGCAGCAGCTCCTCAAGGAGATGGGTAGCCATCTGAAGATGCGGCCCGAGGCGCAGCGCCTTCTGGTCGCCCTCGCCCTCCACTACCGGCTGCGCGTCCTCAGCGACGTGGTGACAGCGTTCCGTGGCCTCATTGACCGTCGTGAGGGATTGGTGCGGGGCGAGGTGACCTTGCCCGCTCCGCCCCGCGCAGGGCAGGTCGAGGCGCTCGCCAAGGCGTTGCGGGGAGCGATGCAGGCACGGGTGAAGCTGGAAACCAAGGTCGAGCCCGAGATGCTGGCGGGGTTCGTGGTGCGACTGGGCAGTCGAGTGTTTGACGGGTCGCTGAGGAGTCAACTGAAGCGCTTCGCGGCCGCCGCCGCGCGGGCACATTCCTAGGAGCGGGTGACATGCAGATACGAGTGGACGAGATCACAGACATCCTGCGCCGCCAGATCGAGGGGCTGGAAACCACGGTGGAGATGGCCGAGGTGGGGACGGTGGTGTCGGTGGGTGACGGTATCGCCCGCATCTTCGGCCTGGACAAGGTGATGGCCGGGGAAATGGTGCAGCTTCCCCATGGTGTTTTCGGCCTCGCCCTCAACTTAGAGGAGGACGGTGTGGGCTGCGTGCTCATGGGTGAGACGCAGGCCATCCGGGAAGGCGACGAGGCCCGCCGCACCGGGAAGATCCTCTCCGTCCCGGTGGGACCCGAGCTCATCGGCCGGGTGGTCAACCCGCTGGGGCAGCCGGTGGATGGCAAAGGCCCCATCAAAGCGTCGGCGACGAACCCGCTGGAGCGCATCGCTCCGGGCGTAGTGCGGCGGCAACCGGTGAAGGAGCCGGTTCAGACGGGTATCAAGGCCATTGACGCCATGATCCCCATCGGCCGCGGTCAGCGCGAGCTGATCATTGGCGACCGCCAAACCGGCAAGACCGCCGTCGCCGTGGACGCCATCATCAATCAGAAGGGCAAAAACATGGTGTGCGTTTACGTGGCCATCGGCCAGAAGCGCTCCACCGTGGCCCAGGTGGTGAAGACGCTGGAAGACTTTGGCGCCATGGACCACACCATCGTGGTGGTGGCCTCCGCCTCGGAACCGGCGCCGCTGCAGTACCTGGCCCCCTACGCCGGTTGCGCCATTGGCGAGTACTTCCTTTACAACGGCCAGCATGCCCTCTGCATTTACGACGACCTGTCCAAGCACGCCGCCGCCTACCGGGAAATCTCCCTGCTGCTGCGCCGGCCCCCTGGCCGCGAGGCCTACCCCGGCGACGTCTTTTACCTGCACTCGCGACTGCTGGAGCGCGCCGCCAAGATGCGCGACGATCTGGGCGGCGGCTCCCTCACCGCTCTGCCCATCATCGAGACGCAGATGGGCGACGTCTCCGCCTACATCCCTACCAACGTGATCTCCATCACCGACGGACAGATCTTCCTGGAGACCGACCTCTTCTACTCGGGCGTGCGGCCGGCGGTGAATGTCGGCATTTCGGTGTCCCGCGTGGGCGGCAACGCCCAGATCAAGGCGATGAAGAAGGTGGCTGGCACGCTGCGTCTGGATCTGGCCCAGTACCGCGAGCTGGCCGCCTTTGCCCAGTTCGGCTCCGACCTCGACAAAGCCACCCAGCGGCAGCTCGCCCGCGGCGAGCGCTTGGTGGAGCTTTTGAAGCAGGGGTTACACGAACCCATGGCGGTGGAACTGCAGATCGCCTCGGTGTACGCCGGCACCCACGGCCATCTGGACCGCCTCAAGGTTTCGGCGGTGCGCGCCTTCGAGCGCTATCTGCACGAGTATCTGACCTCCCGCCATGGCAGCATGCTGGAGGCCATCGTCTCCACCGGCAAGCTGGAAGGGGCGGTGGAGGAGGAACTCGAGGCGGCGTGCAAGGCCGCCGCCGAGGCGTTCCTCAAGGAGCATCCGGAGGCCGCCGTTGCCTAACACCCTCGACTTGCGGCGCCGCATCCGCTCGGTGAAGTCCACCCAGCAGATCACCAAGGCCATGAAGATGGTCGCGGCGGCCAGACTGCGCCGCGCCCAGTCCCGCATCATGGAGGCGCGCCCCTACGCGGCGTCCATGGAGGCGGTGCTGCGTTCGTTGGCGGCCCGCGTGCCGTCCCGCAAGCACCCCCTCTTGGAGGAGCGGGAGGAGCGTTCCATCACCCTGGTCACCGTCACAGGCGACAAGGGGTTGTGCGGCGCGTTCAACGCCAACGTGCTGCGGGAGGCGCTGAACCTGCTGCGCTCTGAACGTTGGCCGGCGGTGCAGCTGGTGCTGGTGGGGCGCAAGGGCATCGACTTCTGCAAGGTGCGGGGCATCAAGCCGGTGGCCACCTACGCCGAGCTGATGGGGCGGATCACCCCCGAGTCGGCGTTCTCCCTGGCCCGCGACCTCACTACGCGCTTCGTGGAGGGGACCACCGACGCGGTGTACCTGCTGTCCAACCGCTTTCGCTCCATCATCAGGCAGGAGGTCACCCTGCATCGCCTGCTGCCCATCCCCCGGGCCGACATCGCGGGTGAGGCTTCCCTCACCGGCTACGTCTATGAGCCCAACCCCGCCGCCCTGCTGGACGATCTGCTGCCGCGGCACGTGGAGTTTCAGGTGCTGCGCGCCCTGCTGTCTTCTCAGGCGGCGGAGCAGGCGGCGCGTATGACCGCCATGGACGCGGCCTCGAAGAACGCCGGTGAGATGATCGACAAGCTCACCCTCACCTACAACCGCGTGCGACAGGCTTCCATCACCAAGGAACTCATCGAGATCGTTTCCGGGGCGCAGGCCCTCGGCGAGAGGTAGGAGACCGTCAATGGCAGCGACCGACACCCGCGTGGAAGGCAGAGTGGTTCAGGTAATTGGGCCGGTGGTGGACGTGGAGTTCCCGGAGGGACACCTCCCCCCCATCTACACCGCCGTGGAAATTCGCGACCGCTCCGAGGCGGGAGAGGTGGAGGTGGTGACGGAGGTCATGCAGCACCTGGGCGAAAGCCGGGTGCGCTGCGTCTCCATGCTGCCCACCGACGGCCTGGTGCGGGGTATGAAAGCCATCGACACCGGTGGCCCCATCTCCATGCCGGTGGGGCGCGAGACGCTGGGGCGGGTGCTTTCGGTCATCGGCCGGCCGGTGGACGAGCGGGGGCCCGTGGAGACCAAGGAGCGCTGGCCTATTCACCGGGAGGCGCCGCTGTTCGAAGACCAGTCCACTACCGTGGAGATGTTCGAAACCGGCATCAAGGTGGTGGACCTCCTGGAGCCCTACACCAAGGGCGGCAAGACCGGCCTGTTCGGCGGCGCCGGCGTCGGCAAGACGGTTATCATCATGGAACTCATCAACAACGTCGCTCTGCAGCACGGCGGCTTCTCGGTGTTCTCCGGGGTCGGCGAACGTACCCGCGAGGGCAACGACCTGTGGCTGGAGATGCAGGAGTCGGGGGTCATCGACCCCAACGACTGGAGGAAGTCCAAGGCGGCGCTCATTTACGGCCAGATGACCGAGCCGCCGGGGGCGCGCCTGCGAGTCGCGCTGTCGGGTCTCACGGTCGCCGAGTACTTCCGCGACGTCGAGGAGCAGGACGTGCTCCTCTTCATCGATAACATCTTCCGCTTTACCCAGGCGGGCAGCGAGGTGTCGGCGCTTTTGGGCCGCATGCCCTCGGCGGTCGGCTACCAGCCCAACCTGGCCACCGAGATGGGCGAGCTGCAGGAGCGCATCACCTCCACCAAGCGCGGTTCGATCACCTCGGTGCAGGCCATTTACGTGCCCGCCGACGACCTCACCGACCCGGCGCCGGCCACCGCCTTCGCCCACTTGGACGCCACCACCGTGCTGTCCCGCCAGATCGTGGAGCTGGGTATCTACCCGGCGGTGGACCCGCTGGCCTCGACGAGCCGCATCCTCGACCCCAGCATCGTCGGCCAGGATCACTACAACACCGCCCGGGAGGTCCAGCGCATCTTGCAAAAGTACAAAGATTTGCAAGACATTATCGCGATTTTGGGGATCGACGAGCTGTCCGAGGAGGACAAGCTCACGGTGGCCCGGGCGCGCAAGATCCAGCGCTTCTTGTCCCAGCCCTTCCACGTGGCGGAGCAATTCACCGGGTTGAAAGGGAGGTACGTGCCCATCGCCGAGACCATCCGCGGCTTCAACATGATCACCTCCGGGGAGCTGGATCACATCCCCGAGCAGGCGTTCTACATGAAGGGCACTATCGACGAGGTGCTGGAGCACGCCCGGCGGCTGGAGGCGGAGGGATGAGCGGCGGGCTCCACCTTAAGGTGGTAACCCCCACGCGGGTGGTGGTGGACGCGGAGGTGGACAGCGTCACCCTGCCCGGGGCGTTGGGGGCGCTGGGGATCCTGCCCGGGCACACGCCGCTGCTGTCGGCGCTGCGCATCGGCGAGCTGGAGTACCGGCAGGGGGTGCACGAGCACTTCCTGGCGATTCAGTGGGGATTTGTTGAAGTGCAGGACGATCGGGTGACGGTGCTGGCGGACGCCGCCGAACTGCCGGGGGAGATCGACGTGGCCGCCGCCCAGGCCGACAAGCGCGAGGCCGAGGAAGCCATGCGCACCGCCGGGGGGGAGGAGTTCAACGTGCAGCGCGCCAAGCTGCAGGCCGCCGTCACCCGACTGGCCGTCGCCGCCCGGGTGTAGGCAGCCCCCCACCGCCGGCCCACCGGCGACGGAGGGACGCCGCCGGGGGTCGTCGCGACGGGCGGGGCTGAAGTGCGGCGGCAGCCGGGCTTGCCGGGTGCAGCGGTATGCTCCTGGGAGGTTCCACCTTCGTCGCGAGCCGCACCGGCTTCGGGATGCCCGCGGTGGGACGACCAGTGGCGGAGCCTGGTGTTGCCGCCAACACCAGCAGGTGCGAGAAGTGCAGCGGGCTGATTCGCTACCGGGGCGCCAGTCCGAGGGCCGCCAGCAGGGCGTTGCAGGAGAAGGCCACCACCGAGCGATCGTCGTGCACAGCAAACAGTCGCCCATCCCCCTGGTCGGCGCATTCGCCGGTGGTGATGCCGTCGGTGTTGGCGGTGATCTCACCCACCACGGAACCCATGTGGCGAAGGGTGCGACGGTCAAAAAGGTGGAACACCGTGCGGTGTTTCCGCTGGTCGGCGGCCACCCAGAACCCTCCTTCGCCGCGAGCGATGAGGGCAATGCCCTCCGGTTCGCCGATGAACACCCCGCCGCCGAGGGTTTGGCCGGTGAACTCGCCAGCCAGGGAGTACACCTTGATGTTCTGAACTCCTCGCGTCTCGTCGGCAATCAGCAGACGGTTGGAGTCGGGGTCGACAGCAATGGACTCGACGGTGGTGAGCACCCCTTCCCCTGAGGTGGCCCCGAACGACCTCACCAGGCGTGCCTCGAGGCGCGAGTCCAGCACGTCCAGCCGGAAGTGCTTGACCCGTTCCCCCAACTCCTGGGGCGGTGGGGCGCTGAGGTCGGGGAGGAGATAGTTGTCCGTGACGTAAAGGTCCAGGGTTCCTTCAAGGTTGCGGTTCAGCGCCAGGCCGTAGGGTGCGCGCAGGACCCCTTCACCGATGAATCCCAGGTGCTCCAGGTTCGGCAGACGCAGGAGCTGCACCCGGCCGTTGTCGCGTTCGGTGACGAGGACCAGGTCGTCGACCACAGCCACCCCGTTGGGCCGGCGAAACTGCCCCGGGCCGCCGCCCCGCTCGCCGAAGCGACGCAGCACTCGACCGTCGCGGGCATCGAGAACCACCAGCTGGTCGGTGGCCTTGGCGGTAGCCAGGACCCATGGTCCGGCGGACCAGTAGGCCAGCGAGTCCAGGTTGTCGGCGGGCGAATCCTCACTGGCGAAGATCTCGGTGACGGTGATGAAGGGCGCGCTCGCTTTCTCGCCGCGCTCGGCACCGCCGGCACACGCCACCAGTAACCCCACCAGCAGGAGCGGCCACCCTCGCATCGACCGTCTCATGTCGCTCCCCTCCCGGTTGAGGGGGAATGGTAGAGCAACTCGGCGTCCACGAGGGCAACGGCGTCAGTAGATGCTGCCACCGACCTGGGTCGAGGTGAGGACCCCGTCATCGGCACTGACGGTGTAGGAAACGAGCCCTCCCCCGTACCAGGTGGACAGGTGAAACACCTGCCCCGCCGTCGCCCGCTGCACGGCAATGTGTCGATAGGTGAGGGGTTGCCCGGGTAGGCAGCGCTCGGGGGGACCGGGGGTCCGCAGGAAGTAGACCGCCCCCTGGCCTACCACCATGGCGGCTCCATTCTCATCGACGGTCAGGGCGGTGGCCTCGTCGATGCCGATGCCGCGCACCTCCTCGACCCCCCAATCGCTGGCGATGCGGGCGAGAAAGGTCACCAGTCGACCCATGCGGTCGCGGGCAACAAAGTGCGAGTCGGTGATGACACCGGCCAGCCGTGGCAGACAAAGCATGTTTCGCACCAGGGTGATGCGCCCACCGTAAGGGTTGGCGAGGGCCTGGCCCGAGGTGACGGTGCCCTCGAGCGCCGCGAAGGCCCACTCCCCCAGCACGGCGAGGCCGGCGCTGGTACCCCCCAGCGGGGCGCCCCGCCTGGCCACCTCGTCGATGGCCCTCGCCAGCGAGGTGCCGCCCCAGAAGTTCACGTAATTGGCTTGATCGCCGCCGGCCACGAAGACCCCTTCAGCTTGGCCCACGCGCGACAGCACGTAGGGATCCTCGGCGCGCTGGCGGGAGGCGACGATCAGGGTCTCCACCGAGTCGGCGCCGGTGAGGTTGAGAAGGTATTGGTTATACCCGCCGCCTCCCGTAGCGCGGAGCACCACCAGGTCGCCCGCCCCCGCGGCGGTGCCGAAAAACACCATGGCCGCGTCCACGTCGGGCCCGCCGCCCGCCAGCACCAGCGCTGGCCGCGTGGCCCGCTGCACGTCTCCCGGGTTGCCCACGAGGAGGGGCAGAAGGCCCCGCACCACGCGGCCCGGGCTGCGGGGAGGAACTGCGGCCGAAGCGATTGCCACCACCATCACCCCGGCTAGTACTGTGCCGGCCCCGAGACGCCAGGCCGCCACCATCAGGACATCCTCCCGTGGAAAGGATACCGGGGTCATCGCAGGTGCGGTCTGGCCACAGAGGGTCAGGCACGCTACCCTCCCCCCGTGGAAACACTTGGTGCCCTGGCGGTGCCACTCCAGCAGTGGGCGACGGTCCATCCGGCGGCGGTGGAGCACGAGAACCGGAGCCCTACCCCGCCGCCCCCCGCGGGCCGGCGCAGCGTCGCCCTGGCGGCCGCCCTGGCGGAGCGCAACGCCGCCTGGGGAAACCCCGTGGAGGATCAGCTGCAACGCTGGCTGGCGGGCGCGGAGGTGGTGGTCGCCGGCCAACAGCCCGGGCTTCTGGGCGGGCCGCTGCTGACGCTGATCAAGGCGTGCGCCACCGCTGCCGAAGTACGTCGCCGGCGCGCTGCCGGGCGGGATGCCGTCGCCTTCTTCTGGCTAGCCACCAACGACGACGATTTGCCGGAGATGGGGTGGGGCCGGGTGGTGGTGGGGGAAGAGCTGCGGACGGCGCGGGAGGCCGCCTGGCAGCGGGGCGATGCTGTGGCAGGCGCGGCGCCCCTGGGGCCAGGCACGGCGCAGCTGTTGGCAGAGCTCGAGGGGCAACTGAGCGGGGAGCGGGCGCGCGAGGCCGTGGCCGTGGCCGCCCGCTGCTACCGTCCGGGGGTCTGCCTGGGGGAGGCCACGGGGCGTTTTCTGGCACACCTGGTGCGCGGCCTCGGCGTGGTATTGGTGGACGCATTGGAGCCGGCCTTGATGGTGACGGCACGGAACGCGCTGGTTCGAATCCTCACCCGCCTTCCCGAGGCGTGGGAACGGCTCGGCGATGGGGGCAAGGCGATGGAGGGGCGCGGTTGGCCGCTGCCGTTGACCGTCACTGTCACGCGCCTGCCCATCTTTCGGCTGCACGGCGGGCGGCGGGAACGGCTGACATCGCCCGGCGGCGCGTGCCCCGGGGTACTGCTGGAGGAGGTGGAGCGGTACCCGCAGCGCTTTTCCCCCAACGTCTGGCTGCGGCCGCTGCTCCAGGATGCGGCCCTGGGGACGAGCGTCAGCCTGCTGGGTGGAGCCGAGCTGGCCTACCACCTGCAAGCGGCCGGGCTGTGGGAGCTGGCCGGGGTGGCGCCGCCGGCATGGCGGCTGCGCCCCCACGTCACGGTGGTGACGGGCGCCGAGCGACGCGCCATCCGCCAGCTGGGGGTTACGCCGGGCGATTTGCTCGCCCGGCGGCTGCCGGCCCGGCTGCGGAGTGGGGCCCGGGTGCAGCGCCAACAGGCGGCGTTGGCACGACTGGTGGAGTCGCGATTGGCCGCTCTCAGGGAAACAGCGGCGCGGGAGTTACCCTCGCTGACCGCCGATCTAGAGGCCACCGCCGCCCGACTGACCGCAGCCCTCGACTGGCTGGCCCATCGCACCGAGCTTGCCCGGGCGCGCAGCCACGACGTTGAGGTGCAACGTTGGCGCCGACTTGTCGCCTTCCTGCGCCCCGACGGGCAGCCCCAGGAGCGGCGACTGTCGGTACTGGCGCCGCTGCTACGCCTGGGGTTGGAGTGGCCGGGACAGCTGGCGGCGACCCTGGATCCGTCAGCGCCGGGGATGCACCTGATGTTCTGGGAGGAGGGGGGGCCATGGTAGCTCCCTGCGATGTTCTGGCGGTCGGAGCCCACCCCGACGATGTGGAGTTGGGGTGCGGGGGACTGCTGGCACGGCTGGCGGCGGCGGGTAAGCGGGTGGGGATCGTCGACCTGACGGCCGGCGAGGTGAGCTCGCGCGGAACAGGGATGCAACGGCGGGAGGAGGCGCGGCGGGCGGCGGCGGTGCTGGGGGTGGCGTGGCGCATCTGTTTGGATCTTTCCGACGGCGCCCTGGCGGTTCACCAGGCAGCGCAGCAGGCGGCCCTGGTGGGTGTCCTGCGGCGCGTCACCCCACGGGTGGTGCTCAGCCACCACGGCGGCGATCCCCATCCCGACCACGTCGAGGCAGCGAAGCTGGTGCGGCGGGCGCTCTTCCTCGCCGGGGTTGGAAAGCTGCTGCCCGAAACGGGGGCGCCGTGGAGGGTCTCGCTGGCGCTGGAGTTTCCCGGCCCCCGGCAGCTGTTATCGCCCCAGGTGATGGTGGATGTGACAGCGTTATACCCTGCCAAGCGAGCGGCATTGGCGGCGCATGCGTCCCAGTTCGAGCCTGGGAGGGAGGAGGGTGAGGGCACGCCCGTCACTCACCTGTCCTCCGGCTACTTCCTGGCGGCCATCGAGGGGCGCGACCGCGCCGTCGGCAACCTCATCGGCTGCGAGTTCGCGGAGGGATTCGCGGCCGCCGCCGGCGTGAGCGCCGATGAACTCGCCTGGCTTCTGGGTGGGGATCGCTGAGCTCGAGAGGAGGGTGCCCATGCGGATCGGCGTGACCTGTTATCCCACCGTGGGCGGCTCGGGGGTGGTGGCAACCGAGTTGGGACTGGCCATTGCCCGCCGCGGCCACGAGGTGCACTTCATCTGCTACGCCTTGCCCTATCGCCTGGGGCGGGTGCCCCCCGGGGTCACCTTCCACGAGGTGACCGTTCCCGCCTACCCGCTGTTCCAGTACCCGCCCTACTCCCTCGCCCTGGCCTCGGAGATGGCCGACGCGGTGAAAAACCACGGCATCGAGCTGCTGCATGTCCACTACGCCATCCCCCATGCCATCTCCGCCTACCTGGCGCGGGAAATCCTCGGGGGTGGTCCCAAGCTCGTCGTGACGTTACACGGCACCGACATCACCGTGGTGGGCGCCGACCCCTCGTTTTTGCCCATCGTGCGCCTGGGAATCGAGCGTGCCGACGCGGTGACCGCGGTATCGGCAGCGCTGGCGCGGGAAACGCGCGAGCTCCTTGGGGTGACGCGCGACATCGAAGTCATCCCCAACTTCGTGGATCCCTCGCGCTGCGACGCGCCGTTCGCCGCCGCCTACCGGAGGCGGCTGGCGCCGGACGGTGCGCCGCTTTTGGTGCACGCCTCCAACTTTCGGCCGGTCAAGCGGGTGCTGGACGTGCTGGAGGTCTTCCGCCTGGTCCACCAGAGGGTGCCGGTGCATCTGGTGATGGTGGGGGACGGCCCCGACCGGCCGCTGGCGGAGAAGTTTGCGCGCGAGGCGGGAGTTGCCGACCGGGTGGAGTTCCTCGGCAACATCACCCCGGTGGAAGGGGTAATGGGGGCGGGGGACGTGTTCCTCCTGCCCTCCGAAGAGGAGTCGTTCGGCTTGTCGGCATTGGAGGCGATGGCCTGCGGGGTGCCGGTGGTGGCATCCAGCGCCGGCGGCCTGCCCGAGCTGGTGGCCACGGGTGAGGGGGGTTTCACCTTTCCCGTGGGGGATACCGCCGCCATGGCGGCGCAGGTGGTGGCGCTGCTAGAAGATCCCGCCTTCCTCGCGCGCCAGAGGGAACTCGCCCGCCGCCGTGCCCAGGAGCATTTTTCGGCGGATCGGGTGGTGGATCAGTACGAGGCCCTCTATCGTCGGCTACTCGCCCGGTGAGCGCTGCGGCCGGAGCTCTTGAAATCGAGACCGGCGGCGTCTATTATTAAAAGAGCGTGAGTCACAGTAAAAAAGCTCCCGAGTCCCACGAGAGAAGGAGATCGATATGGCTGTTCCGCCTGAACTTCCGCCCTCTCCACCGGCCACCAAGGCTGACCTGGGCAAGCGTTTCATCGCCGCACTGATCGACGGCCTGCTGGCCGGCGGGGTGAGCATCATCCCGTTCATCGGCGGCATCATCGGTGCCGCCTACATCCTCCTGCGGGACGGCCTCGAGCTGGAGTTCATGGATCGGCGGTCCATCGGCAAGAAGCTCCTCAAGCTGCGCCCCGTCCGCCTGAATGGTCAGCCCATGGACGTCGAGACCTCCATCAAGCGCAACCTGCCGCTGTGCATCGGCGCGGTGGGAAGCATCTTCTGGATCATCCCGGTGCTCGGGTGGATTCTGGCGCTCGTACTGGCGGTGGTCGGCTTGTTCGTGGCGATCGTGGAGCTGGTCATGGTCTTGACCGATCCCGAGGGCCGGCGCTTGGGGGACAAGCTGGGTGACACCAAGGTGGTCGAAGTCGCCAGCTAGCCCCTCGCCCCCCCTCGAGGCGGCATCCGAATGCCGGAGCTTGCGCTGACTGCTTGCACGGGGTGAGGAGCCTACGGGAGGCGGGCACCCACCAGCGGCCAGGTCTTGCTGCCGCTGCACGCCCCCACCCCGGTCAAGGCAGTGGTGACGGTTCCGGCGATGCCGCCGGAAGCGGTGAGCCGTCCATCCAGCTGCACGCTCACCATGGCACCGCCGCCCAGGGAGCCAGCCAGGAGGACGGCAAAGCGCCCCACCTCGTCGGGGAACACCGGCTGCGGCAAACTTCCGGCTAGCCGGGCCAGTTCCCCGCCGCTGCAGGTGGGCACATCCTCGTCGGTGACCAAAACGGTGGCATCGATGGCGGTGAAGGCGCCGCCGCTCATGGTCAGGGTGATGGGGGTGTCGTAGGTAATCTTGTCGGCCTTGCAGAGGTAGGTGCCATCCCCCCCGGCGGCGGCGGTCATCTGGATGGTGGATGGATCGTTGGTGCGCCCGTCCAGCATGGAGCCCAGGGCCACTACCGGACCGCCGGAGAGCACCGACAGCCGCACCCGGGCGTTGGTGCTCGCCGGGCGCTTCAATTTGTCGAACACGTCGTTGAGCTGTTTGGGCTCCCAGGCGCGCAGGGTGACGTCCGGTACAGTCCCGGTGGGCGGAATCTCGTTGCCGTTGCCGTCCAGCATGGCGAGGCGGAGCACCGTGGGGTTCGCCGAGGCGTTCATGAACGCCACGTTGGTGCGCCAAATCCGCTGGGCGCCCGAGGTCAGCCCCCGCACGCCAATGATGTCGGTGGACTGACCCGCCCGGATGGCTTCCTCCAGGGGGGTGGCGGCGTCGAACTGACCCGCCGTGCCGGTGCCGTAGCTGCCCTGGACGGCGGTGTCGTAGATCCTCGCCGTGACCACCACCGGCTGGGCCGACACGAAGCGCAACCCCCCCACCGCGTTAGTGAGGGCGAACAGGGTGTACAGGGCATCGAGGACTTCCCGCACCTGTCCCGGGCCGATCTCCTGCAGCACGGCCGGGGCGGGGGGGGAAAAGCTCAAATCCCGCGGGTAAAAGTGCACCGTCACTGTTGTGGTGACCGTGCCAGGGTTGTAGATCCACAGGTCGGTGCGAAACTCCGAGCCCGGCAAAACGCCCGGTGCGCGCGCCACCGATGGCAGCACCGACTCGGTGCCGGCGCGCACCGCCGCCGCCGCTGGGACGGCGGCGGCAACGAGAAGGATGGCTGCCGCTAGTTGGCGGCGACCCATGCGGCCCGCCAGGAGCTCTGATCGTTGGCGTTGAGGCACGAGACGTAGTCACCGCTGGCAGATGTGACCTGGCTGCTGATCGTACCGCTGAACACCCCGGTGGGGTCGCGCTGGCCGTTGATGGTCCACACCACGGTGAGGACCTTTTGGCCGGAGATGGGATCCTGGTAATCATCGATGGTGTAGGTGGTGGTGAAGGAGCCGTTCGGCTGAACGACGATCGGCGAGGAGCCGAACCCCTTGTTGAAGTCCAGGGAGGTGTAGAAGTTTTGGCAGGTGATGTTGCTCGAGCCAATCACCGAGGTGATGCCGGTGCCGCCAATGGCCAGGGCAATACCGCCGTTGACGTACACCCCGCTGGTGTCGCGAATCACGCCCTCGAACACCCCGGTGGTGGGAGCCACACCGCCTGCCGTCTCCATGGCCAGGGTGGAGGGATCCCCGCTGCGGTTGTCGATGATGGAGGCGCCCGCCAACAGACCTCCGGAACCGCCGGTAACGGTGATCTTGAGGCGCTGGTTGGTGGCGTTGGTGGTCGAGAACTTGTTCTTCAGCACCTCGTTGTACTGCCGCGCCTCGTAGGCGCCGATCGTATCGCTGAAGGTGCCCAGCTCGTTGCCGTTACCATCCAGCCGCTTGACCTCGAAAGTGACCGAATTCCCCGTTGTTTCCACCACGAAAAGGTTGGAGCGGTACATGGTGCTCTGCGCCAGCCCGACGATATTCGTCGACCCCCCGTTGCCGAGGGCCAGCGCCCTGGGCATGCCGACGAAGAGCTGACCGGCACCGCCGGCCCCCAGACTTTCCTTGCCCACCACCGTGACGTTGGCATCGAAAATGCGCCCGCTCACCGCCACCTCGCGGTCGGCCAGAAAGCGCAGCGCCCCGAACTTCACGTCGCTTTCGGCGAACCCGAAGGTATCCTTAAAAATATCCGTGAACTCCCGCGCCTCCCCCGGCGCCACCGTCACCCGGCGGCTGGTGGGCGAGGTGTTCACCTTGCGTTCCAGGAAAAAAATGTCGACGGTGGCCGACTGGGTGGGAGAGGGGTTGTGAATCCACACGGTGGTGCGCCACTGGGCACACACCTGCTGGGCGCCCACGGTGACGCATGAGCCTTGCCCACGACCCACTGACAGGAGAAAACTCTCCTGCGCCGGGGTCACGGCCAAAGCCCCTGTGGCACACACCACCGCCACTGCGGTTGCCAAGGTTTTCTGCATCGGGATCCTCCTCATCGTCGCTCTGGGGTAGGAGACTACCACCTCAGAACGCAGATTTCCATGATCGGGATCACCGTAGCGGGCGACGTGAGGCTTCGACGGGCAATGGTCGAGGCGAGGGTCACCCCCGGACATCTCCTGGGTTTTTGCCGGCAGGGTGTCGGCTCGGGGGGGGGGAATTCATGCCGAAGGCCGGACTCGAACCGGCACGGCTTTCGCCACACGCCCCTCAAACGTGCGCGTCTACCAATTCCGCCACTTCGGCACACTCGTTCACTGAGACGACTCCCCGGCCGGCGTCTCTGCGGCCGGAGGCGCCGCCTCGCTCTGGGGAGCCTCCTCCGCCGGGGCGGCCACCGGCTCGACGGCCGGCTCGGCAGGTGCAGCTTTCGCGGGGGCGGCCTTGACGCCGGCGGTGACCGACTTGCTGCCCCGCGCCGTCACCACCGAAAGGCCGATGCACAGCGCCACAAACACCACGAACGAGCCGGTGGTGAGCTTATGCATCAAGGTGGTGGTGCCCCGCGGGCCGAAGGACTGCTGAGCCATACCACCGCCGAACGCCGCCGCCACGTCGGAGCCCTTCCCCTGCTGCAGCAAAACCACCAGAATCAGGAAGACGCACACGATGATGTAGAGGATCAACAGCAGGGTAAACACGTTTCCAGCTCCTTGGCTACCGGGTCGAAGTCATGCGCCCGGCAGCAGCTTGGATGATAGCCGAAAACCCTGCCACGTCAAGGCTGGCGCCGCCCACCAAGGCACCGTCCACATCCTCTTCCGCCAGGAGTTCGGCCACGTTACCGGGTTTGACGCTACCCCCGTAGAGGATGCGGAGGTGCCGGGCGGCCTCGTCGCCAAAGTGCTCGCGCGCCCGCTGGCGCAGGAAGGCGTGCGCCTGCTGGGCCTGACTGGGCGTGGCGTTGTGCCCGGTGCCGATGGCCCACACGGGCTCGTAGGCGATGGCCAGCCGAGCGGGGTCGAGCCCGCCCAGCCCCCGCGTCTGCCTCTCCAGCACCGCCAGGGTTTCCCCCCCCTGGCGCTGAGCGAGGGTTTCCCCCACGCACAGGATGGCGCCGAGCCTGGCCCTCTGGGCGGCGGCGGCGCGGGACACGGCGGTTTCGTCGGTTTCACCGAAGTACTGGCGTCGCTCGGAATGCCCCACGAGTACCCAGCTCGCTCCCACCTCGGCTAGCATGGCGGCGGACACCTCGCCGGTGAAGGCGCCCTTGTCCTCCCAGTGGCAGTTCTGCGCCCCCAGCGCCACCGGGGAACCCACCACGATCACCGCCGCGGCCGCCAGGGCGGTGAATGGAGGGCAGACCACCACCTCAGGGCCGTTGGCTTCCACCTGGGGCAAGAGCTGCTCTAGGTAACTCTGCGTCCAGGCGCAGTCGCCGTGCATCTTCCAGTTGCCGGCGATGAGCGGGCGGCGGGTCATGCCTCGGCCTCGAGCACCACGACTCCCGGAAGGATGGCCCCCCCCAGCAGCTCCAGGGAGGCACCGCCGCCGGTGGAGACGTGGGAGATGCGGTCGGCTACCCCGGCCTGCTGCACCGCGGCCACGCTCTCGCCACCGCCCACCACGGTGAACGCCGGGCTGGCGGCCATGGCCCGGGCGATAGCCAGGGTGCCGGCGGCAAAGGGAGGGCGCTCGAAGACCCCCGCCGGCCCGTTCCAGAACACCGTGCGGGCGGAGGCGATGGCGCTCTCCAGCTGGGCGACGGTGGCGGGTCCCACGTCCAACACCATCTCCCGGGCGGGGATAGCCGTCGCCGGCACCACCCGTCCCTCGGCCGCGTCCAGGCCCGCCGCCACCACCACGTCCGCGGGCAGGATGACGGTGGCACCGCGGGCGGCGGCGCGGCCGAGGATGTCGCGGGCGGTGTCCAGCAGGTCGCGCTCCACCAGGGAAGCGCCCACCTCCCGCCCCTGGGCCAGCAGAAAGGTGTTGGCCATGCCGCCCACCAGGGCGAGGGTATCCGCCTTCCCCACCAACGCCTGGAGGGCTTCCAGCTTGCCGGAGATCTTGGCCCCCCCCACCACCGCCACGAAGGGGTGCTCGGGGTGGTCCCTGACGGTGGTCAAGGCGTGTAGCTCCCGCGCCATTAGGGGACCCGCGGCGCGCTCGGTGAACAGGGCCGCCACCCCCGCCGTCGACGCGTGCGCCCGGTGCGCCGTGCCGAAGGCGTCGTTGACGTAGGCATCGGCGAGGCGGGCGAGGCGGGCGCAGAACTCGGGGTCGTTGGCCTCCTCCCCCGGCTCGAAGCGCAGGTTTTCCAGCAGGAGGACGTCGCCCGACTGGGCGGCGGTGACCGCCGCCTGGGCGACCGCCCCCGCCACATCGGGCACAAACCCCACCGGCCGACCCACGTACTGGGCCAGCACCGGCGCCACCGGGGCCAGGGACAGGGCCGGGTCCGGCTTTCCCTTGGCCCGCCCCAGGTGGGAACAGGCCACCACGATGGCGCCCCGTTCGGCCAGCAGGCGCACGGTGGGGGCCGCCTCGCGCACGCGGGTGTCGTCCAGCACCGCACCGTTCTTGATGGGGACGTTGAGGTCCAGCCGCAGCAGCACCCGTCGTCCGGCCACCGCCAGGGAGTCGATAAAGCGCAGGGGTTTCATAACCAGGACTCCTGGTCGGTCACACGTACAGCCGGGCGATGTCCACGCAGCGGGCCGCGTAGGCGAACTCGTTGTCATACCAGGAGAGGACCTTGCCCATGCGGTCGCCGACTGCCATGGTGGCCAGGGCGTCGACGATGGATGAAGCCGTGGTGCCGCGGAAGTCGATGGATACCAGAGGCTCTTCGCACACCTCCAGAATGCCCTTCAAAGATCCGGCGGCGGCCGCCCGGAAGGCGTCGTTCATGGCGGCGGCGGAGAGGCTCTTCGCCGACGTGAAGGTGAAGTCCACCAGTGAAACGTCGAAGGTCGGCACGCGCACCGCCTGGCCGTCCAGGCGCCCTTTTAGTTCGGGGAACACCTCGGCCATGGCGCGGGCGGCGCCGGTGGAGGTGGGGATCATGGAAACCCCGGCGGCGCGGGCGCGGCGTAGATCCTTGTGGGGCAGGTCGAGGATGCGCTGGTCGTTGGTCATGGCGTGCACGGTGGTGAGCAGGCCGTGCTCCACGCCGAAGGTCTCGTTGAGCACCTTGACCACCGGGGCCAGGCAGTTGGTGGTGCAGGAGCCGTTGGAGACGATGAGATGCCGGGCCGGGTCGAGGGCGGTGTGGTTGACCCCGTACACCACGGTGAGGTCGACCCCCTTGGCGGGGGCGGAAATGATCACCCGGCGGGCGCCCGCGTCCAGGTGCGCCTTGGCCTGTTCGGCCTTGGTGAAGCGACCCGAGCACTCCAGCACCAGATCGATCCCCAGCTCCTTCCACGGCAAGTTGACGGGGTCGGGGATGGCGGTGACCTTCACCGGCACGCCGTCCACCAGCAAACCGTCAGCGTCGGTGGACACCGCGCGGTCCCAGCGCAGGTGCAGGGAGTCGTACTTGAGCAAATGCGCCAGGGTGGGCGCATCGGTGATGTCGTTGATGGCCACGAAGTGCAAATCGGGATCGCCAAACCCCTGCCGGAAAATAAGTCTGCCGATACGTCCAAAGCCGTTGATGGCGATGCGGATGGGCATTGCTCGCCTCCTTTCATCTAAACAAGTATATCGGCGCCCGCGTTGTTCCCGCAAACCGGACTCGGCCAGGGCGGCGCTACCATGGCGCCATGGTGACGACGAAGGTTTCCCCGCTGCGCTGGAGGGATGGCCTGGAGCTACTGGATCAACGGCGGCTCCCCGAGCGGGAGGAGTGGGTGAGGATCGGCGGCGCAGCGGAGGCCAGGCGCGCCATCCGCGCCCTGGTGGTGCGCGGCGCCCCCGCCATCGGGCTGACCGCCGCCTACGCCCTGGCCGCCGAGGCGAGGGGCGGCGCCGACCTCCGGCGGCTGCGGCGGGCCGCCCGCGCTCTGGCCGCTGCCCGGCCCACCGCCACCAACTTAGTGGTGGCGGTGGAGCGCGTCCTGGCCGCTTGCGAGGCGGCCCCGCCCAGGGATCGGGCGGCCCACGCGCTGGCGGCGGCTCAGCGCATGCACGAGCAGGACGCGGCGGCCTGCCAGGCGATCGCCAGACGCGGCGCCGAGCTTTTTGCGGGCCAGGTGGCGATCCTCACCCATTGCAACGCGGGAGCCCTGGCCACCGGGGGGGTGGGGACGGCGCTGGGGGTGGTGCGGGAGCTTCACGCCGATGGGCGGCTGGTGCGCCTGTACGCCTGCGAGGCCCGGCCGGTGCTGCAGGGAGCCCGGTTGACGGCCTGGGAAGCTGTGCAGGACGGCATCCCGGTGACCGTCCTGGCCGACTCCGCGGCGGCCACGGTGCTGGCCCGCGGGCTGGTGCAGGGGGTGGTGGTGGGGGCCGATCGCATTGCCGCCAACGGCGCGGTGGCCAACAAGGTGGGCACCTACCCGCTGGCGGTGCTGGCGGTGCGCCACGGCGTTCCCTTTCTCGTCGCCGCCCCCACCACCACCTTCGATCTCTCCTGCCCCGACGGGGCGGCGATCCCCATCGAGGAGCGCGGCGCCGAGGAAATTCGCCGCTTTCGCCGTTGCCGCGCCTGCCCGGTTGAGGCGGGCGTCTTCAACCCTGCCTTCGACGTCACCCCCCCTGAGCTGATCCATGCCATCGTCTCCGAGCGCGGCGTTGCCTCGCCGGTGACCCCCGGCTCGGTGGCCGAGGTGGCGCGTTGATGGACGCTGGATCGCCAACGACCATCCCAGTCGCGCCGGTGACGCTGGGGATAGAGACCTCCTGCGACGAGACGGCGGTGGCCATCCTGGACCGCGACGGGGCGGTGCAGTTGAACCTGGTGTCCTCCCAGGTGGCGGTACACGCCCCCTACCTCGGGGTGGTGCCGGAGTTGGCCTCCCGCCGGCACCTGGAGGTGTTGCCCGGCTTGTTGAACGAGGCGGAGCGACGGGTGGGGCTGGGGAGCGTGGAGCTGGTGGCCGTTACCCGCGGCCCGGGCCTGATCGGGGCGCTGCTGGTGGGCACCAGTTTCGCCGCCGCCTACTCCTGGGCGCGGGGGCTGAAACTCGCCGGGGTGGACCACCTGGAGGGCCACCTGGTGTCGCCGTTCATTTCCCTGGACGGCCGGCCGGCTGCGGTGCTGCCGGAGCGGGTGCTCAGCCTGGTGGTGTCGGGGGGGCACTCCAGCTGTTTCCTCATGGTGGGAGGGGAGGTGCAAGCGCTCAACCGCACCCGGGACGACGCTGCCGGCGAAGTGTTCGATAAGGTGGCGGCAGCTCTGGGCCTACCATACCCGGGTGGCCCGGTGATCGACCGGCTGGCCGAAAGCGGGGACCCGCACGCCTTTTCTTTCGCTCCTCCCCGTATCAAGGACCCTTCGGGGGCGCTGGACTACTCGTTTTCGGGCCTCAAGACGGCTACCATTCGTACCGCCGTCGCACTGGGGAGTGTACCCCTGGCCGACCCCGCCCATCCCCCCCAGCGGCTGCTTGACCTGTTGGCTTCCTTCCGTCACACGGTGGTGACCTGGCTGCTTTCGCCGCTGCCTGAGCTGGCGAGGCGACACCGGCCGCAGGTGCTGGCGCTGTCGGGCGGAGTGGCGGCCAATGCGGAGCTACGCCGCCGTCTGCTGGCGCTGGGGGAGAGTCTAGGCCTGCCCACCCTTGTGCCTCCCGTCCCCCTGACCACCGACAACGCCGCCATGATCGCCCGGGCCGGGCAGCTGAAAGCGCTCACCGGTCGGCTGGATGATCCCTTGACCCTGCGCGCCTACCCCCGTGTGCCCTTCAAGGGGGGCGCCGACCCCCGCGGCCGCCCCACCTTCCCCCCCCTTCTCTAGCTCGGGAATGGGGAGAGAGTTCGTCTAGAATCGCTCGTTCGCCCCGGGGCGGACCTACAGGAGTGTGAGTGACCCAGGATCGAGTTCGCAACTTTTGCATCATCGCCCACATCGACCACGGCAAGTCGACCCTGGCCGACCGGCTGCTGGAGCGCACTGGGGCGCTGTCGCAGCGGGAAATGATGGAGCAGGTCCTGGACTCCATGGATTTGGAACGGGAGCGGGGAATTACCATCAAGGCGCATGTGGTGTCGCTCACCTACGCCGCCCGGGATGGCCACGTCTACCTTCTCAACCTCATCGATACCCCCGGGCATGTGGATTTCTCCTACGAGGTGTCCCGCTCCCTGGCTGCCTGCGAGGGGGCGCTGTTGGTGGTGGATGCCTCGCAGGGGGTGGAGGCCCAGACTCTCGCCAATGCCTATCTGGCGGTCGAGCAGGGCCTGGAGATCATTCCGGTGCTCAACAAGATCGACCTGCCGCAGGCCGACCCGGTGAGGGTGAAAGAGCAGATCGAACACGTGGTGGGTCTGGATGCCAGCGGGAGTCTGGCCATTTCCGCCAAGACCGGGGAGGGGGTGGAGGAGGTACTGGAGGCTCTCGTTACCCGCGTGCCGCCGCCCCAAGGAGACCCCTCAGCGCCCCTGCGGGCGCTGGTTTTCGACGCCTCCTACGATGCTTATCGGGGGGTGCGCTGCCTGGTGCGGGTGGTGGACGGGTGCCTGCGTCGGGGTGAGCGGGTGCGGTTTCTGGCCTCGGGGCGGGACGCGGAGGTGGAGGCGGTGGGGGCGCTGACCCCGCGGCCCGTGCAGCAGGAGGAGCTGGGAACCGGTGAGGTAGGGTTTCTGTTCGCCGGCATCAAGGACATCCACCAGGTGCGCATCGGCGACACGCTGACCGACGCCCGCCGGCCGGCCGATACGCCCCTGCCCGGGTTCAGAGACGCCAAGCCGATGGTTTTCGCCGGCCTTTATCCCGTCGATGCGGCGCAGTTTGAAGAGCTGCGCGACGCCCTGGCGAAGCTGGCGCTCAACGATTCCGCCTTTACCTTTGAGGCCGATACCTCCCAGGCGCTGGGGTTCGGCTTCCGCTGCGGGTTTCTGGGGCTGCTGCACATGGAAATCGTCCAGGAGCGCCTGGAGCGGGAGTTCCATCTGGAGCTCATCACCACTGCGCCCAACGTGGCCTACCGGGTGCTCACCAAGAGCGGCCAGGTGGTCGAAGTGGAAAACCCGGCCCAACTCCCCGACCCCGGCCGCATCGCCGCCATCGAGGAGCCGGTGATCATCGCCACTATCCTGACCCCTGAGGAGTACCTGGGGGCAGTGCTGAAGCTGGTGGAAAGCAGGCGCGGGCAGCAGGCGCGCTTTGAACACCTGGGCGGCGGGCGGGTGCTTTTGGAGTACCGTCTGCCGCTGGCCGAAGTGGTGCTGGACTTTTATGATAAGTTGAAGTCCTCCTCCCGCGGCTACGCCTCGTTCGATTACCACCTCGCGGGGTATCAGGAGGCGGACCTGGTGAAACTGGACATCCTCGTCAACGGTGAGCCGGTGGATGCCCTGGCGCTCATCGTCCACCGGGCCTCCGCCTACCCCCGCGCCCGCACCCTGGCCGGGAAGCTCAAGGAGATGATCCCTCGTCAACTGTTCGAGGTGGTCATCCAGGCGGCCATCGACAAGCGAGTGATCGCCCGGGAAACGGTCAAGCCGCTACGCAAGAACGTCATCGCCAAATGCTACGGCGGCGACATCACCCGCAAACGCAAACTGTTGGAGCGGCAGAAAGAAGGCAAGAAGAGGCTGAAGCGGCTGGGCCGCGTGGATATCCCCCAGGACGCCTTTCTCGCCGTGCTCAAGGTGGAAACATGAAGCGAGGCAAGCTGTTCCGCGAGTACTACGAAGCCATTCTGGTGGCCGTGATTTTCACCCTGTTCGCCCGCACTTTCGTGGCACAGGCGTTCAAGATCCCCACCGGCTCCATGGAGGACAACCTCCTCATTGGCGACCACCTGTTCGTCAACAAGTTCGTCTACGCGCCGCACTGGGATACCCCTCTGCATCGGCTCCTCCCCTACCGGGATGTACGGCCGGGGGACGTGGTGGTGTTCAAGTACCCCCAGGAGCCGCGCCGGGATTTCATCAAGCGGGCCGTCGCGGTGGGGGGCCAGACGGTGGAAATCGAAGCCAAACGCCTGACCGTGGCCGGCCAGGCGGAGGTCAACCCGCGGGCGGTGTTTAAGGACCCTCAAGTATTTCCGGATTCACCCTTCGTCCACCCTTCCCAGCGCAACCGCGACCACTTCGGGCCCTACACCGTGCCGGAGGGCTACGTGTTCTGCATGGGGGACAATCGTGACAACTCCTACGACTCCCGCTTCTGGGGACCGGTGCCGCGCAGCTACATGAAGGGGCGAGCCCTGTTCATTTACTGGTCGTACGAGGCGGAGCCCAACGCCCACGAGTGGCGCGGCTGGGGAAACCGCCTCAAACAGCTGGGTTCGGTGGTGGTGCACTTTTTCACCCGTACCCGCTGGTCGCGCACCTTTGATCTGGTACGCTAGCGGTAGAACAAGGAGGACCATATGCGGAGGTGTAGGGAAAGGGGTGAAGGCAACCTGGGGTGCATCGTCGGTGTGGTGCTCCTGGCTGTCGTCGTCATCATCGGTATCAAGGCGGTGCCGGCCAAGCTGGCGGTGGCGGAGCTGACCGACTACGCCGGCGAGCTGGCCGATCGTGCCACGGCTCCAGGGATGACCGATGAGGTCATCGCCCAGAGGATCCTGGAGCGCGCCAACAAGCTGCGCCTGAAGCTGCCTGCCGAGAATCTCAAGGTCACGCGGAGCAACCTATACATCAATATAGAGATGCGTTTCGAGGTCGTGCTCAACTACCCGCTGTACACGTACGTGTGGAAAGTGCAAAAAAACATCGAGCGGCCCCTGATCTACAGCTAGAGAGGATTCTTCCCCCTGGGAGAAGCGGCGTTGGCCCGAGGCCTGGGTTCCGCGGCGGGAGGTGGCAACTCGCGCTCTCGCGCATCGGCTCCGGTTGGCCTATACTGAGAACGTGACTCGCACGACGTCCGGGGCTCGCGGCAGGCCGCAGTGCTGCGGCGCTGTGTGGGTCGATGTCCTGCGTGCCGCGAGGGGGATGTGGTGAGCGGCCCCCGGGGCCTGTGGGGTTCGCGCGTCGGCTTCGTTTTGGCGGCGGCCGGTTCGGCGATCGGTCTGGGCAATATCTGGCGCTTCCCGACTACGGTCGGGCGCTCGGGCGGTGCCGCCTTCGTGCTCACCTACCTCCTCTGCGTGCTGCTCATCGGACTGCCCATCATGCTCGCCGAGCTCGCCATCGGCAGACGCACCCAGCGCAATCCGGTGGGTGCCTTCGCCGCCCTGGCGCAGGGGAGTTTGTGGCGTTTGGTGGGAGGGCTGGGGGTGGTTACCGGCGTCGGCATTTTATCCTACTACAGCGTGGTGGCCGGCTGGACCATCGGCTACTTCCTCAACGATGCCGGTGGTGCCTTCGCCAACCTCCCCTCGGAAGAGTATGTCAAGCAAGCCTTTTTGTCCCTTATCTCGAACCCGACGATGACCCTGTCGCTGCACGCGGTGTTCATGGCCTTCACCATGGCGGTAGTGCTGGGAGGGGTCAAAGGGGGGATCGAGCGGGCTGCCAAGGTGCTCATGCCGGTGTTGCTGATCATTCTTCTCCTGCTGGTGTTGCGCTCGGTGACCCTGCCGGGGGCCTCTGTCGGGTTGGAGTTTTACTTGAAACCCGACTTTTCCAAGGTCACCTTCGCCACGGTAATGGAGGCGCTGGGGCAGGCGTTCTTTTCGCTGTCGCTGGGGATGGGTGCCATGATCACCTACGGTTCCTACCTGTCCCGCCAGGCGAACCTGTTCTCCTCGGCGCTGTGGGTGGTGGGAGCCGACACCGCCATTGCGCTGCTGGCCGGGCTGGCGATTTTCCCGGCTCTCTTCACCTTCCCCGGCCTGAGCCCAGCGGAGGGTCCGGGGCTGATCTTCGTGGTGCTGCCCAACGTCTTTGACAAGATCCCCGGCGGCATGGTTTTTGGCGCCGGCTTCTTCATTCTCCTGCTCATTGCCGCGCTCACGTCCTCGATATCGCTGCTGGAGGTGCCGGTGGCCTACCTCATCGACGAGCGAGGGTGGACGCGGCGCCAGGCGGTACTGGCACTGGGTGCGCTGGCCTTTGCTCTGGGCGTCCCCTCGGCCCTGGGGCAAGGGGCAGTGGGGTGGTTGACCAGCTTGCCCGGCCTGGGGGTCTCGTTCCTGGACGCCATGGACACCCTTTTCGCCAAGTACTCCCTCACCATCGGCGGTCTCTTCCTTGCCCTGTTCGTCGGCTGGCGGTGGGGTGTGGAGCCGGCCCTAGACGAAATCGCCTTTGTGCGGGCCTCGCGCTTTAATCGAGTGTTCTTTCGAATCCTGCTGCGTTACATTTGCCCTCTGGCCATCGCCGTTATCCTCGTTAACCTGGCCCTTTCCAGCATGACACCGTGATGCGGGCCTGCGCCACCGGCGTCACCCTCGCGGTGCTCGTGGCGGTGGTTTTCGCTGGCCCCGCGGTGGCCCTGGAGGTCTCGTCCGCCGGTGCCGCCCACGCCGGTGGCCCCCTGTGGGTGCGGGTGCAGGGGTCGCCGGAGGGCGCGCCGCCGCCCGGAGAGCTGGTCTTCACCGTGGATGGAACCATGGTCCAGCCACGGGTGGCGGGCCAGTCCGAGTTCGAGCTGCGGCTGCCGGGTTTGCGGGCAGGGTGGCGCCAGGTGGACGTCCGGGCGGCGGACGGTGCTTCGGCGTCCACCAGGGTTCTAGTGATTCCCGGCTGGCTGTCGGTGCTGCCGCCCCTGGTGGCCATTGCCCTGGCGCTGATCTTTCGGGACGTACTGGTCTCCCTCTTCGTGGGCGTCCTCGCCGGGGCTTTGATCCTCAACGCTGGCCACTTGCCCCTCGCCTTTGCGCGCAGCATTGATCAGTTTCTTCTCGGTGCCCTGGCCGACAAGGATCACGCCGCCATCATCATCTTCTCCACCTTGCTGGGCGGCATGGTGGGGGTGATCAACCGCTCCGGGGGCACCCAGGGGATCGTGGCGGCGTTGTCCCGTTACGCCACCACCGCTCGCAGCGGCCAGCTGTCGGCCTGGCTCATGGGCATGCTGGTATTTTTCGACGATTACGCCAACACCTTGATCGTCGGCTCGACCATGCGCCCGGTGACCGACCGCCTGCGGGTATCCCGGGAGAAGCTGGCCTACATCGTCGATTCCACCGCCGCTCCGGTGGCCAGTCTGGTGCCGTTGACCACCTGGATCGGTTTTGAGGTGGGGCTCATCGCCTCGGCCTTCGCCGATATCGGGGCCCCGTTCAACGCCTACTCCACCTTCATTGCCACCATCCCCTATCGTTTTTATCCTATTTTCGCTCTCCTGTTGGGGTTTGCGGTGGCGGCGAGCGGCCGGGACTTCGGGCCCATGTTGGCAGCCGAACGTCGGGCCCGCCGGACGGGAGAGGTGCTGGCCCGGGACGCCGTCCCCCTCGCCGACTTCTCCAGTCAGCCGCTCATGCCACCCACTGGCAAGCCGCTGCGGGCGGTGAACGCGGTGGTCCCGATCCTCACGGTCATCGCCGTGACGGTCGGGGGGCTGTACCTCACCGGCCGAGGGAGCGGCGGGAGCGGCTGGGCGGGGGTACGCGACGCCTTTGCCGCCGCCGACCCGTTCAAGGCGCTACTGTGGGCCAGCCTGGCCGGGACGGTGGCGGCGGCGGCCCTGGCGACGCTGCAACGCATCCTCACCGTGCGGGAAACCATGGGGGCGCTGGTGGAGGGGTTGAAATCCATGCTCCTGGCCATGGTGGTGCTCACCCTGGCCTGGGCCATCGGGGCGGTATGCACAAAGTTGCACACCGCCAGCTACGTGGTGGGGGTGACGCGCGCCGTTTTGTCGCCCCACTGGCTGCCAGTCCTGGTGTTTCTAGTCTCCGCGGGGGTGTCGTTTGCCACCGGCACCTCCTGGGGCACCATGGCGATCCTCATGCCGCTGGTCATCCCCATCGCCCACGGTTTGTCGGCGCAGGCCGGTCTGTCCTTTGCCGACCCCACCTACCGGGTGCTCATGCTGGGGGCGATCTCCTCAGTCCTGGCCGGCAGCGTGTGGGGGGACCACTGCTCGCCCATCTCGGATACCACGGTGATGTCCAGCATGGCCTCGGGGTGTGACCACATCGCCCACGTGCGGACGCAGCTTCCCTACGCCGTGGCGGTGGCGGCGGTGGGCATGCTGGTGGGGGACATCCCCACTGCCTTCGGGTTAAGCCCCTGGGTCTCGCTGGCGGTGGGCGCGGCCATCATTGTCGCCGGTGTCCGTCTGGTGGGTCGGCGAGCGGAGGCGTAACTCGCCGTCTAAAAAATTACGTAGGCGCCGTTGCGCATCACCGTTGTACGCCTCCCCCCCTTGACCACCACGGCGCGGGCCACCTGGATGGGATTCCCCTTCGCGTACACGATATCTTGGTGGAGTACCGTCTCAGGCGAGACGAACTTGGAGGGTCCCACCGTGCCCCCGAGGTGCTCCGAGCGCCCGTAGGCCCAGTGGAACCCGGCCTTTTCATCCTCCAGGACGATACCGGTCACACGTGCCCACTCGTTGCAGCCGAAGGCCACCTCGGCAATGTTGGCGCGTGTCGGGTCGGCGTCGAACAGGCGGCGCAGGCGGGCCGCCTCCCCTCCGGCTCCTTCCACTTTGACAACGCGATTGCCATCGATTCGCAGCAGGCATACCTCCCGCCCCGCCGCCACCGGGATGGTGCCCACGGTGCGAGAAGGGTCGCCGTGCAGCTCGCCCTCGTAGGGGACGATGAAGACCTCGCCGGAGGGCAGGTTGATGACGCGATCCCCCTGCTTGCGACGGGGCAGGAAGCCGTCGTCGGCCTCCGGCTTGCGGTGTCGGGTGTCGAAGACGCAGCTGTGACCTGAGGAAAACTCCACCTCCACGGCGCTTGACCCCTCGAGGAGGCCGAGCAATATCCTGCACCGCCGCGCCACTTCTCGGTAGTCAGCCGCCAGGGCGCTCTGCTCCATGCGCTTGGCCACTCCCGGCAGCGAAGCGGCGCGGAAATCAGCCTTGCGCCGGGTGTAGGTGTCCAGCGGGGCGGTGGCCGAGTACTGGGTCAGGAAGACGGCCAGGGTGGAGGACATCAACACGTCCTCCAGGACTACCTCCTGCTCGCCCAGTCGGCCGGTGATCGGCAGCTCGGCGTTGTTGGCGCCGGTGGCGCGGTAGGTGAGGAGGGGGTAGGTCGAAAACCCGCGCCCCTTGCCCAGAGCCTCGAAGGCGCGCCGCCACTCCTCCGCCATCATGCGTCGCTCCTGCCAGGCGGGGGTATCCGCGGCCCCCCCCGCCGGTTCGTCGCATGCCACCACCACCACCTCGTTCGCCTCCGGCTGAAACACGTCGGTGAGCAGCTTGATCAGGTCAAAACCCATGCGCCCCCTCCAGTGACCAAGCCTACCATCTCGCGCTCCTGTCCGCGGCAGAGGGGATCATGACGGTGCCACTGCGGGGGATCGCTCCCTCGGCCGGCAGCGTTCAGTGCCCTTCGTGGCAGCGGTTGGAGGTTGGGCGAGGTGGCGGCCCGTAGGGGAATCGAACCCCTGCTTCCGGCGTGAGAGGCCGGCGTCCTAACCTCTAGACGAACGGGCCAGCCGCAGCGAAGAACTCTACCATGTGCTTTTGGGTGTGTAAACCTGCCGGCTCGAGCCTCAGGAGCTGCCTACCCAGCGGGCGATCTCTTTCAATGTCGGCTTTTTGCCGTACATCAGGATGCCCACCCGATAGATGGCGGCACTCACCCGCACCATGGCGAGTAGCGAGAGACTCATGAGGGCAAAGCACAGGACGATCTGCCAGGTGGGGGGGAAGGCCACGGTCATGCGCAAAAAGAACAGCATGGGTGAGAAAAACGGCACCAGCGACAGCACCACCGAGAGGGGAGCGTCGGGGTCGTTGAGGATCACGAACATGAGCGCGAAGGGGATGGTGAGGAACATGGAGAGCACCGTCTGCATCTGCTGGGCCTCTTCCTCGGAGTTGAAGGCGGCCCCCACGGCGGCGTACAGGGTGGCGAAGAGGAAGTAGCCGAAGACGAAAAAGAGGACGAAAAAAACCATCAGGGTGGGAGAGAGGAAACGGCTGGCTCCCTCCGCCAGGCCCAGGCTGAACAGCCCGGGCGCAGCCAGGTTCATGGCCAGTACGGCCCAGATCAAGTACTGGGTCAGCCCGACTGCGCCGACGCCGACGATCTTGCCCGCCATCAATTCGGTGGGGGACAGGTTGGCCACGATGACCTCGACGATGCGCGAGGATTTCTCTTCCAACACCCCGCGCATGACGTAAAAGCCGTAAATCATGACCGTGACATAGATCAAGAAGGTGAGCACGTAGCTCAAGATCAAGGAGCTGCCGACGGCTTCGCGGCTTTCTCCGGCCTCCTGGGTGACCCTTACCGGCTCCAGCTTGACCGTGCGCGTCAGCTGGTCGAGCCGCTCCTCCGGCACTGCCGACAAGCGGAGGCGTGCCCGCAGCACGGCCCGTTCCACGGCTCCGTCCAGGCGCCCAATGAGGCGGAAGGCGGTGACGTTGGTGGAAAGGTATTCCACCGGCTCGCCGTCCAGCACTCCCGCCGGTAGCACCAGGACACCGGTGAGTTCCTTGGCGAGCACGCGGCTTCGCAGTTCGGCGCGTTGGCGCTCGCTGTCGAGCGCCGGAGCGATCCACTCCACGCGGATGTTCATCAGCCCGGCGTCAGCCGGACCTTCACTACGGCGCGCCAGCTCAGTCTTGACCTCTGCCGCCAGGGCCTCATCGGGGGTAAGAAGGGCCACCGTGAAGGTGCCCCCCTGGCGGCTCATGATCAGGGAGGGCAGGACGGCGAAGGCAATCATCGCGGCGGGTACCAGGAGGGTCGAAATCCAGAACGCCCTGGTGCGGACGCGAGACAGATACTCGCGCCGCATGACCGTGCGGACCTTATCGAGTCGAAACATGGTCGTTCTCCACGGCGTACAGAAAGATCTCCTCCAGCGTCGCCTCGTGCCGCTCCACCGCCAGCAGGGGCAAGTGCTCGGCGAGGGCGCGTATTACCTGCGGGGCCGTGACACCGGTGGCCATCTCCACAAGGTAGTCCCGTTCGCGCCGCCGCACGGCGGCAACGCCGGCGATGACCCGCAGCTCGGCTTCGCTGGCAGGAGTTTCCACCCTGAGTGCGGGCTGCGCGAACCTGGCGCGGACCTCGGCCAAGGAGCCATGGAGTATGGCGCGGCCGCGGTTGACCAGGCAGAGAACGTCGCACAGCTCCTCCGCCTGCGGCAGGACGTGGGTGGAAAAGACCACCGTCACACCCTTGGCCGCCATGGCGGCGATCTCATCCTTGAGCTGCCGCGTGGCGATGGGATCGAGGCCGGTGAACGGCTCGTCCAGGATCACCAGCTCCGGGGCGTGGATCACGGCACCGGCGAACTGGACCTTCTGCTGCATTCCCTTGGAGAGTTCCTCCACCGCTCGTGAGGCCTTTTCCTCCAACCCCAGGCGCTCCAGCCAGGCCTTGGCGCTCGCCCGCGCCTGTCCTCGCGGTAGGCCCCGCACCTCGCCCAGAAACGCCAAATGATCCAAAACCTTCATCTTTCTATAAAGGCCGCGCTCTTCGGGAAGGTAGCCGATGCGTTCGCGCAGGCGATCATCGAGGAACGCCCCGTTCAAGGTGATGCTGCCGGCATCGGGCAGCGTGATGCGCATGACCATGCGAATGGTCGTCGTTTTGCCGGCACCGTTGGGGCCGAGCAGTCCGTATACTGCCCCTCGGGGCACCGCCAGGCAGAGGTCATCCACTGCTAGCAGCGATCCGTAGCGTTTGGAGACGTGGGCCAGTTCCAGGTGCGCGCTGCTCTGACTCATCGTTGAGTCTATACGGTAGCACCGCTTGACGGTTGCAATTGGCGCGCCGGCGGCTATACTTACGTTCGCGCGTGGTGCGCGCCGATAGCTCAATTGGATAGAGCATCTGACTACGGATCAGAAGGTTAGAGGTTCGAGTCCTCTTCGGCGCGCCACTCGTTCCCCTTAGTTGGGCCGTCGCTTTGTGCTTTTCAGCTGTTCCCGGTGCCCCGTTTGCGGACCACTGGGGATCTAGATTGCCTGCGGACATGACCGAGTTGACTCCCGAGTGGGCCTTTTCCGAAATCGACCGGCAAGCCATGCGCTGGGCGCTAGAGGAGGCGAAGGCGGCCTTGCTGGCCGGGGAAGTTCCAATAGGGGCGGTGCTGCTCTCGCCTTTCGGCGATATCCTGGGGCGGGCGGGCAACCGGCGGGAGCGCGACCGCGACCCCACCGCGCACGCGGAAATCTTGGTTCTCCGGCAGGCGGGGCACGCACGGGGACAATGGCGTCTGGAGGGATGTACCCTCTACGTGACGGTCGAGCCGTGCGCCATGTGCTCCGCGGCCTGCGTGATGGCACGGCTGGAGAGCGTGGTGTGGGGCGCCCCGGATCCCAAGGCTGGCTTTGCCGGCAGCGTCGCCAACCTCCTGGCGGATCCTCGCCTCAACCACCGGGTAGCCTGGCGAGGTGGGCTCGCTGCCGGTGAAGCTACGGCGCTGATGAACGCCTTCTTTGCAAAGTTGCGCGGCAGCGGCTAGACTCCTCATCCCGCGGGACCGCGCGGCGTGCGGAGAGGTGCCGGAGTGGACGATCGGGACGGTCTCGAAAACCGTTGACCCTTCACGGGGTCCGTGGGTTCGAATCCCACCCTCTCCGCCAGTCGGACCGATATCGAGCGAGACAAGGCGATACTTTTGAGGGGCGGAGAGGGGTCCGTCCGGGGCGGAGGTGCGGAGAGGGTGGGTG
>CALEVZ010000068.1 GCA_937924755.1 uncultured bacterium
TCATCCCAGACGTAGCGGGAGATGTCGGCGGAGCGGCCCACCCGGTGGCGGCAGTGGGGGGGGCTCCAGTCCTGGTTGAGGTCGAAGACACCGCCGTGTTCCAGCGAGATGTCGCCGATCATGAGCTTGTAGTGCTTGAAGGGCTGCTGGCCGGTGGCGGGGTCGCGGTACTCGCGAAAGGCATTTGCCAGATCCTGGAGGGTCTTCACCAACCCCGCCTCGCCGTACATGTTGGAGCCGTGGGGTGGGTGGCCCTGGCTGTCCTGTCCCGTGGCGCGGCACTTGTAAAAATAGTCGCAGCGCAGGTAGGCGGTGCTGGGGGGTAGCTCGGCGCGGTTCTCGATGGGGTAGAGGAAGGCCATGGTGAAGTCGTAGTAGACCTGGGTGCGGCTGGGGTCGGGGCAGGTCCAGCGCTCCCAGGGGTGATGGGGGGCGCAGACGAAGCGATAGTCTCGTTCGTGCATGAAGGCCCAGGCGGAGAAGCGGACTCGGGCGGCGGCCTCCGGCGCGGTGAACACGACTCGGGGTTTGCCGCGCAGGGTGCGCAGGGTGAAGCCGGTGGAGGTGAAGAGTTCGGAGAAGGGTTGGGTGTCGGCCCACACCGTGCCGCGGGCGTAGAAGACCTTGCTGCCGCGCTGGGGGTCGTGCTGGTGTCCCACCTCGTTGTCCGGCTCCACCCAGCTGCCCACGCACATGTCGCAGTCTAAAGGCTCGCCGGTGGTGAGGTCCACACACCCCGTGCGGCGAACCCAGGAGCGGATTGGATATTTCCCCGCCAGGCGTTTGCTGTTGCAGGAGAAGTAGTTGGGCGCCAGGGTCACGGAGTCGGTGGGGGGGCGGGAGTTGGGCTGGCAGGTGGGGGGCAGGGTGGCATGGCCGGCCCCGAGGGAGCCTAGGAGCGTGGCAGCCACTATCCCCAGGTGGCGCAGCGCCCCACCGGTGCGGCGTCGCTCATGGCGCTTCCCTTTCTTTGCTCTCTCTCTCTCTCCATGGTCACCTCTTCATTCCGTGGTGCACGGTGCTCGCCTCTGGATGTTCTTGAAGTCTCGCCAGGGCCGCGGCGCCAGTCAATCCCCCAAAAGTGGGATTCCATCGGGCAGAGGTTGACAGGCCGGCATCGCCGCCACCGTGACTGTGCCGGTGTCCGTGCCCGTGCCGCGGGGGGCCGGACACTCCTGTCTGGCCGTCCTCGCCCCCACCCGGACAGGCAGGAGTGCCTGTCCTCCCGAGGGCAGCCGTGCCCGTGCCAGTGGCAGCGTCGGTGTGGCCGGCCCAGAGCGGTGGCACGGTGATGGCGGAGGGGGCGGGATTCGAACCCGCGGATGCGTGCGCATCGCCAGTTTTCAAGACTGGTGCCTTCAGCCGCTCGGCCACCCCTCCGCGGGCGCACAAGCATACCCCAGGCGTGCCCCCTGCGCATGCCGTACACTCTGCCACCGTGGAGGTGTTCGCCGGACTGGTGCCGGTGTTCGTGATCCTCGCCGTGGGTGTGGCGGCGAGGCAGGCGGGCCTGTTGGACGAGGGCGGCGCCGCCGGCCTGAACAGGCTGGTGGCGCAGGTAGCCCTGCCGGCGCTGCTGCTCATCAAGGTAGGGACCGCGTCCCTGGCGGACAGTTTCTCGCCGGCGGTGGTGGCGGTCACCACGGGGCTGGTGCTGGCAACCACCGTCGTCGCCCTCGTGCTCGGCAAGATGTGGCGGTTGCCGGGCTCGCAGGTGGGTGTGCTGGCGCAGGCGGCGCAGCGCGGAAACCTGGCGTACGTCGCCTTTCCGGTGATCCTGGCGGCGGGGGGCGAGGCGGCGCTGCGCGCCGCGGCGGTGACGGCGGCGGTGCTGATCCCGGTGATGAACCTGCTGGCCGTGGTGGTGCTGGAGCGCTACCGGGGCAAGTCCCCAAAACATGCGGTGGCCGTGCGGGTGCTGGCCAACCCACTTGTGGTCAGCGCCCTGGCCGGTCTCGCGCTGGCGGCGCTGAACTGGCGGCCGTGGAAGTGGCTGGCGGCCAGCCTGGAGATCGTGGCGGACTTCGCGCTGCCGGGGGCACTGCTGGCCCTGGGGGCGCAGCTGACGCTGGGCCGGTGGGGGAAAGTGTGGAAGCCGCTGGTAGCGGCGGCGGCCCTAAAACTGCTGGTGCAGCCGGCGCTGGGATGGTGGCTCTTGACCACTCTGCACGCCAGCCGGCAAGAAATGCTGGTGGGGGTGTTGCTGTTGGCAGCTCCCAGCGCGGTGGCGTCATACCCGGTGGCGGTGGAGCTGGGGGGTGACCGGGATCTGGCGGCGGCGGCGGTGGTGGTGACCACCACGGGGGCGGTGCTGACCTACCTGCTGTGGGGGGTGCTGCTGGGGGGCGGCTGATGTACGTGCGGTACCATGACCACCATGATCACCTTGGATTCGATGACCCGCGCGGCTGAGCTGCTGGCTCGCGCCTCCCGCGTGATGGTGTTCACCGGGGCGGGGGTTTCCGCCGAAAGTGGGGTCCCCACCTTTCGGGGGGCCGGGGGCTTGTGGGAGGGACACCCGGTGGAACAGGTGGCCACCCCCGAGGCGTTTGCTGCCGATCCGCTCATGGTGTGGCGCTTTTACGACCAGCGGCGGGTGAACCTGGCCCCCAGACGCCCCAACCCGGCCCACCAGGTGCTGGCCCGCTGGCAGGAGCGCTTCGCCTCTTTCGTGCTGGCCACGCAAAACGTCGACTCCCTGCACGAGGACGCCGGATCGCGGGGGGTGCTCCACCTGCACGGGTCGATCTGGCGGGTGCGCTGCTGCCGCTGCCAGGAGGAGCGCGAGGACCGCACCGCGCCGTTTCCCGCCCTGCCGCCCCGCTGCTCCTGCGGCGGCCTGCTGCGCCCGGCAGTGGTGTGGTTCGGCGAGCCCCTCCCCATGGACGTTCTGGAAACCGCCATGGTGGCCTCCGAGAGATGCGAGGTGCTTTTGGTGGTTGGCACTTCGGCGGTGGTGTACCCGGCGGCCGGGCTCGTCGAGGTGGCGGCCAGCGCCGGCGCGTCGGTGATCGAGGTCAACCCCCAAGCCAGTGCCCTGGCGTGGCTGGCCAGCGTCGCCCTGCGCGGGCCGGCGGGGGAGATGCTGCCGCGCCTGGAGGAAGCCTTGGCGGAGAGGACCAGTTGATGCGAGTGGCGGAGCTGCCCAGACCCCAGCGGCCGCGGGAGAAGCTGTGGGAGCACGGCCCCCGGCAGCTGGGGGACGACGAGCTGCTGGCCATTCTGCTGCGTACCGGCACGCGGGGAGCGCCGGTGCTGGAGCTCGCAGCGCGGATGCTGCGCGATTTCGGCGGTGTCGAAGGCCTGGCCCGCGCCCACCTGCGCGAGCTGCGGGAGGTCAAGGGCCTGGGCCTGGCCAAGGTGACGACCCTGGCGGCGGCGCTCGAGCTCGGGCGGCGCATCGCCCGCTCCGGCCTGCGCAACCGCCCGCTGCTGGACAACCCCGAGGCGGTCGCCGTCCACCTGACGACGCTGTACGCCGGCGAAGGGCTGGAGCGCTTCGGCTGTCTGACGCTGGACACCCGACACCGCTTGATCAAGCTGCACGAGCTGCACGAGGGCCTGCGGACGCAGGCCAGCGTCGAGCCGGCGGCGGTGTTCAACGCGGCGATCCGCGACGGCGCCCACGCCGTGATCCTCTGGCACACCCACCCCTCGGGGGACCCCTCTCCCTCCCAGGACGACGTCGAGCTGACGCGCCGCCTGTGGCAGGCGGGGGAACTGCTGCGCGTGGCCATCCTGGACCACATCGTGGTGGCCCGGGAAGGGTGGGTGTCCTTGCGCCAACGCGGCCTCGTGCCGCGGTAGGTGTATCCTTTCCCCCGCCGCTCTCCTCCCGGGGCGGGCAGGAAGGCACCGTGGCACGCGCAAAGTTCTACCTGACGACGCCCATTTATTACGTCAACGACCTACCCCACATCGGGCACATCTACACCACTGTGGTGGCGGATGCGGTGGCGCGCTACAAGCGGCTGGCCGGCTACGAGGTGTATTTCCTGACCGGCACCGACGAACACGGTCAGAACGTCGAGCGGGCGGCCCAGCGCCAGGGCATCCCCCCGAAGCAGCTGGCCGATCAAGTGGTGGGCCGCTACCACGAGCTGTGGCGAACGCTGGGGATCACCCACGACGACTTCATCCGCACCACCGAGCCCCGCCACGCCCGGGGGGTGGCGGCCATCATCCAGCGTATCGCCGAGCGGGGGGATATCTACCTGGACCGCCACGGCGGCTGGTACTGCCCCTCTTGCGAGGCGTTCTACACCGAGAAAGAGCTGGGGGAGACTAGACTCTGCCCCACCCACGAGAGGCCGGCCGAGTGGCACGAGGAGGAAAACCTCTTCTTTCGCCTGTCGGCCTACCAGCAGGCGCTATTGGAGCACTTCGAGCGCCATCCCGAGTTCATCCGCCCCGCCTCCCGCCTCAATGAGGTGGCCCGGTTCGTCGAGGGGGGACTTAGGGATCTGTCCATTTCGCGGGTCAGCCTGAAGTGGGGGATCCCCTTCCCGGGCCACCAGCGCCACGTGGTGTATGTGTGGCTGGACGCCCTCACCAACTACATCTCCGCCCTGGGTTTCGGCTCGGAGGAGGCGACTCTTTACGAGCGTTTCTGGCCTGCCGACCTGCACCTGGTCGGCAAGGACATCCTCCGCTTCCACGCCATCTTCTGGCCCGCCTTCCTGCTGGCCGCCGAAGCGGCGCGTCACCGCCACCGAAAAATCGCACACCGGGACTCCCGACTGGGTATACTTGAAGTTGGGGTCGCGGCCTACGTTGCCCACAATGATCGTCTGTGACCAGCCCGCCATAGCATCTGTCTCCTTGGTGGATTAGCTTGCGCTTGCATAGAACGTTTATTCTATCATCACCTGAGCGGATGCGCCAGCCCTGATCAAGCTGCAAA
>CALEVZ010000069.1 GCA_937924755.1 uncultured bacterium
CGCCTCGCTCGACTCCGGCCGCAGCCCGGCATACCGTCCATGAGGGCGGGCCGGAGGCCCGCGCACCCAGGAGCACGGGCCCGGTTACCGACACGCACACGGGCACCGTTGCGACCATGGGCGGTCGCACCGTCCATGAGAATGGGCCGGAGGCCCGCGCACCCAAGGGCACGGGCGTAGGCAGACTAGCGCTCCGGTCGTCGATCATGCACCCACTTCGCGGGAGGCGGTTTGCGCGCTCCCCCGGGCCAGGCCATCGATACTGCGGTGGAGCGGGCCGAGTTACTGCGGCCGCCACTCGTCCAGCGGCACCGGCGCCCCCCACCCATCGCCGTCCCGCGGCGCCACCGCCAGGTCCCAGTCCAGCTCGCCCGGCCCGTACAGCGCCGGGTAGCGCAGGAACAACGCCTCCCCGCTCCGCGTCGGTGCCGCCTCCAGGAGGGGTCGACGCTGCGCGCCGGGCAGACGCACCTCCCTCACCATCCCGCCCGAAAACAGCAGCTGACGTTCCGCCCGGCAGAAGTACAGCGAAGTCTTGGGACCCACCCGCGGCGCCCACTCCGGCCCCAGGGTGTTGATGCGCGGCTCCAGCGCCGCGCCCTGCTGCCCCGGCATGGCCAGCCACAGGTCGCTGGTACCGAAGGCGTACGAGGTCCACACCAGGGCGCCGTCATCAGCGGCAAACGCCTGCCCGTCGCCCACGCTCTCGCCCACTGCCCGCTCCACCCGCTGCAGCGCTCCCCAACTTTCCCTGACGCTCCCGCGGCGCGCCGCCATCAGGGCCACCGGCCTAGCCTCCTGGCGAACCTCTACCAACAACGACGTTTCCCCTTCGTTCACCCAGGTCACCGCCGCACTGGCATCCTCCGGCAAGCCGGGCAGCGTCACCGCTTCCGGCGCACTCCAGCCGCTGCCCGTCCACTGGCTGCGGTACGGGCGCCAGCCCCCCACCGCCCAGGGGGCCAGTCCCCCGTCTTTCTCCATCCCAGGACGAACCGCGCCCCGCGGTGGCGCTCCCTCCTTCAGGGGTGGCAAAAGGCCGGCCGCGAAATAGACCACCTTGCCCCCGGCCACCGGGAGCGGGGTACGCTCCAGCCCCGAAGAATTAATCCTGGCAGGATCGTTTCGAGCAGACAGCTCCGGCGGCATTTCGTCCAGCGCCCTGGGCAGGAAACGCACCTGATAGGAGCGGAACTGGTAGAGCTCCGCGGCGTCCAGGGTCAGCAGTTTCGTCCCGGTCATCGCCGAAGAGCCCGGTTGCGGGATCGCCGCCACCTCCTGGCCGGCCCGGAACGCGTCGATGTCTGCCGTCTGCAAGCCTGCGACGCACACCGTATCCGCCGTCACACGCGCCTTCACCACCAGATCCGCCTCCAGCGTGGGGATAGGCCGCCCGTCGCGACGCATCACCGCCTGCAGCGACTCGGGAAGCCCACCCTTGATTTCCACTTCCCACGCCGGACCTCGCTGGGGGGCCTCTGCTGCCACTTCGCGTACCGCCGCTACCCGCCCGAACACAATGGTGTCCGGCTGCGGCACCGGCGCGGTCACCTCTTGCACCCCGCAGCCCGCCGCCGCCATCACCGCCAAACCAACCACGCCCAGTTGGCGCATGCATTCTCCCCCCACCGGTTGTCCCGGCCCCGGCGGTTGAGGAGATATCATAGCGTGGATGCTGCGTCTCTCCCGCGCCGAGTTCGAGTGGGCCGTCGCCCGGGCCCTCGACGGTCTGCCTGCCGAAATCGCCGCTCACCTGGAAAATGTTGCCGTGGTCGTGGAGGACGAACCCAGCGAGGAGGAACTGCGCGAGGCCGGGCTCGACCCCGAAACCGAAACCCTCTTCGGCCTCTACCAGGGGGTATCGCTGCCCGAGCGGGGCGCCGACTACGGTCTGGCCCTGCCTGACCGCATCGTCATCTACCGCCGTCCGCTGCTGGCCGAGTGCGAGACCCGCGAGGAGCTCATCCGGGAGATCCGTGACACGGTCGTCCACGAGGTGGGCCACTACTTTGGCCTGGACGAGGCAGATCTGCCCTAGCTGCTGGGGCGAGAAAACCGCTCCGTCGCCCTCCTCGGCGACCGCAGCGCCATCCTCACACCCCAGCAACCGCCCTGCCGGACGGGGACTAGCTTCTGGGACACTGTCGGGTCAGGCGTTTCCACCCTCGGCAAGACGCCAAGGGAATCAGCATCAGAGGCCACGAAAGGAATCCCAATAGGTACTACTGCAATCCCAGTGGGGTCCGGTTCGGCCCTCCAGGGTGAGTCACTTCTCACACGCTGTCCTGGGTCGATATCCGATTGCTGTTGACAACCTCCCCAGGCACGGCGAGCAGGACCTGGCATGCATGGAACCCAGGTCATCCCAGGTGCGGTCGACCGGACCCGGGTCGCGCTCGTGCCGGGTAAAGCGCAGGCGGTTGAAAACCTTCCTCCTTGCCGGCACACCACGCGCACAGGAAAAGCTCACACCCACCTCCAACCGTGCCCGTGTCTGTGACGATGCCGGTGTCCGTGTCCGTCACCGTGGTCGTGCCCGTGACGGTGGTCGCGTCCGTGTCGGCGTCGGCAACCGTGCCCCTATCCGTGATCGTGGCGTGGGCGCGAGCGGCAAAGGCAACCTGCCGCATCAAACCCCTAGCCCGCCAGCGCCGTCGTGGGGTCAAGGGCGTTCCAGGTGAAGCCGATGCCGTTTTCGGCGGTCACGATGCCGGAGGCACCATACCGCCCTGAGGCCAGACGGTTGGTGACGCCCTGCCCCGCCAGGGTGCGGCCCGCACCGGTGGCGGGGACTGGCGGCGAGAGGGCAACGGGTAGATCACTCCGCGGTGAGTTCGCGGTAGCGGAAGCAGTGCACCAGGTGGTCGTTGACCAAGCCGCAGGCCTGCATGTGGGCATAGGCGATGGTCGGACCAATGAAGGTGAAACCGCGTTTTCTCAATGCCGTGGACAATGCCTCCGCCTCTGGCGAGAGGGCCGGCACCTGGGCCATGGAGGTCCAGGCGTTGATCTTCGGGGTGCCCCCCACGAACGACCAGATGAAGGCGTCGAAGGACCCGGCCTCCGCCTGAAGCTCGAGAAACGCCTGGGCGTTGCTCACGGCGGCGCGGATCTTGGCGCGGTTGCGGATGATGCCGGGATCGTGGAGAAGCTCCTCGACCATGCGGTCGTCGAAGGCAGCGACCACACCCGGGTCGAAGCCGGCAAAGGCGCGGCGGTATGCCTCCCGGCGGTGCAGCACGGTGCGCCAGGACAATCCCGCCTGGGCGCTCTCCAGCACCAGGAACTCGAAGTGGATGCGGTCGTCGTGGACGGGGGCGCCCCACTCCAGGTCGTGGTAGGCCTGCATCAAGGGATCGTCACCAACCCAGGGGCAGCGCTGGCGCACGGCCGCACCTACCGTGACGGCGGCGCGGCCGCCGCCGGGGTGACGCGCGGGGGGTGCTGCCCCCTGTAGGCCGGGCCTGACAGTGGCAAGAGATGCCACCCCGCCGGCGCGGGCACAAGCACCCCGCCGGGGGCGGGGTGGACGCAGGCCAGGGGGCGCGCTCGCCCCGAACACAGCCCGCCGGGCGGGGGGCCGCTCTCGCTGTCCGAGTTCTGCAGAGGGCTGACGGCCGGGGGTCGCCCGCCGGCCAGGGTGACCAGCAGCAGCTCTCCAAGCCCGGTGGCGGCGACCAGCCGCCCATCCGCCAGCAGTCTGGCGTCGGCGATGCCGTCACGCCGCCACTCCCCCCGGCCTTGCCCGGAGTCCACGGCCACCACCTCCAGTCCACCGTCACCTCCGACCAGCGCAAGACCTTGTACGGGTTCGAAATCCAACAGGGTGAGCGGCTTCCCCTGTCCCGGGCGCCGCCACAACAGCCCCGCCCCGCTGCGGAACCGCAGGAGGCCACCATCGCTGGTCGCCACCAGGGCGTCTCCGGGCGCCAGGGCCACGGCGTCGGCGAAGTCCGCCGCGGCGATGGCCCACACCCGCTCGTCGGCAAAACGGTAGGTGGCCACGGTGCCGGCGCCGTCGGGGATGTCCTCGGGCAGACCCAGCTCCTCCCGCAGGGCGTCATCCAGGCGCAGGAACTCGAAGAGACCCGCCCCATCGGCGCTCAGGCGGGCAGTGAGGCCCGGAAAGCGCTCGCCAATGCCCACGTTGGGCCAGATGAGCTTTTCGATCCCGCTCTCCACTTCCACCGCGGCCCGCGCCGACGAACCGCTTCTGGGCATGGCGAAAGCGTAGGTAACCACCCCGGAGATGAACTCCAAGAGTTCCACCTCGCCCGCCGGGGCGGGCAGGACAGCTTCGCGCCGCTCCAGATCGGCGCCCAATACCTCCACCGTCTCGCCCCGCACCACCGCCACCCGCCCCGAGGTGCGCTCCACCGCCACCGGTGCCGTGGTCGCGAGAACTGCCAGTACGAAGATGAAGCTCATGGGGCGAGAATACACGAGCGCCCCGCCCGGCGGCGGGGCGCTCGTATCCGAACCTGTGCGTGCTACTGGGGAAGTGGGAAGGGCCGGGGAGCGAAGGCGTCGAACACCGGCTTGTAGGAAAAGAAATGCGGGTCGAACTGCGGTTGCCCGGGCGGAGTGCCGAGGATCGTCCCCGACTGTCCGAGCGGAATCATGCTTTCCAACCGCAATGGCCCGTTTGAGCCGTACTCGATGACCTGAGCGAAGGTGGAACGAGAGGCGAACGGCGTCGTGGACAGCTCCCCTAGTAGCGGGTGACGGTAGCGGATCAGTCCCCGGTCCCGGTTCCAGGGCTGCGGCCCCAGCGCCGCCAGCACGGTGTCCAGAGCGGTGACGATGATGCCGTCCGCGCTGGTCGGCTTGCCGGAGCCTGAACGGTCGGCAAACCAGTCCACCAGCTTAGGTACCGAGGCCGATGGCCCGGCCAGGGCGTGCAGCAGCACGTTGAAGAGCAACGCCTGACCCTGGCTGGAGATGGTTACCCCAGCCTTCTGCAGCTCATCCTCGAAGGTCAGACGAATGACCTCCTTCACCCAGGCGTCCTGCAGCACCCAGGCGTCGGCGCGCTTGTCCCCGGCCACCCACTGGGAAGGTCCGCCGGCGACGAAGTGCCCGTCCCAGCTGTCCAGGAGCGCCACCGCCGCTGCCCGCGCCGGGGTGGAGTTGCCCGCCACCGCCTGCTTGAAGCGGTCCTTGACGAAGGTCCAGGTGTTGCCGCCGCCGCCGAAGGAGTCGGTGGTGGCGATGAAGAGCGCCAAATCGCGCACCTCTTCGAAGGTTAGATTGTTATGGCTTTTCAGGTACTCATCGATGACGTGGGCGCGGTGGGCGGGCCCGAAGGTGTAACCGATGTCGTTGGACGAGTTGGCATACCACACCGCCGCTTTGTTGTTCCAGCCGCCGTAGAAACCCTGCCGGGTGTTGCGATCGTGAGCCCGGGGCTTGAGCCGCAGGGGCACGGGCCACTCCTGGGAACCGTCCCCTTTCAGGGGCAGGCGCGGATCCACCCCGGCCGGCCGCACCGGGTCGTGGCCGGACATCCAGTAGGCGATGTTGCCGTCCCGGTCGGCGTAGCAGAAGTGCTGGCTCACCCCCAGAAAGTCCAGAGCCCGCCCGAACTCATCCACGGACTGGGCGCGCGCCACCCCCAAGGCGAAGCGCACCACCTGCAGCTCCACGTCCCAGTGGGCGTACTTCCAGGAGACGATGACTGGCGGCGGGCTGGCCGGGTTGTAGGGCACCGGCTCCACCACCGGCCCGCGCGGGGTTCGGAAGATGGGGATAGTCACCGGTGCCGCTCCCGCCACCCGAATAGTCTCCATGCGGTGCAGCGACACCGCCGCCGGCGACTCCAGGTAGAAGTCCACCGAGTGCCCGTGCCCCACCTGCATGGACCAAGCGTGGTGGGGGGTGCGGCCGACGATGATGCCTGGTATACCGGCCACGGTCATTCCGGACACCGACAGGCCGCCGCCATGAATGGAGCCCTCCAAAGTGATGGCCGGGGCGGAAAACCCCATCTGCGGACCCGAGTAAAGGATCGGGTTGCCCGAGGCGGTCTTCTCCCCCGACACCACCCAGGCGTAGGAGCCCATCTTGGGGAGCACCCCCAACCGCTTTAGCTTCTCGTTGCGTTCATCGCGGCGTTGGCGCAGCCTGCCCGCCGCCTCGGCGAGCCCCTCCGGCAACTTTTCGGTGGGCCAAAGTGGGGCCGCGGCGGCGAGGGGCGACGCCTCCAAGCCGGAGGCGGGGATCATGGTCTGCGCCGCTGGGTCGTTGATCCAGCGCAGATCCTGAAACATCGCCAGCCCCTCCTGACCGAAGGCCGCGGTCAGCTGCTGTACCAGCGCGGCGTTGTCGAGCTGCCCGGTGTCCAGCGCCTCGGGGTCGAAGTTGCGCTGCAGCAGGGCTGCCCAGGCCAGCACGTCGGCAGTGCTCCAGTCGGCGGCCATCACCGGCTGGCCGAGCTGCGCCGACAGGGCCTTGAACTCGTAGGGCACCAGCGCCGGGTTGGCGCGCAGTTCGGCGATGCGTCGGTTGAAGCCGTCCACGTAGGCGCGGATGACCACCTTGGACTCGGCATCCAGGGCCTCGAAGGCCGCCTGGTACTCCGCCTCGGACCGCCCGATCACCCGCACGAACACGTCCTGGTTGAGGTAGCTGGCGCCAAAGAGCTCGGCCAGGGTGCCGCGGGCCTGTCGGCGGAACAGTTCCGCCTGCCACAGGCGGTCGGTGGCCACCGCGTAGCCCATCGCCTCGAAGACGTCGTAGAGGGTGCCGCCGGTGATGAACCACACCCCCTTGTCGTCACGCATCGTGGCCACCGGCGCCGCCTCCGACAGCCCGGCGCGGGCGGCGGCGTAGGAGAAGAAGGCGTCGTTGCTGCCGTTGGTGACCACCGACAGGTAACCGAAGGCGTTGCCGTTGCACCCGGCGGTGCACCGCACCGCCACCGCACCGACGCCCGAAAACCCATCGTTGGCGCGCAGCTGGTCCACCGTCCAGGGAGCCACCACGCGGGTCCAGGTGCGCACCGCGCCGCCGGTGGCGTTGATCGCCTCCACGCGGAACGTCTGGGCGACCCCCGAGGCGTTGGCGATCCCCACGTTCACCCGGGTGCTGGTCGCCTCCATGGGGGCGGGGAAAAGCACCTGCCCGTCGGCGCCAAAGCCGCTGCCGGGAGCCACCGACCCCGTCCCCTGGCCCACCGTGCCGCCGGCCCCGGCGGTGAAGGTGCGGGAGGTCACCACCACCGGCTGGGTGGACCACCAGGAGAGGATGTAACGGCCGTCGGGCAAGGTGGGGGCGATGGTGTGGACGACGTTTTCCACCGCCAGCGCGCCCTCGGCGGCCGGCAGCAGGAAGATGCGGGAAACCGGCGACCCGGTGGGGGGACGCAGGGTCATGGTCACCTGCGCAGGCGCCGAGCCCGAGACCTGGCGGACGTACACCGAGGTCCTCCACACGCTGCCCCCCAGGCCCGGCAGGTGTGCCACCACCGGGATGACTCCTTCGGTCATGGGTTGTAGAGTTTGACCGGTCACCCCCGCTGCCGTGGCGAGCAGCAAGAGCACGGGGAAGACAAGAGCTCTTTGCATGTTGTTTCTCCCTTCCTGCGAAATGCTGGGGCTATCATCGACCAGTCGCGCACCAACTGCAACCCTTGGACCTCCTGGCAAGCTCTCGCCGGAAGCTCAGAAGAGACTGGAAAAACTGGCCTCAGGAGCGAGGTTGCGCAGCCGAGAGAAAGCCGCAGCCACCCGCTCCTCGGCCACCGCAACGCCGAGGGTGACCCCACCCTGCCGGGGCAGCACCCACCCCACGGTTCCCCCTGCGCGCTTCTTGTCCCGGTGCAGGTAGGGTGCCAGGAGCTCCCAGGAAAGATCGGCGAGGGGCGGCAGCGGGCGCAGACACTCCAGGCGTGCCGCCCACCCCCGCGCCGCGGGCGTTTCCACGAGGCCACTCTCCAGCGCCAGCAGCAGGGCCTCCAGCAGGCCCCAGGCCACCGCTTCGCCGTGCAGGAAACGTTCGTAGCGGGTGGCGGCCTCCAGCGCGTGACCAAGGGTGTGCCCCAGATTCAGCGCCGCCCGCGGCCCCGCGTCCCGCTCGTCGGCAGCGACGATATCCGCCTTGACGCGCACCGCAGCGGCGATCGCCTCCGCCGACGGCCGGCGGTGCCCGCGGGCCACCTCCCCCAGCTCCCCATCCAGATGGTGCGCCAGCAGGCCGGGGGCGATCATCGCCGCCTTCACCACCTCGGCCAGGCCGGCGCGCACCTGCCGGTGATCGAGGGTGGCCAGAACTGCAGGATCGGCGACCACCGCGCGGGGGTGCCAGAAGGTGCCCACCAGGTTCTTGCCGGCCTCCAGATCGATACCGGTCTTGCCGCCGATGGCGGCATCCACCATCCCCAACAACGTGGTGGGTACCGCCACCCACGGGATACCGCGCAGTGCCACCGAGGCCGCGAACCCCGCCAGGTCCGTGATCACTCCGCCCCCCACCGCCACCAGCACGTCCCGCCGCTCCACCCCGAAGCCGATCAGCCACCGCAGGACCTGCTCCACGGCCGGCCACCGCTTGTGCTGCTCGCCGGCGGGCAGCGACAGCAGCGGTGCCCCCAGTCGCTCCGCCACCACCTCTCCCCACAGGGCAGCCACCTTATCGTCCGAGACCACGAAGGCCCGCCCCTCCCCCAGCGCCGGGGCCAGGAGCCGTGGCAGCTCCTGCAGGATCCCTTCCCCCAGCAGGTAGGGAGACTCCCCACTGCCGTGGCGCAGCGGCACGGTGATCACTCCGGCGACCCTCGCCCACGCAGCATGCGCAGCGCCACCATGGCGGCGCCGAAGCCGTTGTCGATGTTGACCACCGCGACACCCGGAGCACACGCGTTGAGCATGGCCAGCAGCGGTGCCAGGCCGCCGAAGGCCGCCCCGTACCCCACCGAGGTGGGCACTGCGACCACCGGGGCAGTTACCAGCCCGGCCACCACCGAGGGCAGCGCCCCTTCCATGCCGGCCACCACGATGACCGCGTCCGCCGAGCGCAACACACCGAGGTGACTCAACAACCGGTGCAGGCCTGCGACTCCCACATCGCGCAGCCGCAGCACCGCCGCCCCCAGCGCCTCGGCGGTCACCGCCGCCTCCTCCGCCACCGGAACGTCCGAGGTCCCGGCGCACACCACCGCCACAGTTCGCTGCAAAGCAGGGGCACCTCCCAGCACCACCATGTGCGCCAGTGGGTGCACCTCAGCCCCGGCCACCGCCGCCTGAATGGCGGCGGCGTGTGCCTCCGAGGCTCGAGTGGCCAGCACCGGCCGGCCTGCCCGGGCCAGGGCGGCAAACGCCTCGGCGGCCTGCGCCGGGGTCTTTCCCTGGCACAGCACCGCCTCCCCCTGGCCCGTGCGCAGCCAGCGGTGAGAGTCGGCCAGCACCTCGGGGGTGGCCACGAAGGGCAGCTGCGCCAAGCGCTCCGCCGCCTCCGCCGGTGAGAGGTGACCCCGCGCCACCTCCTGCAAGAGCTCGACGACCTCGTCGTGCCGCATCGCCGCCAGGATACCCCATGCGGACTCACCGGCCTTTCAGACCCACGTCCTGACGGGGTCGAGCTACCTGCGAGGTTCGGCACCCACACGGCCACCGACACGGGCACGGACACAGCCACGGCCACGGGCACAGCCACGGGCACGGGCAGCGTCACCGGCGCGGGTGGATGAGCCTCCAGGTCAGCGCCCGCACGCGGTCGAAGAGCTCGAGCGCCTGGCGCGTCTGATCGGGGTCGACGGCGTCCGCGGCCAGCAGCAGGCGCAGGTGGCTGTCCGCCTCCAGCGCCGAGGCGTAGGCGATGCGCCAGTGGTGCTGGCGGTCCCGCCCGGCCCGTCCGGCCCCCTCGGCCAGGTTGGCCGGCACCGAGGAAGCGCAGCGAACGAGCTCATCCGCCACCGTCCGCAGCGGCGCCGGGAGCCTGAGGGCGATGGCGACGGCGCTGCCGGCGGCCTCGAGGGCCAGCTCGTGGGCGGTGAGGGTGGTAGGGGGAGTCGACGGGGGCGGCGTGGTCCGAGTGGTGGTCATGCGAGCCCGAAAAGCGCCCGGGGCGGGCGCTGTCACAGGGTGGCGTCAGCCACCGGCCGCAGGCCGGCCCCAGCCCTTGACAGCGACCGTCTCCGGGCGCTACCCCCCACAGCCGAACACCACGAGGCCACGCCGCCCGGGAGACACGGTCACAGTAACGCGCACCGACACGGACACGGGCACCGTTTCAGCCGTGACAGACCGTTGCGACCGTGAGGGCGGGCCAGAGGCCCGCGCACCCAGGCACGGGCCTCGCCCGCGATGCACCGATTTCGGAACCGCTACCAAAGCCGTACCTGGTACCGGCAGCCGGCGGGCCGGCTACAGCGAAACTGGGAGGGGGCGTGCGGGGGTGAGCTCCTCGGGGTTCACCGCCACCTCCACCGCCGCCAGGGCTACCCCCGCGGCGGCGGCACGATCGAGGGCGGCAGCGTAGGAGGGGTCTACTTGCGCCGCCGCCGCCACCGCCGCCGCGTCTGCCCGCTGCACCACGTACACCAGGGCCGCCCGTTGTCCCCCCCGGGCGAGCTGCGCCAGCTCCTCCAGGTGCCGGGCGCCGCGGGCGGTGCGGGCGTCGGGGAAAAGCGCAACCCCGCCCTCCACCCAGGTGACGTTTTTCACCTCCACCCAGTAATGCCCCCGCGGGTCCTCCAGCCGCAAGTCCAGCCGGCTGCGGTCTGCAGTCCGCACCTCCCGCTGCGCCGTCCACGGAGTCTCCAGGCCGGGCAGGGTGAGCACTCCATCCCACAGAGCCTCCAGCGCCAGGCCGTTGGCCCGGGAGGTGTTGACCCCGACCGGGACGCCCCCCTCCACCACCTGCTCCAGCGTCCAGGCCAGGCGGCGGTGCGCCCCTGCCGCCCGGGAAAGCCAGCAGAGACTGCCCGGCGACGAGCACCCCGCCATCGAGCCCGAGTTGGGGACATGGGCGACCACGACCTCCCCACCGGCAAGCTCCACGTCGGCGAGAAAGCGCTGGTAGCGCCGCCGCAAGCGGCCGGGCAGGAGCGGCGAGGGGTAGCGCACCGCCCGAGGATATCTCGGCCGCCCGTGGGCGACTGCTCACAAACCGAGGTTCTGAAGCGGGTGGCGGCCCAGGAGGACACTCCAAGCCAGCGCCCCCAGGAGGCCGTGGGCCAGGCCCAGCACCCACAGGTTCGGGTGGCGGCGGTAGGCCCACGTGAACAGCAAGCCCGCCGGCAAGGTCAGCGCCACCAGGGCCCGGTCCGGGGCGTGGGAAGCGGCAAACAGGGTGGCCGCCAGGGCCATCGCCCGGGGTCCGCCCAGCCAGCGCTCGAGGTTACGGAAGACCATGGCGTTGAGAAAGAACTGCTGCACCGTCCCCCACAGGGGGTAGCCCAGCAGCACCCATGCTTCCCGGGGCAGGGGAAAGTGTCCCGCCCACCACCCCACACCGATCATCCCCGCCGCCAGCAGCGCTACCATCGGCCCCAGCAGACGCGCCGCCGCTCCGGCGTTGTCCCAGCGAAACCCCCACTCCCGCGGCACCTCCGGCCGCTGCCGAAGGCGCCACGCCACGTAGCCAGTCCACAGGACAGAGCCGCTCCCCATGACCGGCGCCCTGCCCCACCCCACCGCATCGGTGAGCACGTTGGCGGCCCCCAGCAGCAGCGCCAGTCCCACCTCCAACCTGCTCCACCGCTCCACGCCAGCAGGATACGTGCGACCAGGACTGATCTGCGGCACGTGTCGGCTGCGCTCGCGGGCTCCGGTCCCGAACGAGGGTGACGTGGCCACGCGGGTTGGGAATTCATGCAGGAGCGGAGGGCCAAATCATGGCCATCCCGCCCCTGCCGATGAACTCGACGATCTTCCCCCGCAGGGTCGTGTCGGGGTCGAGGAGCCGCGTGAGCGAGCCGTTCAAGAAACTCTGTCGCAGGCTGGCCAGCGGCCAAGCCCCGGATTCCTTCAGCGCCGGCGGCCAGTTCCGGTCGATGTAACCCGCACCGACGGACTCGTTGCGCAACGCCGCCGACTTGAGCGCGGCGATGACCCTGCCGCACAGAGTCTCGCTGCTTAAAGAGGGCCCAGCGCCCAGGTCGATGGCCTTGAGTTTGTCGGCCTCTTGGATGAAGTACGACTTGTCCTCCAGGGCAAAGGCGACGTTGTCCACGGACGTGGTGTCCACGTCCGGCTCGCCGAGGGCGAAGCGCAGTTCCGTAGGTGTGCAGAGTATTACTTCCGCCACGACGCGGAGGCGCGCTGTGTCCATGCCGCGGCGACCTGCCGGGCGCAAGCGACGGGATCCTTGAGGATCGTCCGGCCCCAGAAGGTCAAGACGCACCAGCCGCGTGCCTGAAGGAAGTTGCGCTTCCTCGCATCCAGCTCCAAGGTCTCGAGGTTGCCGTGAAATGCGAACCCGTCGCAGTAGACGGCAAGGTTTACGTCGGGCCAGGCGAAGTCCGGGACGGTGACGAGCCGGCCGTGGTCGTCGCGCACCTCGTGGTCTCGCTGTGCCCGAGGCAGACCGGGAATCGCCTCGAGGGCCACCCGGAGCGGCTCCTCGATTTCGCCCTTCGGATAGCGTCTGACCGCGGGGTCCTCCCCGGAGCGCCTTCCCGCGAGCATCTGTCCAAGCCTCACCAGACCGCTCCCCGGCTCTGTGTCCTCGGGAGCGACGGGCTCCTGTTTCGCGAGGATCAGCAAGAGATCGCGGACCGCGTCCTTGTCGAAGAAAGGGTGCCACCGCTGGTTGCCATAGCGCTTGAGGCAGAGGTAGCACGCCTTCGAGCACGCATGGCCGTAGAGCCGTTCCATCGCGCCCTCGGCGACTGCGGGCAGTCGCGCCCCCATCTCCTCGAGGTAGCCAGCTCCGCCCGGCACCGTCTCGTAGAAGACGATTTGGTCTCCAGCTTCGCCCTCGGGACGCCTGCGCACGAAGGCGGCGAGCTCACCCGGTTCGAGCTCCAGCAGACTTCCTACTCCGATGAGGAGCGCCTCGGCGAGCGTCGCGAGTGTCGGGGAGAGCGACGAGCGGCCGATCGTATGCTCATCCCCGCGGCTTGGCACCGAGAGGGTCAGGCAGTCGGTCTCGAACTTGTAGGCGAGGACGAGCGAAGCCGGCTCGCCAGAACAGAACCGCGCATGGTGCTTGCGCCATTCGTGAACTTGCCTCGCCCGTTCCGGATCGGCAGGATCGTGAGGCAGGTGCCGCCCGCAATCGGGGCACAACCAGAACCGGTTGCCCCTGCCGGTCTTGCCGTCAAGTCGGCCCCAATTCGTGACCAGGATCCCCGCCAGGCTGATCACCTCGACGGGGGTCAGCGGGTACGCGTAGAGCCGGCACCGACTCCCGGAGCCCGAGAGCAGGCTTTCGCGCCGCTCGTGGCTCTGCCGCTGCCGCGACTCCTCCTCCGAGCTGATTTTGAGGTTCTCCTCAGCCTCGAACGCATCCACGAACACCACGTCGGTGGCCGACGGAAGCGGCGCGCCGCAGCGCGGGCACTGGTTCGTCCCGGCCTCGACCACCTCCTCGCACTGCTCGCAGAAATGGAAGCCCTGCAGCCGCCCCGACGTCTCAGCATCCGTCCTCCCTGGGCCGGCCCCCGGAAGGCCCGGACCGCCGGGGAACAGGACCCGGATCGAGCGCAGCTTGCGCCCATTGGCGTAGACGAAGTTCCCCGGGGCGAACTCTTCCAGGGCGATGGCGGAGGGCCGGTATAGCGTCGGTGTATCCGCGACGCCGGGGTCCAGGCTGAAGGTGTCGAGCGGGAACTGGTAGGCCGGCAAGAGACCTCTGGTCGAAAGGTAGTTCAGAGTGTAGGCGCGCTCGGGGTCCTGCGTGATTTCGTAGTACGCTCGCTTGCGTGCCGCGGCCTTGCGCTCGTCCTGCCGGGGGGAGCCGACGGTCGAATACTCGCGGAACTCCCGGTCGAGCTGCCGGACCCGCTCCCACCAGCCCTGGAGTACCCGGACGAGGTCGCCTTCGAACCCGTCCACGATCCCACGGGCGTCGTCACGATCGTAGCGATCCGTTCGCCCGGCCCGTCGGTCCGCTTCCAGCACGGCCGCGAGGTGCTGCGTGAGTTCTTCTCTGCGGCTCCGGATTTCCGAGAAGAGCGCTTCGAGGTTTTCGGCTAGCCAACGGGTCGGCGTGCGCAGATCGTCGAGGAGGTCGCCGAGCCTGGCGGGAAGCTCCGCCTCCACGCACTCGAGGAGATAGGAGCGCAGGTGGCGCGTCACTACCTTGGGATTGTCGAGCCTGAGGCGCGGCGGATCGAACCGGCCGCCGATGAGCCACTCTGGCCGTTCGAAGGCGTGCCGGTCGTGGGCCCCTCCTGCACAAAACGTCGAGACGAAGCCGATGCGCAGCCGCCGGCCCGCCCGCCCGCTGCGCTGGGCATAGTTGGCTGGGGTTGGGGGGGCGTTGCGGAGCACCACCGTCAGGAGCGGCCCGATGTCCACACCCAGTTCGAGCGTGGGCGTGCACATGAGCACGTCAAGCCGCCCTTCCTTAAAGCCTGTCTCCCGCCACGCCCGCTCCTCCCCCGAAATCTGAGCGCTGTGCTCAGCCACTGCGAGGCGCCGCGGCGGCCGGTCGAGGTAAAGCGCCACGTAGTAATTGTCTCTATCAAGGGCGCTGCCCACGAGGCGGCCCCGCATGCACCGCGGCGTCGGGC
>CALEVZ010000070.1 GCA_937924755.1 uncultured bacterium
GTAGGACTTGAACTCAGCCAAGCCCTTCATCGACATCACCTTGGTAATCGCCGCCGTCAACGTCGTCTTGCCATGGTCCACGTGCCCAATGGTCCCCACATTGACGTGCGGCTTCGTCCGATCAAACTTCTGCTTGGCCATTTCAAGGTCCTCCTGCTAGATAAGGCCCCTGGCCCGGGAAATCACCTCGTCGGCGATGTTCTTGGGCACCTCGTCGTAGTGGTCAAACTGCATGGTGTACGTCGCCCGCCCCTGAGTGAGGGAGCGGAGCTGCGTAGCATACCCGAACATGGCCGCCAAGGGAACATAGGCGGCGATCACCTGCGCCCCCGCGCGCCGCTCCATGTGGGTGATCTTGCCCCGCCGGGCGTTGAGATCCCCGATCACGTCCCCCAAGTACTCCTCCGGGGTGACCACCTCCACCTCCATCACCGGCTCCAAAAGCACCGGTTTGGCCCGCTTGGCGGCGTCCTGGAAAGCCAGGGAGCCGGCCACCTTGAAGGCGATTTCGGAGGAGTCCACCTCGTGGTAGGAACCATCGTAGAGGGCGACGCCCACGCCGATGATGGGAAATCCGGCCAGCACTCCGCGCTGCATGGCCTCCCGCACCCCCTGGTCCACCGGCTTGATGAACTCCTTGGGGATGACGCCACCGACGATCTCGCTGCGGAATTCGTAGTCGCGCCCGTCGTCGAGGGGCCAGATGCGGATCTTGGCGTGGCCGTACTGGCCGCGACCGCCGGTCTGCCGCACGAATCGCCCTTCGCCTTCGGCCTCGCCACGCAGGGTCTCGCGGTACGACACCTGCGGGCGACCGACGGCGGCCTGGACCTTGAACTCGCGCACCAGGCGATCGACGATGATCTCCAGGTGCAGCTCCCCCATCCCCGAGATGATCGTCTGACCCGTCTCGGGGTCCTGGTGCACCTTGAAGGTGGGGTCCTCCTGTGCCAGCTTGCCCAGCGCCACGCCCAACTTGTCCTGGTCGGCCTTGGTCTTGGGCTCGATGGCCACGTCGATGACCGGGGCGGGGAACTGCATGGCCTCCAGGACGATGGGGTGCTTGGGGTCGCACACCGTGTCGCCGGTGATGACGTTGCGCAGCCCCACCGCGGCGACGATGTCGCCGGCGTAGACTTCCTTGATTTCCTCGCGCTTGTTGGCGTGCATCTTCAACAGGCGTCCGACGCGCTCGCTGTGGCCGGTGCGGGAGTTGAGCACCTGGTCCCCGGTGCCCATCCGGCCCGAGTACACGCGCAGGAACACCAGCTGGCCGACGAAGGGGTCGGTCATGATCTTGAACACCAGCGCCGCGAAGGGGGCATCGTCGGCAGCGGCCCGCGTCCCCGTCTCCCCCGAGGGCATGTGTCCTTCGATGGGTGGGATGTCCAGCGGCGACGGGAGGTAGTCGATGACCGCGTCGAGCAGCTGCTGCACTCCCTTGTTCTTGAAGGCGGAACCGCACAACACCGGCACCAGGCGTCGCTCCAGCGACTGCCGCCGCAGGCTGGCCCGCAACCGCTCGGGGCTCACGGCCTCGCCGGCGAGGTAGTGCTCCAAGACCTCCTCATCTCCCTCGGCGGCCGCCTCCACCAGCTTCTCTCGCCAGGTTTCATACTGCGCGACCAGCTCCGCAGGGATCTCGGCGCGCGAGAACTCTACACCCAGAGCGCTGTCGGCGAACTCCCAGGCGCACCCCTCGATGAGGTCGATGACGCCGCGGAAGGCATCCTCGCTGCCGAGGGGGAGCTGCAGCGCCACCGGGTTGGCCTTGAGCTTGCGGCGCATCTGCTCGATGGTCTCGAAGAAATCGGCGCCCACGCGATCCATCTTGTTGACGAAGGCGATGCGAGGCACCCGGTAACGGTCCGCCTGCCGCCACACCGTCTCGGACTGGGGCTCCACCCCGTTGACGGCGTCGAAGACGGCAATCGCCCCGTCGAGCACGCGCAGCGAGCGCTCCACCTCGGCGGTGAAGTCCACGTGCCCAGGAGTGTCGATGATGTTGATGCGGTGTTCCTCGAACTGCTGCCGCGAGCCCCGCCAAAAACAGGTAGTGGCCGCGGAGGTGATGGTGATGCCCCGCTCCTGTTCCTGTTCCATCCAGTCCATGGTGGCGGTACCGTCGTGAACCTCGCCCATCTTGTAGTTCACGCCGGTGTAGAAGAGGATGCGCTCGGTAGTCGTCGTCTTACCGGCATCGATGTGGGCCATGATGCCGATATTGCGCGTCCTCTCCAGGGGTACCAAACGGGGCATCTTTTCAAAGAACCTTTCTTGCCAAAACCCTTCTAGCTACTCGTCCTGCGACTGTAACGCCCCCCGGCTAGCGGCGGCAGGGGGACTGCCACCCGCCTACCACCGGTAGTGGGAGAACGCCTTGTTGGCCTCGGCCATGCGATGGGTATCGTCTTTCTTCTTCATCGCCCCGCCGCGGTTGTTGGCGGCATCGAGAAACTCCCCCGCCAGCTTCTCCCGCATGGAGCGTTCCCCCCGCGCCCGCGAGTACTCCACCAGCCAGCGGATCGACAGCGACAGCTGGCGGTTGGGAGATACCTCCACCGGCACCTGGTAGGTCGAGCCACCGACGCGGCGCGACTTGACCTCCACCTGGGGCTTGACGTTGTCCACCGCCCGCTTGAACAGCTTCAAGGGATCATCCTTGGCCTTCTCCTGAATGATGTCCAGGGCGCCATAGAAGATCTGCTCGGCGACGGTCTTCTTCCCGCGCTTCATCAGGGAGTTGATAAAGCGCGTCACGAGCTGGGAGTTGTAAACCGGATCCGGCAGCACTTCACGCTTGGTGACGACGCGACGACGTGGCATGACGCCTTACCTCCCGGCCTTGCCGGTCTGCTGTTTTTGCCGCTTGGTACCGTACTTGGACCGGCTTTGGTTGCGGCCCGCCACGCCCTGGGCGTCCAAGGTGCCGCGGATGACGTGGTAGCGCACCCCGGGAAGATCCTTGACGCGGCCACCGCGGATCATCACCACCGAGTGCTCCTGCAGGTTGTGACCCTCGCCCGGAATGTAGGTTGTCACCTCGATGCTGTTGGTCAGGCGCACCCGCGCCACCTTGCGCAGCGCCGAGTTGGGCTTCTTGGGAGTGGTGGTGTACACCCGCGTGCACACCCCACGGCGCTGCGGGCAAGCCTTCAGCGCCGGGCTCTTGGTCTTGGCAACCTGAGCCGCGCGTCCGAGGCGAACCAGTTGGGCGATCGTTGGCATCGATTCCTCTCCTCTACTCCTGCTGCCACGTCGGCACCGCGGGCGCCCCCCCGTCCCCATCAGGGGGCAATGACAGCGCACGGCGGTGATGTCTTCCCTTGCCCCTCCGGCCTTGAGGGGGCCAGAAAAGCCCGCAGAGTCTAGTGCACGTCGAGGCTGCTGTCAACTGCCTTCTCCCTGCACCATGATGGCTGACAGCGGGTCGGCGACGTACTCCTTCGGCGGCTCGCCCCCCTCCGATGCCTCTGCCTGCTCCATCTCCTCCGGCGGCACCGGGTCAACCGCAAAGTGATGGTACTGCTTGATCCCTGTACCGGCGGGGATCAACCTACCGACAATGACGTTCTCCTTCAAACCGTGCAGGTGGTCGATGCGGCCGGACACCGCCGCCTCGGTGAGCACCCGGGTGGTCTCCTGGAACGAGGCAGCCGAGACAAACGACTCGGTGGCCAGCGCCGCTTTGGTGATGCCCAAAAGCACCGGCGCAAAACGCGCCGGCTGGCCACCCAGCTCCTCGATGCGCCGGTTCTCCTCCAATACGCGATAGCGCGGCACCTGCTCATCGAGCAGGAATTCGGTGTCGCCGGGCTCGGTGACCTTCACGAAGCGGCACATCTGCCGCACGATGACCTCGATGTGCTTGTCGTTGATAGACACCCCCTGGGTGCGGTAGACCTCTTGCACCTTGTCCACCAGATAGCGCTGCAACTCCTTCTCCCCCAGCACCGCCATGACGTCATGGGGATCCACAGGCCCCTCGGTGAGCTGCTCGCCGGTGGCCACCCACTCGCCGTCCTGCACCACCAGGTGGGCGTACTTGGGAATGGTGTACTCCCGCGTCACCCCCTCCTTGCCCTCCACCACCACCTTGCGGGTACCCCGCGAGGCCTCCCCAACATGGACGATGCCGGAGATCTCGCTGACCACCGCCGCATCCTTGGGACGTCGGGCCTCGAACAATTCCACCACGCGCGGCAGACCGCCGGTGATGTCCTTGGTCTTGGTGGTCTCGCGGGGGATCTTGGCCAGCACATCGCCCGGGCGCACCGACTCGCCCTCCTTGACCATCAGGTGGGAGCCGATGGCCAACTGGTACTTGCGCTCCCCGCCATCGGGGGTACGCACCAGGATGGTGGGGATGCGGCGGTCGGCGCCGATGGGCTCGATGACAATCTTGTGGGAGTGGCCGGTGATCTTGTCCACCTCCTCGCGGACATTCTCGCCCTCGGTGAGGTCGGAGAACTCCACCTGCCCCTCCACGGTGGTCAGCACCGCCGAGGTGAAGGGGTCCCACTCTGCCAGCACCGACCCTGGCTCCACGAAGTCTCCCTCCCTGACCACCAGGGTCGAGCCGTACACCAGGTTGTAGCGCTCCCGCTCGCGCCCGCGATCGTCGACGATGGCCACCTTGCCGTTGCGCGAGACCACCACGGTCTTGCCGTCGGTGTTGGTGACCGCCTGCACGTTGAGCAACTTCACCTTACCCGAGCGGCCGGCCACGTGGCGCGACTGCTCGGTGGCGCGCGTGGCGGTGCCGCCGTAGTGGAAAGTACGCATGGTGAGCTGCGTACCCGGCTCGCCGATGGACTGGGCGGCGATGATCCCTACCGCCGTGCCGATGTCGGCCAGCTTGCCGGTGGCCAACATCCGCCCGTAGCACAGCCGGCACACCCCGCGCTGGGTCTCGCAGGTCAGCACCGAGCGGATCTTCACCCGCTCGTGGCCGGCGTCCTCGATGAGGGCGGCGATCTCTTCGGAGATCTCCTCCCGGGCGCGGCAAATCACCGAGCCCTCCACCGGGTCGAGGATGTCCTCCGCCGCCACCCGCCCCACCAGCCGGTCGCGCAGCTTCTCCAGCACCTCACCGCCCTCGGTAATGGGGGTGACGTAAATGCCGTCCTCGGTGCCGCAGTCGTCCTGGGTGATGATCAAATCCTGGGACACGTCCACCAGGCGGCGCGTCAGGTAGCCGGAGTCGGCCGTCTTCAAGGCGGTGTCGGCCAGACCCTTGCGGGCGCCGTGGGTGGAGATGAAGTACTGCAGCACCGACAGACCCTCGCGGAAATTCGCGGTGATCGGCGTCTCGATGATCTCGCCGGAGGGTTTGGACATCAGGCCGCGCATGCCGGCCAGCTGGCGCACCTGCTCCTTGGAGCCGCGCGCCCCGGAGTCGGCCATGACGAAGATCGGGTTGGGCTCCCCCGACTGCTCCGCCCGCCGTCGCATCTCCCGGAACATCTCGTCCGAGACCTTTTCGGTCACCCGGTGCCAGATATCGACGATCTTGTTGTGCCGCTCACCGGCGGTGATGATGCCGGCGGCCCGCTGGTGTTCCACCTCCTCCACCTCGGCCAGCGCCAGCTTGATGAGTTCCTCCTTGGCCGGCGGCACCACCATGTCGCCGGCGCCGATGGAGATGCCGGCCCGGGTGGCCCAGGAAAAGCCCAGGTTTTTCAGGGCGTCTAGGAGACGCACGGTGACCTCGTGGCCATACCGCAGGTGGGTGAAGTACACCAGGCTCTGCAGTCCCGACTTCTTCAGCTGAGCGTTGATGAAGGGGACCTCGGGGGGGAGCGCGGCGTTGAAGATGGCCCGCCCGACGGTGGTCTCCAGGTGGAAGTTGTCCACCCATTGGGGCTCGGTGTGGAGGATGTCCTGCTGATCCGCCTCCACGGTCATGTCCATGAGCTGCCCGGTGTAGATCACCTCGATGGGCTCGCGGGTGGCGACCAGGCCGTTGGCGTGGGCCAGCAGCACCTCATCCAGGGAGGCGAACACTTTCAGGTTCCCCTTCGCCGGCTGCGCCGAGGTCAGGTAATAGCACCCCAGCACCATGTCCTGGGAGGGCACCGCCAGCGGCTTGCCCGACGCCGGCGAGAGGATGTTGCCCGGCGCCAGCATCAGCACCCGCGCCTCCAGCTGGGCGGTGGGGGAGAGGGGCACGTGCACCGCCATTTGGTCGCCGTCGAAGTCGGCGTTGTAGGCGGCACACACCAGAGGGTGGATGCGGATCGCCTTGCCCTCCACCAGGATGGGCTCGAAAGCCTGGATCCCCAGGCGGTGCAGGGTGGGGGCGCGGTTTAAGAGGATCGGGTGCTCGCGAATCACCGTCTCGAGGGCGTCCCACACCTCGGGGGTACGCTGCTCCACCAGTTCGCGCGCCATCTTGATCGTCGTGACCAGGCCCTTCCTTTCCAGTTCGTTGTAGATAAAAGGCTTGAACAGCTCCAGGGCCATCTCCTTGGGCAGCCCCGCCTGGTGGAGCTGCAGCTCGGGGCCGACGACGATCACCGAACGCCCGGAGTAATCCACCCGCTTCCCCAAGAGGTTTTGCCGGAAGCGCCCCTGCTTGCCCTTGAGGGCATCGGACAGGGACTTGAGCGGCCGCCCGTTGGAGCCCTTGATCACCCGGCCCCGGCGGCCGTTGTCGAACAGCGCGTCCACCGCCTCTTGCAGCATCCGCTTCTCGTTGCGCACGATGACCTCGGGAGCGCGGAGCTCCAGCAGCTTGCGCAAACGATTGTTGCGGTTGATGACGCGCCGGTACAGGTCGTTGAGATCCGAGGTGGCGAAGCGACCGCCGTCGAGAGGCACCAGCGGCCGTAACTCCGGTGGAATCACCGGAATGACTTCGAGAATCATCCACTCGGGGCGATTACCCGATTTGCGGAACGCCTCGACCACCCGCAGCCGCTTGGCGGCCTTCTGCCGCTTCACCACCGACGACTCGGTGCGCATGATGAGGCGCAGCTCGCCGGCCAGCTCGTCGAGATCGAGCCGTCGCAGCAGCTCCTGGATGGCCTCGGCGCCCATGCGCGCCACGAAGGAGTCACCGTACTCCTGGCGGTACTGCCGGTACTGCTCCTCCGACAGCACCTGCTTCTCCTCCAGCGCCGTATCGCCGACGTCGATCACCACGTACGCCTCGAAGTAGAGCACCCGTTCCAAGTCGCGCATGGTCATGTCCAAAAGCTGCCCGATCCGACTGGGCAGTCCTTTGAAAAACCACACGTGCGATACCGGCGCCGCCAACTCGATGTGCCCCATGCGCTCGCGCCGCACCTTGGAGCGGGTCACCTCCACCCCGCACTTGTCGCACACCACGCCCCGGTGTTTCATGCGCTTGTACTTGCCGCACAGGCACTCCCAGTCGGTGACGGGGCCGAAAATGCGGGCGCAAAACAGCCCGTCGCGCTCGGGCTTGAAGGTCCGGTAGTTGATGGTCTCCGGCTTGGTCACCTCGCCGTGGGACCAGGAGCGAATCCTCTCGGGCGAGGCCAAGGACACGCGAATTGCATCGAAATCATTGATGGCTTTCGGCTTGGCAAAAATGCCGCGGGGTTCGAAGGGAAGCCCACTCATGCTCGTCCTCTCACTCTCCGTGCTTGACCAGCTCGACGTCCAGGCCCAGGCTTTGCAGTTCCCGTACCAGCACGTTGAACGATTCGGGCAGACCAGGGGGCTCCGGCACCTTGCCCTTGACGATGGCCTCGTAGACCCGCGAGCGCCCCTCGACATCGTCCGACTTGACCGTGAGCAGCTCCTGCAGGGTGTACGCCGCCCCGTAGGCCTCCAGCGCCCACACTTCCATCTCCCCCAGGCGCTGGCCACCGAACTGCGCCTTGCCGCCCAGCGGCTGTTGGGTGATCAACGAGTAGGGGCCGATGGAACGGGCGTGAATCTTATCGTCCACCAAGTGGGAGAGCTTCAACATATAGATGTACCCCACCGTCACTCGCTGCTCGAAGGGCTCGCCGGTGACCCCGTCCCGCAGCACCGCCTTGCCGTCCTCGGGCAGGCCGGCCTTGGCCAGCAGTTCGTGCACCTGCTGCTCGCCGGCGCCGTCGAACACCGGCGTCGCGAAGCGCTGCCCGGTCACCTGGCCGACCCACCCCAGGTGGGTCTCCAGGATTTGCCCCACGTTCATGCGGCTGGGCACGCCCAGGGGGTTGAGGACGATCTCCACCGGGGTGCCGTCCTCCAAGAAGGGCAGGTCCTCCTCGGGAAGGGTGACGGAGATCACCCCCTTGTTCCCGTGGCGACCGGCCATCTTGTCCCCCACTTGCAACTTGCGCTTCATGGCCACGTACACCTTGACCTGCTTGATGACCCCGGGCGGCAGCTCGTCCCCCTCGGTCAGCAGCTTAATCTTCTCGCTGTTGATCTTCTCCAACACGTCGATTTGTGATTCGGCCTGGTTGATGAGCAGCTTCACCCGCTCGCGAATCGACGCATCCTTCAGGGGCAGCGCCAGCAGTTCGGCGCGGGTGAGCTCGCCCACCGCGGCGCGGGTGAGGGTGCCTCCCTTGCTGGCCAACGTTTCACCGGTGCGCGCCGAAACCACGTCGGCGGTCACCGGCGCCCCGGCCAGCAGCTGCGCCAACTTCTTGTTGCGCTCCTCCAGGATGATGCGACGCTCGTCATCGGAGTTCTTGCGGATGCGGGCGATTTCCTCTTCCTCGATGGCCTGGGCGCGGGAGTCCTTCTCCGCCCCGCGACGGGCGAAGATCTTGACGCCGACCACCACGCCGGAAATGCCGGGCGGGCATTTCAGGGAGGCATCCCGAACGTCTCCCGCCTTCTCGCCGAAGATCGCCCGCAGCAGCTTCTCCTCGGGCGTCAGCTGGGTTTCTCCCTTGGGGGTTACCTTCCCCACCAGGATGGAGCCGGGGCGGACGTGGGCCCCGATGCGCACGATCCCCGCCTCATCGAGATCCCGCAACGCCGCCTCGGAGACGTTGGGGATGTCGCGGGTGATCTCTTCCGGCCCCAGCTTGGTGTCGCGGGCGGAGATTTCCAGCTCCTCGATGTGCACCGAGGTGAAGTAGTCGTCCTTGACCAGTTTCTCGGACACCACGATGGCGTCCTCGTAGTTGTAGCCGCGCCACGGCATGAAGGCGACGAGCACGTTGCGCCCGAGGGCGATTTCGCCGTGATCGGTGTTGGGCCCGTCGGCCAGCACCTGCCCCTTCACCACCCGCTGCCCGGGCCGCACGATGGGCCTCTGGTTCACGCAGGTGTTCTGGTTGGAGCGGCGAAACTTGGTGAGCTGGTAGATATCCGCACCAAAGTCACGGGGTCGCTCGGTATCGACGTCCTCCGCCTCCACCCGGACGATGATGCGGCGCGCGTCGACGGTATCCACGACCCCCGAGCGCCGGCACACCACCACCGCCCCCGAGTCGCGCGCCACCGCCTCCTCGAGGCCGGTGCCGACGATGGGGGCCTCCGAGCGCAGCAGCGGCACCGCCTGGCGCTGCATGTTGGAACCCATCAGGGCGCGGTTGGCGTCGTCGTGCTCCAGGAAGGGGATGAGGGCCGCCGCCACCGACACCACCTGCTTGGGCGACACGTCGATGTAGTCGATCTTGTCCCGATCGATGAGGACGAACTCCCCGCCCGACCGGGCGATGACCTTGTCGTGCACCAACATCCCCTTGTCGTCGACGACGGCGTTGGCCTGGGCGATGTTCAACGTCTCCTCATCCCAGGCGGAGAGGTAGAAGGCGTGCGGCCGCCACTGCGCCGGCCGCTTGCCCGCCTTGCGCAACTTGGCGTTGGCCGCCTCTGCCTCCTCCAGGAGCACGATCTGGCCGATGGTGAAGGAGGAGTCGCCACGCTCGGTGATGCTCACATGGTCCAGCACCCGCCCGTTTTCCACCTTCTTGTAGGGAGACTCGATGAACCCGTAGTCGTTGATGCGGGCGTAGCAGGACAGCGACGAAATGAGCCCGATGTTGGGCCCTTCCGGCGTCTCGATGGGGCAGATGCGCCCGTAATGCGTGGAGTGGACGTCACGCACCTCGAAACCGGCGCGTTCCCGCGACAGACCTCCCGGCCCCAGCGCCGACAGCCGCCGCTTGTGGGTCACCTCGGAGAGGGGGTTGGTCTGGTCCATGAACTGGGACAGCTGGGAGGAGCCGAAGAACTCCTTGACCGCCCCAATCACCGGCTTGGCGTTGATGAGATCGCGGGGCATCGCCGAGTCGATGTCCTGGTGGATGGTCATGCGCTCCTTGATGGCTCGCTCCATGCGCACCAGGCCGACCCGAAACTGGTTTTCCAGCAGCTCGCCCACCGCCCGCACCCGCCGGTTGGCGAGGGAGTCGATGTCGTCCACCCGCCCGATGCCGCGGGACAGCTGCAGCAGGTAGCGAACCACGGCAATGAAGTCTTCCTGGTCCAGCACCCGCTGCTTGAGGTTCTTGTTCAAGCCCAACTTCACGTTGAACTTGAAGCGCCCAACCTCGGACAGGTCGTACTTGCGCTCGTCGAAGAACAACCCCTCGAACAGCGCCGAGGCCGACTCCTCGGTGGGAGGATCACCCGGCCGCAGCCGCCGGTACACCTCCATGATGGCGTCGATTTTTGTGCGCAGGGGATCCTTCTCGATGGTCTTGGAGAGGATTTCGCCGGTGGCGTCCCAAGCCGGAAAAGCCAGCAGCAGCTCCTCCCGCCCCAGGGCCCGCGCCCGCTCGAACAGCTCGGGCGAGGCGCTGGTGTTGGCCTCGGCAATCACCTCGCCGGTGGACTCGTCCACCAGATCCTCCGCCAGCACTGCATCCACCAGGTCGTCCTCGCTAACCGCCACGTCGACCTTGCCGGAGCGCTCCAGCCGCCGGCGCAACTCGGCATCCAGGCGCAGCCCGGCAAACAGCTCCGGGTTGGCCACGCGCTTGCCGAAGGTGGCGGTGGCCTTGCGATCCTCCACCTCAAGCACCCGGGGGTCAAGGCTCAGCTTCACCCCTTCCTTGCCGATCTTGGCCGTGATCAGGTTATAGAAGTTCCTGAGCAGATCGGCGTTACTCTCCAGACCCAGGGCCCGCAGAAAGACCGTGGCGGCAAAGCGCCGCTTGCGGTCGATGCGCACGTAGAGGATTTGCTTTTTGTCGAACTCGAATTCGATCCACGAGCCCCGGTAGGGAACGATCTTGGCAAGCAGCGAGGTGGGAGTCTCGCGGGTGAACGAAGCCCCCGGCGAGCGGTGCAACTGCGACACGATGACCCGCTCGGTGCCGTTGATGATGAAGGTGCCGGTTTCGCTCATCAGCGGCAGCTCACCGAAGTACAGCTCTTCCTCCTTGACGTCGCGGATACGCCGTTCGCCCCCCTCACCCTCCTCCAAAACCACCAACCGGAAGGTCACTTTCAATGGCACGGCGTAGGTCAGGCCGCGCTCTCGGCAGTCAGCCTCCGTATAAAGCAATCGCAATCCCACCGGATTGCCGCAGGTCGTGCAGTGAGGTACCGCATTGACGGTACTCTGGCCGCACGCCGGGCACACCACCGTGGCCTCGTGGGGATCCGCTGCCTTGATGCGCGCCCCGCAGTGCTCGCAGTTGATGCGTAGGTGATCGAGGCCCTTGAGCCGCCCGCACTTGCATTCCCACGTGCCGAGCTCGTACTTGACGAAGTGCAGCTCGCAGGAAGAGCGGAAGTCGGCAAACGGGAAAACACTCTCGAAGACCGCCTGCAAACCGGTGTTCTGCCGTTCCTCGGGGAGCAGGTCCATCTGCAGGAACTGCTCGTAGCTGGCCCGCTGCACGGCAATGAGATTGGGAAGGGGAATCGTCGAGCGGATGGTCGAGAAGTTGGTCCGCTCCATGGTCTCTTTCGCACTCATCAGGCACCACTCCTTACCGGGTCCAACGCCGCATCTTCAACGCCCGCGAACCCGTGCGCCGCCGTGAAAGGACTGCTCACCATCTCCGTCTCGCCCCGACATCGCTTCGGCGACTGAACTTGACGCCCACCGCCGTCAAACTCCCGGCTCGTACCGAAAACGGCGGTGAGGGGGCACACACCCCCTCCCCCGGCCCGGTTGTTCAAACCGACCCTGCCGCGCCGGCGGTGGCAGCACCCCACCTCCGCCGGTCGCCCGCGCCTGGCGCTTGATGCTTTCGTCGGCTCGACCCTCTCCTCGGCCTTTGGGCCGCGTCGCCGCGCCAAGGGCAGCCGCGACGCGGCGCCGCCATCGGTTGGCCCGACGGCGTCCTAGACAATCTTCACCGTGGCGCCCGCTTCCTCGAACTTCTTCTTGATATCCTCGGCCTCCTGCTTGGAGACGCCCTCCTTCACCTTGGCCGGCGCGCTCTCCACCAGGTCCTTGGCCTCCTTCAAACCCAGCGAGGTCACCTCGCGGACCACCTTGATGACGTTGATCTTCTTGTCGCCGGCGGCCTCCAGCATAACGTCGAACTCGGTCTTCTCCTCGACTGCCTCGGCGGCAGCGCCCCCGGCGGGAGCGGCCATCATTGCCATGGGCACCGCGGCCGCGGCCGCCGACACCCCGAACTCGTCCTCGAGCGTCTTGACCAGCTCGTTGAGCTCCAGGACCGTCATTCCCTTGATCTGCTCCACCAACTCCTGAATCTGGGCCATCTCGTGATCTCCTTTTGCGACGAAACGTCGTTCTCGAACCTAAAGCGCGCCCTACGCCTGGCGCTCCTTTTCTTCAGCGATCTGCTTCACCGTGACCGCCAACGACCGCAGCGGCCAGTTCAGAGCGGTGACCAGGCGCCGCATGGGCGACTGCAACACGTACAGCAACCGGGCCACCAGCTCTTCCTTGCTCGGCAAGAGGGCCACCTGCTGCGCCTGCGCTGCATCCAGCAGCTGCCCCTCCACCAGGGCGCCGCGGAACTGCAGCTTCTCGTGACCCTTGGCAAACTCCGCCAGGACCTTGGCGAGCTGCGCCGAGTCCTTGGCGGTGATCGCCAGCGCCACCGGGCCCTCCAGGAGTCCCTGCAGCGCCTCGCGCCGGACCGCACCCAGGGCAATGCGGGCCAGCGTGTTCTTGACCACCACATAGGTGCCGCTGGCGGCGCGCACCTTCTCCCGCAGCTCGGTCACCTCGGCCACGGTAAGACCCTGGTACCCCATCACGAAGACACCGCTGGAGGGCTGCAGCGCCGCGGTGAGAAAGTCGATCTGCTGCTGCTTCTGCTGCCGGGTAAGCATGCCTTCCCCCCTACTTGGCTTCCAGCTGGGCCAGATCCAGAGATACCCCCGGCCCCATCGTCGTCGAAACAAACGCCGAGCGGACGTACTTGCCCTTGGCAGCCGCCGGCTTGGCGCGCAGCACCGCGCCGATCAACGAGCGAGCGTTTTCCTCCAGGGCATCGGCGGAGAACGACACCTTGCCCAGCGGCACGTGCACGATGGCGGTCTTGTCGACGCGGAACTCCACTTTGCCCGCCTTGATCTCCCGCACCGCCTTGCCCACTTCGGTGGTCACCGTGCCGGTCTTGGGGTTCGGCATCAACCCGCGGGGACCCAGCACCTTACCCAGACGGGAGAGAATCCGCATCATGTCCGGAGTGGCCACCACCGCCTCGAAGTCCAGCCATCCACCTTGGATCTTCTCCACCGCCTCCTCGCCCATGACAAAATCGGCTCCCGCCTCTTCCGCCTCCCGAGCCGCCTCACCCACGGCCACCACCAGCACCCGCTTGGTCTTGCCGGTGCCGTGGGGCAGCACCACGGTGCCGCGCACCATCTGGTCAGCGTGCCGGGGGTCGACTCCCAGGCGCAGGGAAATCTCCACCGTCTCGTCGAACTTGGCTGGATGGATTTCCCGCACCAGCTCGAGGGCGCTGCGCAATTCGTAGGGCCGCGGTTCGACCCGGGACTTGGCCGCCAGGTATTTCTTCGAGCGTTTCACACCCACCTCCCCTTAAGAAGACACGACCTCGATGCCCATGCTGCGCGCCGTGCCCTCGATGGTGCGAACCGCCGACTCCAAGGAGGTGGTGTTCAGGTCAGGAAGCTTGGTGCGGGCGATCTCCTCCACCTGGGCCCGCGTGACCTTCCCCACCTTGTTGCGGTTCGGCTCTCCCGACCCCTTCTGCACCCCCGCCGCCTTGGCGACGAGGAACGACGCCGGCGGCGTCTTGGTGATGAACGTGTACGTCCGATCGGAGTACACGGTGATCACCACCGGGGTGATGACTCCTGTCTGCTTCTGCGTGCGTGCGTTGAACGCCTTGCAAAAGTCCATGATGTTGAGGCCGTGCTGGCCCAGCGCCGGGCCCACGGGAGGCGCCGGCGTCGCCTGCCCGGCCGGGATTTGCAGTTTCACGTATGCAACGATCTTCTTTGCCATCGTCCTTCGCGCCTCACGCTATCTTCTGCACTTGGCTGAACTCCAGCTCCACCGGGGTCGAGCGCCCGAAGATCGTGACCATCACCTTGAGCGTCGAACGGTCCAGGTTGACCTCCTCCACCACCCCCACGAAGTTGGAGAACGGCCCGTCGATGATGCGAACCTGTTCGCCCTTCTCGAAAACGTGCTTGGGTCTCGGCTTTTCCCTCGCCACCGTGACCTGATGCAGGATCTGGTTGACCTCCTCCTCGGTGAGGGGGGTCGGTTTCTTGCCCGAACCGACGAAACCGGTCACCTTGGGCGTGTTGCGCACCAGGTGCCACGCCTCGTCGGTCATCTCCATCTGCACCAGCACATAGCCGGGGAAAAACTTGCGCTGCACCTCGCGGCGCTTGCCGTTGCGCATCTCCACGACCGTCTCGGTGGGGATGCGAACCTCGCCGAAAAACTCCTGCATCCCGAGCGCCTCGATGCGCTGCTCGAGGGTTTTCTTGACTCTGTCCTCGAAGCCCGAGTACGCGTGGATGATGTACCACTCTTTGGGCATGCTCCGCCAGCTCCTCTCTTCCCGCCGGCCCGTTACGACAGCGCCCGGATGACCCACTTGACGACGTTGAGGAAGAGCAGGTCACACAGGTACAAAAACACTCCAAACACGAACGAGGCTGCGATGACAACCACGGTGGTCGCCACCACCTCGTCCTTGGACGGCCAGGTGACCTTCTTGGTCTCGACGACCACCTCGCCTAGGAACGTCTTGAGCCGCTTCCACCAATTCATCTTCGGCGCCTCCGGGGCGCGGTGTGTATGGCAGGCCAGGAGGGACTCGAACCCCCAACCACCGGTTTTGGAGACCGGGACTCTACCAATTGAGCTACTGGCCTACCTGCGCGTTCAGCATCACTTGGTTTCACGATGCGGCGTGTGGCGCCTGCAAAACTTGCAGTACTTCTTCACCTCCAGCCGCTCGGTCTGCTTCTTTTTGTTACGGGTCGCGGTGTAGTTGCGACGTTTGCACTCCTGACAGGCGAGGATGACGTTGTCCCTCATGGGGAGACCTCACTCTAAAATCTCGGTGATGGTGCCGGCGCCGACGGTGCGGCCGCCCTCGCGGATGGCGAAGCGCAGCCCCTTCTCCATCGCAATCGGGGTGATCAGCTCCACCGTGATGTTGACGTTGTCCCCGGGCATCACCATCTCCACCCCCTCA
>CALEVZ010000071.1 GCA_937924755.1 uncultured bacterium
ATCAGTGCTCCGCTTGGGCCTCCGAGGTCGATGGCGAGATCGCTTCGCCGTCCTCCTCGAACGAATCGCGGCCTTGCCAACTGTGGTAACAGTTGCTCAACTCACAAACCTGTCACATCTTGCAGCCCCTCGGCCCTGGCGCCCAAGACCTGCAAAACCGCCAGCTCGTGCTTCTCGCCGCCCTGCTCTCGTCTTCAACTGATGTTTTCCGGCTGAATGCTCGCAAACGGCCAGGCCGCCGACCCGTCCGCCTGCCCGGCGTTGCGCCCGTCGACGCACCACACCGCCGCGGCGCCGGGCAGCACCGCCGGCCCCGCCAGGGCGAGCGACGCCGCCACCATCACCACGCACCACGTGCGCCGGCCGGTCGCCACCTACGCGAACACCAGGCGGCGGCCGTCCAGCCGCCACGGGCGGGTGAGCAGACGGCGCAGTGCCGCCGGGGACTTCGCGACGGCCGCGCCCCTGCGTATCCCCCTCGGGCCGGCCCCGGATCTGCTGCCCAACAGGGCCACTACCGTCTACCGCTGGAACTGGCCGGCACCACGTGCCAGCCGCTGCCATCGAACGCCACCAGCTGCCACGACTCCCCCACGCGTACCTGGCGCAGGGTCACCTCCAGGCCCTTCGTACGAGCGAAGGCTGCCGCGCCCTCTAACTCGGTGGAGGCAAGATGCGTGTACACCTCGTCCAACGGGTCCGCATCCGGACTCGTCACATCGAGGAACACAACCCATCCCGGACCCCGGGCCCAAATCATGCCATCCGGGAGGAAGCGCGCACTGCGAACACCGAAGACACGCTCCCGCTCCTCCCGCTTCTCATCGACGGGACAGCCGGGACCGGAAACTCCGCGGCGCTCCCCCAGCCGTGATCGCCCGAGCGTCTCGATTTCCGCTTTCTTGAGCGCCTGCCAGCGCTCCCGGCCCAGGCGCTCTTCGAGAAAGCGCTCGAGCCGCTCGGGGGACTTGGCGAACTGCCAGCTCGCCAGCTCGGCGCCGTCGGCCAAGCGCAGAACCCGCAGGCCGCCAGTGTCGTCATCCAGGAGAATGAGGTCACGCCCGGCGTGGACGTCGAACAGCCGCCACGGTCGCTCCCCACCCTCGGCACGCTGCCACACGACCTTGGAGCCCTTCAGGCGCATCACCGCCCCACCCCACAGCGTCATCAGGGAGTCCTGGGCACCCAGCATCACGATGTCCGAAACCCTGAGCTCGGCTTTGCTCCCCTGGGGAATGGTGTGCACCGCGACCCGCCGCGCTCCGGTGGTCAGGTCCAGGGACACGACGACGGTCGTCCCGTCGGGGATCTCGGGCGAGAGCTGCAGCAGGGCCTTCGTTGGACCATCCACCGACGCGCGCTCCCATACAACTGAACCATCCACGCTCAACGCCGCGCCCGCCCCGGGGTAGGCGAGGTCCCCCTCGCCGCGCGGCAGGCGCACAGCCTCCTCGCCGCCCTCGTGGAAGACGGCGAGCTGGCCGGGATCACCCTCACCGCCGTTGACCGACACCAGGATGTGCTGCCCGCGATAGTCCGCCACGATGGGGTTGCTCGCCGCCACGGGAACCGCCCTCGTCGCGTCCGGTCTGGCCGGGTCCAGCACATACAGCGTGCTCCCCTGAACGTAGGCCATCTTGCCGGTTGCCTTTTCCACCACCAGCGAGGAGGCCGAGGCAAACGGCAATACCTGCTCGCTGGCGTACATGCCCACCGCCAGAGCAGCGGCGGCCAAGGCCAGAACACACTGAATCGACGTGCGTGTCATTGTCGAGCCTCCACCACCGTCAGCACCCGGATCCGCGCACCAAGTGCGGCGTCCCGCCGCCACACGGTAGCGCGGTCCGTGGGTCATAGGTTTGACAAAAAGGGGCGCCTAGCGCCTGTTGGCTTTGAGACTGGAGGTGAAGGTGGGGACCACTACAGGTTCCGGTGCAGCCGACCTGACCGATCTCCTCGCCCGCGGATACTGAACTCCTAATCGCAGGAAAGGAGCTATCGACGCTCAGGTGAAAGTACGCCACATAGACGTTCGGGCCGAACGAGGTCCCGGAAAGGTCCTGCACAACATAGTGACCCGCGGTTTCCGACAGGCCCACAGACTTGATAGTACCATCCGCAACGGCCCGGACGATGGCGCCTGCCTCGTTCGCCAAGTTCTGCCCGCCGTGCGTATGGGACCGGCCACAGCCGGTCGCACCGTACTGCTGACACACCGTTCCCGTGCCCGAATACCCGTCGACACTACTCTGCCAGCAGTCCATGATGCCATCACCGTTGGTGTCGTGCGGATTCTCAGGGGGTGGAGGAGGTGGAGGCGTGCCACCACCTCCCCCACCGCCACCGCCACCACCTCCCCACGAGGAACACCAATACTCGAAGTAGAACGTCACCTCGGTACTGGGTACCCCCTGATCGTAAGTGGTGACAGTCGCGATGTCAGTGAGCACCCACCAACAATCTGCCGCAGCCGGCGAGGCCGCCGCAACGACACTCGCCACAACGGCCAGGACCAGTAGCCATCTGCTGGCCCGGGGCGGTTTGGTGCGTGGCCCGATTCCAGATCCGGCAACCTTGGACCACCCTGGCGTATTCACGACGCCGGAGAAACTTCGCACGGCCCAATCCCCTTTCGCGGTCATCGTCCCCCCCCCCCCGACGTGTCAATCCCTCGTTCGAGGGATTGACCTCGCGAAAGACGTGTGCGTGCGGTTCGGGACCATGAGTCTCGACGCAGCAGGGACGGTCTACTCGAATACGAGGCGGCGGCCGTCCAGGCGCCAGGGGCGGGTGAGCAGGCGGCGCAGGGCGGTGGGATAGGCGATGTGCTCCTGCTCCAGGATGCGGGCCGAAAGTGTCTCTGCATAGGTACCGTGTAGCGCTATCATGCTATTGTACGTGGAGTAGTCGTCACGACGCTGCGTCAGGAGGTGCAGAGGTGCCGCGAGCCCCGAGGCGTTTCGTCGATGGCGCCTTCTACCACGTGTACGGCCGCATCAGTCGCGGC
>CALEVZ010000072.1 GCA_937924755.1 uncultured bacterium
GCCGCACGGCGACCGCCCGCTCGGCCGGCGCGGCTGGGGCGGGCGGTGATCAGTCGCGGATGGTGATGGCGCCGGTGCTCAGCAGCTCCTCGAGCAGGGCCAGGCAGGCGTGGCCGGTCATGGCGAAGGGGTCGAGGATGGCGCGTTCGGAAAAGCGCAGGATGACGCCGGTGTTGATGCGGTTCAAGTTGACGCAGCCCATCCGCCAGGAGGCGAAGCGCCGCTCGCTCACCTCGGCGTATTCGAGGAGGGTCACGTCACGGTGGCGCGGGTCGGCGACGATGGCGTTGTAGAGGGAGTTGACGGCGGCGCGGCCGCCCTCGATGACCTGCAGGAACACGTTGCCCGGCGAGTAGGTGCAGAGCAGGCCGGTGATGCCGTGCTCCTGGTTGTGCTTCTGGGAGTGTTGCAGGATGCCGCCGACCAGGGCGTCGTCGATCTCCTGGGTGGCGCGGCTCGCGTAGAGAAGTCGTACCAGCATGGCCCGGGTCCTCCTAGTCGTGGCGGTCGGTGAGCAGCGACAGGAACTCGCGACGCAGCGTGGCGTTTTTGAGGAAGGCCCCACGCATGACGCTGTTGGTCATCTTGGAGTCCATGTCCTTCACTCCGCGCCACTGCATGCAGTAGTGGTCGGCCTCCATGACGATGGCCAGGCCGTCGGGCTGCATCTTGTCCTGCAGCAGGTCGGCGAGCTGGATGATCGCCTCCTCCTGAATCTGCGGCCGGGTCATCACCCACTCCACCAGGCGGGCGTACTTGGAGAGTCCGATGAGGGCGGAGTGCTCGTTGGGCAGAACGCCGACCCAGATGCGGCCGATGATCGGGCAAAGGTGGTGGGAACAGGCGCTGCGCACGGTGATCGGGCCGACGATCATCAACTCGTTGAGACGGCGGACGTTGGGGAACTCGGTGATGGGCGGCGCGGGGGCGTAGCGGCCGGCGAAGACCTCCTGCAGGTACATCTTGGCGACCCGGCGGGCGGTGTCGCGGGTGTTGTGGTCGCTCGAGGTGTCGATGACCAGGGCCTGCAGGACTTCCTCCATCCGGGCAGCCACTTCCTCTTGCAGGGCCTCCAGCTCGCCCTCCTGGATGAAGGCGGAGATGTTGTCGTTGGCGTGGAAGCGGGCGCCGGCGGCGAGAATGCGGGCGCGGATTCGCTGGGCGACGAGGGGCGTCGAGTGGGGCTTTTGGGGGGATAGGTCCTCCTCCTGAGGCTGGGGCTGAAAGGCCATGGCCAATCTCCTCAAAAAAAGCGTAGCACGCGCCGGGGCAGGGGAGCCGGCCAAGGCGAACGCCGTTTGCGGCTTTGCACGTGCCCGGTATGATACGAGACGGGAACAGGCAATTGTTGGAGGCCAGGAGACCTCAGCCGCAAGGGATGTCGGGCCGGCGACGGTGGGCGCTAGCCGCCGCCCTGATGACCGGGATAATCGCCGCGGCCCTGGCCGGTGAGCGCCAGTTTGCCGTGCGCCGCTGGACGGTCAACCAGGGGCTGCCCCAGAATTCGGTGACCGCCATCCTTCAGGATGAGGAGGGGTACCTCTGGATAGGCACCTTTGGCGGCCTGGCCCGCTTCGATGGGCGAACTTTCAAAGGTATCCCCACTCGCGGCCCCGGGACGCCCCCCCTAGCGCGGGTGCTGGCGCTGCATCAGGGGCCCGGCGGGCGTATTTGGGTGGGAACGGAAGGTGCCGGGCTGCTGGTGGTGGAGGGCGACTGCCTAGTGGTCCCTGCCGGGGTGCCGCCGCTCCCGGGTGAGACCGTCCATTCCCTCTGGGAGCGGGGGGAGGGGTCGCTCTGGCTGGGAACCGCGAGTTCGGGGCTCCTGCGGGTGGCTGGAGGGGAGGTGCGCCGGTGGGGGGATGCCGCCGGGGTGCGCGAGAACGTCGGCGCGGTGCTGCCCGTGGACGAGATGAACCTGGTGGTGGCCACCGGAGCGACCCTAATGGTGGTTTCCGAGACGCGGCCGGAGGGTTCCCGGATTCTGCTGGGCGACATCCTGGTTCACGCCCTCACCAAGGATCGGGACGGGTCGCTACTGGTCTCGACGATGGGCCAGGGTCTTCTCCGTGTACCCCACCAGGGCGAGGTGGAGCAGCTGCTGCCCCCGAAGATCCGGCACGGGGAGTACACCTGCGCCGCGCGGGATCCTTGGGGGAGGGTGTGGGCCGCCGTGGGGGGAAGCGGCGTGTTCAGCGTGGAAGACTCCACCCTGCGGCTGGTCGCTACCCCGGCCCGGCCGGGGGAGTCGTTCCGCGCCATGACCGCCGACCGGGAGGGGAACCTGTGGCTGGGCTCCGACGGCGGCGGGCTGGTGCAGCTGGTGCCCGCCTCCTTCAGCATGATTGGTCGTGCCCAGGGGTTGCCGGAAGAGGTTATTCACCCGGTGGCAGAGGGGGCCGATGGCGCCCTGTGGGTGGGGGCGGGGTGCGCGGGCATCGTGAAGATCGCCGGCGATGACGTCACCGTGGTGGGGCGCGAGGCGGGGCTGGGCGCCGACTCCTGCGTGTACTCCCTGTGGCCCCGGCGTGACGGCTCGATGCTGGCGGCGGAATACCGGGGGGAGGTGTGGACCGTCCGTGGGGAAAAAGTGATCCGGCACCCCGCCTCTCCCATACCGCTGCCCACCGCGCTCCTGGAGGATCGGGCCGGGGCGGTGTGGGTGGCCACCCGGCACAGTGGGGTGCACCGCATCGAGGGTGGCCGGCGACGTGCCTTCACCGCCGCCGATGGGCTACCCACCAACGAAGTGGCCGCGCTCGTCGAGGATGAGGACGACAGCCTGCTGGTGGGCACCGCCCAGGGGGTTGGCGTCATCCGTGGAGAGCGGGCCTTTCCCCTGACCACCACCGGGGACCCCATGCCCCGGGCGGTGCGGGCTCTGCTGCGGGAGGGACCGCGGCTGTGGATCGGCAGCTACGGTGACGGCCTGGCGGTGGTGGAGCAGGGCAGGTTGTTTCGTTTCACTTCGCAGCACGGCCTCCCCGAGGGTGTGGTGTCGTTCCTGCACCGGGACGAGGTGGGGTTCTTGTGGTGGACGGGCAACCGCGGGGTGCACCGTGCCCGCGTGCGAGAGCTGGTCGAGGTGGCGAGGGGAGTGCGGCGGTCGGCCATCGTGCGCTCCTTCGGGGAGGAGGACGGCCTGGCCTCCGCCGAAACCAACGGCGGGTTCTCACCGGCGGGTTGGGTGTGCCGCAACGGCCGGCTGCTCATTCCCACCCCGCGCGGGCTTGCCGGGGTGGACCCGCGCCGGCTGGCAGCCACCCCTTCCCCTCCGCTGCCGCGTCTGGGGGAGGTCCTGCTGGACGGGGTCCCGGCTGCGGTGGTCGGCAGGGAGTTGAGAATCCCGCCGGGCACCCGTCGTATTCAGGTGACCGTGGAAGCACCCACCTTCCGTGCCCCAGAGCAGCTGCGCCACTTCACACGCTTGCAGGGGTTTGATGACGAGTGGGTGGACGGGGGAAATGACCCCGTCTCGACCTTCACCAACTTGCCCCGGGGTCGCTACATTTTCCAGGCTCGCACTGCCAACGAGGCAGGGGAGGCGAGTCCCGAGGTGAGCCTCCTCACCCTGCGGGCGCTGCCGCACTTCTACCAGCGACGAGATGTAGGGGTGGCAGCCGTCGTGGCACTAGGGCTGCTCGTTGCCACGGGAATCGCCGGTCGCACGGCGTCGCTGCGGCGGCGGGCGCGCGATTTGGAGCGCCAGGTGGCCCAGCGCACCGAGGAGCTGCGCGTCGCCAACGCCCGCCTGGAAAAACTCGCCAGCACCGACCAGCTCACCGGTCTGCCCAACGCTCGCACCTTTCGTGAGCGACTGGAGGTGGCCTGGGCAGCGGCGCGACGGGAGCACAGCTGGGTTTCCCTCATCATGCTGGACGTGGATCACTTCAAGGCCTATAACGACACCTTCGGCCACCCGTCGGGCGACCTGTGCCTGCGCCGCGTTGGCGCGCAGCTGGCCGCTTCCTTGTACCAGGCGAGCGACCTGGCGGCACGCTACGGAGGCGAGGAGTTTGCCATCCTGCTGGCGGGGGCGACAGAGCAGGCGACGGCCCCAGTGGCGGAACGGGTGCGGGCGGCCGTGGAGTCCTTGTTCATCCCCCACCCCAGCTCGCCGGTGGCCGCCCATGTGACCATCAGCGCCGGGTGTGCCAGTGCGTATCCAGCGGCGGGGGGCAGCCCGGAGGAACTGATCGCCGCCGCCGACGCCGCCCTCTATGAGGCCAAGCGAAGCGGGCGCAACCGGGTTGTGGCGGCTGCCATCGGGGCTTGACGGGGTGACGGAGCCCGATGAGAACCCACCGAAATGGCCGTGGCGTTCTGTCTTCCGGACAGGCATGGCAGCGGTGAGAGAGGCGCAGGGAAGGTGTCACGGGGCAGGGCGAGGCAGTTTCGGCCGCAGGGTGGCCAGGCCGCCGTCCACCCCGAGAATCTGGCCGGTCACCCACGCCTGCTCGGGGTCGAGGAGCCACGCCAACGCCGCGGCCACATCTCGCGGGGTGCCGAGGCGGCCCAGGGGGTGCATGGCCAGGGAGGCTGCGCGGGCGGTTTCCGAGGCCAGCAGGCGCGTCGTCAGGGGCGTTTCCACGAGGCCCGGCGCCACCGCGTTGACCCGGATGCGGGAAGGAGCGTAGGTGGCCGCGGCGGCCAGGGTGAGGCCGATGACCCCCCCCTTGGCGGCGGCAATGGCCTCGTGGTTGGCGAAGCCGGTGCGGGCCGCCGCGGTGGACACCAGGGCGATGGATCCTCCCCTCGGGAGCATGGCGCGGGCAGCGGCCCGCACGCAGGCGAAGGCAGAGGTCAGGTTGGCGGCGAGGGTGGCCTGCCAGTCGGCTTCGGAGGTGACGTGGGCGGGCTTTAAGACCAGCGAGCCGACGCAGTTGGCAACGCCGTCCAGGCCTCCCAGGCGGGCGACCGCCTCGTCCACCACCCGATCCACCTCGGAAAACGAGGTGGCGTCGGCGACGGCGCTGGCCGCGTCCAGCTCGCCGGCCAGGGCGGCCAGCGCGTCAGCCCGGCGCCCGCAGAGGAACAGACGGGCGCCCGAAGCGGCCAGGCGCCGCGCCAGGGCGCTGCCGATGCCACCCGTGGCGCCGAGGACGAGAAAGGCAGGGATGAGAGATGTGCCGCTCATGCCGTTACGCTCCTCGACCGCATCAACGTTGCTGCGTACCATCTATTCGCTGGACGGGCGGACTCAGGGCGGGGGGTGAGCGCGGCTCCGGCGCGGCGAAGTGGCTTGGTGGGGTGCACACCCGTGCCTCACGGCTGGACTCTTTGCAGCAGCCGCACGTCCAGGAGGTCTCTGTCTCGGCCCGAGGCGAGCTTGTTGCGGATGAGGTCGTCCCGGCCCAGGAAGGGAACGGAGATGCCGGCTACCGGCATCTCCAGACGACGCTCCCACGCCTGCTCGAACCCCAGGCCCGAGACCGACGTCAAGAGGTCGATGCGCCGGGGGGGGAGCCCGATCTGGTAGACCGTTCCCGGGGTCTGCAGGTCGGCCACAGTGAGGCCGTGGTCGGCGACGGGGGCGCCGAACTCCCCGAGGGCAGCCCAGACCCGCGCCGCATTGCCCGCCGCGGGATCGATCCAGATGTCCAGGTCGCAGGTGGCCCGGGGCACCCCGTGCACCGCCATGGCGTGGGCGCCGACGATGAGGTAGCGGGCGTTGGTCGCCGCCAGGGCCCGGAGGAGGTCGAGGAAATCCTCGTGGAAGCCCTGGGCGGTCATGGGCCGGGGCGCACCACGCGGCCGGGGGCGCGACGGCGATGGTAGGTGGGGATGGCGCGCCCGGAGAGCTCCCACGTTGTGGAGGCGAGCTCCCACATCATCGCCAGCCGCTGCTCCGCCGTGGTCACTCCCGAGAGATCCTCATCGGGCTCCTCTCCCAGTCGATACCGGGCGATGGGCCACGAGCCCCGCGCCTGCGCCCTTCGCGCCGCCTCCTCGTTCATACGTGGAAGTATAGCAAGGATATACGGGCAGCGCACCAAGCTGTCGGGCGACCGCAGGCGCCGGAGCGGCCTAGAGCCGCCCCGGGGTCCACGGCGCCCCCGCCTGGTCCATGGCCTTTTCCAGCGCCGCGAGATCCACCTCCACCAGCTGCCGGAGCTGGGCGTGCACGGTGGCGAACTGCTCGCTGGCGACGCGGTACGACTCCCGTGCCGTGCCGGTGGGTGCCGAGGTGTTGCTCCAGAACGCCGACACGACGGTCTGCACGCGGCCGGAGATGGAGGGTGGCGTGGGGTAGTTGCGCCGGTCGCCGACGCGGTCGCCGCGCAAGGTGAGGTTGATGGCCTCCAGCCGCCGACGCAGCTCCGCCGCCCGGTCGACCAGCTCGGGCGGGGCGGCGGGGGTATCGCGCAAGGCCTTGGCGATGGCATCCAACCGCTTGTCGGTGTCCTTGGTGACCTCCACGGCCCCCAGCACCCGCCGTTGCAGCTCCGCCACTTCCCTCTGGAAGGCCAGCAGGGCGGCCCGATCGGCAGCCGGGAGGGTGGCGAGGTTCAAGGGTTTCACCTCGAACCGCACGGGCCCGGCCAAGGTGGTGGTGACGCTGTTCACACGCTTGCTCAAGGTCACCGTGTACGCCCCCGGTACCACCATGGGTCCCCCGCCGCTGTTGTCCTCCTCATCGTCATCCTCCCGCGGGCGCTGGGCCGTGGGAGGGGTGACCGGCGGGTAGCGGAGGTTCCACGCCACCCGCTGGAACCCCTTGCCGGTGGGCCCCGAGAGCTGCCGCACCACCTCCCCCTGGGCGTCCCGCACGGTGAGGATGATCTGCGGCTTCTCCTCCAGCTCCTCCTCCCGCAGCTCCTCCAGGGTGGGGTAGGGCGGGTCGAGCTTCTTCTTGATGGCCTCCTTCTCCCGCTCGTGGCGCAGTTCGGTCCTGGTTTTCAAGCCCTCTTTGAGGTAATAGGTAAAGGTGGCGCCGAAGGGGGGGTTGTCGGCGGTGAAGAAGGTCTCCCCCAGGGAGGCCTTCTTGCCCCACCCGAAGCGGCCTGACTCGATGTAGGCCAGGGCGTCCTTGACGGGGAACAGCAGCGCCTCCTTCTCCAGCATGGCGCGGGTGATCCCCCGCAGGGGGGTGTAGTCGTCCAGGACGTAGAACCCGCGGCCGAAGGTGGCCAGCACCAGGTCGTTCTCCTGTCGCTGGATGGCGATGTCGCGCACCGAAATCGTGGGCATTCCCTTGAGCTTGATCCAAATGGCGCCGCCGTCGGGGGAGAAGTGCACCCCGTACTCGGTACCCAGAAAAAGCAGGTTGGGGTCCTGGTGGTCCTCCACGATGTCGTAGCAGACCTCTGGCTCCTTGAGGTTGCCAACCAGGGAGGTCCAGGTACGCCCGCGATCCGAGCTTTTCAGCACGTAGGGGGCAAAGTCCGCCCGTTTGTGGTTGTCGAAGGTGGCGTAGACGGTATCCGGCCGGTGGCGGGAAGCCAGCACCGAGGAAACGTACGTGAGCTCGGGGACGCCGGGGAAGCGCTCGATCTTGCGCCAGCTCGCCCCGCCGTTCTCGCTCACCTGGATCAATCCGTCGTCGGTGCCCACGTAGAGCAGCCCCTCCACCAGGGGGGACTCGTCCAGCGCCACGATGTTGCCGTAGAACGAGGTGGAAGCGTTCTTGGCCACCGCATCGGCCGGCCACACCCGGTCCATCACCTTGAGGCGGTTGCGGTCGATCTGGCGAGTCAGATCGCCGGAGATGGGCACCCAGGAGTCGCCCCGGTCCTCCGAGCGAAACAGCCGCTGGGCGGCGAAGTAGAGCCGTCTGGGGTTATGGGGTGAGATGATGAACGGCGAATCCCAGTTCCACCGGTGCGGGTCGTCCCCCGGGGCTTCCTGGGGCTGGACGAAGACCCGCTCGCCCGAGGCGCGGTCGTAGCGCACGATCCAGCCGTGTTGCGCCTCGGAGTAAATGATGTTCGGGTTTTCCGGATCGATGGCCGGCACGAAGCCGTCTCCCCCTTGGGTGATGAACCAGTCGCCGTTGGTGATGCCGTGGCGGGAGGTGGTGCGGGCGGGGCCGCACTGGGTGTTGTTGTCCTGGGTTCCGCCGCAGACGGTGTAGAAGGGGGCGTCGTTGCCCACCGCCACCCGATAGAACTGGGTGACCGGCAGGTTGGGCTTGAACTGCCAGGTCTTGGCCCGGTCCCAGGTCTCGTAAATGCCGCCGTCGCTGCCGATGAGCAGGTGGTCGGTGTTGGCGGGATCGATCCAGAGGGCGTGGTTGTCCACGTGTTTGGCCTGCTCGCCGGCGCGCACCCAGGTCTTGCCGCCGTCCTCGCTGACCATGAAGTAGGTGTCCATGGAGTAAACCCGGTCGACGTTCTTGGGGTCGGCGAACAGCTCTGAGTAGTACTGACCCGAGGAGGACAAATAGCCGCTGCGGCGCTCCCAGCTCTCCCCGCGGTCGCGGGAACGGAAAATGCCGCCCTTGTCCTGCATGGCCTCGACGATGGCGTAGATCACGTCGGGGTTGGCGGGGGAGACGGCGAGGCCGATGCGCCCCAGGTCCACCTTGGGCAAGCCCTGGGTGATTTTGCGCCAGCTTCTGCCGGCGTCGGTGGACTTGTAAATCCCCGACTCGGGGCCGCCGTTGATCAGCGTCCACACGTGGCGCCGCCGCTGGTAGGCGGAGGCGTACAGCACGTCGGGGTTGCGGGGGTCGAAGTGCACCTCGCTCACCCCGGTGTGCTCGGAGATGTGCAGGATGCGCTCCCAGTTGGCGCCGCCGTCGGTGCTTTTGTACAGGCCCCGGTCCCCCCCCGGCCCCCACAGGGGCCCCTGGGCGGCCACGTACACCACGTCGGAGTTACGGGGGTCGACGCGGATCATGCCGATGTGCTCGGATTTCTTCAAGCCCATGTTTTTCCAAGTCTTGCCGCCGTCCAGGGATTTGTACACGCCGTCCCCCCAGGAGACCGAGCGTTGGGAGTTGTTTTCCCCCGTGCCCACCCAGATCACGTGGGGGTTGTTGGGGTCGATGGTGACGCAGCCGATCGAATACGACGCCTCGCCGTCGAACACCGGCTCGTAGGTGGTGCCGGCGTTTTCGGTTTTCCAAACCCCGCCGGAGGCCACCGCCACGAAGTAGCGGGCGGGGTTAGCGGGGTCCACCGCCAGGTCGCCCACCCGGCCGGACATCAGGGCCGGCCCCAGGGAGCGCAGCTTGAGGTTGGCAAAGGTGGCCGGGGAGAAGAGGTCCTTGCTCTCCTCGCCGCTGTCATCGGAGCCGGAAGCGGCGGGAGCGGCGGGGGGCTTGCCGACGCCACGAGCCGCCTGGGCGGCGGGCAGGGTCGTCGGCACGGCCAGTACGAGGGTCAGCACGAGGGGGACGAGGCGGGTCATGGTTCCTCCCTGGGGCATAGCCGGGGACGGGCGGCGGGCGCACCGTTTCCCAATGGTGGGCGAGAAGGCCGGAGATGGCGCCAACGCGAGGTGCGTCAAGGCCTAGCGACTCCAGTCGATGACGTACTGCTGGTCGCGCAGCAGCGGGACCGCTTTTCCTTTGGGCATGATGAGGTCCACTCGCTCCACCCGGACGTCGGGCTGGGTTTCGGGGATGAAGACGCGGTCGATATGGACCACCGCCTCCGCAGATGAGAAGTGAGCCGGCCCCACCTGCCCGCCGAAGTGATCCGAGCGGCCGAAGGCGATATGCAGTCCCAGCTTCTCGTCCAGCAGCAGCTCACCGATGGGCTTGATGCCCAGCTCGGCCAGCACGCCCAGGCCCAGTTCGGCGAGGTTGGCGTAGGCCGGCTCGGCGACGATCGCCGCCGCCTCCCGGCAGGCGCGTTCGCCGTCGCCCAGCACCTCGACGGCGCGGTTGTGCTCGATGCGGTAGACCACCACCTCGCCGGTCTCGAACTGCACCGGCAGCTCCCCCTGGCTCGAGGACGGGTCGCCCTCCCGTTCCCCTTCGTAGGGAACGATGTACGCCTCACCCGAAGGCAGGTTCCCTGCGACTCCCGGGATGGGGAGCAACCCGCCGGAGGCGTGGGCGTGCCGATACCGCAGATCGAGCGTGAGCCGAGCAGGGCCGCCCGGGTGGCGAAAGTCGATCTCCGCCGCCTCGGCGCGGGTCAGAAGGTCGGCCAGGATCTCCACCCGGCGGTTGATCTCTCCCCAATCCAGGCGCAGGGCGGGGATCATGGCGGGGGTGAAGCCGGGCATGGTGGCGGCGCGAATGGGGTAGGAGCGGGCCGCCACCTTCAGCGGGGCGGTGGCGGAAAAACGTGTCATAGCGATGAGGATGGGGTGAGCGAGGTAGATCTCGGCAAAGGGCACGGCGGTGGCGGGATCCAGCTCGTCGGCGCTGGCGGGCAGCTCGCCGCCGCGGTGCAGCCATGCGGTGGCGGGCAGGTCACCGTTGTTGGTGCGCACGTTGCGGTAGAGCACCAGGTGGGTGTCGAGGCCGGTGGAGGCTTGGCGCGCGGCCAGCTCCGCCGCCCACTCCGCCGCAATCTCCCGGCGTTGCCGCCAGGAGGGTGTGTCGGGGACCTCCCGGTCTGGCAAGTCCACCAGAATGGCCAGGGCGCGCTCGTGGGGTGCCGGTCGGAACACCCGCCGGATAAGCGAGAAGAGCTCATCGCCAGAGAGTCGATCCGTCATCACATCCTCCCGTGGGCATGGTGACGTATCGGCGCCCCGGTGTCGAGAGACCGCTGCGGGACAAGTGTGAAATCCCCGCAAACGTCATTTGATATCTAGCAATGAACTTTCTTGCAGCCTTGCGAGTTGACGCGTTTTGCTGGACAATGCCCGCCACCAGGAGGGTGGCTGGCGCGATGATCACCGGGCAACGAAGGTTCCCGCGGATTCCCTCGGAAAACACCGTGCTGGTCAAGAGCGCGGGTGAGGGGGCCGAGGAAGGGTTCGCCAAGACCACGGTTATGGGGCTAGGTGGGTGCAGCTTCGTGACCGACACGCCACTGCAACCCGAAGAGCGAGTGGAAGTGTACATCGCCGTGCGCGGCAAGGTGGTCGTCGCCCTGGGTCGGGTGGTGTGGACCGCTGAGCGCCCGGGTGGCCGGCGCGAGGCAGGCATCGAGTTCCTGGAGATCACCGACGAAGATCGCCAGGTGGTTGAGGACCTTTTCAGGCCCGTCGAGGAACCCGTTTAGGAGCCTGCTCGGGGGCCGGCGATCACCGCCGCGCCGGCGGCACGAAACGCCCGCACCACCCCGCCCACCCCCAGCTTCACCCCGCCGAAAACCCGGGAAACGAGGAGGCCCCCCTCCAGCTCGTGGTGGCGCAACAGCTCCAGCAACACCCGGCCGGGGTGGCCCACCTCGCCGTCGTCGCGGGAGGCCTCGACGATCCCTCCCGAGTGGTCTCGCCAGCGCGCCGCCCAGCAGTGGTGGCGGGCCCTGCGGTAAAGGGCCCTGTACTGGGCAACGGTGCGCTCCACGTCCGCTTCCGAAGTGACAGGGAAAAGGCGGGCGAAAAAGCGCGACCTCTCGACGGTGAGCTTCGCTTCGACGACGTCGGTGACTCGCACCCTGGCATGGTAGAGGAGATTCGCTGAGGACGTCCGAGGGCAAATATGGAGCGCCCTGCTTCACCTGTACTCGGGGAAGAGCACGCTGATGCTCTCGCGGTGATGGATGCGGCGGATGGCCTCGGCGAACAGCGGCGCTACCGACACCACCCGCACCTTGGGCGAAAACTCCACCGGCTGGTTTTCCACCGTGTCGGTGACCACCAGCGTCTCGATGGGTCCGGCGTCGAGACGGGCCATGGAGGAGGGCGCGAACACGGCGTGCGTTACCGCCGCCAGCACCGCACGGGCGCCGCGGGCCAGAAACCACCTATCCATCTATTGATCACGTAGTACGTGGGGAGGAAGCTCGTCCTCCTCCAGGCGTCGGCGTCGACGGTCCGAATAGTCCACAGGATCCACGGCTTCGGGCAGTTCGAACGTCGCGAAGTCGAGGCCGTAGCTCAAACCATAGGCCACGAGGGCGAGTCCAAGGTCGTCGAGGTCGTCAATCCCTTCCAGGTCCGAAGGGATGCCGGGATCAACCACTTCAAACGGCTTCAAAGCGTTTTTTCGCAAAACGTTACCAGTAAAGTGTCGCTTGATCGCCGAGATTCGACATCCCCCGCCTACCAGAAACAGGCGGCAGTCTTGCCAGTTTGATAACTTCGCATCTTTGGGATAGGCCGCCTTGAAGGCATCGGACAGTACCTCATAAATACTTTCTAGAAGTGGCCTTACGTCCTTCGGCATCCGCTTGGCCAGAAACACGTCCTCGAACCCTCGTACCTCGAGTTGGTTGGGTAGCCCGTGGGCCTTCGCAATGAGGCGATCCAGGGCATCTGCTCCGGGGGGTCGTGCGGCAGCGCCCCAAAAAGAGAACTTGGCCTTCCGCCATATCTGGAAATGTCTGTCGAATTCCTCCACGATGCGGAAGAAGCATGCGTCCGTGGACCCGGCTCCGACATCGACGGATGCGTACAGCCCCGGGGGAACCCGGGGCGACTGGAAGGCCCACATCAGACTGGCAGCGGCTTCCGGGAGAAGCCACTGGGCAACCTCGTTCGGCCGAGACTGGCCCACCGCTGAGGCCGAGGATACGGCCATCTCTCGAGCGGTGCTGATCGGAACCCCATTGGCCAGTTGTGGGGTCCCTTTCTGGTACAGCCATCGGGCGCGGGCGATCATGAGCCAGTAGGAGTTCAGGGGATCGCCGCTTGCCAGAGACGCCACCGGAACACCCATGGTCATCGTCAGGCGTGGATCGAAATCCAGGCTCGCCGCGTACTCCTCGATCGCCCGCCCGCCGAGCTGGATGAGGTGAAGCACCGACAACATGGCCAGGTCAGCCACCGAGATGCCCTCAGGCGGGTGGGTGTCAGCCTGAAAATAGGCATCGCTTGGAAAAGCGGCGCGAATCTTGAGAGATGGATACACTCTCGCCCTCGGAACCTGCGCTCGCAGCCAGGCTTCGTCACCGAAGTAGAGCCGATCGTTTTCCCACACCACCAGCGCAGGCACCCGGAAATCCCCGTCGCGACCGTAAGGCCTGACGAGGAACGACTTCTGCTCGAGTCTCGACGAAGCGTCGCGAAACACCAGCTTGGAGGTACTCGTGCCGTAGTCGATCCCGAGCTGAATGATTCGGCGGGGCCGGGCCGGAGGAGGCTGCTGGACATCCACCCGCGGGGCAGCATCTGTTAGCGGCGCAGCGGGGTGAATGACTGGCGGTGGTGGCGCCGGGGAGGCAATCGGCACTCGTTGGTCCGGCGCTCCAGGGTCCGGAGCACGGTGATCGGGCGGCGAATCGACGGTGAACGCGGTGGCGACGATGCCGCGGGGGCACAGTGAGGTTGGCGCCGCCAGGGCCTCTCCGACTGGCGTGGACGTCGTTACCTGGTGAACCACCTCGCCATTCCCAACCGCCAACGGAACGCCTGACGGCCGAGATGCCGGTGCCGATTCGACAACTGGATTCGCACCGACTTGCGGTTCCGGCGGTGTACACCTCACCACCGCCTGTCTTTCGTCACCCTCTGGAGGTGGGGCAGAGGGGGATGGGGGTGGTGGACCCGCCGGGCGCTCGCCGGCTGCCTCCCTCGGCGCCACCGATGGCACCCATGGCGGCTCCGCCGCTGACCCGCTGGCAGCTCCACGTGGTGACGGCCCGCGCCGGCGCCATAGCCGAGCGGTGAGCATTTCGAGCCATCGCTTCAGCCAGCCCATTGACTCACCTCTCGCTCCCGCCGCCGGTCACCTGTACGAGAGCGAGCGCAAGCTCTTCGCTTTCCAGATGCACACGATCCATCGCTAGCGCCTCGTGCCGCAAACGCTCGATCTCCCGTGTGGCCTTCTCCAGACGAGTCTTCGCCATACGGATTGGAAACGCCGGTGCCTGTCCGCGTATCAGACTCGCCAGATTTCTCTGCGCCTGGGCGGCGCGATGCTGCCAGGCCGCCAGCTCAGTTGCCCTAACTCGGGTGACCCGAGCGCGCAGCAGCGCTGCCTCGCGCTCCTCGGCGACTGCCCGGAGACGCTCGAGTTGCTGCTCCAGGGTTACCCGGGCCAGCTCCACCGCATTCGGCTCCAGACGTGGCAAGCTCGCCACCTCTTGGCATTGCCCCAGGAGCTCAACCAAGAGGCCCTCGGCTTCGTCGGCCGAAACCAGGGAACCTCGTGCCAGCGAGAAAACGATTGGTACAAGCTCAGCTCGCCTGCGCGGTTCCGGGATTTCAAAGCGAACTATCTGCAACAAATAGAGACCAGATGGCAGCGCCGAGCAGGCAACCTTTAAAGCGTAGGTGTTCGTTGCCCGTATCGCCCCCTTGGAGACTTGTCGGCAGGCGAACTGCACCAGGGGATGGCGCCGATGAATGAACTCCAGCCGGCGCAGTGTTTCCGCGGTTTCAATGGAAACCGTGGCGGAGAAAGGTCCCTGCCGGATGAGGGCCGCGACTTGCACCGCCTCCTGGGTGTTGGAAAGCTCCGCGAGGAGATCCGACGCCGCTTCGGGCGGCAAGTGAAGGCGGGCGACACCGTCGGCAATGCCCGCAGGAACCTCGGACCCGGGATAGCGTTGGCGGTAGAAATCCTGCAGAAGCCACGCGATATCGGAGGGTTGCGCCATCCTGCGACCGCCAACGAGGGCATTGATCTCATCCAGGTAAGCCTGGTCGGCCGCCACAAGAGCATCGGAAACCCGCTCGAGATGCCGGGCCTCTTCCCGTCGGCGTTCAATGGCTCCGGCTGCATCCTCGATTCTTCGCGCTTCCTCATCCGGTGAAAGCCCACCTGCCAGCGCTTCGATGGCAATTTCTTGGACCATCTCGCCGAGTATTGGGTCGAGATCGCCGATGCTCTCCTCGAAGAGGCGGATGCGTTCATACAAGCGGAGCAGGATTCTTTCCTCGACGGAGTTCTTGATTACCAGGTTGACGATGGAGATACGAGACGCGAGCTGCCCTATGCGATCCAGCCGGCCAATCCTCTGCTCCACCACCATCGGGTTCCAGGGCAGGTCATAGTTGATGAGGACGGAGGAGCACTGCAGGTCAAGGCCCTCGCTGCCGACCTCCGAAGAGAGCAGGACGCGAATCTGCGGATCGTCACGAAATGCTTCGATCCGGATCTCGCGTTCCTCCATGGGGATACCACCGTGGATCAGGCGGTGCCCGATGCCGAGCTTCTCCAGCTTCGCGTCGAGATACTCGAGGGTCGCGCGAAAAAAAGCAAAAACAACAGCCTTGCGCGGTGGTCGATGATGTCGAGCATCATCCCACCAGACGCTATCGAAAACTCCCAGCAGTTTCTTGAGTTTGGAGTCCCTCGTCAAAGCTCTGAACGTCTGCCACCTGGCGACGAGTCTGTGCTCCAGCTCGGCCCAGGTGCGGGGAACGGGATCTTCACCGTAGCCGTCCTTACTCGAGAGCTCCCAGCCCAGTTCCTCGAAGTCGTCCAGCTCGTCGCCGCGCCTCGAGGAGGTGCGGTGGCTCACACGAGCCAGTGCCGCGGGCAGACAGCTGGCAGCCTGGCGATGGGCCGTGGCAAAGGCCATGCGAGCGCCCCACGAAGTCAGGTCGGGTAGAAGGGTCAGAGCCTCAAACGCCTCTTGCTCTTCCGCGGAGAGGGAGACGACGATGGACTGGGGGTCGCGCTTCGGGCGCAACGTTTGAGTGTCTCGTTTCAGCGTCCGGGTCAGCACCGCATTGGTAAACGAAAGGCTCGCCAGGTCCCGTTCCAGATCGATGCGCTCGCTGCGGGTGAGGGTTTCCAACTGGCGACACCTGCTCACGACCGAGATCACGAACGGATCCGCGCGGGATTGCTCCAGGTGGGGTTGGGAGAGGTATTGCTCGAGCTTTGCCACCGCGTCACCGCTTCCGCCCGACCCCGATCGAACCACTCGCAGAGCGTCCATCAGCGGCGCGGTGCCCTGACGTTGCACCTCGAAGACATCGAAACTGGAGAAGCTGTCAGGGTCCAACAGGTGCAGGAGCCAGAAGAGGTCCTCCGGCCCCGTCTGCAGCGGTGTCGCGGTGAGAATGAGCATGGCCTCGCTGCACTCGGCGATGGTGCGGGTCATACGGTGCTGTAGCGTCCGCGGATTGCGAGCCCGGTGCCCTTCGTCGAAGATTGCCAGGTCCAGCGCCGGCCTCAAAACGTCGAACTTCTTCTGAATATCTTCGGGCCGCACCTGCTCGTAGGACATGATCCAGTTGAACTCGGCTTCCTTACCGCTCTCGAAATCGTCCAGGAACCTCCGAAGTTCTCGAGTACTGGGCAGGTCGAAGCGCTCATCAAAACGCCGTGCCAGTTCGGTCTTCCACTTGGTTCGAAGACGAGCCGGAACGACCACCAGGACCCTCGCCAGCCGCGTGCGTGCCCGCAACTCGCGCAACACGTAACCGGCCTCGATGGTCTTTCCGAGCCCCACCTCGTCGGCGATGAGAATGCGCCAGCGAGGGTTATCAATCAGCTTGAGCAGGGGCTTGAACTGATAGGGCAGAAACTGAGCTCTCGCCGTCCCGAAGGACGTTGCAATGGCGGAGGGAGGGCGATTGAGGCGCTCCAGGGTCATCGCCATCCGAAAGTCCTGGGCGCGTGCCAGACTGCCGCGGGCCAGGTCGCGCCATGGGTCGGCCACCTCGGGCAAGAGCTCCAAGACCTCCGCCGCGAGAGTGACCAGGCGCGTGCCGAACTGAACCTGGCATTGAAACTCCTGCAGCTGCTCGCTCCAGACGGTCTTGTGCACGCGTCCGACGTCAGCCGGCTGGTCCTTGCGGCGAACCACCGAACCATTGGGAAAAACTTGAGCTGTCATACCTGTCCCGCACCCGGTGCCGCAGCACGGTCCGTCTCAGGCTCAGGGTCCACGTGCGCCTCCCCACCAGGGACGGAGCGCAGATCGGCAAGGAACTCGGAGGCGAGGGCGACGCCGTTTACCCGCAGGTGATCGCGGGTGCGGGTGGACGCTACACTCGAGAGGCGGCGCTCGATCTCGACAGAATTCTTGGTATGTGGCCACCGCGTAGCGCTGCAGCTGTCCCGCAAGGGTGGCGAGGACTTACTGTGACCTGTGGCGGAAGCCGGCGGGTAGGCGGGGGACAAGCCGGCATGATCCCCAGCTTTTCCGGGAGCCGCGTAACGTTGCGGCTCTGCCAGATCATTCATCTGGCAGAGCTGCAGCCTTCCCACGGGAGAGTAACGGGACAAGAGCATCATGAGTTGCCTCGATGGCTTTCGGGTCCACAGGTTTCCCTGCTCCAATTCAGGCAAGACGATGTTCCGTTTGGAGATGGTGAGGAGGGCTGCGGGTACTCTCATGACCTCTCCAATCGCTTCGCCGCAAGGACGAGGATCGCTGACTGCTCGACAGCTTAGCTTTTCAACCAACCTGGCGCCGCGGGCGTCCGAGTTGTAGCTGAGATGATTGTAGACGAGACGGCCGACCTGGGTGGCAAGGGCCTTGAACGGTCAATTCTCGAGGCCAGCATGGTGCGTTCCGGGTAGACAGCTCACCGGGACGCGCCGGCGTTTCACCTTCGTCGTTTCACCGCCGTTCAGATGAGGCGTCGCCTGGGCCCCCACGGCTTGAGTTGACAGTAGTGTGTAAACATGGTGGCGAGAATTACAGCCCCATCGGTTCTCCGAGATTCCCAGGGCGAGGTGCCCCTGGCTCCTTTTTCACCTCCACTCGGGGAAGAGCACGCTGATGCTCTCGCGGTGATGGATGCGGCGGATGGCCTCGGCGAACAGCGGCGCCACGGAGACGACGCGCACCTTGGGCGAGAACTCCACCGGCTGGTTCTCCACCGTGTCGGTGACCACCAGCGTCTCGATGGGTCCGGCGTCGAGACGGGCCATGGAGGAGGGCGCGAACACGGCGTGCGTTACCGCCGCCAGCACCGCACGGGCGCCGCGCTCAAGCAGCGCCTCGGCGGCGGCGTTCAAGGTGCTGGCGGAAATGGTGAAGTCGTCGACGATCAGGGCGGTGCGGTCGCGCACCTCGCCGATGATCTCCACCGAGGTGACCTTTTCCTCGTGCCCATCCCGCACCTTGTCGGCGATGACCAGGGGGGCGCCCAGGTGGGAGGCGTAGCGGCGGGCCTTTTTGGCGAAGCCGGCGTCGGGGGCGACCACCACGAAGCCCTCTGGGAGGAGGGGGCGCACGGCGTCGCAGAGGATGGGCAGGGCGTAGAGGTCGTCCACGGGGACGCGAAAGAAACCCTGGATCTGGGGGGCGTGCAGGTCCATGGTGACCAGGCGGTCAGCCCCCGCCGCCTCGATGGCGTCGGCGCACACCCGCGCCCGGATGGACACCCGCGGCTCGTCCTTCTTGTCCCCCTTGGCGTAGGAGAAGTACGGCACCACCGCGGTGACCGAGGCGGCCGAGGCGCGCTTTAAGGCATCGATCCAGAAGAGCAGCTCCATGAAGGTGTCGTTGGCGGGGAAGGCGGTGGTTTGCACCACGTAGGTGTGGCGTCCGCGCACGTTGGTGAGCACCCGCACGAAGAGGTTGCCCTCGGAAAAGCGCAGCGTTTCGCCGGCGGCCACCGATATGCCGAGAGCTGCGGCGATGCGACCAGCCAGGCGCCGGCTGCCGGAGCCGGCGAAGAGCAGCATCGCGTCCCCTTCCTGCCCGCGCCGGGACGCCTCGAATGCCGTGCGGAGTCCCACAGTGGGAGAGTGTAGCTGAAGCCAAGGTCCGCGGTGCGGGTCGGCGGTGCTAGGCTGCATCCATGGCTGTTCCCGGGCGTGGTGGGACAGGTCGTCGGCGCGGCGAATCCGCTGGGCGGCGGGGGCGGGAGGGGCAATGCTGAGGGCCGTCGACCGTCTGGGCGCCCGGGTGCTGGCCGCCGGCCACTACGCGGGCTTTCTCCTGGCCTTCGTCTACCTGGCTTTCAAGATGCTGTGGGTGGGACGCCGTCAGGGGATGCCGGAGGTGGCGCGCCAGACGTTGCTCCAGGTGTACTTCACCGGCGTGCAGGGGATCGTGCCGGTGTGCGGGTTGGCGGTGGTCACGGGGGTGGTGGCGGTGGCGTACGGGCTGGGAGTGGTGCAGCCGCTGGCGGCGGTGGAGGGGCTGGGCCACCTGCTGGTCTTCCTCGTTCTCTGGGAGGTGGGCCCCCTGCTCACCGCCGGGGTAGTCATCGTGCGCTCGGTGACCGCCATCGCCGCGGAGCTGGGGGTGATGCGCGTGCAACGGGAGCTCGAGGCGCTGGAGGTGATGGGCATCTCCCCCATTCTGCACCTGGTGACGCCGCGGCTACTGGGTGGACTGGCTGCCCTGGCAGCGCTCAACGTGGTGTTTACCGCCCTCGCCCTGGCGGCCGGCGTGGCGACGGCGGCCTGGCTGGGGCCGGTGGCCCCCGAGGCGGTATGGCTGGCCGTGCTGTCGGCCCTGTCGCCCCAGCAGGTGGGGCTCCTGGCGGCGAAAGTCACGATCGGGGGCATGGCGGTGCTCGCCATGGCGTGCTACCACGGCATGGAGGTGGAGGCCTCCCCCACCGAGGTGCCGGTGGCGGTGTCCCGCGCGGCGCTGCGGTCGCTGGTGCTGCTGGTGATCTGGCACGCCGGCGTCTCTTTAGGGGTGCTGGCGAGCGGGGCGGCGTGGCCCTGGGGGGCGCGGTGACCGCCCCGCCGGCGCCTGCGGCGGTGCTGCGGCTCTCCCCCCATGTGGCGGTGGCGGTGGAGGGCTCGCCCTGGGAAATCGAGGAGGTTGAGGCTTACGCCGGTCAGTGGCTGCTGTTTGCGCCGGCGGGGGACAGTGGGGGAGTGGATGTGGCCTCGGCGGTGGCCCGGGTGCTCGCCACCCTGGCGGCTCCTCTGCAGGGGGCGGTGGAAATCCTGGGGCAGGACCCGCAACGGCTGTCCTACGCGCAGATGCAAAAGCTGCGCCGGCGCCTCGGCCTGGTGCAGGGGTGGGGCGGTCTGCTGTCCAACCGCACTCTGCGGGAGAATGTGGCGTTGCCGGCGCTGGTGCATGGGCTGCCGGGCGGAGGCGAGGCCGGGGCGGCGGCGGACCGGTTGCTGGCCAAGCTCGGCCTCGCGCCCCTGGCGGAAGCGCGGCCGTACCAGGCGGATCGAACGTCGGCGTGGCGGGCGCGGCTGGCGCGGGCGCTGATGCTGGATCCCGGCTGGCTGGTGCTGGAGGGGATCGGAGACTGGACGCCGGGCGGTAGCGCCGCGTGGAGTTTGCTGGAACAGTCGGTGGATCGAGGAGCGGCACTGGCCGTGTGCCTGTCTCGGCCGGCGCCGGCGTTCGAGCGGTGGCTGCGGGGCCGGGGAGGGCGGGTGGTGGGGTGCCGTCCGGTTGCCGCCGAGGTCACCGGGGAAGGGGAGGTGCAGCGGTGAAGATTCTGCTCTCGCGGCGGGAGCGCCTGGCGGGGCTTTTCCTGCTCGCCACGGCGGCGTTGGCGCTGGCCTTAGTGCTGGCGGGGGCGGTGCAGCGGCGCTGGTTCGAGCCGCGCTGGCGCCTGTCCACGGTGCTCCAGCGGGGGGAGGGGCTGCGCCCGGGCTCCGCGGTGCTGCTTTCGGGGATCGACGTGGGACGCATCGGGACCGTCGAGCTGCGGGAGGACGGGCGAGTGGAGGTGGAGCTGGTGATCCTGGCGCGCCACGGCCGGCGCCTGGGCGAGGGGACGCGGGTGGTGGTGCGGCGGCAGGCGGGAATCGGCGAGAAGCGGGTGCATCTGCAGCCCGCCCCGCCCGAGGCGGCGCCCCTGAAGGAGGGCGCCGTACTCGCGGCCGAGGAGCCGGTGGATCTGCTGGACGCCCTGACCGCCATCGATGTGGGCCGGCACCTCCAGACGGTGGACCGCGCCATGGTGAGCGTCGAGGGGCTGCTGGCCCGCGTCAGCGAGCAGGAGCGGGTGGATCGGCTGCTCGCAACCCTCGAGCGCGTACCAAACTTTATGGAGAAGCTCGACCGTCTGCTCGGCGACCTCTATGCGCCGCTGGTGAGGATACTGAGAGAACCCGCCTTGACCGGCACCTTGCGCGGCGCGGATGCGCTGCTTGCCGACCCAGCCACCGCTGCTGCGGTGCACGGCGCCGCAGCGGCGCTGGAGCGGCAGCGGCTGGATCGGCTGCTGGCGCGCAGCGAGGCGGTGCTCGAGAGCTTGGAGGAGGTCCTGGCTCCCGGTGGGCACCTGCGGGGAACGCTGGCCAGCACCGATCGGGTGCTGGGGGACGAACGAATGGATCGGCTGCTCGCCTCTCTGCAACGGCTGGCCGCCGACGAGCGCCTGCCGCGCCTGCTGGAGGATCTGGCGGTGCTGGCCCGGCAGGGCGCCCGGGTGGGGCCGGAAATTCCGGTGCTAGCGCAGGAGCTGCTCACCACCCTGCGGGAAGCGGTCATCGTGCTCAAAGCGCTGCAGGCCTCCTGGCCGCTGGCGGAGAAGGCGCGCCGGGCGCGGGAGGAGATGGAGGTGCGACCGACGCCGGCTCGGCCGTAGGAGGGTCAGCGACTCCCGCCCCTGGGCGGCTTCGCTCGGGACTGCAACTGCGGTACCTTTGACGGCAAGAAGGGAGGCTGCCCGATGGATCCGAAACAGCGCGGCGTGGTCTTGCTGGTGGTAGGGGCGTTGCTGGTGCTAATCTCCGCCACGGCCGATTCCCTCGGCCTGGGTGGGGCGCCGGGTTTTGGCTGGAAGCAGACGGCAGGGGTGGTGGCGGGGGTGGCTTTGCTGGTCGCCGGGGGTGCTTCCCTGCGGCGGGGGGGGGAGTGAGGGCCTGGCAGGAGAGCTTCCCGCTATCTGATCTCCGCCGCCCCGTCGCCGGCGGCGCCGGTGGCGGAGGCAACGCGCCCGCGGGGGGCGAGTGAATCTCGCCCGTATTGACAAAAAGGCTATACCAGGTACCACATAAGAACTGCTACCATCGCAGCTCCCGTTGGCCCGAACGAGGTCGGCGGGGTCCAAGGAGAGCTGCCCATGACTCGACGACTGGCGATCCTCTTGACCATCGCGGTGGCCGCCGCAGTTGTGGCCGGGCCGCCCGCCGCCGCCTGCACCAACATCCTGGTGACCCGTGGAGCCTCGGCCGACGGCTCCACCATGATCACCTACGCAGCCGACTCCCACGATCTCTACGGCGAGCTGTACTTCGAGCCCGGGCGGGTGTTCGGCCCCGGCGCCATGCGCGACATCTACGAGTGGGACACCGGGAAGTTCCTCGGGCGCATACCCCAAGTGCCGGTGACCTACACGCGCGTGGGCAACATCAACGAGCATCAAGTGGCCATCGGCGAGACCACCTTCGGCGGCCGCAAGGAGCTCAAGGGGCCCGCCGGCATGATCGACTACGGGTCGCTGATGTACATCGCCCTGGAGCGGGCGAAGACGGCCCGCGAGGCCATCAAGGTGATGACCGACCTGGTGGCCGAGTTCGGCTATCACTCCTCCGGCGAGTCGTTCTCCATCTCGGACCCCAACGAGGTGTGGTTACTGGAAATGATCGGCAAGGGGGAGGGCGAGAAGGGGGCGGTGTGGGTGGCCCGGCGCGTCCCGGAAGGGTTCATTTCGGCACACGCCAACCAGGCGCGCATCCGCCAGTTCCCCCTCAATGATCCGCAAAACACCCTGTATTCCAAGGACGTCATTTCCTTCGCCCGGCAAAAGGGGTGGTTCGAAGGCAAGGACGAGGAGTTTTCTTTCGCGGATGTCTATGCACCGCTGGATTTCGGCGGGGCTCGCTTCTGCGAGTCGCGGGTGTGGAGCGTCTTTCGCCGCGCCGCCCCCTCCCTCAACCTGGGGGTGGAGTACGCCGACGGCTACAACCTGGGGATGCGCTTGCCGCTGTGGATCAAGCCCGACGCCAAGCTCTCCGTGGCCGACGTCATGGCTCTGATGCGTGACCACTTCGAGGGCACGCCCCTGGATTTGACCCAGGACGTGGGCGCGGGTCCCTTCGCCTGCCCCTACCGCTGGCGGCCCATGACCTGGGAGGTGGACGGCGGCAAGTACGTGCACGAGCGTGCCATCTCCACCCAGCAGACGGGGTTCTCTTTCGTCACCCAGTCCCGCAGCTGGTTGCCCAACCCCATCGGCGGGATCCTCTGGTTCGGCGTGGATGACACGTACTCGACGGTGTACGTTCCCATGTACGCGGGCATCCGCGCCGTGCCTCGGACCTTCGCCGAGGGGGTGGCGTCCATGAGCACCTTTTCCTGGGAGAGCGCCTTCTGGGTGTTCAACTGGGTGGCCAACTACGCCTACTCCCGCTACAAGGACATGATCGTGGACATCCAGACGGTGCAGCGGGAGCTGGAGGGGCAGTTCCTCGCCGACCAGAAGGCCATCGAAGAGAAGGCGCTGGCCCTCCACCGGCAGGCCCCGGAGCTGGCGAGGGAGTTTCTGACCCAGTACTCGGTGACGGCCGGCGACATGGTCACCGCGCGCTGGCGCAAGCTGGGCGAGGCCTTGCTGGTCAAGTACATGGACGGGAACGTCAAGAACGAGTACGGCAAACCCACCCACCCCCGCTACCCCGACGACTGGTACCGCCGCATCGTCCGCGAGCGGGGTGACGCCATCAGGCAGGCCCCTTAAGGCGGCGAGGCGACGGTGGACGGTGCCCCCCGTGAGCCACCGCCCACACCGCTGGTGTGGCGCCAGGCGGCGGTGTTGGGCAGCCTGTGGGCAGCCTCCGAGATCCTGCTGGGCAGCTTCCTGCACAACCTGCGGGTGCCCCTGCGCGGGCATGTTCTCACCGCCATCGCCATCGCCATCCTGGCGGGTGGGTCGCGGCTGTGGCGGCAGCGGGGGGTGGTGTGGCGCGCCGGCCTCATCGCCGCCGCCATGAAGTCGGTGTCCCCCTCCGCCGTGCTGCTGGGGCCGATGGTGGCCATCGCCATGGAGGGGTTCCTGTTCGAACTGGGCCTGGCGCTGGTCCGGGGCGGCCTCGGGGGCGCGGTACTGGGCGGGGCGCTGGCCATGTCCTGGACCTTTGCCCATCAACTGGGCAGCCTTTTGATCACCTACGGCCTCAACCTGGTGGAGGTCTACACCCGCCTGGTGGCGCTGGCCGAGAGGCAGCTGGGGCCAATTCCCCTGGGCGCCTGGGGCCCACTGACCGCCCTGGCGGTGCTCAACCTGGTGGTTGGGGCGGTGGCCGCTGCCCTGGGGTGGCGGGCGGCGAGCCAGCCCGCGGCCGCCATGGCGCAGACGATGGGAGGGACACCCCAAGCGTTTCCGGCGCCGCGGGCCCGCACCCCCATCACCCCCCACCTGGGGGCGCTGGGAGCGGTGGCGGTGGCGTTGCCGCTGGGCTTGCTGGCACTGGCCCGGCTGCCCTTGCCCGCTGGCGCCGCGGTGTTGGCCGCGCTTTTGGGGCTGGGAGCGTTGCGCTGGGGCAAGGCGCTCCAACGGCTGGCGAGACCGCGCTTCTGGGTGGGCATCCTGCTGCTCACCGGGGTGACGGCGGTGGCGTTCCAGGTGGGGAGGGCGGGGCCAGAGGCGGCTCTCGAAGGGTTACGGGTGGCGGCGGCCATGACCCTGCGCGCCATGCTGGTCACCGCAGGCTTCGCCGCCGTCGGGGTGGAGCTGGCCAACCCCCGCCTGCGCCGCTGGCTGGCGCGGTGGGGGGCCGGGCGGCTTCTGGCCGCCGGCGAGACGGCCTTCGCCACCTTACCGGCGATCATTGCAGCGATGCCGCCGGCCCGCACCATCCTGCGCCACCCCCTGCGCGCGGTGAGCGCCCAGGTGCAGCGTCTGGATGCCTGGCTGCTCCAGCTGGATAAGCAAACTCCACCGGCCCGGGCGGTGATCATCACCGGGGAAACCGGCAGTGGCAAGACCACACTGCTGGCGGCGGTGGTGGAGGCGCTGCGGGCTCGTGGGGTGCGCCTGGGGGGGGTTTTGGCGCCGGGGAGCTGGCGCGACGGCCGGAGGTGGGGCTTCGAGGTGGTGGAGGTGGGGTCAGGTCGTCGGGAACCCCTGGCCGCCCGCGAGGGCCCACCCGATTGGCTGCCCGCCGGGCAGTTTCGGGTCAACCCGGCGGGGTTGGAGGTGGGGCGGGCGGCCCTGCGCGCCGCCCGGGAGGGCGGCGCGCAGGTGGTTATTGTGGACGAGGTGGGCCCCTGGGAGCTGGCCGGGCACGGCTGGGCGGCGGAGCTGGATACCCTGGTGGCGCAGCCGCCGCCCCTGCTGCTGCTGGTGGTGCGGCGGGCGAGCCTCGCGGCAGTGCTGGCCCGCTGGCCCCTGGTGGCGCTGGCGGTGTACCCGGCGGCGGGAAGCGACCCGGCGAAAGTGGCGGGAGAACTGGCAGGGCTGGTGGAGACCGAGGCCACCTTGGGGCGGGGCGAGCACCCGGGCAGGCAGCGCCCGAGAGGTGCCGTCGGCGCCGGTGGCGGGCAACCTTGACAGTATTGGGGTGTTGGTTTAGCATTTGCGCCCCTCTGGGTGGGGTCTTCCCGCACGGGACTCTTCGCCATCTGGAAAGGGAAGCGGAGACACTATGAAGACGTACGTGCCGAAAAAGGGTGAGGTACAGCACGACTGGTACGTCGTGGACGCCGCCGATGTGGTGTTGGGGCGCCTTTCTACCACGGTGGCGACGCTGTTGCGCGGCAAGCACAAGCCGGAATTCACCCCCGGCGATGACGTGGGTGATTATGTCATCGTCCTCAACGCCGAGCGCGTCAAGCTCACCGGCAAGAAGTGGGACTCCAAGAGCTACTACCGCCACTCGGGTGACCCCGGTCACCTGAAGGAGGTGACCGCCCGCAGGATGCGTGACACGCATCCGGAGCGGATCGTCAAGTTCGCCGTGTGGGGCATGCTGCCGAAGAACCGACTCGGGCGCAAACTCCTGAAGAAGTTGAAGGTCTACGCCGGGCCCGAGCACCCCCACCAGGCGCAGCAGCCCCAGGCGATCAAGGTTCGAGGGTAAGGAGGGCAGGTCGTGGCAACGATTCAGTACTACGGCACCGGTCGGCGCAAGACGGCGGTGGCGCGGGTCTATCTCCGACAGGGGAGTGGTCAGGTGACCGTCAATTCCCGCACCTTCGACGACTACTTTCCCAATCGCGTGTTGAAGATGATCATCCGCCAGCCGCTTTTGATCACCGAGACCGCCGACAAGTTCGACATCTACATCAAAGTCAACGGCGGCGGGGCGGCGGGGCAGGCCGGCGCCATCCGCCACGGCCTGTCGCGGGCGCTTTTGGAGTTCAACCCCGAGCTGCGCGGTCGCCTGAAGAGCGCGGGATTTTTGACCCGCGATGCCCGCGAGGTGGAGCGCAAGAAGTACGGCCGACCCAAGGCGCGGCGGCGCTTCCAGTTCTCCAAGCGCTAGCTGTGCCCGGGAGAGAAGAAGGAAGGAGAAAGGTTTCGTGGCATCCATCACCATGAAAGAGCTGCTCGAGGCTGGCGTCCACTTCGGTCACCAGACCCGGCGCTGGAACCCGAAGATGCGCCCCTACATCTTCGGCAAACGCAACGGGATCTACATCGTTGACCTGCAAAAGACGCTGCAGCTCTTCGAAGAAGCCTCGGAGTTCGTGCGCGACGTGGCCGCCTCCGGCGGCACCATCCTGTTCGTCGGCACCAAGCGCCAGGCCCAGGACGTGGTGCGCGAGGAGGCCGGGCGGTGCGGCATGTTCTACGTCGCCAACCGCTGGCTCGGTGGCACCCTCACCAACTTCGTCACCGTGCGCCGCTCGGTGGAACGCTTTAAGGACATCGAGCGGCAGCTGGCCGATGCCGACTCCCAGCTCACCAAGAAGGAGCGCATCTCCCTGGAGCGGCAGCGCGCCAAGATGGAGAAGAACCTCGGCGGCATCCGCGACATGGAAGCCCTCCCCGATGTCATCTTCGTCATCGATACCAACCACGAGCACAACGCCGTGCACGAGGCCAACCGCCTCAACATCCCGGTGGTGGCCGTGGTGGATACCAACTGCGACCCCGACCAGGTGGACTACCCCATCCCCGGCAACGACGACGCCATCCGGGCCATCAAGCTGTTCACCTCGCGGATTGCCGACTCGGTGCTAGAGGGGCTGGCCATGGTGGAGGGCCGAGAGGGTGGGGTGCCCTTGCCGCCACGTTCGCCGCGGCCGCAGGACAACATGGAAGAGCTGCTGGTGCCGTCCCTCGACGAGGCCTTCGAGGATTTCGACGAGCGCGAGCTGTACGCCAAGGACTGACGAGTCAACCGCAGATGCGCGGTTGGCGGGCGGGCCAGGGGCGGTGAAGCATCCCGGCCCTTTCCACGGAGGGTGCGATGACGATCACGGCGCAGGCGGTGAAGGAACTGCGTGAGCGGACCGGGGCCGGCATGATGGACTGCCGGCGAGCCCTGGAAGAGGCCGGCGGCGACCTGGACGAGGCCGCCAAGGTATTGCGCAAGAAGGGCCTGGCGGCGGCGGCAAAGAAGGCCGGGCGGACTGCCAAGGACGGCTTGGTGGTGGTGCACAGGCAGCCGGACGGCTCGCGGGTGGCGGTGCTGGAGCTCAACTGCGAGACCGACTTCGTGGCCCGCACCGAGCGCTTCCAGGCCTTCGCCGCGGCCCTGGCGGCGCAGGCGGCGGCCGACGGCGCCGGCGACGCGGCGGCACTTTTGGCCCGGCCCAAGGCGGGCGACAGCGAGCACACCGTCGCCCAGGCGCTGGCCGGGGAAATTGCCACCATCGGCGAGAACATGCTGCTCTCCCGGGTCGCCCTGCTGGACGCCGAGCCGGGTTTCCAGCTGGGGTCCTACGTCCACATGGGGGGCAAGATCGGTGTGGCGGTGAAGATCTCCGACAATGCCGACGAGGAGACCGTCAAGGACGTGGCCATGCACATCGCCGCCGCCGAGCCGCGCTTTGTCAGCCGCGGGGACGTGCCCGAGGCAGTCCTGGCGGAGGAGCTGGAAGTCGCCAAGGCCCAGGCCGAGGCCACCGGCAAGCCCCCCCAGGTGGCGGAGAAGATCGCCCAGGGCAAGCTGGGCAAGTTCTACGAGCAGGCCTGCCTCGTCGAACAGCCCTTCGTGAAGAACCCCGAGCAGAAGGTCGCCGATATGCTGAAAGAGCGGGGCGGGGTGACGGTGAAGTCCTTCGTGCGCTTTCGCCTCGGCGAAGGGGTGGCGGCGGAGGGGGCGTGAGCGCCACTCCAATCTACCGGCGGGTATTGCTGAAGCTGTCGGGGGAGGTGATGATGGGCAACCAGCCCTTCGGCATCTCCTCCGAGGTCATCCCGCCGCTGGCCACGGAGCTCGCTGAAGTACATGGCCTGGGGGTGGAAACCGCCATCGTCATCGGCGGCGGCAACATCATCCGCGGCATTCAGGCCTCGGAGAAAGGGTTCGACCGGGTGACCGGCGATCTCATGGGGATGCTGGCCACGGTCATCAACGCGCTGGCGCTGCAGGACGCCCTGGAGCAGCGCGGCGTGGCGACGCGGGTGCAAACCGCCATCGAGATTCGCCAGGTCGCCGAGCCCTTCATCCGGCGGCGGGCCATTCGGCACCTGGAAAAGGGGCGGGTGGTGATTTTCGCCGCCGGCACCGGCAACCCCTTCTTCACCACCGACTCGGCGGCGGCCCTGCGGGCCTCGGAAATCCACGCCGATGCCCTCTTAAAGGCCACCAAGGTGGACGGCCTCTACACCGCCGACCCCAACCGCGAGGCCGGCGCCACCCTGGTCAAGAAAGCCGACTACTCGTACCTTCTGCAGCACAGCCTGAAGATCATGGACGCGGCCGCCGTCTCCCTCTGCCAGAACTCCTCGATCCCCATCCGCATCTTCAACATCCGTGTGCCGGGCAACATCAAGCGGGTGGTGCAAGGCGAGGACGTCGGGTCGCTGGTCAGCCGCGAATAGGGCGTCCGCCGTTCGGGGCCGGCGGCCGGGCTGGAGGGCCCATTTACCGCCGACACCCTTCGCCTCTTCCCGCACCGCGCCAGCTCGCCCATGGTCTCACGTACAATTCTATTTCTTGCAGCCGAGGGGCTGCCGTTGCAAGGGGGCGGTGATGAAGGAGACGATCAAGGACGTCAAGCAGCGGATGGACAAGGCGGTGGGGGTGTTCCGAGAGGAGTTGAAGACGCTGCGCACGGGGCGGGCCTCGCTCGGGATTCTCGATCCGGTGCGGGTGGACTACTACGGGACGCCCACGCCGCTCAACCAGGTGGCCGGGCTGTCGGTGCCCGACCCGACGATGATCGTCATCGCGCCGTGGGACCCCTCTCTCATCGGCGCCATCGAGCACGCCATCCAGAAGGCCAACCTGGGCCTCAACCCCATGAACGACGGCAAGGTGATCAAGTTGCCGGTGCCGCCCCCGACCCAGGAGCGCCGCCGGGACCTGGTCAAGCTGGGCCACGAGTACGCCGAGAAGGCGCGCACGGCGGTGCGCAACGTGCGGCGGGAGGGAAACGAGGCGCTGAAGGCGCTGGAGAAGGACAAGAAGATCTCCGAAGACGACCTGCGGCGCGGGCTCGACGAGATTCAGAAGGCCACCGACGCGCACGTGGAGGAGATCAACAAGATCATGGCGGCCAAGGAGAAGGAGATTCTCGAGGTATAGCCGGGCGATGCCCCTCGCCGGTGGCGGGGGCAAAGGCCGGCGTGGGGCGGCAGCGTATGGACAAGCTCGGCATGGTGGTGGTGGCCGCCGGGTCGTCGCAGCGTTTCGGCCGGGACAAACTGGCGCAACTCCTGGGTGGACGCAGCGTGCTGGAGCGGGCGGTGGCGGCGGTGCGCACGCCGTTGCCGGGAGTGCCCTGTGTGCTGGTGGTGGCACCCGAAAGGGTGGAGAGCACGAGACGGCAGTGGGAACCGGCGGGAGTGGCCGTTGTGGCCGGGGGACAGGCGCGTCAGGACTCGGTGCGTGCCGGCATCGAGGCCCTGGCTCTGGAGGACGGCGATGTGGCGGTGGTCCACGACGGCGCGCGGCCCTTCGTCCCCGCTGCGGATGTGCTGGCGGTAGTGGAGGCGGGGCGGCGGCACGGCGCGGCGGTGCTGGGGGCTCCGGTGGCGGACACCCTGAAGGAGGTGACCGACACGGGGTGGGTGGTGACGACGCGGGGGCGGGAGAGGGTGGTGCGGTCGCTCACTCCCCAGGTCTTCCGGGTAAGTTTGCTCCGTCGGGCGTGGGCAGAGGCGGGCGGTGGACATTGGACGGACGAGGCGGCTCTGCTGGAGGCGCAAGGTGTCCCGGTGCGCGTGGTGGCGGGTGACCCGCGCAACCTCAAGGTCACCACCCCCCACGACCTGGAGCTGCTGCGCGGCCTCTTCCCGCGGGTGGTGCGGGTGGGGCAGGGGGTTGACGTGCACCCCTTCGCCCGCGGCCGGGAGCTGTGGCTGTGCGGTGTTCGCCTGGATGGCGAGGAGGGCCTTGCTGGTCACTCGGATGCCGACGTGGTGCTGCACGCGGTGACCGACGCCATCCTCGGCGCCTGTGCGGCGGGTGACATCGGCGTGCACTTCCCACCCAGCGACGAGCGCTGGCGCGGGGCGGGCTCCGCCGCCTTCGTTCGCCACGCGCTGGAGCTCGCCGGCCGGCAGGGTCTGCGGCCGGCCCACTGCGACGTCACCGTGCTGGCCGAGCGACCCCGCCTGACCCCGTGGCGGGAACGGTTGCTCACTTCTTTGGCGGCCATCCTGGGCGTGCCGGCGCACGCGGTGAGTCTCAAGGCCACCACCTGCGAGGGCCTGGGGTTCGTCGGGCGGGGCGAGGGGATCGAGGCGTTCGCCGTGGTGACCATGGAGGAGGGGGGGTGAGGGAACGCCGGCCACCCGGGCGCCACGGCAACGGGCATGGCCAGCGGCCGGAGGCGCGGCCTTACTGGGTGGTGGGCTTTCACGCCGTGCTGGCAGCGGTGGAGCGCAACCCCGAGCGGGTGGAGGTGGTGCTCCTCGCCGAAGGGGGTGGGGGCCGGGCGCGGCGCGTTCTCCAGGCGGCCGGCCGGCAGGGAGTGCGGGTGCGGCCGGCGGAGCGGCGCGAGCTGGAGGAACTGGCCGGCGGGCTAGCCCACAACGGTTTCGCGGCGCGGCTGGCGCCGGCCCCCTTAGCTGACCCCCTGGCGCTGCTGGCGGCCCCTGCTCCCGCCCTGCTCCTGGGGCTGGACGGCGTCGAGGACGGTCACAACGTGGGCGCGGCCATCCGGGTGGCGGCGGCCTTCGGGCTCGCCGGGATGGTGCTGGCCGGGCCTCACCCGCCGCCCCTGGGGGGCGCCGCGGCCAAGGTGGCGGCGGGCGCACTGCCGCTAGTGCAGGTGGCGCACGTGGGCTCGCTGGGAGATTACGCCCGCACGGCGCGGGACGCCGGCTGGTGGGTGTTCGGGGCGGACGCGCGGGGACGGCCGGTGAACGCCGTGGACCTGCCGGATCGCCTGATGCTCTGCCTGGGCGCCGAGGGGGCGGGGCTGCGCGCCAAGACTCGCAGCGCCCTGGACGAGGTGGTGGCCATCCCCTTGGAGGCCGGGGTGGAGTCTCTGAACCTGGCGGTGGCTGCGGGGATCCTGAGCTTCGAGTGGCGCCGCCGGCATCCGGGCAGCGAGGGGCTGACGTGACGGCCCGGGGGGTTGCAATCGCCCCGGCTTCGTGGTAGTGTCCCTATCCCCTTCCCGGGGTGGAGGTGCGCCGGGGGGGAGTTCTTTGGAAAGAGGGGCGACGGGGTGCAACCCACCGACGCTGGCGTAGCTCAATTGGCAGAGCAGCGGATTTGTAATCCGCAGGTTACGGGTTCGAGTCCCCTCGCCAGCTCCAGCGATTGGTCGTACGGCAGGTTGTGTTCCACAGTGCGAGTCCAAGCGGGTGCGGGTGTGGCCGAGCGGTCAATGGCAGCAGACTGTAAATCTGCCGGCGGAATGCCTACGGTGGTTCGAATCCATCCGCCCGCACCATTTAGCCAGCTCGGCGGGAGTAACTCAGGGGTAGAGTCACAGCCTTCCAAGCTGTTGGTCGCGGGTTCGAATCCCGTCTCCCGCTCCACTCGAAGTTTTGCGGTCGTATCGGACGCCCACGTAGCTCAGCCGGTAGAGCACGTCCTTGGTAAGGACGGGGTCACCAGTTCAAGTCTGGTCGTGGGCTCCATGATTCCGCCAACGCGGATCCAGGGGGCGTCGGCGCAGCCGAAAAACCCCCGCGCACATTGCAAGGGCAGGACCCGCTTCGCGGTTGCGGGGCTGCCCGCCGCGGCGGCTCCGTTACCTCGCGGAGCGTAGCGCCGCTTGAGGGAGTTGGTGGCGAGGATCGACAGGAGAGGGAGGCTCGAAGAAGGATGGCCAAGCAGAAGTTTGATCGGACGAAGCCGCACGTCAATGTGGGGACCATTGGGCACGTGGACCATGGCAAGACGACGTTGACGGCGGCGATTACCAAGGTGATGTCGATGAAGGGCTTGGCTGAGTTCAAGTCCTAC
>CALEVZ010000073.1 GCA_937924755.1 uncultured bacterium
GCCGTGCACCTGGCCTACCTCAAGGCCGGGGCCGAGGTGCTGGAGACCGCCACCTTCGCCGCCTCGCGCCCGCGCCTGCAGCGCTTGCACGCCGGCGGCGGCGTCGAGGAGATCAACGGTGCCGCCGTCAAGCTCGCCCGCGAGGCACGCGACATCGCCGGGGTCGACTGCCTGGTGGCCGGCGCCATCGGGCCGCTGGCCGGCGTTCTCGATCTCGACGACCCCGACGGCCGCACCGCCATCGCCGCAGCGCACGCCGAACAGGCCGCCATCCTCGCCGGCCGCGGCGCCGATCTCTTGATCCTGGAAACGTTCTTCCGCGTGGACGAGTTGGAGCTGGCCATCGCCGCCGTCAAGGGCGCCACCGACCTGCCCGTCGTCGGCCTGCTCACCTTTCCGGCCGACAACACCGCCCAGGAGTGGGACGAACACGCCGCTGCGGTCGAGCGCCTGCTCGGCCTCGGTCTGCTCGCCGCGGGCGTCAACTGCGCCCCCGGACCGCACGGGGCGCTGGAGATCCTCGAGCGTCTGGCCGGCACGCCCGGCCCCCTCGCCGCCATGCCCAACGCCGGCACGCTGGTGCGGCGCGACGGCCGCCTCCTCATGCCGCCCGCCACCCCCAGCTACCTGGGCGAGTTCGCGCGCCGCGCCGCCGGCTGTGGCGCCGTGCTCGTCGGCGGCTGCTGCGGCACCGGACCGGACCACATCCAGGCGATGGCCGGCGCCGTCTCCGGCCTGCGGCCGCCGCGCGCCCGCCGCGCCGCCGTCACCGTCCCCGCCGCCGTCAAGGCCGCCGAGCCTCCCCGCGCCCGGCCGCGCTCGCCGTTGCTGGCCCGCCTGCAGGCCGGCGAGTTCATCCGCGTCGTGCAGCTCGACCCTCCCAAGGGGACCAACGCCGACCGCCTCATTTCGGTGGTCCTGCGCCTCGCCGAGCACCCCCTTCTCGACGCCGTGGACGTCAACTCCAACCCTCTGGCGCGGCTGCGCATGGACTCCCTGTGGCTGGCCGGCGAGATCCAGCGCCTCACCGGCCTCGCCACCATCCCCCACATCACCCCGCGGGACGCCTCGCTGATGGGTCTGCAGGCGCAGCTCCTCGGCGCCTGGCGCGCCGGTATCCGCAACCTGCTCGCCGTCACCGGCGATCCCTCGCAGCTCGGCGACTACCCCGGCGTGCACGACGTCTACCACGTGGACATCTTCGAGCTGATCCGGGCGGTGGCCCGCATGGCCGAGGGGGTCGACTGCGCCGGCAACCCCATCGGCGAGCCCCCGTCGTTCTGCATCGGCGCCGCCGTCAACCCCAACGCCCCGGATCTCGCCCACGAAATCGACCGCCTGCACCGCAAAGTGGACGCCGGCGCACACTTCCTGATGAGCCAGGTGTTCTTCTCCTGGGAGCCGTGGGAGCGTCTGCTGGAGGCCTGCGGCGGCGCCCTGCCGCTGCCGGCGCTGGTGGGGATCTGGCCCCTCTCCTCGCTGCGCCTGGCTCTCCGTCTGCACCACGAAGTGCCGGGCATCCTCGTCCCCGACGACCTGCTCGCCGCCCTGGAAGCCGCCGGCCCCGACGCCGCCCGAATCGGCCACCGGCACGCCCTCGCCATGGCCCGGCAGGCGCCCCGTTACGCCCAGGGCCTCTACCTCATCCCGCCGTTCAAGAACCCCGAGGAGGCCTTGTCCCTGCTCACCCTGGACGAGGCGTAGCGGCGCGCGCGCCGACTTCTCCTGCCGACTCGCGTCTCGCGTTCGCTAGAATGCACCTCCCTGGAGGTCTCGATGCTCGACGACGTGCGCCGCCGGCTGGGGCGCGCCATTGCCGTGGTCCTCACGCAGCACCTGGGCATCGCCGCGCCGGCCGTGGCCATCGACATCCCACCCCGGCGGGAGCTGGGCGATCTGGCGTGGGCGGGGGCGCTGCCTCTGGCCAAGGCCCTGCGCCGGCCGCCGCGGGCGGTGGCCGAGGAGGTGCTCAACCACTTGGCGCCGGAGCTCGGCGATCTGACCGAGATCCTCGACCCCGAGGCCCGCATCGAGGGTCCCGGGTTCCTCAACTTCCGCCTGCGCCGCGGCCCGCTGCTCGCGCACCTCCTACGCTGCGGCGTCCGCACCCTTGCCCTTGACCAGGGCAAAGCGTCCAAGGTCATCGTCGAACACACCAACATCAACCCCAACAAGGCGGCCCACATCGGTCACCTGCGCAACGCCGTGCTGGGCGACGTGCTGGTGCGCTGCCTGCGCTGGCTCGGCCGCCCGGTGGAAGTGCAGAACTACATCGACGACACCGGCGTGCAGGTGGCCGACGTGGTGGTCGGCTTCCTGCATCTGCCCGAGGACGAGCTGGCCAGGGCCGTGGCGCCCGTCTGGCCTGAGGCCGGGCCCACCCGCGCCGGGATCCTGCAAACCCTTGCGCTGCGAGCGGGCAGTGATCGATTGGTGGGAGGCTCGCCCGACTTCGACGACCTGTGTTGGGAGTTGTACCCCCTTGTGACCCGCCGCTACGATGCCGATCCGCCGTTCGCCGCCCACCGCGCGCAGATTCTCCACGCCATCGAGGGAGGCTATCCGGCCGGCTTGAGCCTCGACGACGCGATCGCTCAACTCGCGGCGGCGGCCGGCGCCGAGGTGCCGGCGGCCGCCGCCGCCCGCCTCGCCGCCGCCGTGGCCGAGGCCAACCTCCACTGCCACCTGCGCACCATGGGACGCCTGGGCATCGCCTACGATCTCCTCCCGCACGAGTCCGACATCCTCCACCGCGGCTTCTGGCAGCGCGCCTTCGAGCTGCTGCGCGAGGCGGGGGCCATCCGCCTGGCGAGCGAGGGCAAGAACGCCCATTGCTGGGTCTTCTCCCTTGCCGACTCCCCCGACTTTGCCGGCATGGCCGACGCCGACAAGATTCTGGTGCGCTCCAACGGCACCGTGACCTACACGGCCAAGGACATCGCCTACCAGCTGTGGAAGCTGGGGTTGCTCACCGACCCCGACGGCAGCCGCCGCGACTTCGGCTACCTCCCCTTCACTCGCTTCCGCCAAGACGGGCCGGCCCGGCCGGTGGAGTACGGCGACGGCGAGCGCGTCCTTTGGCGCACCTGCCCCGACCCCGGGCGGCGGCCGGCGGGGGGTGAGTTCGGCGCGGCCGAGCGGGTAGTCAACGTCATCGACGTGCGCCAGTCCTACCCGCAGAAGGTGGTCCGGGAGGCGATCCGCACCCTGGGGCACGCGGCGGCGGCCGAAAACTCCGTGCACTTCGCCTACGAGATGGTCGCCCTGACCCCCGCCGCGGTGCGCCGGCTCGAGGCCGCCCAGAAAGTCAGCTTCGGCCTTGCCGAGGAGGACCTGGCCAAACCCTTCGTCGAGATGTCCGGGCGGCGGGGCATCGGCGTCAAGGCCGACTCCCTCCTCGACACTCTGGAGTCGGAAGCGGGCGCCTCGGTTTCGGTGCGCCTCGGCCACAGGCACGGCCTGCCACCCGCGGCGATCGCCGAGCGCGCGCGCGCCATCGCCACCGGGGCGCTGCGCTACCAGATGCTGCGCCAGGGCCGTAACCGCGTCCTCGCCTTCGACTTCGACGAGGCGCTGGCGTTCGAGGGCGACACCGGTCCCTACCTGCAGTACTCCGCAGTGCGTGCCCGCAAGATCTTCGACAAGCTCGCCGCCTCCGGCGTCGCCGGCACCCCGGATGGGGATGCGCTGGCGGCCCAGGGGGCGGCCGTGCCCGACGACCTCTGGGAGCTGGTGTTCGCCTGCGCCCGCACTCCGGAAATGGTGGAAAAGGCCGCCGGGTCGCTCGAGTTCTCCCTCCTCGCCGGGCACGCGCGCGAGCTGGCCCAGCTGTTTCACAAGCTCTACCACGAGCACCCCGTCCTGCACGCCCCCGACGAGCGGACGCGGGCGCTGCGGCGCGCCGTCTTCCGCCTCTTCGCGGCGGTCATCGCCGAGATCCTCGAGCCCCTTCTGGGCATCCCCATCCCGCAGGAAATGTGACGGCGGAAGGCGGCGCGCGCCCGCGTCGGCGTCTGCGGCCGTCCCCGGGCTCGAGCGGTGGGAGGCCGGACACTCCCGTCTGGCCGCCTTTCCCCCCACCCGGACAGGCAGGAGTGCCTTTCTTCCCGTGGCAACGGACAGGCAGAAGTGCCCGTCCTCCCGGCGACGAAGGAGGCGCCTGCCCCAACCCCTCGCGACTCACGGATCGCCTCGTCCGGCTCCCTCGGCCGCAAAACGCCGAAGGGCGCCCGCCGGCGCCCTTCTCGACCTCGTGCGCAGCGGTGCCGCCTCACGCCACCGTGGGGCTCCTCTCCCGCGTCGTCACCCGTCCCACCTGCGCGAGCATGGGCTTGCCGTAGGAGGGCACCAGCTGGCGCAGCAGCCGCACCACCGCGCGGGCGTCCTCGGCCGCCGCCGCCGCCGCCAGCTCATCGATCCTCTCCAGCAGGTCGAGCGGCGGCGCCGGGCTGGCGGCCACGAACACCTTGTGGGCCACCTGGGAAGTCTTCTCCTCCTCCTCGGTGAGCAGCTCCTCGAACAGCTTCTCGCCGGGGCGCAGGCCGGTGTACTCGATCTTCACGTCGACGTCCGGCACCCGGCCGGTCATGGTGATCATGTGCCGGGCCAAGTCGACGATGCGGATCTGCTCGCCCATGTCCAGCACGCACAGCTCGCCGTAATCGCCGTAGGCCGCCTTGAGGACCAACCCCACCGCCTCGCCGATGGTCATGAAGTAGCGCCGCACATCGGGGTGAGTGACGGTGATCGGCCCCCCCGCCTCCAGCTGCTCGCGGAAGATCGGCACCACGGACCCCGCCGAGCCCAGCACGTTGCCGAAGCGCACGGCGCAAAAGCGCGTCGTCGAGCGCTGCCCCAAAGCCCGCACCAGCATCTCCCCCACCCGCTTGGAGGCGCCCATAACGCTGGAAGGACGCACCGCTTTGTCGGTGGAAATGAACACGAAGCGCTCGCTGCCCACGGCGATCGCCGCCTCGGCGGCGATGCGGGTGGCGAGAACGTTGTTCTTCACCGCCTCGCAGGGCGCCGCCTCCATCAACGGCACGTGCTTGTGCGCCGCGGCGTGGAAGACGTCGTGGGGACGGTAGCGCTCGAACAGCGCCGTCACCCTGGCGCGGTCGCGCACATCCGCCACCTCGGCGATCACCGTGGCGTCGACGCGCACCTTCTCCAGCCGCCGCTGCAGCAGGTAGAGGTTGTTCTCGTTGATGTCGACCATGACGAGGCGGCCGAGCCCACCCTCGATGAGCTGCTTGCAAATCTCGCTGCCGATGGAGCCCGCCCCGCCGGTCACCAGCGCGGTGCGCGGGCGCAGGTCGAGGGTCTTGTACCCATCCGAGAAACTCACCGGCTCGCGCGGCAGGAGATCCTCCGGGGTCAAGTCCTTCAGCATGGCGGCGCTCACGTGCTCCTGCAGGTAGACGAACGACACGGGGAGGATCTTGAAGCGCACCTTGAGGTTGGAGCAAAGTGAAAGTAGGTGGCGCAGGCGAGCGGCCGGAAGGCGGGGAATGGCGATCAACACCTTGGCGATGTGATGCTCGGCGATAATGCGGGGCAATTCGTCGATGGAGCCCAACACCGGCCGGTCACCCACCAGGACACCGTGCTTGCCTGGATCGTCGTCAATGAACCCGATGACCCGGTAGTTGTGCTCATCCGAGCGTTGCAGGTCGCGCAGCAACCCTTCACCGGCGGCGCCGGCCCCCACGATCAGGGTGCGCAGAACGCCGCCGTTGTTGCGGCCGCGCCCCCAGTCGAGCATCGCCGTCTTGGCGTAGCGGGGGGAAAAGCGCACCGCCGCCATCGCCGCCAGCGACAGGAGCAGCTCCAGCACCACCACCGAGCGCGGCGGCACCTTGAGCTGCAGCACGAAGAACGCGGCGAGAAACAGCAGCGTCCCGACCACCCCGGCCTTGGCCACCCGCATGCCGTCGGCCAGTCCCGACAGCCGGAACGACCACCGGTGGGCACGGAACAGCGCCACCGCGAAGACGCGGGCGGCGGCCAGCACCGCCGCCGCCGCCGGCAGCGCCGCGCGATGCTCTGCCGGGACGTCCCCTTCAAAGCGCAGCGCCACCGCCAGCCACAGCGACACGGCGGCGATCGCTCCGTCGACGACGAGCAGCAACGCGTGTCGCCACGGCAAACGCAGCACCGCCGCGGCTTCGGACTTCACCGATTTGGGCACCGTAACCTCGTCCTATTTTCTCATTCGACTTGCCGCATCGCCAACCAATATACCACGCGAGTGGTCTGCAAGCAAGCACTTTTGTACAAAAGAGAGAGATCCGGCAGCCAGAGAGCGGCTTGCCGTCACCCGGGCCGGAGCAGGCGGCGGCACCCGCAGCGCTCACCTCGCCGCTCGGCCGCCCCCGCGCCGGCGGTCCGCCTTGGCCTTCGACGCCCCGACCCGGGCACCGGCCATCTGGGCGTGCCACGACTGCGCGTAGAGACCCCCGGCGGAAACCAGCTCCTCGTGCGTCCCCGACTCGACGATGCGGCCTTCCCTCATGACGTGGATGATGTCGGCGCGCATCGCGGTGGTGAAACGGTGAGTGATGATGAGCGCCGTCTTGCCCCGCACCAGGTCGCGGAAACGCTCCATCCACTCGTTTTCCGCCCAGGAGTCCATGGCGCTGGTGGGCTCGTCCAGGAGCACCAGCGGAGCATCCCGGTAAAAGGCCCGGGCCAGCGCCACCCGCTGCCACTCCCCCACCGACAGCTCGGCGCCGCCCGCAAACCACTTGCCCAGCAGAGTGTCGTACCCGTGGGGCAGGTTTACCGCCGGGGCATGGGCTCCGGCGGCGCGGGCCGCCGCCTCGATTCGTTCCCGCTGCGGAGGCAGGCGCAGGTCCCCGAGGACGATGTTCTCCGCCAGGGTGACGTTGAAGCGCGCCGGCTGCTGGAACAGCACCGTGATGCGGCGGCGTAGCTCCGCCTGCTCCAGCTCCCGCAGGTCCACCCCGTCCCACTCCACCGCCCCGGCGTCGGGGTCGTAGAAACGGCACAGGAGTTTGATCAACGTCGTCTTGCCGGCGCCGTTGGCGCCCACGATGGCCACCACCCGCCCGGCCGGAATCTCCAGATTGAACCCCTCCAGGGCCGGCCGGTCCGCCCCCGGGTAGGTGAACGACACCTCGCGAAACCTCACGCCTGTGCGCACCGGGGGCGGGGCCAGGGCCTGCGGGCGGTCCACCACCTGCGGCGTGATTTCCAAAAACTCGAACAGGTTTCCCAAAAACAGCGTGTTCGAGTACACCTGCCCGGCGCTCTCGAGCAGGGAGCGCATGAGCTTTTGCCCCTGGGAAAAGGCCTGGTAGAACATCGCCACCTCACCCAGGGTGACAGCCCCGGAAACCGCCTTCCACACCATCAGGCCCATGGCGGCCCCAAGGATCACGAGACCGAGACCCCCGCCGGCGATCCCCGCCAGCCCCTGGTCGCGCACCAGCGCCAGCCGCTCCCCGCGCAGCCGCGCCCGCAAGGCTTGAAAGCGCCCGCGGAAGTGCTCCCCCAGGGCAAAAAGCCTGACCTCCTGGGCGTTCTCCAGACTGGTCAGCACCCACTCGTAGTACATCGCCCGCCGCTCGTCGGCGGTGACCCGCTGCTTCCACTCGTACTCGCGCACGGCAAAGCGCAGCACCACGTAGAGCGCCGGCAGCGTGGACAGCGCCA
>CALEVZ010000074.1 GCA_937924755.1 uncultured bacterium
TCGGCTCCCAGGTGGCGCAGGGGTCGACCGACCCCTCCACCTTCGAGATGCTCTTCAAGGATTCCCTGCTCGCCGAAAACAGCTCGGGGGGCGGCACCATCACCGGGGTGACCGCCGGAGCGGGGCTGACCGGCGGCGGCACCTCGGGCAACGTCACCGTGTCGGTGGCCAACGCCGGCATCACGGGCGCTATGCTGGCCAACAACTCGGTGGACGCCGCCAAGATCGCCGACGGCAGCGTGGGCACGGCGGATCTCGCCGACAACTCGGTGACCTCGGCAAAGATCGTCGACGGCACCATCAAGCTCACCGACATGGGGGTGGGGTCGGTCAACTCCGACACCATCGTCAACGGCGGCGTGGGTGCCGCCGATCTCGCCACCAATGCGGTCGCCACCTCGCACATTCAGGACACCGCCGTCACCGACGCGAAGATCTCGAGCGTCGCCTGGAGCAAGGTCACCGGTGCGCCGACGAGCTTTCCACCCAGCGGTCCCGCCGGCGGCGACCTCCAAGGTCCCTACCCCAACCCCACGGTGGCACGGCTTTACGGGCGGGCCGTCTCCAACGTCGCCCCGGCCACCGGCGAGGTGCTCAAGTGGAGCGGTTCCAACTGGGCGCCCATGAGCGACAGCGGCTTGACCCTGCCCTACTCGGCGACGGTCTCGAGCACCACCGTCCCATTTTCGCTGACGAACACCAACAGCGGCGCTGGCGTCATCGACGGCAACTGTGTGGGGTCCAACTGCATCCGTGCCGAATCCAAAGGCATCTCTGCGATCCTCGGCGTGGGGACGACCAGCGGCACGTACGGGGTGTGGGGGACTAACCCGGCTGGCATCGCCGTCCACGGCGTGGGTGCAACCGGGGTTTACGGGTATTCGAGCACTGCCATGGCGGCCGGCGTCAAAGGCTACAACTCCAACAGCACCGGCTACGGCGTCCACGGAGAAACCACCGCCGGCTACGGCGTCTACGGCCAGGCCACCAACGGCTACGGGGTGTACGCCATGGCCACCACTACCGGAGTAGCTTTGTTCGCGATGCACTCGGCGGGCAACCACGGCTACATCGGCGCGGCAGCCAACGGCGTGTTCGGCAAGGCGCTGAGCTCGGGGCACGGGGTGCACGGGCAGAGCAACGGCTCGGGCCTGGGCAACGAGGCCATCTACGCCGAGGCGCTGAGCTCCGGAGGTATCGCCCTGCACGCCATCGCCAACTCCTCCGACGCCAGTGCGGTGATCACCAACACCGGCGCGGGCGACCTCATCAAGGCCTTCTCCGCGGCAGGCAACGTGCGCTTCCGCGTCTCCAACGTGGGCAACGTGACCGCTGACGGCACCTTCACCGGCGGCGGGGCGGACTTCGCCGAGCTGCTGCCGGCCCGTGAGACCTTGGCCGCCGGTGAGGTCGTGGCAGTGGCCGCCGATGGCCGGCTGAGCCGCAGCAGCGAGCCGTACCAGGCGTCCCTGCTGGGCGTCGTTTCCACGCAGCCGGGGTTCGTCGGCGACCTGTTCCGCGACCTCCCCGCCGAAGGCAAGGTCGCCCTGGCGGTCGTCGGCGTTGTCCCGGTGAAGGTGTGCGATGAAGGCGGGCCGGTTCGCCCCGGCGACCCCCTGACCTCCAGCTCGCGCCCCGGCGTGGCCATGCGCGCCACCCGCTGGGTGCCCGGCGCCATCCTGGGCAAGGCGCTGGGCACCCTGGAAAGCGGTGAAGGAGAGGTCCACGTGCTGGTGATGCTGCGCTAGGGGAGGGGCGCGAAGCGGCGGCCGTCGGCGGTGTGCAAGGGGGCGTCCTCCGGGGAGGTGCGGTGCACCATCCCCAGGGCGACGCCCCCCAGCTGCGGGTGGCGAGCCCAGGAGGTGAGCCGCCCCTTGACCTTGCCGCCCTGCTCCAGGAAGAGTTCCTGGGGCAGGGCGGGAGCCTCTTCGGCCCCCGCCTCCTGGCGCAGCCGCGCCAGCCGCCAGTTGGGGTGGCCGTAGGTCTTCATGCGGGCGATGGTCTCCTGCCCCGTGTAGCACCCCTTGCGGTAGCAGATGGCCAGCTCGTCCAGGATGGCGATCTCCGGGGGTAACGTGGTCTCGGTAAGCTCGGCCCCCCAGGCGGGCCAGGCGGCCAGGATGCGGGCGCACTCCAGTGCGGGCGCTGCGATGGGTACCGCCCCCTGAACTGCCAGCTGCTGTTCCAGAGCCTCTGCCGCCAGGACACCCCCCGTCGCCACCGCCACACCGGGCAGGCCCAGCAGCGTCCAGCCGAAAAACCCCAGCCGCCCCTCCCCCTCCCCCACCGCGGCCCACCCCCCGGCCCGCAGTGGCGCGGGGTCGGCGCCGCAGGCGACCACCGCCGCCTCCCACCCCGGGCCCAGAAGGGTGAGGGCCGCTGGAGAAGACCGCTCGAGGCGGCAGCGGCTCAGCGCCAGGTAGCGCTCCAACCCGGCCAGTACCTCTCCCCCGCGACCCGGCGGTGCCAGCAGCGTCGCTCCCTCGCCGTCGGCGAACACCGCAAAAAGCGCGCGAAACTGCCCCTTGGCGTGGAGTAGCAGGGCCAGCCTCCCCTCCCCCGGCTGCAGCTCCTTCACCGCCTGGGTGACGATGCGGTCCAGCGCCGCCAGGGGCTCCGTCCCGCGCACACGCAAAAGATCCGGCCGCCACCCGCGGGCCACCGCCAGCCCCCCCGAGAGGGCCGCCAGCTGCCCCTGATCCACCGCTTGGGCAAACACGTCTTCATCTCCCATCATCGCCTCACACAACCGTGTGCCCCACGCCGCTGTTCCAGCCTCGGCCGTTTCGGGCAGTCCAACGGGGAGACGCCAGGATCCCCGGCACGCTCACGGACGCCGGCGCCGGGCACGGGCGGTGGCGCGGCCTGTCGACGCGGTCTCCGCTTCCTTCCATGTGTTCCCATGGCCTCCGGACGGCCGCCGGCGACTGCTCGACTGTCGCCATGGACCGGACAAAGCAGTCTCACCCCCCGACACCGTTTCGAGCAGGATCTCACCTCTGGCAACCATCCCCGTTCGGGCAGGTTTTTGATCAGGCAACTGGGGGCCTTGCAACTTGAGAGTTTGTCGGCTATACTTAATATATCGATGGTTGCTGCGATCTTGCGCCACGTCAGCGGTGATGTTTCGCGAGCCCGCGAAGAGACGACTCTCGTCGCGGCGTTTCGGCGACAAATCGAGCGTGCCATACGCGAGGGTCGCTGGCGGTTTGCCGATCATTTTTGCGACAAGATTCTCGCCGAGGATCCACGCAACATCGATACCTGGCTGCTCAAGGGCCACCTCGCCTGGCATCGTTTCCGGGACGCCGGCACCGCCCTCGAGTGTTACCGACAGGCCCTCATTTTGGGAGGTTACGATTCCAATCGCGCCGAGGTCGGCGAGGCCCGGCGCGCCCTCGCCGAGCTAGCTGACCAGCTCTCGTAACCCCCAGGGCTGCCCCCGCGGCGAGCCGCTACGGGGGCGGAAAGTGCCTCACCCACAGCGTCCGCTCGACGGCCACGCCATTCTCCACCACCAGGCCCGGGGCGCCGCTGCGGAGCTCCGAGGGGAGCGGCCAAATCTCCACCGCCGTCGGCGGCTGCCGCGAAAAGATCCAAATCGAACGCAGGCGTCGCGGCATGGGGTCGAGCCATCGGCGCTGGCCCGGACTCGAGACCACCGCCTGGGCACGGGCGCGTGCCGCAGCGTCGTCGAGATCACCCTCGCGGCCGGTCGCCAGGTAGATTTCGCCATCGCCCCCCCGCTCCAGCCACAGGTACCCTTCGACCTCTTCGGGAAGCTCGAATCGCATACCGCCTCGTGGGAGGGCCACTCCCTCCCGTTGCTCCAGGCGGACGGGGTCCAGGACCAACACTTCATCCAGGGTGCGCGGGTGGGAAACGATCTGCGGATACCCCCAGGGCTGCCGCGGCGGTCTTCCCCACAGCACCGGTACTGGCAGATCGTATGGTTCCCGCGCCGCCAGGGAAAAGTGCCGGCGCAGCACGAAGGATCGCCCGCTCGTCACCACGTTGGCGCCGACCCCCGCCACATCGAGGGCCAGCAACACTCCCCCCACCGGGGTGGGCGAACGAACCTCCACCGCCAGGACGTTGTCCCCTTGCCGCAGCAGGTGGCCGATGTCGTATAAATCGAGCCGGAAGCCGGGCCGGCTCCATCCACACGCCGCAGGTGTGCCGTTGGCGTAGACGACGTACTCACGGTCCCCACAGACCTTCAGCAGCGCCTCGCGCGGCGGGGCGGGGAGCGAGAAGTTGGCGACGAATAGGCCATGAGTCGGGCTGACGCGCTCCAGCTGATCGGTCACCCACATCCACTGCGCCTCACCCGTGACATGGGACAGCTCCGCAATCCAGAAGCGGTGCACCATCACCACGGCAAGCGCGCCGGCCAACAGCACCGCCCCGGGGGCTCCCCAACGTGCCGTCACCCGCCCTTGCCGACGCACCGTCTAAGAGTATCAACACCGGCACTCCGGCGCGTTGACACCCCGCCCTGGACCCCGTAGAGTGCCTGCACAGGATGGACAGGGGATCGGTCCTCGCCGTCATTCCGGCACGCTACGCCTCTAGCCGCTTTCCGGGCAAGCCCCTCGTCCCGCTGCTGGGAGTACCCATGGTGGCCCACGTGGTGGCGCGGGTGCGCGAGGCAGGGGTGGCCGACGAGATCATCGTCGCCACCGATGACGAGCGGATTGCCGCCGCCGCGCGAGCAACCGGGGCCACGGTCGAAATGACCGGGGAGGCTACCTCGGGCACCGACCGCGTGGCCCAAGTGGCCCGGTCTCGCCCGGCGGCCGTGGTCCTCAACGTCCAGGGGGACGAGCCGGCGCTTCCACCCGAGAACCTGCGGATCATCGCCGAGTTCCTGCTCGCCCAGCCGGAGGTCCCCATGGCGACGCTGGCCCTGCCCGGCCGGGAGGGAGACCTCGCCGACCCCCACGTGGTCAAAGTGGTCTGCGATCAGGCTGGGCGGGCGCTGTACTTCTCCCGCGCCCCCATCCCCTACCCCCGCAACCCCAGCCCACGGGCCACCTTGCGGCACGTGGGCCTGTACGGGTTCCAGCGCCAGGCGCTCCTGGAGTTCACCGCCTGGCAGGAGACGGAGCTGGAGCGCACCGAAGGGTTGGAGCAGCTGCGGGCGCTTTGGCACGGGATGGACATCCACGTGCTGGCGGCGGCGGGGGAGTCAGTGGCGGTTGACGTTCCGGACGACGTACGGCATGCCGAGGCGGCCCTGCGTGCCCGCGGCCTCGGTGCACTCTGAGAGGAGGGTCCAGGATGGCGACCAAGCTCGTGTTCGTGACCGGCGGGGTAGTGTCCTCGCTGGGAAAGGGGATCGCCGCGGCCTCCATGGGCGCGCTGCTGGAGGCGCACGGCTTCTCGGTCAGCCTGATGAAGTGCGACCCCTACATCAACGTCGACCCCGGCACCATGTCGCCCTTCCAGCACGGCGAGGTTTACGTCACCGACGACGGCGCCGAGACCGACCTGGATCTCGGTCACTACGAACGGTTTACAAGTCTGATCACGTCCCGCCGCAACAACCTCACCACCGGCAAGGTGTATCAGACGGTCATCGAGAAAGAGCGCCGGGGCGACTACCTGGGCTCCACCGTGCAGGTCATCCCGCACATCACCGACGAGATCAAGGCGTGCATCATGGCCGCTGCGGAGGGGTACGACGTCCTGATCGTCGAGATCGGCGGCACCGTCGGTGACATTGAGTCGCTGCCCTTCCTCGAGGCAATTCGCCAGCTGCGCCTGGACGCCGGCCGCGCCAACGCCATCAACGTGCACGTCACCCTAGTGCCCTACCTGCCGGCCTCGGACGAGTTGAAGACCAAGCCCACCCAGCACTCGGTGAAGGAGCTGCGCGCCATTGGCGTGCAGCCCGACATCCTCGTTTGCCGCGTGGATCGCCCGCTGCCCGCCGAGATGAGGCGAAAGATCGCGTTGTTTTGCAACGTGGAGGAGCGGGCCGTGATTCCGGCTCGCACCGTTGATACCATCTACGAGGTGCCGCAGCGTCTGGCGGCCGAGGGGCTGGATCGCATCCTCCTTGAGCTGATGAACTTGCCTGCCGGCAAGGGCGATCTTTCCAAATGGCAGGTGATCGTTGACAAGCTCAAGAACCCCGAGCGCGAGGTCCGCATCGGCATCGTCGGCAAGTACGTCAACCTGCAGGACTCCTACAAGTCCTTGAACGAGGCGCTGCGCCACGGCGGCATCGCCAACCAGGCACGGGTCGAGCTGGTATTCATCGACTCCGAAAAGCTCGAGCACGAGGCCTACGTGGAGGAGCTGTTCCAGGTAGACGGCATCCTGGTCCCCGGCGGTTTCGGCAAGCGAGGCATCGAGGGGATGATCCGAGCCATCGAGCTGGCGCGCGGCCACAAAATTCCGTATTTCGGCATCTGTCTCGGCCTGCAGACCGCCGTCATCGAATTCGCCCGCCACGTCTGCCAGCTGGAGCGCGCCAACTCCTCGGAGTTCGCCACCGACCCTCCCTATAAGGTTATCTACAAGATGCGCGAACTGGTGGGAGTAGACGTCATGGGCGGCACCATGCGGCTGGGCAAGTACCCCTGCGTGCTCAAGCCCGGTTCGCGGGCTTGGGAGGCGTACCGCGCCGACCAGGTGTGGGAGCGTCACCGCCACCGTTACGAGGTCAACCAGGACTACGTCCCTCTGCTGGAGGAGCGCGGCCTGCGCGTGACCGGTCGCTCCCCCGACCGCATCTTCGTGGAGATGATCGAGATCCCCGACCACCCCTGGTTCGTCGCCTGCCAGTTCCACCCGGAGCTGAAATCCAAGCCCTTCGCCCCCCACCCCCTGTTCGTGGCCTTCGTCAAGGCGGCGCTGGAGTACCGCCAGCGCCGGGCTTGCTCAGTGGACGCCGCTGAGCCCTTCGAACAGCCCGCCGAGCTGGCCGGCACGGACGACCTGCTCCCCGACCTGCCAACACCGCCGGGAGGGCACAGCTAGATGGAGCCGTCCCCGCCGCTGGTAGCCCGACTCTCCCCGACCGTGGTGATCGGCCCCGCCCACCCCCTGGCGGTGATCGCCGGGCCGTGCGTGATCGAATCCCCGGAGCACGTCGTGGGGGTAGCACTCGCCCTGCTCGAGGAAGCGAAAACCTGGGGCGTCCCGCTGATCTTCAAGGCCTCCTTCGACAAGGCCAACCGCTCCTCCTTGGAGTCCTACCGGGGGCCGGGCCTGCGCCATGGCCTGGCCGCCCTGGCCGCCGTCAAAGCCGCCACCGGCCTGCCCATCCTCACCGATATACACGAGCCGGCCCAGGCCGAGGTCGCCGCCGAGGTCGTCGACGTCCTTCAGGTGCCGGCGTTTTTGTGCCGCCAGACGGACCTCCTGCTGGCCTGCGGGCGCACCGGCCGCGCGGTCAACATCAAGAAGGGGCAGTTCATGGCCCCCCACGACATGGCCAACGCCGTGGCCAAGGTGCGTTCCACCGGCAATCACGACGTCACCTTGACCGAACGGGGGGTCTGCTTCGGCTACAACAACTTGGTAGTGGACATGCGCGCCCTGCCCATGATGCGGCGCCTGGCCCCGGTGGTCTTCGACGTCACCCACTCCCTGCAGCTGCCCGGGGGGCTGGGCCACGCCACCGGAGGGGCCAGGGAGTATCATCTCCACCTCGCCCGCGCCGCCGTCGCCGCCGGGGTGGACGCGCTGTTCGTGGAGGTCCACCCCGACCCGCCCCACGCCCTCTCCGACGCCGCCACGCAGCTTTCCCTGGAGGAATTCCACACCCTCCTGCGACACGTCGTGGCCATCCGCGCCGCCTTCGACTCGCTGGGGTGATCGATTCTCTGGCCGACTCCCCCTCAGATTTCGCCCGTCCCGTGCCGTACACTTCGGTGATCGCGCCAGCACCGCACCGGGAGGAGTGCCATGACCGTTTTCAGCACGCTGCTATACATCGCCCTCGTCGCCGCGTTTCTCTTCATCGCCTACCTCGTCGTGCGTTCCCGCTACAAGAAGGCGGGGCCGGACGAGGCGCTGATCGTCTATGGCCGTCGCAAGCTGACCGGCCGCAAGGTACGCGACGAGCGCGGCGAGGTGGAGAGCTTCCGCATCGTTCGCGGCGGCGGCACCTTCGTCTGGCCCGCCTGGGAAGCCGCCGAGACTCTCTCCCTCAAGATGACGACGCTGGACATCGACCTCAAGCGGGTCTACACCGTGCAGGGCGTCCCCATCAACGTCAAGGCGGTGGCACAGGTCAAGATCAAGGGGGATATCGATCATATCCGGCGCGCCGCCGAGGGCTTCCTGGGCGTGCCGCCGCAGCAGATCCAAGGCACCATCAAGGAAACCGTCGCCGGGCACCTGCGCGGCATCATCGGCACTCTCACTGTGGAAGAGCTTTACCGCGACCAGCGCCGCTTCCAGGAGCGCGTCCGGGAGGAGGCCAACCTCGATCTTGAGGGCATGGGGTTCGAATTCAAGTCGTTCGTGTTCCAGGAGATTTAGGATGACGAGGGGTATCTGAACGCCCTCGGACAGCCCAAGATCCAGGAGGCCTTGAAAAACGCCCGCATCGCCACCGCCCAGGCCGACCGCGACGCCACTCTCGAGGAGGAAGCCGCCCGCCAGACACGCCAGGAGAAGAAGTTCGCCGTGGACACCGAAGTGGCGGAGGCCGAGAAGGCGCTCAAGATGAAAAAGGCTTCCATCCAGGAGGAGGTGAACGTGGCCCAGGCCCGCGCCACCAAGGCCGGCGAGATGGAAACCAAGGTCCAGGACATCGCCATCGCCGCTCGCGAGGTGGAGCGCCAGAAGCTCGTCTTCGACGCCCAGGTGCGCGAGCAGGCCAACGCCCGCAAGTACGAGGCCGAGCGCCTCGCCGATGCCGAGCAGTACCGCGTCGAGCGCCAGGCCGCCGCCGAGCGCAAGCGCCGCGAAGAGCTGGCGCTCGCCCTCAAGGCCGAGGGGCTCGCCAAGGCCGAGGCCGAAGCGGTGCAGCGCCGGGAGATCGGCCTGGCCGAAGCCGAGGCCATCAAGGCCAGGGGGCAGGCGGAGGCGCGCCGCCTGCTGGCCGAAGCCCTCAAGCTCTACAACGATGATGGCCTGTCCCTCGAGGCCCTGAAGGTCCTGCCAGAGATCGCCGCTGCCATCGCCGAGCCGCTATCGCGGGCAGGCAACACCACCATCATCAGCCAGGGAGGGGGGAAGGCTCGGGCACCGGGGCCGCCAAACTGTCGGAGGACGTGGTCAAGGTATTATCCCAGCTCACCCCCATCATGCAGCAGCTGGCCGGCGTCGACCTCAAGCGGTTTTTGCAGGACATCTCCCGTCTGCCGGGGGCAGTGACCGGCCCGGCCGGAGCCGCGGCCAAGGAGCCGACAAAGGGGTAGATCATGAGCAACGCCAGCGAACTGGGCAACCTGCTGTTTCAACTGCGTGCGGTGGACACGCCGCTGAAGAAACTCAAGGTGCTGGCCCACGCCTGGCGGACGGAGCGCCGTCTCACCCCCCGAAAGCGGCGCGAAATCGCCGCCCACGTCGGGATCGAGGAGGCGAAGCGACTGCTCGAACAGATGGGCATGAAGAACGGCCCCATCACCCCGGCGTTGCTGCTGGAGGCCATTCACGGCGCCGAACAGGCGGACCCGGTCAAGCTACGGGCCCTGCTGGCCTCCCTGCGCGACCAGGAGGCCCGCCGGGAGCTGCTCCAGCAAGGCCTGGCCGCCGCCAGTGCCGCTCTGGCCCCCGAGCCGGCCCCGGCTGCACCCCCACCGCCCTGGCTACCACCGGCCCTGGCCGCGGAGCCCCCCGGGGAGGCGGGTGGTGGACCGGCGGAGGAGAGCCGCCAATCCCCGGTGTCAGCCACCTCCCGGCCGCC
>CALEVZ010000075.1 GCA_937924755.1 uncultured bacterium
CGGGCGTTGGTCTCGTCCAGACCGGGAAACTCGTCCTTGAACGCCTTCTGCACCTGCTCCCACGGCCGCACGGTGTACCGCTTGCTGGCCAGCGGCGCCCCGGTGGCGTCGCTTGCCGTCACCTTCACCGTGCAGGTCCCCGTCCCGGTCGTCTCCACGAACCCGAAGTTGTACCTGAAGGTCGAGTTCGAAGAGGGCTGCGTGCCGTACACCCCGAGCAGCTCGGTCGCCTGTCCGGCGCCGATGGCGAAGCTCGCCGGGATGCCGGCGAAAAACTGCCCCACCGAGTCGTCGAGACTCCCCGACTGCGAGTAAATGCGCGACCCGACAATGACCTTGACGTTGGAGGTCACCCGCAGCGCCCCGAAGGTCTGGCGCGCGAACATGCTCTGGATGGCGTTGTCGTACTTCCTGGTCTCGCCGGGGGGGATGGTGTCGGTGAAGGTCAGCGGCGCTGGGTTGGCTTGCCGCTCCAGCAAGTAGAACGTCACGTTGGCCGCCGTGGCGTTGGGGTTGTGCACCCACACGGTGGTGTACCACACCGAAGGCGGCACCCCGGGCCTCGCCCCCACCGAGGGGAGAAAGACGTCGGTGCCGGAAAAGCCGGCCTGGGAAAAGGTGGCGACCAACCACAGTCCGAGTGCCGCCGGGACGGGGTTTGCGATGATCCGTCGCATCGTGTGCCTCCCTGAGATGCTGCCAATGGATGACTGGCGTCTCGAAAAGCAGTGTTGACCGCGGGCCGTTGTCCGAGAAGTGCATGTTCGTGTACCCTGGAATGACGAAGTGGCGGAGCCTGTCATGCGGCGTTCTCCCCCCGGCTCCGGTCGCCTGTGGCCGGCGCTTGTCACCGGCGCCGCCGTGCTGGTCGGCGGTACCCCGGCCGATGCCGAGAGGTTGCCGGTATGGACACTCGACGCGCAGGACGGCCTGGCCGGCGATCGCGTGACGGCCTTGCTGCAGGACTCCAGGGGTTTCCTCTGGGTGGGCACGGATACCGGGTTGTCGCGTTTCGACGGTCGCTCCTTCACCCGCATGAGCACCGCCGACGGGCTGCCCCACCCGGTGGTGCGCAGTCTCGCCGAAGACGGCGACGGGCGGATCTGGGTCGGTACCTCGCACGGGCTGGCGCTGCTCGCCGACGCGCGGCGCGGGGACGGATACCTGTTCGCGGTTGCACCGCGGGAGCCGGAGCCTCTGGATAACCTCATCTTCGCGCTCCTGCCGGACGGGGACGGGGTGCTGGCAGGTTTCGGGTCGGCCCTGGTGCGGGTAGGTGCCGCCGGCGAGACGTGGCGGCGGGAGGTGGTGATGCGGGCCGCGGCGCAGATCACGGCGTTGGCCCGCGACCGCTCGGGCGACGTGTGGCTGGGCACGGCGGCGGGCCTGCTCCGCCGCAGCGCGGGGGGGCGCCTCGAGGCGCTTCGCGTGGCGCGCGAGCCTCGCGACAACCACGTGACGTCCCTGGCGGTCGACACCGCTGGCCGGGTGTGGGTGACCACCCGTGCCCTGTGTGCCTTCGTTCCCGGCTCGGCGGCGGGGGAGGGCGAGACGCTGTACGAGCGGGCCGTGTGGTGGCGCCCCGAGGCGCCGCAACCGCCGCCCTCCCCGGGTGGGCGGCCGGTGTGCTGGGGGCGCGAGGCGGGGGTGGAAGCGTTCCGGCTCATGCACGTGGCGGGGTCACGCAACGGCGACGTGTGGCTGGCGACCACCGATGGGGTGTTTCACCTGTGGGCGGACGAGGTCCGGCGTCTGGACGAGGGCGTCGGTCTGGCGGACGCCCGCACCACCGCGGTGCTGGAGGATGACGCGGCCAATATCTGGATCGGCAGCGAACGGCGGGGGGTGATGCGCCTGCGCCGCGGCGGCTTCACAAGCTATCTCAAAAACGATGGGCTGGCCACCTCCTCCACCGCTTCGGTGTTCTGGGATGCGCGCTTCGGGGTCGTGGTGGTGGGGTACCCGCCGGGGACGGCGGTGCACCGCGTGGTGGGCCGACGTCTCGAGGCCGTGCCGCTGCCCATCCCATCGGGGACGCCGCTCGGCTGGGCGCGGGGTCAGGTGACTCTGGTGGACCGCAACGGCGAGTGGTGGGTGCCCACCGACGCCGGGTTGTTTCGGCTGCCCGCCGTGCGCCGCCTTGCGGACCTCGCCCGCGCGCGACCCCGGGCGGTGTACGGCGCCGCCTCCGGGCTGGGAAGCGACCTGGTTTTCCGGCTGTTCGAGGACTCCCGCGGCGACATCTGGGTGGGGGCCGGGGGACCGGTGTATTTGGCCCGCTTTGACCGCACGCAGGAGTCGTTCGTGCGCTACGGAGCCGAGCACGGCGTGCCGGCGGACACACCGAGCGCCTTTGCCGAAACCGCGGACGGCACGGTGTGGGTGGGCTTTTACCGTGGCGGGGTGGGCCGTTTGCAAAAGTCGCGCCTGGAGTTCTTCGGTGAGAGTGACGGCGTGCCGGGCGGGTTTGTCTCGTCCCTGCTCGTGGATCGCCGCGGGCGACTGTGGGTCGGCGCCACCCGCGGGGGGCTGGGGCGCGTGGACGACCCGGCGGCGGCCGCGCCGCTGTTCAGGCGCCTTTCGAACCGGGAAGGTCTCGCCAGCGACGGCGTGTTCGCCTTGGTGGAGGACGACGAAGGCTGCATCTGGGTGGGTACCCAGTTGGGGGTGGATCGCCTGGATCCCGATTCGGGGAGCCTCGTCCACATGAGCGCCGTCGACGGCCTGTCGTGCAACAGCGTGCAGGCGGCGGCGCGGGATGGGGAGGGCAATCTGTGGTTCGCCACCTTGGCCGGCGTGTCGCATATCTCGCCGCGTCTGCCCGTGCCCTTGCCGCTGCGGCCGGTGCGCGTCACCGCCGCGTCCGTCGACGGGGTGCCCCTCCCCGTGCCGGAAGTGGGGGTGACGGCCCTCGAGGGCCTGCGCCTGCCGGCGGGGACCCGTCACCTACGCCTCGCCTTCACGGTCGTGGACCTGCACCGGGGAGAAAACCGCAAGTTCGAGTACCTCTTCGAGGGCGACACCTGGCATCCTGCCGGCGACGGGGACGTGAGCGTGCTGGTTCCCTCCTCGGGGCGCGGGGGGCTGCGGCTGCGCGCCGTGCGGGACGGGCAGGTGTCCCCCGAGGCGCGCGTTTCGTTCGAGATTCCGCCGCCTTTTTGGCGGCGGTGGTGGTTCGTGACCTCGCTGGCTCTGCTCGTGGCCGCGGCGGCGCTGGTTGCTCACCGCGCCCGCATCGCCTCCCTGCAACGCGTGGCGAGGCTGCGCGACCGCATCGCCGCCGACCTGCACGACGAGCTGGGTTTGCTGTGCTCGCGCATCGCCATCCTGGCGGGGGTCAGTCGCACCGCGGCGCTGGAGCCCCTCGAGCGCGAGCGGTTTCTGGACGAGATCGCCGGCGCGGCGCGGGAACTGCTGGACACCTCGGCCAACGTGGTGTGGGCGGTGGACCCCGCTGGCGATACCGTGGATTCCCTCCTCGGCCGGTTGCGACGGCTGGGCCACGACCTCTTCGAGCAGGACGGCATCGCCTTCAGCCTCGTGGCGCCGAGCGGCGATCCGCCCGTGGCCATGGACGGCGATCTACGCCGGGAGTTGTTCCTCATCGTCAAGGAAGCGCTGCACAACGCGCGCCGCCACGGACGGCCGCGGCGCGTCGAGCTCGAGGTCCGCGTGATGCCGGCCGAGCTCCGGGTAGCCATCGTGGACGACGGGGCCGGTGTCCCGGCGGCGACGGGCGCGGAGGGAAAGGGGAGCGGGCGAGGCATGGCCAACATGCGACGTCGCGCCGCCGCCCTGGGAGGGTCGGTGCGGTGGGAGCGGCCCGCGGGCGGTGGGACGCGGGTGGTCGTCACTGTACCCCTGCGTGGCCGGCGTCTTGGGCGCATGTCCGTGCACCTTCGCCCTCACCGCAGGCGTGGTAAAGATGAGTGCAGCGCGAGGACCTCATGAACCAGGCCTGTATCGCCGTGGCGGTGGTCGAGGATGACCGTATCACGCGTGAGGGGCTGGCGCTGCTGCTGCGGGCCAGCCCTGGATTCACCCTGACCGGGGCTTTCGGTTCGGTGGAAGAGGCGCTCGCGCGAACAACCACGTCGCCCCCCGAGGTGATCCTGCTGGATTTGCACCTGCCGGGGCGTTCGGGGGCCGAGGGGGTGGGTCTGCTCAAGCAGCGTTACCCTGCCGCCTCGGTGCTCATGCTCACGGTGTTCGAGGACACCGCCAGCATCTTCCGCTGCCTGTGCGCCGGCGCCGACGGCTACATCCTGAAGCGCACCCCGCCCGCCGAGCTGCTGAGTTTCATCCGCGAGGCGGTGGGCGGCGGCGCACCCATGTCCCCCGAGGTGGCCCGCCAGCTGGTGCAGCTGTTCCGCAAGCTGCGCCCGGATCCGCTGGCCACGGAATGCCACCTGACCGACCAAGAGACCCGCCTGCTGCGACTGCTCGCCGAGGGCCACAACTACGAGTCGGCGGGGGAGCAGCTGGGGATCACCGTCAACACCGTGCGCAAGCACGTGCGCTCGGTCTACCAGAAGCTGCACGTGCACTCCAAGGCCGAGGCGGTGAGCAAGGCGCTGCGTTCGGGTCTCATTTGACCGGGGCCGCTACTCTCCTTCGTCGCCGGCCGGATACAGCTCCGGCACCGGGGCCGGGCCACCCGCTTCGAAGCAGCGGCGGCAGCGAGCCTCGTAGATGTCGGCGGCGCCCACCACGACCTGTTCCTGTGCCTGGGTGAGACGCTGGGTGTACGCCGCCGGGGCGCCGCAGCGGGCGCAGATGGCGTGCATCTTTTCCACCTCCTCGGCCACCGCCAGGAGTTCGGGCATGGGGCCGAAGGGCGCACCGCGAAAATCCATGTCCAGGCCGGCGACGATCACCCGCTTGCCGAGGTCGGCCAGGTGGTTGCACACGCGCACCAGATCGGCGTCGAAGAACTGCGCCTCGTCGATCCCCACCACCTCGGTCCGGGCGTCCAGGCGGGCGAGAATCTCGGCGGCTTTGGCGACGCGTTCCGCCTCCAGCCGCCAGTTGGAGTGGGAGACCACCTGGTTGGCGGCGAAGCGGTCGTCCAGCCGGGGTTTGAACACCTGCACCCGCTGGCGGGCGATGATGGCGCGGCGAAGCCGGCGGATCAGCTCTTCGGACTTGCCCGAGAACATGCTGCCGGTGATCACTTCGATCCACCCCCCCCAGGGCGTGCGTGGGTGCATGCTATCTCCTGCGCCGGCCGGCGCTTGTCGGGGGAATTGTAGCCTCTGCCACACCCAGGCGAGGACACAGGTGGGATAGGGGACAGGAGTCACAGGCGGGGCGGCGGGCCGTGCACACCCTGCGGCCGTGGATGATCAGGCGGTGCGCCAGCAGGATCCAGGAAGAGGGCGGAAACAGCTCCTGGAGGTCACCTTCGATCCCCTCCGGATCGCTCTGGCGGGTGAGGCCGAGGCGCCTACTCAGGCGAGCCACGTGAGTGTCCACCACGATCCCCGCGGCGATCCCGAAGGCGGTGCCCAGAATGACGTTGGCGGTCTTGCGTCCCACCCCGGGAAGGGAGGTCAACTCCTCCATGGTGGCCGGTACCCGGCCAGCGAAGCGTTCCGCGATGGCCCGGGCCATCCCTACGAGGGCCCTGGCCTTGTTACGAAAGAAACCGGTGGGGCGGATCAGCTCCTCGAGTTCTTTGGGGTCGGCGGCGGCCAAGGTGGCGGGGTCCGGGTAGCGGGCGAAGAGCGCCGGGGTGACCTGATTGACGCGGGCGTCGGTACACTGCGCCGACAGGATGGTGGCAACCAACAGCTCGTAGGGGTTGGAGTAACGCAGCTCGCACCAGGCCTCGGGGTAGGCGACGGCCAAGGCGTGGTCAATGGCGAGCGCGTGGGAGCGCCCCCAGGAGGGTTCGCCCGGCTCCGGTGCGCTCATGTTCGAGGCAAATCCGAAGGACGCAGCACGTGGTCCGGGGGCGGGGCGAGGATGCCGCCGGAAATCACCATACGCGCCGCTTCCTCCACGGTGAGGTCGGTATCGCGCACCATGCTCTCGGGGTAGATCAGGTAGAAGCCGGTCGTGGGGTTGGGCGTGGAGGGCATAAACACGGAGACCATGCGACATGGGCCGGCGGGTGTGAGGGTGGTGAACTCCACGGTGACGAATGCCACCGCCCAGGATCCCTCCACGGGATAGGGGATGAGCACCACGCGGCGAAAGCTCTTGGTACGGTCGGAGCTGAAGGCCCTTGTCACCTCGCGTGAGCCGAGATACACCGAGTTGAGCAGTGGCACCCGCGAGATGATCGCCTCGCCAAACCGCAAGATGCGACGTCCGAACATGTTGTGGGCCAGTACCCCGAGGATGAAGACGAGGAAAATGGCCAGGACGGCGCCGGCGCCGGGGATGGCATGCCCCACCAGGCGCTCGGAAATCGGGTACGACCAGCGATCCAGTAAGTTGAAAAGGAAGCGGGCGAAGAATAGGGTAATGACCAAGGGCAAGGCCACCAATGCGCCGGTGATCAGACGGCTGCGCAGGTAGGTCGTAAACCCCAGCCGCCGCCCGGAGTCAGCCTTGGGAATGGGGAATCCCATGGAGTCACTCAGGCGATCAGAGTTCTGCATGAACGTCAATTCTAGCCTGACCGGGAGGAGCGGTCTCCCAGGGCGGTGGGCCGCGCGGCGGCGACGGTGAGATGGCTCACCTTCATCGAGAGACTGGCCGGCGCGGCTTCCGGACTTGACTGTTTGAGGCGTGATTGCTATTTTTCTTGCGCCTTCGATGAGAGGGCGGCGAGCGGGAATAACTCAGCGGTAGAGTGCGACCTTGCCAAGGTCGAAGTCGCGGGTTCGAATCCCGTTTCCCGCTCCATCCTTTTCGGGGGGTCCGGCGACCCCCCACCCGCGCCCCCGTCATGGAATCCACCGACTACAGCTCTTTTTGGCGATTCGTAGTCGGGTGCAGCGGCGGCTGTGCCCGTGTCCGTGACCGCACCTGGGTGTGCGGGCCTCTGGCCAGCCCTCACGGTCGGGCTGCTTTGACCCGCTCGGAAGGGTACCCGTGTCCATGTCGGTGTCAGTGTCCGCGTGTGACCCCGCGGGTCTTCGGTCCACTGAGGGCGGGGGAGCGTGGGAGAGCTGACGACCTTCACAGCGCGGGTGCGATACCTTTGCGCTGTGGAGCTGAGCCATGCCCACGAACGGGCGCTGCAACACGCCCGACCGCAGCCGGTGCTGCTGCGCCACGACCAGACGGTCGCCGCCGCCCTGGAGGTGATCCGCACTTGCATGCTGCCGGACCGGATGTTGTACTTCTGCGCGGTGGATGAGAACGAGAGGCTGGTGGGGGTAGTTCCGGTGCGGGCCCTCCTCGGCGCCCCGCGGGAGGCGCTGATTGGCGCCCTCATGGCCAAGCCGGTGCTCGCCTTGCCGCCTTCGGCCGCGGTGCTGCAGGCGTGTGAGTCCATGGCCACCCACCGGTTGCTGGACGCACCACCGGTGCATGCCGACGGCACCCTGGCCGGAGTGGTGGATATGACGCTGCTCGGCAGCTAGCTCAACGATTTCGCCGAGCATGGCGCTGGATCTGGCCTGCGGCGGCCTGGTGGCGGCCATCGTCTGGACGTGGCAGGCAGCGGCATTGGAGGCGGTGGTGATTGGCGGGAGTGTTGCGGCGACGATCCTCACGGCGAGCCTGATCGGGCTCAGCGTTCCCGCCGCGATTCACGCCGCGCGACTCGATCCGAAGGTGTCCCTGGGGCCCCATCACCCTGGCACCGACTGACCTGTTCACCAACACCGCGTACCCGGGGGCTCGCCCCCATTCTGTTGGGCCCCTGGGTTGCCGTCGTCGTCAGCCGCCGGTCAGCCGGGGCCGACCACGCCGTGGGTAAGAGTTCCGATACCGGAGATTTGCACCTCCACGGTGTCGCCGTGGGCCAGGCGCCCCACCCCCGGCGGGGTACCGGTGGTGATGAGATCGCCTGGGTGGAGGGTCATGATGCGAGAGATGAAGGAAATGACCTCCGCCACGGGGAAGATCATGTCGGCGGTGGTGCCGCGCTGGCGCACCTCGCCGTTGACGCGTAGCTCGAGTGCGAGGTTCTGCGGGTCGGGCAGTTCGGTTTCGAGCCAGGGGCCCACGGGGCAGAAGGTGTCGTACCCCTTGGCGCGGGCGTACACCTTTTCGCGGCGCTGGATGTCCCGCGCGGTGACGTCGTCGAGGCAGGTGTATCCGAGGACGTGATTCAGGGCGTCGCTGGCGGCGACCCGGCGCGCTGTCCGACCGATGACCAGCGCCAATTCCCCCTCGTGTTCCACTTGGGCGGAGTCCTGCGGCAGGAGGACGGCTTCTCCCGGGGAGAGTAGCGATGAGGGAGCCTTGAGGAACAGCAACGGTTCCGCGGGCAGCTCCTTGCCCATTTCGGCGGCGTGGGCGCGGTAGTTGAGGCCCACGGCGACGATCTTGGTGGGCTCGCAAGGGGGCAGGAGGCGCGCCCCCGCGAGGGGCACCGAGCCGCCCAGAGGCGTGGGGTCGGCCCAGGGTGTACCGCGCATGAGGGTGACGAGCTCCCCGTGGATGGTGCCCCAGCGGGGAACGCCGCCGATGACGAGTCGGCACAGCTTCATGGTCTCTCTCCCGGCGGCGGGGTACGCCGCCTGCGCAGTGTAGTCCTGACCGCGATCTTGCCGGGCATCACCGGCCGAGGTTGAGGAAGGTGAGGATTTCCTCGAGCAGCTGCGGCCCGCCCTCGGCCAGCACCGAGTGGGCGGCAGCGGGGAGCTCGCGGTACATCGCGCCGGGGATGGCTCCCGCCAGCTCCCGCGTGGCGGCGGCAGGGACGATGGGGTCGAGGCCGCCGGCGATGACCAGCGTCGGGCAGGTAACCGTACGGGCGTCCTCTCCCAGGTCAAACCCCGCCCGCAGGTGGGTCAGCTGGTCCAAGGCACCGGGCAGGTCCGCCGAATCCGGCGACCACAGGCGCGCCGCCCGGTCCACGAAACCGGGATAGGCATCGGCAAATGTGGAGGAGAAGGCGAATGCCATCAGGGCCTCCGCCGCTTCCGCAGGTGACAAGCGAGTGAGGGCCAGCTCGAAAAAACGCAGAACGCGGGAGTGGGATGGGGTTGACCGTAGGCCGCAGGACACGGCCACCAAGCGATGAACCAGGGTGGGGTGGCGAGCGGCGGCCCGCACCGCCACCAACCCGCCCATGGAGACGCCCAGCACCGACAGCCTGGCGAGGCTCAGATGGCGAGCGAGGTGAGCCAGATCGTCGGCGGCGCCGGTGAGGGTGAACGGCCCCCCACCACGGGAGCCCCCAACGCCGCGGTTGTCTATGGCGACCACCGTGCAGCGGCGGGCAAGCATCCCCACCAGTTCTCCCCACAGGCGGGCGGTCGACCCCAACCCGGCCAGCAGCGCCAGTGCCGGCCCCTGGCCGACGAGCTGATAGCCGATCGGCCCCCGAGGTCCAGCGATGACGCCGGCGGTGGTGGCCGGTCGCTGGCGGCGCCGCAGAGGAGTCACAGCAGGGCGTCGAGTTTGGCCTTGATGACCTTGCGGTCGACGGCGCCCACCAGGCGATCGGCCAGCTTGCCGTCTTTGAAAAACAGCAGAGTGGGGATCGATTGGATGCCGAACTTCATAGCGGTCTGCCGACTGGTGTCCACGTCCAGCTTGGCCACCACGGCGCGGCCTGCGTATTCGTCGGCGAGCGCCTCGATATGGGGGGCGATCATGCGGCAGGGCCCGCACCACGCCGCCCAGAAGTCCACCACTGCCGGCTTGCCGCTGTTGACCACGGCGGCGTCGAAGGTGTCATCGGTGACCACGACCACGTTTTGGGATGCCATCGCCTCGTCCTTTCCCGTGCCTTGCGGCCCCGAGGAGAGGTATTGTACGGAGGGAGGGGTGGAGCTTCAAACCGTGCGTTCCCGCCGTCAGCGCCTCGGGCAGCATTTCCTTCGCGATTACCGGGTGGCCGCCGCCATCGGCGACGCGCTAGCGGGCGAGCCGCCACGGGTGCTGGAGATCGGCCCCGGTCGTGGAGCGCTAACGGCGCCGCTGGTGGAGCGATTCCCACTGGTGCGAGCGGTGGAGCTGGATGCCGGCTTGGCCGAGAGTTTGGCGGCGCGGCTAGGTGGCCCCGCCGGGCTGGAGGTGTGGCACGCCGATGCGCTCCATGACGATCTTCAGGAGCTGACCCGCGGTGGCCCGTGGCAGGTGGCGGGAAACCTGCCCTACGCGGTGGCCACCCCCATCATCCGGAGATTCCTCCGCTGCCATTCGACCGTTTCGCGCCTGGTGGTCATGGTGCAGCGGGAGGTGGCGGAGCGCTTCCTGGCGCCTCCCGGCAGCCCCCACCGCGGGCTGGTGAGCGTCGAGCTGGAACTCTTCGCCAGGGCGAGACGTCTGTTCGACGTGCCACCGTCCGCCTTTTCGCCGCCGCCGAAGGTGGTATCGACGGTGCTGGTGATCGATCTCCAGACGCCGGTTGCGTCGGCGGACGTGATGGATGGGGCCCTCGTCCTGGCGGGGGCGGCTTTCACTCAGCGGCGGAAGAAAGTGGCCAACTCACTTGCCAGGCTTGCCCCGGTGGCCTTGGTGGCCGAGGCTCTGGTGAGCGCCGGGTGTGAGCCGGGGTGGCGGCCGCAGCGGGTGGAGACACGGCAGTGGCTGGCACTGGCGGAGTCGCTGGCGTCGCTGCGGCAGGGAGGTTGAGGGATGCAGCTGCTGCCGCTGGGGGGACTGGGGGAGTTTGGCGCCAACTCCATGCTGGTGACGTCTACGGCTGGAGATGAAGTGCTGCTGGACGCGGGGGCGGCCTTTTCCGACCTCGAGCCGTTCGGCGTGGCGTACGAGTATCCCGACTACTCTGCCCTCGCGGTGCCGCCCGAGGGCCTGATCTTGACCCACGGCCACGACGATCACCTGAAAGGAGCGTCTCACCTGGCCGCAGCCTTCCCGCAGGTGGTGGCGTTTGGCAGTCCAGCGACGGTGGCGCGGTTGCGGTTGAACGGCGATAGCGAGGGCTTGCCCGCGCCGAAGGCCCAGGCACTGGCGACGGACACGGTACTGACGGTGGGTTCCTGGCGGATCGAAGCGCTGGCGGTTTCCCACTCGATCCCCGGGACCTTGACACTGCGCCTGGAGAGCGACGGTGCCACCCTGGTGGCGGCCACCGACCTTCGGTTGACGCCATCGGCGCTGGGTGAGACCACTCCGGTGGCGGCGCTGGTTTCGTGGGGGCAGCGCGGGGTCGATGTGGCGCTGGTGGATTCCACCAACGTGATGGTCTCCACCCCTCCGCCGCTGGAATCGGAGGTGGCGGCCACCCTCGCCGAACTGGTGGCCCAGGCCCGCGCAGCCGTGGTGGGGGTGACCTTTGCCTCCCACGCCGGCCGTTTCCTGCAGTTCGCCCAGGCGGCAGTGGCCGCCGGGCGGGTGGTGGTTCCCCTGGGACGGGGGCTCGATGAGACGCTGGCGGTGCAGGAGGCGGCGGGGGGGCTGGGCTTGCCGCCCGGGACGGTGCGGCCCCCCCGGGAGCTGGCTCGCCTGCCCAGGGAGCGCCTGCTGATCGTGGCCACCGGGTCTCAAGGGGAAACGGGCGCTGCGTTCACCCGGTTGGCGGTGGACGGGATTGCCGGCTTTCGATTGCAGAGAGAGGACCTTGTCATTCATGCGGCGCGCATCATCCCCGGTAACGAGCGGCGTCTGGCGACCCTTTTCGATCATTGTGTGCGGCGAGGAGCCGCGGTGGTCACCGCCGACCAGGCGCCGGTGCACGCCTCGGGGCACCCGCACCGGCAGGAGCTGGACGAGGTGCTGGAGGCCCTCCGCCCCCGCTGGGTGGTGCCGGTGCATGGGCGCCGGCGTCACCTGGAGGAGCTGGCCGAGCTGGCTCGCCGCCACGGCTGCCGCACCCTGGTGGTGGAAAATGGACAAGCGGCGCGGTGGAGCGATGCCGAGCTGCGACCGCAGGGAGTGCCGCAAGGGGTCGGCCGGGTCCTGGTCGGGGAGGACGGCTGCGCCGCCGTCGATCCCGGGCACCTGCGCCAGCGCCGCGAGGTGGCGCGCAACGGGCTGGTGATCGTGACGGTTCCGCGCTCCTCGTCCAGCGCCAACCCCTGGGGTGATCCCCAGGTGAGCGCGCTGGGTCTGGCCATGACGGAAGGCGAGCGCCGCTACCTGTCCGGCGGTCTCAAGGAAGAGCTGCGCCGGGCCCGGCAGGAGGAGTACCGCGACGAGGACCAGCTGCGCAGTACAATAACCCGTTGGTTGCGCAATGAACTGCGGCGACGGCAGGGGTGCAGGCCGGCGGTGCAGGTGGCCATCGTGGGGGTGTGAGGCGCTGTGACGCTCTCGTACGCCATTCTATTGGGGTGTCTGCAGGGGCTAACCGAGTTCCTGCCGGTCTCGTCGTCCGGCCACCTGGCGCTGGCGCAGCTCCTGATGCCGGGTTTCCAGCCACCCGGCCTGGTGTTCGAGGTCGCCCTTCACCTCGGTACTTCTTTGGCGGTGCTGGCGCTGGAGTGGCAGCGGATCTGGGAGGCCTTCCGCGACCGCTACATGCTGCGACTTGCTGGCCAGCTGACACTGGCGACGCTCGCCACTGCGGCGCTGGCGTTTCCGCTGCGGCGCATCGCCGAGCGGGCCTTCGAGCAACCGCTGGCGGTGGCCGCCGGCTTGGCGGTGACCGGCGCGCTGCTGCTCCTGCTCAGGGCCCGGCCCGGGAAGGGACAGCGGGGGGCATCCGACGCTCCCTGGCGCGCCGCCGCCCTGGTGGGCCTGGCGCAGGGGGTGGCCGTCATGCCGGGCGTTTCTCGCTCCGGCTCCACCATCGCGGCCGGGCTGGCGGGGGGGATGGAGCGCCGCTGGGCGGCGGACTTCTCCTTCTTGCTGTCGGTTCCGGCAGTCCTGGGGGCCGCCCTGGTGGAGGGGTGGTCCCACCGGGAGGCTCTCGCCGCCGCGTCAACCGACCTGTGGTGGATGGCCGGAGGGGGGGCGCTGGCGGCGGCGGTGGTGGGGGGTGCGTCGCTGCTGGCGGTGCGCAGGCTGGTGCACGGCGGGCGGTTACATCTCTTCGCCTACTACGTCCTGCCACTGGCGGCCGTGACCGTCGCGCTGCACCTGGCGGGGGTGTGGTGATGGGCCGCTCCCGGGACGAGGTGGCGCGCGAGGTAGCCGGGTACATCGTGCTGGTGGCCGCCTTGGTGGTGGCGGTGGCGCTGTTCTCCTACCACCCCTTGGATCCCTCGTGGCTGGCCGCCGCCTCGGATGACGTGCACAACCTCCTGGGCCGTTTCGGCGCGGGGCTCGCCGGCATCTTGGTGGCCCTCTTCGGCGTGCTGGCGCTCATCGTGCCAGTGCTGCTGGCGGTGGTGGGGTGGCAGTGGCTCAAGGGGCGACAGCTGGAGTGGCCGGCGCTGCAGGCGGGGGCGTGGCTGGCGTTCGTGGCCTTCGGCGGAGCGCTACTGGTGGACGGGGTAGGTCGCACCCCCTATCGGGGCGGCGAGCTGGCGTGGGGAGGAGAGGTCGGTCGGCTGGTGGCGGTGGGATTGTCCGAGACCGTCGGTCTGGTGGGGACGGTGATCATCTCGGCGGCGGGCGCCCTGGCCGGGGCAGTGCTGGGTCTTAAGGGTTCGCTGCGGGCCACCTTCGAACGTCTCGGCGAGCAACTCGCCACCTGGCACACTCGCGCCACGGCGCGGCTCGCTCAGTGGCGGGAGGCGAGAAGACGAAAGAAAATGCGGCGGGAGCTGGTGCAGCGGCATCTCGCCCGACTGCCCCGCCGCCGCTCCCCGCCGCTCATCGCCCGGCAGGTGGACGGCCCGGGCGCGTTCCGCATTCGGCGCGTGGCCAAGGTTCAGGTCACCCATGAGGAGGACGACCAGGCCGGGAATGAGGAAGATCAGGGGGATCGGCAGCCTCCGCCGCGTCGCGAATCGACGCCCCGGGTGGAGGCGGTGCCCGTACAGTCGACCTTCGCCTTCGTGGCTGAGAGCGCCATCTCGCGCCTGCCGGAAAAGACCATGCTCCTGCCGGCGCCGCCCTTCACCCCGCCTGATGCGGCCCAGCTGGCCACCATGCGGGAACTGGTGGAGGCGCGGTGTCGGGAGTTCAAGGTGGAGGGGCGGGTGGAGGAGGTCCTGCCCGGCCCGGTGATCACTACCTACGAGTTCCGCCCCGCCGCCGGCGTCAAGTATGCCCAGATCGTGGCTCTGGAGGAGGATCTGGCGCTGGGCCTGCAGGTGGAGGCGGTGCGGGTGGAGCGCATCTTGGGCAAGGCCTCGGTGGGCATCGAGGTGCCCAACCCGACCCGACAGACGATCGTTCTCAAAGAGATCATCGAGGCCTCCAAGTTCGTGCACTCGGCCTCGCCGCTGACCCTCGCCCTTGGCAAGGACATCCACGGCCGGCCCTTCGTGGCGGATCTGCAGCGCATGCCTCACCTGCTCATCGGCGGCTTCACGGGGTCAGGCAAGAGCGTCGGCATCAACGCCATGATCATGTCCATCCTCTTCAAGGCCACGCCGGAGGAGGTACGCTTCATCCTCATCGACCCCAAGATGGTGGAGCTGGGGATGTACGAGAAGCTGCCGCACCTGCTCACCCCCATCATTTCGGACCCGCGGCAGGCGGCGCGGGCGCTGCGCTGGGCGGTGCGGGAGATGCGCGAGCGCTACCAGCTCCTGGCCTCCTGCAAGGTGCGCAACCTGGCCCAGTACAACTCTCTGATCGCCGATCCCGAGGCCAGGCGACAGGTGCAGCAGCTGGCCGAAGACGCCGACATCAAGCCACTGCCGTTCATCGTCGTCATCATCGACGAATTGGCCGACCTCATGATGACCTGCGCCAAGGAGGTGGAGGACTCCATCGGGCACCTTTCCCAGATGGCCCGCGCCGTCGGTATTCACCTCATCTTTGCCACCCAGCGGCCATCGGTTGATATCATCACCGGGGTCATCAAGGCCAACTTTCCCTGCCGGATCGCCTACAAGGTGCGTACCCGCTTCGACTCCCGCACCATCCTCGACAGCGAGGGGGCGGAGTGTCTGCTGGGTATGGGGGACATGCTGTTTCTGCCCGCCGGCGCCTCCCGCCCCATGCGTCTTCACGGCTGCCTCGTGCGGGAGGAGGAAATCCTCACCGTGCTCAAGCATCTGCGCAAGCTCGGCAAGCCCGAGTTCGATCCGCGGGTGCTGGAGGAGCCGGAGGCTGGCGTCGACGACAACGGTGCCCTTTCGGCCGACGACCCCATGTACGAGCAAGCGGCCCGCCTGGTGGTGGCCTCCCGCAAGGCCTCGGCCTCGTTCATCCAGCGCAAACTGCGCCTGGGGTACTCGCGCTCGGCGCGCCTTCTCGACCTCATGGAGCATGAGGGGTTGGTGGGGCCGGCGCAGGGCTCGCGGGGGCGCGAGGTGCTGGTTTCCCCCGATTACTTTGGCGAGGTGGACGCCACTCACGCTCTCGACGAGGAGTGACCGCCCGGCTTCCCTCCTCTGGCGCCGGGCCGCCTGCCGGTGCCCCTGAGGTGTCCGTTCAGGATCACCGACACCGGCAGGGGCACGGCCACGGTCACCGACAGGGAAACCGGCACCGTTCCGGCCGGGGCAAAGCATGCCGACTCTAAGGTCGGGCCAGAGGCCCGCGCACCCAGCAGCACGGGCACGGACCCCGGGAGGCGGCGAAGGGGGCCGAGCGTCGCCGGAGTAGGAAGGGGATGGCGTACCATGATGGAATGATCGGGAGGAGAGAGGAGCTGCCCATGCTGGTCGTTTGCAAGGTCTTGTGTGGAGTGCTGATAGCTGGGATGTTGGCGGTGGCGTCCCCGTCCGGCGCCGCGGGGCTCGATCCGGCGCTGCTGGCCGGGCTGAAGGCGCGGGCCATCGGCCCCGCCGCCATGAGCGGCCGCATCGCCGCCATCGATGCCGTGGCCAGCAACCCCAAGATCATCTATGTGGGAGCGGCCACCGGGGGAGTCTGGAAGTCCACCGACGGCGGCCTGACCTTCAAGCCCATTTTCGACAAGGAAAAGGTGGCCGCGGTGGGGGCAGTGGCCGTCTCCCCCGTCAACCCCGATGTGGTGTGGGTGGGGACGGGAGAGGGGAATCCCCGCAACTCCGCCTCGGTGGGGTGGGGCGTTTGGAAGTCGCTGGACGGCGGAGAGACGTGGAAGCACCTGGGGCTCGAAAAGACCGAGCGCATCCATCGCATCGTCCTGCACCCCAACAACCCCGACGTCGCCTACGTGGCCGCCCTCGGTCAGATGTGGGGGGAAAACCCCGAGCGGGGTGTGTTCAAGACCACCGACGGGGGGGCCACCTGGCAGCGCGTGCTGTTCGTCAACGATCGCACCGGCTGCGCCGATCTCGTCATCGACCCGAAGAACCCCGACAAGCTCTTCGCCGCCATGTGGGAGTACCGGCGCTGGCCGTGGTTCTTCCGCTCCGGCGGGCCCGGCTCGGGGCTTTACGTGACCCACGACGGGGGCGCCACCTGGAAGCGTCTCACCGACAGGGACGGCCTGCCCAAGGGGGAGCTGGGGCGGATAGGCCTGGGGATCTGCCGGGAGCACCCGGAGGTGGTGTACGCCCTGGTGGAGGCGGAGAAGAACACCCTGCTGCGCTCCTCTGACGGCGGGCGGAGCTTCAAGGTGGCCAGCGAGGGCAGCCGGGTGGGTAACCGTCCCTTCTACTACGCCGACATTTACGTGGACCCGGTGTGGCCCAACCGGGTGTACGACCTGGCCACCCGGCTGTCGGTTTCCGACGACGGGGGAGTCACTTTCACCAACCTGGCCCCCTTCCGGTCCATCCACTCCGACTTTCACGCCCTGTGGATCAACCCCGCCAACCCGGACCACCTGATCGTCGGCAACGATGGCGGTGTGGCCGTGTCGTACACGCGGGGGAAAACCTGGCGCTTTGTCCCCAACTTGCCCCTGGGCCAGTACTACCACGTGAACGTGGACATGGACCTCCCCTATAACGTCTACGGGGGGCTGCAGGACAACGGCTCCTGGCGCGGCCCCGCGGCGGTGTGGGAGAGCGGCGGGATTCGCAACCACCACTGGCAGGAAGTGGGTTTCGGGGACGGCTTCGATGTCATGCCCGACCCGGAGGACTCCCTGCGCGGCTACTCCATGAGCCAGGGGGGGAATCTGCGGCGCTGGAACCTGCGCACCGGCGAGCAGAAGGACATCCGCCCGGCGGGCTGGCCGGGGGTGGAGCTGCGCTTCAACTGGAACGCCGCCCTGGCCCAGGACCCCTTTGACCCGGGCACGATCTACTACGGCTCCCAGTTCGTGCACCGTTCCCGCGACCGGGGGGACAGCTGGGAGGTCATTTCGCCCGATCTCACCACCAACAACCCGGAGTGGCAGAAGCAGCGCGCCAGCGGCGGCCTCACCCCCGATGTCACCGCCGCCGAGAACTACACCACCCTCTTGACCATCGCGCCGTCGCCGCTGCAGCGCGGGGTGCTGTGGACGGGCAGTGACGACGGCCGCATCCACCTCACCCGCGACGGGGGCGCCACTTGGGTGAGCGTGGAGAAGAACCTGCGCGGCGTACCGCCCAACACCTACATCCCCCACATCGAGGCCTCCAAGCACGCGGCCGGTCGGGCCTACGTGGTCTTCGACGACCACCGGCGCTCCAACTGGACGCCGTACGTGTATGTCACCGAGGACTACGGCGCCACCTGGCGCTCCCTGGCCAGCGCCAACCTGTGGGGGTACTGCCTGGTCCTGGAAGAGGACCCGGTGGATGCCAACCTGCTGTTTTTGGGGACCGAGTTCGGCCTGTACGTCTCCCAGGACCGAGGAAGGTCCTGGTGGCGCTTCACCCACGGGCTGCCCACCGTCTCGGTAATGGACCTGGTGGTGCACCCGCGGGAGCACGACCTGGTGATCGCCACCCACGGGCGGTCCATCTTTATCGTCGACGACATCCGGCCGCTGCGCTCCCTCACCCGGGAGGTGATGGGCAAGCCGCTGCATCTTTTCGAGATCCCCCCGGCGCAGCAGTACCGGCAGCGGCAGTCGGCGGGGGCGCGTTTCCCGGGGGACACCGAGTTCCGGGGCGACAACCGCGCCTACGGGGCGCTCATCTCCTTCACGGTGGGGGACCCCTCCCTGCCCCACCCCGACCCCGAGGTGGAGCGGCTGCGGCCGCCGACGCCGAGCCCGACCCCTTCGTCTACGCCTGGCACCGGCAGGGAGGGACGGCGGGGCCGGCGAGGCGATGACGGCCCCAAGGCCACCATCACCGTGGCGGACGCCGCCGGGCGGACGATCCGCACCTTTACCCACCCCCTCACCCAGGGGCTCAATCGGGCGGTATGGGACCTGCGGCAAGACCCCTTCAAGGAGCCCCCCCGGGAGGAGGAGGCCTGGTGGCAGGAGGGGGGCGGGCCCGAGGTTCTGCCCGGCCGCTATACCGTCACTGTGAAGGTGGGGTCCCAGGAGGCTTCGGCTCCGGTGGAGGTGCTGCCCGACCCCCGCTGGCCGGGCAGCGCCGCCGACCGCGAGGCCAACTGGCAGGCGGTGCAGCGGGCCGGGGCCCTGCAGGAGGCCCTGACCGAGGCCATCGGCCGCCTCAGGGAGGTGAAGGAGGACCTGGAGGTGGTGCGGCGCAAGGGGCGGGGCGACAGCCGGGACGAGGAAAACAAGGAAGACTCTTCCGCTTTGGTCCGTCAGGCCGAGGCGGTGGGCAAACGCCTCGAGGAGGTGGAAAAACTCCTCTGGGTGCCGCCGGGCACCAAGGGCATCGTGGATCTGCAGGACGCCCGGAGCCGGGTGCGCCGGGTGCTGGGATCCCTGCAGTCCAGCTGGGATGCCCCGACCCCGGCGCAGCTGGCCTACCTCGAGGAGGCCGAGCAGGTCACCCGGGCGGCCGTGGAGTCGCTCAACCGCCTGCTCGCCGGGGAGGTGGCCGCCCTGCGGGAGGCGGCCGCCGCGGCGGGGGCGGCCCTGTTGGCGCCCCGTGCCCTGGCTCCGCCGGCGCCGCCCGCAGGCCCCCCGGCGGCCACGGCGGGGAATGACAGATGAGCCGCTGCCGTTGTTCGATCCGGAGGTGTTTCGTACATGCGGGAATTCGTGCTGTGGGGTAGTGCGCTCGCCCTGGCGGCTGGCGCTGTGGCGCAGGAGCGCCAGATTCTCGCCCGGGTGGTTTCGGTGGAGGCGAAGGGCTGTACGGTGGAGGTGCTGGAAGGGTACCTGGTGCCCGACGACGCGGTGGAGGTGTGGAGCGAGGGGGGCAAGCGGGCCGCCACCGTGACCATCCCCGGCGGCCTCCTGAACCAGGGTGACCGAATGCCCGGAGTTGCTCTTTCGGGACCGCTGCCCCCGCCAGGAGCGATCCTCTCCCAGAAGGGGCGCTTCTCATCCTGGACCCAGGCCCAGGCGGCATTGGCCGCCCACCCCCCGAAGGCGCTCGGGCGAGTGGTCTCGGTGGAGGGCAAGACGGTCACGCTGGAGCTCCTGCTGGGCAGCCTGGGGAACGACGTCGAGCTGGATGTCTTCACCCGGGGCGGGCGGTCGGTGGGGAAGGTGAAGCTCCCCAGCGACATCGGTTTGGTTACGAGGGGTGACACAGTGAAGGGAATCGCCCTGGTGGGCGCCTCCGTGGAGCCGGGCGCACTGGTGGCGGACCGCGGTCGCTTCGCCTCCCTGGCCGGGGTAAGCGCCGCTCTGCCGGGCGCCGACGCCACTACAGCGGCGGACAAGCCGGCGGAAGGTGTGAAGGAATCCACGGCGGGCTGCCTTTTTACCCCCGCGGAGCTTAGCCGCGCGCTGGGGTTCCCAGTGGAAGCGGGCCGAGGAACGGAGGTAGCCTTCAGCTGGGGCACATCCTACTCCTGCACCTGGGGCGAGGAGAGAGGGCGGCGCTCGGTGACCCTCAACCGGATGGTCTTGACCGCCGGGGACCCGGCGACCAACTGGTTTCAATACAAGAAGACGTTGGCGGGCCGCCTGGAACCCATTGCCGGGGATGCTGACCAGGCGGTGTGGCAGGTGGACCAGGGGGACCTCATCGGGGTGACCTTGCACTACTTCCGCGGCAACACCGCCACCTCCGTCAGGATCAGTGGCGCGGAGATGAAGGATCCCCGGGCCGTGGCGGCCATGCGCCAGGCGGTGCTCACCTTACGCCGTCTCTGAAGTGCCCGGGTGTGCCCCCCCACCGTCCCCCGGAGCAGGTAAAATATCATTGGCGAACGGTCATGTTGCGGGGGGGGTTGATTCGCACCGTGTGCCTGGTTGGGGTGATGGGTCTGCCTCCGTCTTCCCCGGTGCTGGCACAGGGGTTCGCCCTGCGCTTTTACGGCCACGGCACCGGTGGAATCGACCGCGTCCTCATCCCCATCGAGCCCCACGTGCCCGCCGACGTGGGTCTCGACTTCACCGTGGAGTTCTGGCTCAAGGCGGCTCCCGGGGCCAATGCCAGTCCCCCTTGCTCCCCCGGCGGGGTCAACTGGATTTACGGCAACGTCATTTTGGATCGGGACATCTGGGGCCCCGGGGACTGGGGAGACTGGGGAATCTCCCTGGCGGGTGAGCGCATCGCCTTCGGGGTGGCGCGGGGAAGCAGTGAGCAGACCATCTGCGGGGGCACCAACCTGGCCACCAACACCTGGCGGCACGTGGCCCTCACCCGCAACGCCGGCACCGGGGCCATGCGCATCTGGGTGGACGGCCAGCTGGACGGCTCGGGTACCGGCCCCACCGGCGACGTTTCCTACCGCAACGGGCGCTCCTCCCCTTACCCGGCGGACCCCTACCTGGTGGTGGCTGCCGAAAAACACGACGCCGATCCCGTCGCCTATCCTTCGTTTTCAGGTTTTTTGGATGAGCTGCGCATCTCCACCGTCGTGCGCTACACGGCCCCCTTCAACCCTCCAGCCGTCCCCTTTGCGGTGGACGGCCAGACTGCGGCGCTGTACCACTTCGACCAGGGCCCCGCCGGGCCATGTACCGGGGCCATTGTGGATGAGGTGGGCTCGAGCCCAGGCGCCTGTGCCTTCGGCGGGACCCCTCCCGCTGGCCCGGTGTACGTGACCGACACCCCCTTCGCCGCTTCGCCCACCCCCACACCCACCCCGACCCCGACGCGCACACCCACCGCCACCGCAACAACGACACCGACGCCGACTTTGGTGCCGCCCACTCCCAGCCCCACCCCGGTTCCCACCGCCACAGCGACTCCCACTCGAACCCCGACCCCGACACCCTCCCCCACCCGCACACCGACCCCGAGCGCAACGCCCACCGCCACTCCCACTCACGCCCAAACTCCGACCCCGACGGCGTCTT
>CALEVZ010000076.1 GCA_937924755.1 uncultured bacterium
CCGACGCCAGAAGGGAGGTCCTCGCCTGGATCGACTGGTACAACACCCGGCCCCCGCACTCTGCCCTCGGCTATTTGAGCCCAGTCGAGTTCCGCGCCCAATACGTCAACGAAGTGGCTTGATTTCCGGGGAGCACTACAAGCGCGGCGTGTGGGTCAAATCCCGCGCGCGCCGCAATGAGATACGTGATGTAGTAGTGAAACTCCATATCCATGGCCTGCCTCCGAATCTGCCGGTGGATTGGCCAACGAGCACGAGTGGTGGCGCTGTCTACGCCTTCCTGCTTTTGCTGACGAATACTTCATATCATCACGTTCCGTGCCACGTAGCGGCCGAGGGTGAGCATGGCGGCGATGTCCTGCCGGGTGAAGGAGTCGATCTGCACCTCGATGGGCATGGCCGGCTGGATGATGCGGATGGGGATGTAGCGGTAGCCGCGCAGGGGGCCGGACTCCGGCGGGGTGCCGTCGCGGGGGCAGTACTCGTTGAGGAAGCGGGCGTACTCCAGGTCGTTGCGCAGGATCTCGTTGGTCATGATGGTGACCACCCGGTCCACCAGGTGCAGGATGTTGCCGCGGTTGAAATCGGCGCCGCCGGTCTTCAACGGCTGGCAGGCGATGCAAATGATCTCGGTGGCCCCGGCATCGATGGCCTGCTTCAAGGGTGCGATGTCGCGCATGCCGCCGTCGTAGTAGGGGCGGTTACCGATCATAAAGATGGGCATCATGATGGGGATGGCGGTGGAGGCGATGATGTACTCCAGGAGGTTGGGAAAGCCCCGGTGGGCGTAGACGATTTCCCCGTCGGCCAGGTTCACCGAGCCGGCGTACAACGCCACGGGTGAGTTGCGGATGTTGTCTTCGTTGAGCTCCTTTCTGACCAGCGCCTGCAGCCGGTCGGTCTTGACCAGGCCATCGAACCGGGCAAACAGCGCCGACAGCGCCACCTTGCCCTTGGAGCGCACCTCAATGATGTCGTCGGGTTTCCTGACGTTGGCCTTCCAGAACTGCTCCAGCTCCGCACCGATGGCGGGCCAGTCCACCGATCCCGCGGCGCCGCGGCCGGCGCGCTCGGTGAGGAAGGCGCCGTTCAAGGCCCCGACCGAGATTCCCGTGATGATGCGGGGCGCGCACCCCCGCGCCAGCACCTCCGCGATGGCCCCGGCCTGGAACGCTCCCTTGATGGAGCCGCCGCCCAGCACCAGCGCCTGCATGGCTACCTCCCTTCTCCGTGGTGCGGTGCCCACGGTGTGCGACAGCAAAGCTGATGCATGGGTAGCACCCGGTGTGGGGCCGTGTCATCACCCACATGGGTGATGCAAAAAGAGGACACTCGCGACCCGGACGGGTTGAAACGGGGGCCGGATGGGGGGCACGGCGGTCCTCGATTTGTCCCCGGCAGGCCTGCTGCAGCCCCCGCCATCCCGGACACCGACACAGACACGGTCACCGTCACGGTCACGGGTACCGGACGCGGACACGGGCACGGACACGGGCACGGTCCCAGACGCGGAGATGGGCACGGACTCGGTCACCGGCCCGGCCGTGGCAAGTCGCACCGACCGTGAGGGCGGGCCAGAGGCCCGCGATCCCAGGGCACGGACACCGACACGGACACGGTTACCGGGACGGTCACGGATACCCGACACGGCCACCGACACGGGCACGGCCTGGGCGTCCCCCGGGGGGGCCTCCCCTGGCTATACTTTCTCGATGCACCTGATCGTCAACCCGGCGGCGGCGGGGGGTAAGCTGGGCCGACGGTGGCCTCGGCTGGCGCCTCGCATTCGTCGCGCCGGGCTGGATGTTCCCGCCAGTTTCACCGAGGCGCCCGGGCATGCCACTGCCCTGGTGCGGGAGCTCCTGGCGGCGGGGGAGGACACCCTGGTGGTGGCGGGAGGGGATGGCACCATCTGCGAGGCGGCGCAGGGGGTGCACGACGCCGGGCGCGGCCGATTGGCCATTTTGCCCCTGGGCACCGGCAACGACGCCGCCCGCACCCTGGGTCTACCGCTGGACCTGGAGGGCGCGGTGGGGGTGGCGCGGGGCGGCGTGAGCCGGCGGGTGGACCTCATGCGCCTGGGGGATCGGGTGGTCGTCAACGCCATCGGCATCGGTCTGCTCGGTTCCATCAACATCAACGCGGCGGCGTTCAAGGTGGTGAGGGGGATCGCCGCCTATCTCGCCGCCGCCGCCGTCACCCTGTTCCGTTACCGCGCCGTGGAGATCCAGCTTGGAGACGGTCACTTCGCCTATCGGGGCGGCATGACCATTCTGGCGCTGCACAACGGGCCTACCACCGGCGGGGGCTTTCGCCTCGCCCCCGCCGCCGCGCCCGACGACGGGGTGCTGGACGGTTGCCTGGTGGGGCCGGTGGGAGTGGGGGGCAGGCTCTCTCGCCTGGTCTCGGCGCTGCGCGGCACGCTGGGAGGCCGCGCCGGCTCCCGCGAGCTGCGCTTCACGCGGCTGGAGCTGAGCGCCGGCCAACCCCTCCCCTGCCACCTGGACGGCAACCCCCACGTCGTCTCGCCGCCGGGGGTGACCATCGAGGTGCTGCCGGCCGCCCTGGAGGTCGTGGTTCCCCAGTAGCGTCACCACCCGCGACGGGCCCGCACGCTGGCGATCTGCTCCAGCGCTTCCCTGCCCTTTTCGGCGTACGTCTTGAGGAGATCGTCGAGGACGATCTCGGTGCCGTCGCGGTCGAGCGCCGGCCGCGACCAGGCGCTCGGAGGCAGCGACCGCAACAGCCTGGCCCAGCGGCCGTGCAGCCCGCGCAGGATCCACATCGAGACGCTGATGGGCAGCTCCGTGTCGGGCATGGAGGCCCAGGACTCGGCCACCCAGCCGTTCAACGACGGCCTCTCCTCCGCCAGCACCGCTTTCATGCTGGCGTAGCCGTGGTAGTGCACGTCGGCCATGTGGTGCACCAGTTGCCGCAGCGACCACTGGCGGAGTTCCACGGCCTCCTCGAGTTGTTCGTCCCTGAGGCCGCGCAGGGCCGACTCCAGGGCCATGGGCAGCCGCTCGATGGACAACAAGTACTCGTGGCGTTGGGCCTCGGTCAACATTTCCGCAACCTCCCGCACCCTACAACCGCCCCGGCTGAGCTTTCAGGTTCCAAAGCCTCTCTCCCCCGCCGGGCCGGGGGTCAGGCGTCCTCTAGCGCGATGATGGAAAATGATACCCCACCACCCGTGGACGGGGAGACGGGGGCAACTATGACACGCGGGAGGAAGCCTATCGGCCCTGAAAAGCGTAGCCCAGCAGCTTGTACACCAGTTTGGCGGCGAGAAAGTCCGCCGCCACCTGGCCGGCCAAGGGGGCCAGCTCCACCACGTCGAAGCCGACGATGCGCCGTGCCACCGCCACCGCCCGCAGGATATCCAGCGCCCCGTACCAGTTCAGCCCCCCCGGCTCGGGGGTGCCGGTGGCGGGCATGATGGCCGGGTCGAAGGCGTCCAGATCCACGGTGACGTACACCTCGTCGGGGAGGGCCGCCAGCACCCGGGGCAGCCAGGTGTCCAGCGGCTGGCGCACCGCCTCCTCGGCGAAGACGGTGCACACACGCCCCTGGCGGATGAGCGCGTGTTCTTCGGCGGTCAAGGAGCGGATCCCCACCTGGGCGATGGGCACGCCCTCGTCCAGCAGGCGGTGCATGACGCAGGCGTGATTGTGGGGTGAGCCCTCGAACTTCTCGCGGAGGTCGGCGTGGGCGTCCAGCTGCAGCACCCCCACGCGCGGGTGGCGGGAGCGTACGGCGCGCACCAGCGGGGCGGTCACCGAGTGCTCGCCCCCCAGTCCCACGACAAACCGCCCGGCAGCAACCTGCTCCTGCGCCGCCGCCTGGATGCGCGTCATGGTCGCCGCCGGACCGGAGGTGTCCGGCACCACCGCCGGCAGGGTGGCGATGCCGAGCCCCTCCCAGGTTTCGCGCCCCAGCTCCTCGTCGTAGGTCTCCAGGTGGGTGGAGGCCTCCAGGATGGCCAGCGGGCCGCGGCGCGCGCCCGGCTGGTAGGATGTGGTCAAATCGTAGGGGATGGGCAGGATGGCCACCCGCGCCTGCTGCGGTGGGTTGAGCTCTTCCGGCAGCCCGAGAAAGCTCAGATAGGGGGCATAGCGCTCGTCACTCACCACGATGCTCCGCCTGCCCGTCAGTCGAACAGTAGCACCGCCGCGGCCACCACCGTGGTCCATTTGCCCCCCGGCTTGACCACCGCCGACTGGGTGATGTTACGGGTGGTGACGATCTTGCCGGAGATCCGCCAGAGCTGCCGTTTCTCGTCCCACGACTGGTCCTCGTCGAACTCCACCCCCAGGGTGGAGGCCAGCATGGAGGCAGCCAGGTCCTCGGCGTAGTCCCCCGCTTCCTTGGCGGTCTGCCCGAAGGAGTGGTGCTCGGAGAGGTAGCCGTACATGCGCTTGTCGCGGGGGATGGCGACGCCGATGGAGGCGGCGATCATGCGGTGCGCCTCGTTGGTCTCGGCGCGGCTCATCACCACGAAGGCGATCTGCCCCGCCTCCAGTTCGTTTTCGCCCCGCCGGCGGGAGATGATTTTGCACCCCGGCGGGTAGATGGACGACACCGACACCAGGTTCAAGGCGGCGATGCCGGCGTCGCGCAAGGCCAGCTCGAACGACTGCAGCTTCTCGCGGTGGATGCCGACACCGCGGGTCAAGTACAACTTGGTGGGCACCAGGTTCGTGGGCATGATCACCTCCGCTGGTCAAACGCCTGCACTCCCGCCAGGCGGGAATGCGGAGAGTAGGATGGTTTCCTCGCCAGTGCAACACGGCAGACCCACCTGGCGCCCCAGTGCCCCTGACCGTCTTGCTGGGTGCGCGGGCCTCCGGCCCGCCCTCACGGTCGGTATGCTTTGCTCCGGCTGGAACGGTACCCGTGACCGTGTCTGTGGCCGTGCCCGTTTCCGCGAGCGTGTCAGTGACGGTGTCCGGGGCGGTGACCTGGCTATCGGGCGGGATACACGGCGACCCCGGCCATGAGGCCGACAACATCGCCGGGAGCGGCCTCCCGCCAGCCATCCAGCACCCCCTGGGCGTCCGTCACCGGCTCCATCCCCAGCCGCTGCACCAGCTCGCCGGGCAAGCGGGTGAGGGCGCGGACGCGGAAGCGGGAGGTTTTTTCCACCAGGCGCAGGGTGGTGTGGCCGTACTGGACGTAGCGCTCCGCCAGCCGGGCGAGGATGGCCGCAGGGCGGGGATCCTCGAGGAAGGGCAGCATCGCCGGCGACCCCGCCCCCCCCTCGCACGCCGCCGCGAAGAGCACGTCCGCCCCCTCGCTGGCGAACCGGCAGGCGGCATCCAGCGCCTTGTGGGCCTGGATGAGGGTGTGGTCGTGAGGGTGCCCGCCGGCGCTCACCACCAGGCGGGTGAAGGGCCCGCCGGTCACCTCGTACCAGGCCCGCACCTGCGCGGCCCCTGCCTCTGCCACGGCATCCAAGGGGCCGGCAGCCATCCACGCCGGCCGGCCATCCCTGCCCCGTACCATCGCCAGCAGCAAGTCCGGCGGGCGCAGGGCGGCGGCGGCGCGGATCTCCTCGGCCACCGGGTTGCCCGCCACACGCCCCGGTTCGCACCCCGGGTGGCGGCGCGGTGGGGTGTGACTGAGGTCCAGGACTCGGGCGTGGTTGCGCTGGATTTCGTCGTAGCCCGCCACGCCGGGGAAGATCAGCTTGGGGCCGCCGGTGAACCCGGCAAAGTAGTGGTGGGCCAGCGCCGAGACGGCGATCACCACCTCCGCCTCCAGCACGGCGCGGTGGAGGCGAACGGTGAGACCGGTGGGCAGAGTCCCCGCCACCGCCAGCGTCGCCTCGTCGCGGGCGTCGTGCTGGCGCACCACCACCCCGGCCGGCAACGGCCCCAGCAGGGCGTCGAGCTCCTCCGCGGGGGCCGGGGGGTGGGTGCCGCAGGCCACCAGCACGGTGATCCGGTCACGCCTCACCCCGGCGGCCTCCAGGCGCGCCAAGAGCAGCGGCAGGACCGTGGGAAGCTCCGCCTTGCGGGTGGCGTCGGGCACCAGCAACACGACCCGCCGCCGGCCCCGCAGCAGCTCCCCCAAGGGCGGACCGGCGAGGGGACGATCGAGGGCGGCGGCGACCAGTCCCGCGACGTCGTCGCTGCCCCGCGGTGCCGTCGGCTCCAGGGGGTGGCAGCGCAGGCCCCGCACATCCGCCGACACGACACCCCGCCCGAAGGCCAGCTTGACGATCATCCCCCCGCCTATCCCAGCAGCAGCGCCGCCGAGAGGGTCAAGAGGGCGCCCAGGGCGGCGCTTTCCGCCAGCACGCCGAGGGAGCGCCGGCGAACCTTGCGCAGAGCGGTGCTGTCAGTTTCCCGCTGCAGTCCGCCCTCCCCCTCCCGCACCCCGAGAACGGCGAAGGCCACGCAGGTCTGTTCGTGGGCCTGCAAGAGCCCCAGCGCTCCGGCCCAGAAGACCAAAAAGAGCGGCACCAGCCACCAACGGGAGGCGCCGTGCAAGGCCATCACCAGGGCGCCGGCTATACCGACGGTGATCATCAAAGCACCCGCCCACAGCCGCTGCCGCCTGCCCCCCTCGCCAATGTTGCAGACGCGATGGTTGCGCATGGCCTTCGTCTCCGGGGCTCCCCCAACGGTCAGCGTACCTCGGTGCCGGCGGGCACCGGCTGGTCCACCGACAGCAGAAACGCGGCACCGTCCACCGAGGCGGCCAGCACCATGCCGTTGGAGGCCACGCCCATGAGAACGGCAGGTTTGAGGTTGGAGACCACCACGATCTGTCGGTTGACGAGCTGCTCGGGTGTGTACTGCTTGCCGATGCCGGCGACGATCTGCCGCAGGCTCGGCTCGCCGAGATCCACCTCCATGCGGATCAGCTTGGAGGACTTGGGCACCCGCTCCGCGACCTTCACCGTCCCCACCACCAGCTTCACCCGGGCGAACTCCTCGATGCCGATCTGGCCCTCGTCCGCCGGCGCCGGAGCCGCGTCGCTGGCGGCAGCGTGCTGCGATGCCGTGGTTTCGTTCACCTTGACCTCCCCAAAGTACTCCGCCGCATCGGCGCGGGGGAAGAGGGTGTCCTCATCCCCCAAAAGCTGCTCGGTGGCCAGGCCGCCCCAGCGCAGGGCCACGTCCAGCGCGACCGGCTCCCCCTCCCCCAGCTGCGCCAGCAGCCGGCGGCACGCCTGCGGCATCACCGGAGCCGCCATGGTGGCCACCAGCCGCACCCCCTCCAGGCAGTTATATAGGATACGCTGCAGTGCCGGAGAGCTGGCCCCCTCCCGCCGGGCGAGGCTCCAGGGGGCCTTCTCGTTGACGTAACCGTCCACCGTCGCCAGCAGCTCCCAGGCCGCCTCCAGCGCGCGGTGGAACTCGTAGCCGTCCATCGCCTCGCGGTAGCGGGTCACCACCTCCTCGGCCTTGGTGGCCACCACGCTCTCGCCGCACGCCGTGGCCGGGGTGCGGCCGGCGAAGTAGCGCCGCGCCATCGCCAGCACGCGGGCGGCGGTGTTGCCCAACCCGTTGGCCAGGTCAGCGTTGTAGCGCTTCAGGAAGGCTTCGTCGGAGAAGCTGGCGTCCTGACCGAAGGTCATCTCCCGCAACAGGAAGTAGCGCAGCGGGTCGGCGCCGAAGCGGCGGATGAGCTCATCGGGGCGCACCACGTTCCCCACAGACTTGGACATCTTCTTGTCGTCCTTGAGCCACCACCCGTGCCCCCAGACCTGGCGAGGGAGCGGCAGGCCGGCGGACAGGAGGAACGCCGGCCAGTACACGCAGTGGAAGCGCAGGATGTCCTTGCCGACCATGTGCAGATCGGCCGGCCAGAATGCGGCGAAGCGTTCAGGATCAGAAGGATAGCCGGCGGCGGTGATGTAGTTCGTCAGCGCATCCAGCCAGACATACATCACATGGTCCGGGTCGCCCGGCACCGGCACGCCCCAGCGGAACGAGGTGCGCGACACCGACAGGTCGAGCTTCGGCGACCCCTCCCCGAACTCCTGCAACCCCTGCCGGATGAACGCGGCCACCTCGTTCTTCCGCGTCTCCGGCGCGATCGAGATGCGCTCCGGATGCCCCTCCGGCAGGTCGTAACGGCGCAGCAGCTCCGGCAGCCAGCGGGAGAGGCGGAAGAAGTAGGACGGTTCCCGCACCCACTCCACCGGCGCGCCGGAGGGGGCGTATTTCACCCCGTCGCGCTCCGTCAGCTCGTCCGGGCCGTAGAAGGCCTCGTCGCGCACCGCATACCAGCCCTCGTAGTGGCCGAGATAGATGTCCCCCGCCTCCACCAGCCGCTGCCACAGCGCCTGGCAGGCGGCGTAGTGCCGCTCCTCGGTGGTGCGGATGAAGTCGTCGTTCGACAGGCCGATCACGCCCGTCAGCTCGCGGAAGGCCCGGGAGACGCGGTCGGTGAAGGGCTTCGGCGCCTCGCCGGCGTCGCGCGCGGCCTTCTCCACCTTCTGGCCGTGCTCGTCGGTGCCCGTCAGGAAGAACACGCGCTTGCCCTCGAGACGCTTCCACCGCGCCAGCACATCGGCGGCGATGCTCGTGTAGGCATGGCCGATATGCGGCCTGTCGTTCACGTAATAGATCGGCGTCGTGATGAAGTAGGTGTCGCGCGTCATGGCCTGTCGGTCCCCGGCGCCAGCAGGTCGAGGCTCGTCAGCACCGCCTGCTTGCGGTCCAGGTTGAGCGCTTCGGTCTCGGCGGCGATGCGGCCGAGCGTGTCCCACAGCCCCGCCCACTCGGCAAGCGGACGCGCCGCAATCCAGCCCTCCGCCCCCTGCCCGCGCGCCGCCGCCGACAGCGCGCGCGCCAGCCGCCGCCGCAGCAGCGCGACGAACAGGACGAAGGCGGAGCCGTCGCGCTTGGCCGCCAGACGGTCGGCGAGCGCGTGGCGCTCGGCGGCGGAAAGCGGCGCGGCCAGGACGCGGTCCACCTCGTCCGCGGCGGCAAGCCCCTCCGCGTCCGCAAGCCGCAGCGCCCGGCCCGGCGCGCCGTCGGCGAGCGCCGCCAGCCGTGCGCGGTCCGCGGCCGGCAGCTCCGGCAGCAGCCGCGCGAGCAGCGACGCCACCTCCGCCTCCGGCAGCGGGACCAGCTCGAGCCGCCGGCAGCGGCTGCGGATGGTGGGCAGCAGGCGGTCCGGGGCGTGGCTCGTCAGCACCAGCACGGCGCGCGCGGGCGGTTCCTCGAGCGTCTTCAGCAGGGCGTTCTGCGCCTCGGCGTTCATCGCCTCGGCCTCGTCCACCAGCACGCCGCGCCAGCCGCCCTCGGCCGGCG
>CALEVZ010000077.1 GCA_937924755.1 uncultured bacterium
GCCAGCGCTGGGCGATGCTCCAGGCGCTTTCGCCCGCCGGGCGGGTCGGCTTGACGGTGCGGTGCTGCTCTCCCGCCGGGTCGACCGCCGCCGCTCCGCGCCAACGGACAGAGGTGGCCCGGTCTCCCGGAAGCGTACAATTCCGTTCATGGGCGACCAGCGCGCCGCTCTCCCCGCCGTCCATCGCCTCTTGGCGAGGCCAGACCTCCACCAGGCGATCCTGCGACATGGCCGCGGCGCCTGCCGCGAGGCGGTGCGCCGGGCCATGGAGGAGGCCCGGCGGGCGGCGCAGGCCGGGGCGCCGGTGCCGGATGCGGAGCAGCTGGCCGCCCGCGCCCTCGGTTTCCTGCAGGCCACCAGCCCCTTCGCCTATCCCGAAGTGATCAACGCCACCGGCGTGCTGATCCACACCAATCTGGGGCGCGCCCCGCGCCTGGCACCACCCCTGCCGCCCTACCTGGCCCTGGAGTATGACCTCGAGGCCGGCGCCCGCGGCGAGCGGCTGGCCCCGGTCACCGCCCGACTCACTCGATACTTCGGCGCCGAGGCGGCGCTGGTGGTGACCAATAATGCGGCGGCGCTGGTCCTGCTCCTCGCCACCCACGCCGGCGGACGCGAGGTCATCGTCTCGCGCGGGGAGCTCATCGAAATCGGCGGCTCCTTCCGCCTGCCCGAGATCATGGCCGCCGCCGGCGCGCGCCTGAAGGAAATCGGGTGCACCAACCGCACGCACCTTAAGGACTACGAGGCCGCCATCGGCGGCGACACTGCCGCCATTCTCCTCGCCCACCGCTCCAACTTTCACATCTCCGGCTTCACCGCCCGACCGACCCTCGCCCAGCTGGTGGCGCTGGGGCAGCGGAGAGGGCTGCCGGTCTGGGTGGACCAGGGCTCCGGGTGCCATCTGGATCTGCGTCCCTTCGGCCTGCACCCCGAGCCCACGGTACAGGAGTTGCTGGCGGCTGGCGCCAACGCCGTGCTGTTCTCCGGCGACAAGCTGTTGGGCGGCCCCCAGGCCGGCATCCTGGTGGGACGAGCGGCGACCATCGAGGCGCTGCGGCGTCACCCCCTCCGGCGCGCCCTGCGCCCCGACAAGGGGGCGCTCACCGCTCTGGTGGCCACCCTGGATGCCTACCTGGCCGAACGGCCCCTGGAGGTGCCCCTCTACCGGCTGCTGGCCACCCCCGAAGGGGAGCTGCGCCGGCGCGCCCGTCGGCTGGCGCGACGGCTGGCGGCTGCCGGTCTGGCGGTGCGAGCCGTGCCCTGTCGGGCGGTGGTGGGCGGGGGCACCCTCCCCGACCAGACCCTCCCCTCCTGGGGGGTGGAGCTGCCGGGAGGAGACCAGAAAACGGCGGCGGCGCTGCGGCGGAGTACCCCGCCGGTGGTGGCGCGTATCGAGGACGAGCGGGTGATCCTGGACCTGCGGGCGGTGTTCCCCGAGCAGGACCGCCACCTCGCCGAGGCCGCCGCCACCGCCCTGACCACCTCAAGGTAGCTAGGAGGGCTGGCGCGGCAACCCCAAAAAGGCCGCCAGCTCCTCCCCCTCGGCGCCGGCGGCGGCAAAGGCCAGCTGCCGTGCCCGGGCATCCTCCAGGGTCGGGCGGCAGCGGGCCGGCTCCAAGCCCAGCTCGGCCAGCCCCACCCACTCCCCGGTGGAGAGGATCGCCGCTCGCTCCAGGACGTTGGCCAGCTCCCGCACATTCCCCGGCCAGGGGGCCAACAGCAGTGCCCCCTGGGCTGCCGGGCGCAGGGTGAGGGCCCGCCGCCCGAGGCGGGCGGCCACTCGTCCCAGAAGATGGGCAGCCAGCGCCGGGATGTCCTCCCGGCGCTCCGCCAGGGTCGGCAGGCGGATGGGAAACACGCTCAGGCGGTGGTACAGATCGGCGCGGAACGCCCCCTGCCGGACGGCGGCCTCCAGATCGCGGTTGGTGGCCGCCACCAGGCGCACGTCCACCGCCACCGTGCCGGTGCCCCCGAGGCGGCACACCGCCCGCTCCTCCAAGGCGCGCAGCAGCTTCACCTGCACCCCCAAGGGCACCTCGCCGATCTCGTCCAGCAGCAGCGTTCCGCCGCGCGCCTGCTCCAGTCGGCCCAGATGCCGCGCCGCCGCACCGGTGAACGCCCCCCGCTCGTAGCCGAACAGTTCCGCCTCGATGAGCGTTTCGGGCACCGCCGCGCAGTTGAAGGCCACGAAAGGTCCCCCCCGACGGGGGGAGAGGGCGTGGACAGTCTGGGCGAACAGCTCCTTGCCGGTGCCCGAGGCGCCCAGCAGCAGCACCGTGGCCTCGGTGGATGCCACCCGCCGCGCCGCCGCCAGGGCCGCGGTGAACAGCGGCGAGGTCCCCACCAGCACCGGCAGGCCGGCTTCCGCCGGGGCAGCGAGGAGCGCCTGGCGGGGCTGCACCGCCGCCCTCAACGCCGCCAGCACCCGATCCATGTCCAGGGGTTTCTGGAAATAGTCCCGCGCCCCCTGCTTGAGTGCCGCCACCGCCGTGTCCACCGTGGCGTGGGCGGTCATCAGGAACACCGGCAGGTCGGGATCCTGCTGGCGCGCTGCCGCCAGCACCTGGATGCCATCGACGCCGGGGAGCTTGAGATCGGCGAGCACCGCCAAAAAACGCTCCCCTGACTGCAAGAGCGTTACCGCCTCATCCCCCCGCAGCGCCACGCGCACCGCATACCCCTCCCGCGCCAGCGTTTCCTCCAACATGGCCGCCAGGCTGCGACGGTCTTCCACCACCAGCACCGGCAGGCTCACTGGGGTACCCCCTCCCGGGGCAGCCAGGCGACGAACCGGGCCCCGCACGAGAACTCCCCGTCGAGGGAGAGATCCCCCCCCAGCAGGCGCAGCAGACGGCGCGCCAGCGCCAGCCCGAAGCCGCCCGAGGGCTTGCTGGAAACAAACGGCGAAAACACTTTCTCTCGTAGCCCAGGCGGGACGCCGGGGCCGTTGTCCTCCACCGTCACCTGAACGCCCTGGCTGCCGGCGGTCACCCGCACCACCACCTGGGCATCTTCCCGCGCTTCGGCGGCGTTGCGCAGCAGGTTCTCCAGCACCACGGAAAGCGCGGTGCGGTCGGCCGCCACCACCACCTCGTCTCCCTCCACCGTGACCTTAAGGCGCGGAAACGCCCCCTGCAGGTGGCGCCCCGCCTCCTCGCAGACCCGGCGCAGCGGCACCCCCTCGCGGTGCAACAGGTGGGGTCGGGTGAAAGCGAGGAAGCGATCCACCAGGCGGTCCAGCCCCTCCGTCTCCGCGGCGATGGCCTCGAGGTAGCGAGGGCGCCGCTCCTCTCCGGCGTCGCCGAGCAGGCGAACGTAGCCCAGGATGGTGGCCAGGGCGTTGCGTACCTCGTGGGCCAGCCCGGCCGCCAGCTCGCCCAGCCCCGCCAGATGCTCCCGCTCCTCCAGCGCCCGCTCCAGCGCCTCCAAGCGTGTCCGGTCGGTCAGGAAAACCACCTCGCCCTGGGCTGTGCCGCTGGCCGAGGGTAACGGCAGGCGACGCACCTCCACGGTGCTTTCCCCCAGCCGTCGCCGGCCTTCACCCGCCAATGCCGGCGAGGCGAGGGGCGCGCCCACGGTCAGTTCCGCACCCAGCAGCTCCTCCGCCACGGCGTTGGCGGCGCGCACCGCCCCCGTCGCGTCGGTGATCACCACCCCCACCTCCGAGGAGCGGGTGAGCACGTCGGCCAGCACCTCCAGTTCGTCGGCGCGGCGCTTCAACTGCGCCTCGGACTCTTCCAGACGGCGCACCGCGTCGCGGAAGGTTTCCACCAGATAACGGTCCTCGGCGCGGTCGGGGGAACGCTGGGCCAGGCGCGCCGCCTCGGCGAGCAGGTCCCGGTAGGGGCTCAGCGCCCGAGCGATCAACACCCAGGCCAACAACACCCCACCTCCGGCCACCGCCAACCCCAAGGCCGCCCCCATCCACCGCCAGCGCAGCGCCGGGGAGGTGGTCGGGATGGGCTGTACCACGCGCAGGGCGCGCCCCCCACCCAGGTCGTGGTAGGCCACCATCACCCGCTCCCCCAGCAGGCGCTCGGGACCAGCCACCTGCCACCCCGACGCCACCCACCTCTCGCGGGACCCCCACGGCCACCAGGGGGGTTTCTCCGGTCCGGCCAGACCCACGCGGGCCACCACCCGCCCCCCCTCCAGCACCGCCACCCCTCCCCACACCTCGGGCAGGTCGCGGGTCAGCTCCTGCACGCTGGCGTGGGCTGCCATGATCCCCAGAAGTTGCGCCAGCGCCGCCGCCGACTCCGCCGCCTGCCGGTTGGCTGCCCGCCCCATGGCCAGCATCCCCTGCACCACCACCAGCACCACCAGGAGCAGCAGCACCAGCGCCGCGCCGATCAGGCGCCGCACCTCGGCGAAGCGGCGGGAGGGAAGCGCCGAGTTCACCATCGGCCCCAACCGAAAAGCGCCAGCAGCGGGGCGCGAGCAAACAGCACCACCAGCGCCGCAGTCGCCAGGAAGCTGCCGAAGGGCAGCTCGGTGTCCGCCTTGCCCCGCCCGGCCAGCACCAACCCGATGCCCACCACGGCCCCGGCGCAGGCCCCCAGGCAGAGCGTCAGCAGCGCCCCCTGCCAACCCAGGAAGGCGCCGATCATGGCCAAGAGCTTCACGTCCCCCAGGCCCATCCCCTCCACCCCGCGCACCAGCCGGTAGAGCACGATGACAGCGTAGGGCAGCGCCGCCCCCAGGGCGGCACCGATGAGGGCGTCCCGCACCGGCACCAGCCCGCCCACCAGGGAAAACAGCAGGCCAGCCACGATTCCCGGCAGGGTCAACACGTCCGGCAACAGATAGTGCTCCAAATCGATGAGTGCCAGTGCCAGCAGCAGGGCCCCCAGCACCAGCGCCGCTGCCCCCGCCACGCTCACCCCGAAGCGTGCAGCGATACCCGCTAGCAGCAGCGAGGTGGCCAGTTCCACCAAGGGATAGCGAACCGAAACGGCGGCCTTGCAGCGCCGACACCGCCCGCGCAGCAGCAGCCACGACAGCACCGGGATGTTGTCGAACCAGCGAATCGTGGCGCCGCAGGCGGGGCAGTGGGAGCGCGGCCGCAGGACGGACATCTGGCGTGGCACGCGGTACACCACAACGTTGAGAAAGCTGCCCAGCACCAGCCCGTAGGCCGCGGCAACGGCGATCAGCTCCGGTTCCGCCATGTCAGTTCCCGATACAGCTCCTCCTGCTGCCGCACCATGGTGTCCCGGTCCCACTCCCCAACGGTTTCGCCGGCGCGCGCTGCCATGGCTCGGTGAAGATCCTCTCGTTTTAGCAACAGCACCACCCGCTGCGCCAGTGCCTCCACATCGCCCTCCCCCACCACAAACCCGTCCACCTCGTCCCGCAGCACCTCCTCCACCCCCTCCACCGCCATGGCCACCACCGGCACCCCGGCAGCCAGAGCCTCCACCACCACCCGCGGCAGCCCCTCGAAACGGGAGGTGAGCGTCGCCACCGTCGCCGCTGCCAACAGAGCCGGCACATCCCGCCGCCACCCCGGCAGGTGCATCCGCCCCTCCAGACCCAGCTCCCGGCGGCGCCGCTCCAGGGCGGGGCGCAGCTCCCCGTCCCCCACCAGCACGAAGTGGGCTGCGGGGCAGTGCTGCAGCACCCTGGCCGCCGCCGCCAGGAAGCGCTCCGGCGCCTTCTGGGGCTTGAAGCACGACACCTGCAGAACGATCGGAGCGTGCGGGGGAATCCCCAGCTCCCGCCGCACCTCCTCGCCCCCCGAGGGGTGGCGAAACACTCTGAGGTCGATGCCGGAGCGGATCACCCTCACCTGCCAAGGCTCGAACAGCCCCAGCTCCACCCCCTGGGCGGCGTTGCGGCGGGAGACGGCGATAAAGGCGTCGGTCCACGGCGCCACCAGTCGCTCGGCGGCGAGAAAGACGGCGCGCACGGGGGCCCACTGGTGGGCGCCGAAGCCGAACCCGTGGATGGAGTGCACCACCCGCGGTACTCCCTCCAGTCGGGCGGCCAGCCGCCCCAGCACCCCCGCCTTGGAGGAGTGGGTGTGCACGATGTCCGGCCGGAACTCCCGGATAATCCGCCGCAGCTCCCCCACGGCGCGCCAGTCGTCCAGGGGGCGCACCTCCCGGCGCAGGTGGGGCAGCAGATAGACGTGGCAGTCGGCGATTGTCCTGGCCTCTCCCACCAGCGGCCCGTCGTTGGAACACGCCAGCGCCACCGCAAAGCGGCTCCGGTCCAGGCCGGCCACCGTGTCCAGGGTGTTGCGCTGCGCTCCCCCCAGCTCCAGCATGGTGATGGCGTGCAGCACCCGCACCCGCTTCATGGGGACAGCCGCCGTGCCACTGCCGCCCCGTCCCACAGGGCGTCCTCCATGGTGGAGTACTTCCACTCCGCCCAGCGCCCGGCCAGCAACACACCGTAACGGCGCAGACCGCTGCGCAGGGTCGCCACCGCCCGGGTCCGGGGACGGTCGAAGACCACATAGGCTGGATCCAGCCGCGCCATTGCAGTTAAAACCACGTCCTGCCGCCGGCGCAGCAGTCCCAGCGACTCCAACCCCGCGAGACACAGCTCCTCGAAGCCGGGAGGCGCCGGCGCCCCGGCGGGCACGGACATCTCCACCGAGACGGTGTGGCAGCCAGTCGGTGCCACCTCCCCGTGATTAGAGGGAAATCCCACTCGATAAAAGGGATACTGCGGCTCCGGGATGTACAGCCAGTGCTCGCGGCGGGGCGGCGATCCCTTCACCCCCAGGTTGAGGTTGAGCACCGCCACCGCCCGCAGCGCTCCGGCGGCGGCGGCCAGCTCGCCGGGCAGATCCGCCGCCAGGGAGGTCAGCGACGTCAGGGGGGCGGTCCACACCAGGGTGTCCCACTCCAGGGTCTGGCCGGCGGCCAGCGTCAGCCGTCGCCGTGCCAGATCCACGCCTGTGACCGGTGCCGACAACTCCAGCTGCGGCACCCGCGCCGCCAGGGCGTCGGCCAGCAGGCGGATCCCCCCCCGGCGCGGATAGTAAAAGGTGGCGTTGTACCCCACCGCGCCCCGGTGCAGGCCGAAGGCGCCGTCGATGACTTCCTCCAGGCGCGGGCGGGGGACGTAGCGACCCACCCACTCGGTGGTCAGCTCGGCGGCCGGCGTGCAGTAGAGCTTCTCGTTGTAGGGGAAGAAGAAGTGCCGGGCGAATCCCTCTCCGAAGCGGGACAGCACCCAGGCGGCGAAGCTCCCCTCCTCCTCCCCCTGGGCTTGAGGGGACATGGCCGCCCGCACGAACCCCAGCACGCAGTCCCGCCGCACCTCGGGAGGCAGCCGGTGGGTGTGGATCTGCAAAGGGTACGGCGTCACCCTCCCCCCCAGGGCAATCCCGGCCCGGCGCCGCTGCCGCCGCAGGCTCTCCCACACCCCCAGACGCTGGAGCAGCGTCCGAGACTCGGCCAGGCGCAGGTGCAGCAGGTGGCCGGTGAGATCAAAGGAAAAGCCGTCCTTTTCGATGGTTCTGCAGGCCCCGCCGGGGACCTTAAGAGCCTCGACGAGACGCGTCAGCACCCCGACGGCGGCCAGGTGGTACGCCGCCGACAGCCCGGTCAGGCCGGCTCCCACGATGACCACGCCGCTCACCGGGACTCCATGGGCCGTCGCGCCAGCAGCATCAGCAGAACCAGTTGCAGCACCACCACCGCCGACATCCCGGCGAGACCCCACTCCCAGGGCAGCACCACCACCGCGGCGACGCCGGCCACGCAGCCGGCCAGCGCCAGTCCCCAGCAGGCCAGCACGGTGCGCCGCACATCGCCGCCCAGGGCGCGCTTGAGGCGCAGGGGGAAGTGATCGGGGCTGCCGTGCCAGAACGGCTTGCCGGCGCGGGCGCGCAGCACCGTCACGTAGACGGTGTCGGCGAGGGGCACCAGAAGCAGCACCAGGGGGGCGAGAAACCCCGCCTCGCTGACCTCGGTCATGGGCAGCGCCAGCGCCAGCGCCCCCAGTGTGATCCCCACCGTCAACGCTCCGGCGTCGCCCAGGTAGATGCTGGCCGGCGTGAAGTTGAACACCACGAAACCAACCAGCGCCCCGGCCAGGGACAGCGCCAGCGCCGCCAGGGCAAACTGCCGCGTGGCCATGGCAATGATGCCCAGCGACAGCGCCGCCAAAGCTCCCACCCCGGCCGCCAGACCGTCAAGGATATCGATAATATTGAAGGCGTTGCACACCGCCAGCAGCCACAGCGCGGCGAGCGGCCAGCGCAGCTGCTCGGGCACCTCGATCAGTTCGATCACCGCCCCCGAGCGCAGCAGCACGAAGACCGCCACGCCCTGACCCAACAGCTTGGCGAAGGGGGTGAGCACGCCGAAATCGTCGATCAGCCCCACGAGCAGCGTCAGAGTGGCCGCCAGCAGGATTCCCAGCAGCACCCGATCGAACTCCAGCACCAAGCCCAAAGCGATCACGAAGGCCACAAACACTGCGAGCCCACCCAGATAGGGCACCGGCTCGCGCTGCTGCTTCAAGGGCGTAGAGGGACGGTCCACGATGCCGAAGCGCAACGCCGCCGCCCGCGCCACCGGGGTGAAGTACAGCGCCAGCATTAGGGCGAGCACGAAGGCCAGGGGCAGCAGCAGGGGGTTCACCGGGGCAACTCCCGCAGCCGCCGGCGCGGCAGCCGGCGGCGCTGACGCCAGGCCATGGCCAGGCGCGATCCGCCCCTGAGAAGATGTCCGCACACCGCCGGACGCCGCCCGATCACCAAGAGCACCATCGCCAGATCCGCCAGAGACAGTAGCGGCAGCCGCAGCAGGAAATCAACCGCATGGAGATTGCGCAGCAGCGTCGCCCAGCGGTTCAGGAGAATGCACGCCTGCACCGCAGGCGGCCGGCGAAAGATCAGCCGCCCCCGCCCGGCTTTCGCCGTGGCGGCTCGCCGGTGCACCGCCACCGCGGAGGGTTCGTACACCACCCGCCAGCCGGCGTTGACCACCCGCCACCCCAGATCCACATCCTCCCAGAAGGCGAAAAACTCCCTGGGAAAGACCTCCCCTTCCACCGCCGCCGCCTGCAGTGCCGCCTGCCGGTACACCATCGCCGCTCCGCACGCCGCCAGCACGTCCGCGCCCTTGAGGTAGCGGCCGGCGGCCGGCTCCCCGAAACCCCGGTCGCGCACCCGCAGCAGCCAGGGGGTGAGCACCTGGCCGCAGCTGTCCAGCACTTCCCCCCCCGGTCGAATCAGGCGGGGGGCGACCCCCCCCGCGGTGGGGTCGCCCGCCAGAACCTCCAGGCAGCGGGCGAAGAATTCCTGTTCGGGGAAGCAGTCGGGGTTGAAGAAGCCGATCACCTCCGCCGCCGGCACCGCCGCCAGCCCCTCGGCACACCCCCCGGCGTACCCCAGGTTGGCCTCCAGGGGTAGACCCCGCACCCCCGCTGGAGGGTTCAGGGCCCACCGGCGCGAACCGTCGGTGGAGGCGCAGTCGACCAGCACCACCTCCACTGGCACCGACTGCTGCTGCAGCGCCTCCAGACAGCGGGGCACGTCGTCCCCGCCGTTGTGGTTGACCACTACCGCCGCCGCTTGAGGGCACATCGCCGGCGATGATAGCCTCTCCCGCCGAGCCTACCGTTCGGGCCCCCGTTCCACCAGAAGACCCGGCCCGCAGGGCGCGAAGGAATAGCCCAGTTGGCGCAACTCCTGCACGCGATAGTAGGGCGGCCAGGAGTCGGCCAGCACCACTGGCCGCCCCCCCGCCTTGGCCTCGGCGATCCGTCCCGCCAGCGTCGCCGCCGGGCGGGGAGTGGCCAGCGCGTCGTCCACCGCCGTGGGGATGACCGTCACGTCGAATCGCAGCCCCTCCAGTTCCTGCACCAGCCGCAGCACCGCGCCGGGGTTGAAGTCGGCCAGCACCAGGGCGTTCTCCGGAACCGCCGCCAGCAGCCGTCGGGCGTACCCCTCGGCGCTGCGCTCCCAGCTCTTGGGGGGGAGCAGGAAGTAGGTGGCATTGTCTCGACCGGGAAGCTGCCGCACCCCCAGAGACTCGCGCCCTGCGAGATGGGCTCCCCCTGCCGCGGCGCCGTAGAGCGCCACCTGCAGTGCCCCATGGGCAATGCACCAACGCAGGCGCAACGCTGGCGGCGCCAGCAGGACTGCCCCGACCACCACAAAGCCCACCATCAGGTGGAGGCGGTAGGGGCTGTAAGTGGTGAGCAGCAGCGCCAGCAGCACCAACATGATCGCCGCCCCGACGGGGTGGGGGTGCCGCGAGACCCCTCCCTCCTGCATCCGCCTCAGCACTCCCCACCACCCCAACGGTCCCACGGCCAGGCCCAGGGCGCCGAGGAGCATCGCCGCCCCCAGCAGCGTTCTGGCAGGTGAAAGGAAGGTCGACACGTGCCAGCTCCAGCTCGCCCAGCCGGCACCGGAAGAGCCGGTGAGCGGATTCTGCGGCGAGCCCCACAGGGCCAGCCAGGCGGGCGCAGCGCCCGCCACCAATCCCAGCACCAGCGCCGCCCGATCTCCCCTTCGGCCGGCCCTCACCAATGGGGCCATCAACACTGCGGCGAAAGCATGGACTGACATCGCCAGCCCCCAACTCACCCCTGCGCCCACCCTCGTCCGCTGCCGCAGCAGCGCTCCAACCACCACTAGTGCCAGGGCCGGGGTGTAGCTCTCGGCCACCGCCGCCGCCCACCACAGGGGGTGCGCCGCCAGCAGCACCGCCGCCGCCCCGTGCGCCGACTCCGGCCGCTCTCCCCAGCGGAGCAGCAGGCGGTGCACCCCGCCCACGACCACCGCCCCGGCGGCGGCCGACAACAGGTGGAGGGAGTAGGCCGGCGGCAAGAACCAGGTGAGCCCCAGCCACCCCTGCGCCAGCAGGACCCATCCCGCGTGGTCGCCGGGGTTGAGGGTGGGCAGATAGGTGTGCAGCGCGTAGAGAGTGAGTTTGGCGCTGTCCGCCCACACCACCCCCGGCGCCGCAGACAAGCCGTACACCGCGGCGGCAGCGGCTCCCCACAACAGCGAGGCTCTGGCGTGAGGCACACCCCATCCTAGCAGGGGCCGACTCTATACTCTCCTCATGGTCTCGAGCGCCCGCTACGAGAACGCGGGCTGGATCATCACCGTACTCCACCCGCAAGGCCGGCCACCGCAGATGGGGTGGGGTGTCGGCACCTACACCGGGCGGCTGCGGTTCCTCGCCTCCCGCCCGGTCTGCGGGGACATGAAAGCCTCCCACCTTGCGACCGTCCATGAGCTGCTCGGCAACGCCCCGGGGGGGCCGGTGGTGGCGGGGACGCTCGACGAGGATCCGTTCTCTTTACCGGACACTTTCGATACCATGCACTCTCTCAGTATCGCGGACCTCATCGGTGATAACGGTCACGCTGTCCGCCAACTCGCCCGGTGGCTGGCGCCGGGGTACTCCCGCCGAAACGCAGCGAGGGCTGTACAAAGATTGGCGGGAGAGCTGGACCTTATCCCCCTCTCACCTCCCTGCTACCTCTACGCCCTGGGCGTGGCGGGCCGGCGGTGGAGTGGTCGCCTCCCGGGCCGCGCCCAGGTTCCCGGACACAGGATCGCTAAGTCAAACCCGCTGGTGAAGCTCCTTCACCGGCCCGTCGGCGGTTTGTCTTCGGCCTCGAGGCTTACCGCCATGGCTCGGGCAGCTCACCGACGGGCGAACGGGTAAACCATGGGTGTCGCTGGAATCCGGGAACGAAACTCGATGGCGGCCGGTCTCGGCAAAGCGCGACTCCTCGTTCTTGCAGTTGGCAACGAGCAGGTCGCCAGTACTCGATACCGCGTACTCGCTCACCTTCCGGCTTTGCGGGCGGCCGGCTGGGAAACCCGCCTCCGCTGGCCGCTGGGCCTTGCCGCGCGGGACCGGACCAGGCGAAGGTTCTGGCGGCTGCTGGACATGATGCGGGATATCCTGGGGTGGCGTGCAGCGGAGGTGGTGCTCCTTCAACGCAAGCTGTTTCCACCAGCGCTGGCTCGACGACTGCCTCGGAGGGGACAACGGCTCGTCCTGGATTTCGACGACGCCATCGATCTTCCCCCCCCCTCGGTGCCGGCCGAGTCTTCCCTCCTGGCGCGCTACAGGCGAAACTTTCACGCCACCGCAACGGTGATCGACCACGCCCTGTGCGGCAACACCCGCCTCGCCGAACGGCTCCCCCACCGAAGGCACACCATCATCCCCACGCCGGTGGACACCGCGCGTTTCTCACCGAGCGCGCTGCCCCCTCCAGAAGAGTTTGCGCTCGGCTGGGTAGGGCACTCCGACAACCTTCCCGATCTGGAGTCGCTGCGGGAGCCTCTCGTGCAACTCCATGCGATTCACCCCGGTCTGAGGCTCATCGTGTGCTCCAACCGGCCGCCCAAGCTGCCGGGAATGATGGTCGAATACCGCCAGTGGAGCCTGGCGGAAGAGGTGAGCTGTTTCCGAGGTATTCGCATCGGCTTGATGCCACTGAAAAAAGACGATGCGTGGACGCAAGGCAAGTGCGCTTTCAAGGCTATCCAGTACCTGGCGCTGGGCATTCCAACCGTGGCCTCGCCGGTGGGGATGACCACCGAGGTGGTGATGGATGGCTCCACCGGATTTCTGGCAAGGGATGATGCGGGGTGGGTCTCCGCGGTGGACACCCTTCTCAGGAATCGCCAGCTCTGGCAGGCGCTCGCCATTCAAGGCCGGCACCATATCTGTCGCCACTTTTCCCTGGAGGCAATCTCGCCACGGTTCGTGGCGGCGCTGGAGAACGTGTTAAGGGGGGAGTGGGCGCGCCAAGATACCCGCTAGCCGAACTCGATACGGCTGGCAGCAACGGCAGGATGCGGGGGTAGCATGCGTCCGAGGGCTGATCCGGCGCCATAGCCGCACGTCCGGACCCCCGCGAAAGAATTCGAATTTCCTCCGCGGGGCAAGCCTCCACGATGATAGGATGAGTTGAATGTGCGGTATCTGCGGCATCTTCGACTCTCCGAGGGACTCCGCCGCGCGCCGGCCCAGCGGCCCCGACCGCCGCAGCTCCTTCGTTGAGGCTGGCGTCGCCGGAAGATGCTGGCGCCTCGCGGACATCGACCCGGAATGTCACGCGCGCACCCTTTCCAGGATCATCCAGCCCGTGCCGACCATGGCGAAAGACTGTGGGCTCTGACCGTTCTGAACTCGCGGCCGCGCCACCTAGCAGCGGCGCAACGGCAAGGGGAGCCGCGAGTCCCCTGTCACTTGCCATGCTTTCTCACCTGGCATCCGAACGGGCACCCACGGGCGCGGAGCGTAGCCTCGCCACGCTGGCCGCCGGGCTGGCCGGACGGGGGCACCGCGTGGTCGTGCTTTGTCCCGGCCGGTGGGTCCTCAGAGGCGACCTCGAAACGGCAGGTGTGGAGGTGCGCGAGATCCCCAACCAACCACTCTGGCTTACCTACTGGGAACCTAAACCCCTCCCGGTGGCCGCCGGCAAGTTCTTGAAATTCATGGCCAATCGGCACTGTCGATGGCGCCTGGCTAGGTTTCTGGCTTCCTGGCGACCCGACGTAGTGCACGTCAACTGCCTGCCTCACCTCCATGGCGCCATCGCCGCCCGGCGGGTCGGCCCCCCCGTCGTCTGGCACGTTCGGGAAATCCTTCCACCGGGGCTGCGCCGACGTTTCTGGGCCCGGCAGCTGACCCGCCATGCCAGCCGGATCGTGGCGGTAAGCGAGGCGACTGCCAAGTGGATGAAGGAGGAGGGCGTCGGCCGCCACATCACGGTTGTGTATAACGGGGTCGAGATTCCCGAGCGAGTCCCTTCGCCTCCCCAGGCCCGCCGATCCCTCGGCCTGCCCGAGCAGGGTGTCTGGGTGGGCCTAGTGGGGCAGCTCTTGCCCCACAAGGGGACGGACGTCTTCCTGGCAGCCGCCCGGAAGGCCATGAACCAAAACCGCGAGATCCGTTTCCTTCTCGCGGGGCCAGCCGGACACCACGAACGAGAGCGCCTGCTGCGCGCCATCGCTGCTCTGCCCGAGCCGCCGCGCTGCCGCCTGCTGCCGCCTCATCCCGACGGCCTCGCGCTCATTGCCGCCTGTGACATCATCTGCGTCCCCACCCTCACTCCCGATCCCCTGCCCCGCTCGGTGCTGGAGGCGATGGCAGCCGGCCGGCCCGTGGTGGGCACTTGTCTCGGCGGCATCCCCGAGCTCGTCGTCGACGGCGTCACCGGCCACCTTGTGGCGCCCGAGCGGATCAACGAGATGGGCCCGATACTCGCCCGACTTGCCGAAAGTGAACCGGCGAGGTTGTCCCTGGGCGTCGCTGGGCGGACTCGGGCAAAGGAATCATTCAGCATGGAGTCTCACGTTGCAACGATGGAGGCCCTCATTTCTACGACCCACAGAGGTTTGAAGTGAGTTCCGTGCCCCTCATTTCTGTGGTGATTCCCACCCACAACCGACGCGAACTGCTGGCCAGTTCGCTGGCCTCCGTACAGGCCCAGACGCTGGGCGACATCGAGATTCTCGTCGTCGACGACGGCTCCACCGACGACACCGAAGGGCTTGTTCGAGAGGTCATGGGCAGCGACATCCGCATCTCGTACGTGCGATCCGCCATCCCGGGGGTTGCCGCCGCTCGTAATCTCGGGCTCTCGCAGGCTCATGCCAGCTGGATTTACTATCTCGACGACGACGACCTGGCTCACCCTAAGGGCCTGGAGATACTGTATACCCGCGTTCGCCATCCGGCGGTGGCTGGCCGCGCCTGGCGATTCGCCAGTTCCTCACCCGACGTGCAGCCGGTTGATGTCGTCGCTGATCCCCGGCGTTTTCAGGCCCGCCCGTGGCCTCCCACCCTCCCTTCCCAGGTGACTATCAGGGACCTCCTGACCGCCCCTCGTATTCCCATGGGTGCTGCGCTGTTCTCGCGCCAGGCCTTGCTCACTGCAGGCGGCTTCTCTAGCAAGCGACGCGCCGCCGAGGACTACGACCTGTGGTTGAGGTTGGCGCTGCTGGGCGTGATCTCCACCCTCGACGAGGTGGTGGTGTACTGTCGACAACACCAGGTGCAGACGAGTCGAGACCAGCGCCTGCACTCTCGGGAAACCCGTCTGGTCCTGGAATCCTTCGCCAAAACGCACCCCCGGCTCATTGCCGCCCACGGCCGCCTCCGTTTTCGCCGTCGGCTGGCCAGCCTCTGGCGCGAGGAGGCCTACGAGCTTTTCCGCAGCGGCCTTCCCAGAGAAGGGGTGGCCACGGCCCTTCGCGGTCTGGTGCGCTGGCCGGGTGAGTGGCGACTCTGGGCCTACCTCGCAGCCGCGGCATTGCGTCGCTTCCCTCGCAACCTCCGGCCGACCACTCTCGTCGCCGAAAATGGGGATTCACGATGAACCCACGGCGGGCACCCACCCTCGCCGACCTCCCTTCCCCTCCGCCCCATCGTCATGGGTGGCCGTGGACCACCGCACCGCTGCCTCTGCCGGAGGCGGCGGATCTTCCCACCATCACCGTGATCACGCCTTCGCTCAACCAGGGGGAGTTCATCGAGGAGACCATCCGATCCGTGCTCCTGCAAGGCTACCCGCGCCTCGAGTACCTGGTCATCGACGGCGGCAGCACCGATGAAACCCTAAGAGTCCTCCGCAGGTACGAGCGGTGGATCGATTTCTGGACCTCCGAACGCGACGGCGGTCAGGCGGATGCCATTACCAAGGCCCTGGAGCGGTGCACCGGTGCGATCTGCAACTGGATCAACTCGGACGATCTCCTCCTGCCCGACTGCCTTACCCTCGTGGCAAGGGCCTTCACCTCCGACGTGGATGCGGTGGCCGGGGCTTGCCTCAACTTCGGCGGCGACCAGCCCGATGAAGTGCTTCCCAACCGCCGCCTGTCGGCCCGCTCCCTGCTGCGGGGCACCCGCGGCGCGGTGTTCCAGCAGCCATCGTTCTGGTTCCGGCCGCCTGCCCTGGCCGCTGTCGGTGGCCTCGACACCACCATGCACTACGGCTTCGACTTCGATATGGCCGTCCGCTACACGGCCCGCTTCCCACGCATCCGTTATCTTCAGGCGACTCTGGCGGCATTCCGTCGCCATCCGGCGGCCAAGACCACGACCTCGCCCCGCCGGTTCCTGGAGGACTACCGCAGGACATTGGTCAAGATCGTGGAAGCGGACCAGCCGCCGTCTCTGAAGAGAGTCGCCCGGTTGCGCCTGCATGAGCTCAATCTCCACAGCGATATAGCCCGCCTCCTGGAGGAGGCGCACCGGCCATTCCTGGCTCGCTTTTTCACCCTCGCGTCCTGGATTGCCCGCCGGCCAACCCCAGGCACGGTGGCCATCGGCCTCGCTGCCGGCAGGCGACTGGTGAGCGGCCGCCCCTGGTTCATGGAGCCGCTGGCTCGTTGGGAAGGGAAAGGAGAAGCCGGTAAAGATCCCAATAGCGCGCTGCCTGCAGGGCGAGATCGAACTGGCTGACCGCCAGCGCCCGGCATTGGGCGGCCATTTCCCGGAGCCGTTCGCCGCTCTCGAGGAGCTCCACTGTCGCAGCAATTATGTGGCCGACATCCCCCGGGCGCGCCAGCGCACCACTCACCCCTGGGCGCACCACCTCGGCAAGGCCCCCGACCTCGAAGGCAACCACCGGCGTCCCGCAGGCCATCGCCTCGAGAACCGTGTTGGGAAGGTTGTCCTGCAAGGACGGGACGAGTAGCAAGTCAGCGGCGCGATAAACCCTCGCCATCAGGTGGTCGTCGGTGATCGTACCCAGGTAGTACACCCCGCCTTCCCCACGCTTTTCGTCCTTTGCCCGACCGACCATGACCACTGCTCCAACCGCTGGGCTGGCGCAGAGCCCGCGCACTAGGCTGGGAATGAGCCGACCCCCCTTGCGCGGAACCGAGAGATCGTGGGCGACCAGCAGCACGACGTTGCCCTCCACCGGCAACCCGAGCGCTTCCCGAGCAGGCCCCCTCTCTGCTGGGCGGAACAAATCGACATCCACACCATAGGGGATGACCCGGCAGGACACGCCCTTGCCGATAGTACTCCTGCCGAACTCGCGGGCCAGCCAGTGCGATGGGGTCACCACCTGCAGATCGCTCCGCCCCCCATACGCTCGGCTCTTGCGACTCCAGGACCGTCTCGACAGATCGTGAGGCCAACGCGACGACAGCTGCGGGCACTTGCCACACCCCTCCACGAAGCGTCCGCACTCCCCGTCGAAGTGGCACCCTCCCGTGAAGGGGTGCATGTCGTGCAGGGTCCACACCAGCCGGGGACCTGCCCTCCCTCGGCGGCGCAGCGCGCGGGGATGGAGGAGGCCCGCCACCCAGTGGAGGTTCACGATGGGAGCCGCCGGCAGCCTCAACCCGCAGCCGAACAGCGGCCGGTCATCGGTGAAAATCTCGTATCCCGTGGGCCGATACGCCCGTCCCTCCAGCCTCCGCAGGATCCTCTGGGGAAATCGGAAATATCGGTGCCACCAGCGGCTCGGGACGCCGAACTGCTGGACCGTCGGATCATCGGTGACCTTGCTGGCCACCAGCATCCTGGAGGCACAACTGAGACGCAACAGGCCCTGATGAAGGCGGTAGGCCGCCCGGGCGGCACCGCCCCCGCCGTCGGAGACACATAGGTGGACGACTTCCATCAGAGTAGCCTCCGCCCTCCCGGTCGCTGCGTCCCCCCCACCCGCCCGATCGCCCCTTCCGGGGTTCCACCAACCGCACCGAAGTCAACCCTTCCCATCCCCCGAAGAAAGCCCAGCCGACTGCAGCGGGGTCCTCGCCCCACAACCTCCATCTCCATGGTTCAGCACTCGCCTCCTGCCGCCTGCCACCTTTCTCGCCGTTGTTGCGCCCGACTACCCGCCTCGCAGCCTGCGGGCCGCGTACTTGGCCGCCTGCCGGGCGAACCGCCCGAACCGTCGCAGCAGCGTCGCCTCCCCGACGCGAAAATGATTCCGGGAGACGAAATCATCGAAGGTCGTGAGGGGAGCTAGGCTCGAGGGGTGGAGGAGCGGAAACTCGATCCGGCCGCGGGCGGTGAACTCCCGTCCCGCTGGCGTCGAGAATGTGTGGGTGGCATCCTCCCCAAAGCCAATGTTGGAGACCAGGTTCACCCTCGGCGTGCAGGTCAGGCCACCCTCTTTCCAGCAACTCCAGGTCCACACCAGCGCCCAGCTGTCTAGCCGGCCCGCCGCCACCTCGGCCAGTTGCTGCGTGAAGTAAGAGACAAATCCTGGAACACGAGAGAGCTGACGGAGTCGGCGCCGGCCCCCCAGCGCCTGGAAGGTGGCCAGCTGCGCGTCGAAAAGCTCCCAGGCCCGCCGCCAACTCGCCCACCCCCAGCAGTGGTTGAAGATCGAAAAGTAGTAACTGTACGGCCAGTCACCCATATCCCTCTGGAAGTTATTGCCGGTAATACACATCACTCGAGGCTCCCGGCGATAGCGGGAAAGCAGTTCGGCGCAGAAGGGAAAAAACGAGGCATCCGGCAGACAGTCATCCTCCAGAATGACCCCTTCTGCCTCCGATTGGAAGAACCAGGTGATGGCCTCGCTGACCGCTCGCCGGCAGCCGAGATTTCGGGGGCGAAACAGGGTGCGTAGCTCACACGGCCAGTCCACGGCGGTGGCGATTTGCCGCACCTCGGCGCAGCGTTCGGCCTCCCCTGCCCGCTCGCCGCGCGGCCCATCGGCGGCCACATAAAGCCGCGTCGGCCGGGCGGCGCGAATCGCCTCGAAAACCCGCGCCGTGGTATGCGGGCGCCTGTAGACCACGAAGAGAACCGGCGGAATCACAGCGCCGCTGCCCCCCCCAGTTCCCGCGCCTGCAGCAGGGCGTGGAGGGGATACAAGGTCAGGTAGGCGTAATAGGCCTGCAAGCGGTCGTCGCGCACGCCCACCAGCCGCTGCAGCCTCCCCACCCCCGGCCAGGCCGGCCAGCTCCACGGCAACAGGTACCGCCACCAGCGGGCACAGCCCTGCACCCGCCGGTTGATCCAGCGCACATAGGCGGGCCTGATGATCTGCGCCAGCAGATCCTCATCCAGCGGCGGCGGCGGGAGGAGCCGGCACGCCTGCAGATTCAGGGTGTTGCGATAATCGGCCGGCGGTGGATCGTCTTCGATTAGCAGGCGACGGCGGCGAAAGTACTCCTGTTGCCACGCTCGGTGGCGCCTCTGGTTCTCCGGAATGCACAGCATCTCCATGGCGATCTCGAAATCCAGAAACGGGGCGAACGGTTGCAAACCATAATGCCGCGGAACGCGCAGGAGATAGGACAGTAGGATCAGTTTCGCCCGCATCGCCTCCACCACGCGGGCCGCCGGCTCGGCGAGCCAGTGTCTGGCGGACTCGAAGTAGGCTTCTTCACACTCCCAGCTCGCCGGCGCGATCAGCTGGTCGGCGTCGGCGTGCAGGCCGTGGGTGTAACCAAGTTTGGGCAGCTCGCCGGGGGTACGAATGGGTGCAACCTCCAGTCCGGCCCAGACGTCCCCGATCAGCCCACTCAGCAGGCGCCTGCCCTCGCCGACGTAGCGGCACACCTGCCGGTAGAACTCCATCTGGTACATGCCGTGGGCGTGTGTGCTCGGACCCTGCAGAGCATACCAGTCGGGGAGGAGATGGTGATAATAGCCTAGGGGGATCTGCCGCCAGGCGACGCCCAGTCGTCGGGCCACCTCGGCCGCGTAGCGAACCTCGAAGCTTTCCCACTGCCGCTTCGAAAGCCCGAAAGTAAACGCCCGCGCACGTTGCGGTTGCTGCAACAGCGACAGCAAGAACCGCGAGTCGAAGCCGCCACTTAAGGGCACAGCAATGCATCCGTCGGCGGCCGCTTCCCAGGTCTGCACCAGCGCCCGGGTCCGCTCGATCACCTGCTCGGGGTTACCTCGCCGGCCCATCCAGGCGACCGCCGGGTCAGGGTCTGTGACAATTCGTCGCCATCCATTCGCCTGGCTTTCGATCCGCTGGTTGGCTAGACAAAAGCGGACGCCGCGGATTGGGGTGCGACCGAAGACGGAAAAGCCGAACCGCAGGTAGGCCGACAGGCCGGCATGATCGAACTGGAAATCGGCCGGATCGAAAAGATCCCAGATGCTGGTGGAACTGGCCAGATCCTTTTCACGGTAATAGACCGTGGGAAGACCCAACCACGCCGCCCCCCCGAAGACCTCCTTTGGCAGCTGGCCCGGCGCGGTGGTCAAAATTCCACCCCCATCTCGTCCACCAGCGCCGCCGATCGGGCGCTGCGCAGGTCGGGCAATTCCCCGCTCAGCACCCCGAGCGCAGTGGCGATCGCCTCCCGGTGGCTTTCGCAGGCGAACAGACAGTAGCGCAGGAGCATGCTGGCCCGCTCGGACTCGCCCCGGATCCGCCGCCCTGCTGACGGCCTCCCCAACAGACGAGAGGCAGGAAAGCGCAGGCCCCGCAAGGGCGCGAGAAACAGTCCGCGGGTACTTGGCGCTGGTTCGAGCCAGTCTCGGTAGAAGCCGTTGTAGGCTCGCACCGCCACCTCCTGCCACACCGCCTCCAGAAGCCGCGGATCGCTCAAGGGGGCGCTGGCGCGGGCGAGGTAGGCGTCGTGCTCTCGCCGCTCCGCCGGAGATGAGGGGCGCACGACCACCACTTCCTCCTGCACCTCCACCTCGGTGGTCCCCACGGCGACCTCCAGCGAACTGCCCCGCCACCCCAGCGTGGGCACCAGCGACCAGCGGGCGTCCGGCGATCGCCAGACCCCGGGGTCGACGCAGAAGTTTCCTAACCCATAGAAGATGACGCCGTCCTTCCAGAGCTCCCAGCCCTGCGGACTGTGGGCGTGATGGCCGTGGATTACGTCGGCACCCGCTTCAATTAGGGCTCGCATGAACTGCTGGGTCCTCGGCGACGGCCATGGCGCCGCCTCGAAGCCCTGATGAAGGGAAACGATCACCACATCCACCTCGGCCTTGAGGGCGCGGATCGCCGATTCCAGGCCAGGCTCGATGGAGGCCACACCCCCGCGGGTGGAGGTGGCGATACCGAACTGGGTTTCGCAGCGGGCCAGGATGCCGATCCGGGCGCCGCCGTCTTCGACCACCACCGGCTCTCGGGCGGCGGCCAGCGTCGGGCCGACGCCGACCCACCTCCACCCCCTGGCCTGCGCTCCCGCGATCGTCGCCGCCACGCCATCCCAGCCGAAGTCCATGGCGTGATTGTTGGCCAGCACCAGCACCCCACCCCCTCCTACCGTGGGAAACGCCCGGTGCCGCAGGGTAGGACCGGCCTTGCCTGCGGGCGCCAGCTGCGCTGCCGCGCTCTGGGGAAGCACCGGCCCCTCGAGGTTCACCAGCAAGAGATCGTCCCAGGGCAGTGGGGCGACCTCCCTGGCCCCTGGCGCCCAGTCGCCGCACAGCCTCATTTCCAGGCCTCGATGTACACCGACGAGAATCGCCACTTCCCATCGATCAAGGGGTCGTACTGCGCCGGATGGACGCGAGAAAAGCCGGCCTGCCTCACATGGGCGACGATCGATTCGGAATCAAACATGCAGCGGTGTTCGCCATCGCGCAGCAGCAGCCAGCTTAAGAAATCGAAGACCGTGAGAAACAGATGGGCATGTTCGGTGGGAATATCGGTGATCCTTTCCCTGAAGAACTCCACGTTGCGACCCTGGTAGGCGCCCAGGAAGGGATCGATGTGGGGCACGCTGAACCGCAGCCTGCCCCCTGGCTGCAGGACCCGATGGCATTCCCGCAGCAAAGCTGCCACCTCAGCGAGCCTCAGGTGTTCCAGAAAGTGATCGGAAAAGATCGCCGCCACACTGGCATCGGGGAGCGGAAGGCCGCATCGCAAATCAAGGACAATATCCGCGCCCGGTGCGAGATCGATGCCCACCGCTCCGGGCCGGCCCGGCCCGCCCGAACCCAGGTCGAGCACCAGCGGTGCACCCCGTTGGCGCAGCCGTGTGAAGGCCCGCTGCGCCCGCCGCCAACGGCGGGTATCCCGCCAGGCGGTGACGGTGTTTCTGGCCAAGCGAGCGAGGCGAGAAAGGGGGTTCATGACAGGCGAGGAGCGTCGGGGTTCAATATCGCGACGTAGTCGCCGTGGGGTAACGGGGCAGCGCCATCGACCTTCGTCCCCTGCAAATCGTGACAGCCATAGCCATTCGCCTCCAGGAAGGTGACGATGGACTCCGGCGCGATCCCCCTCTCCGCCAACAGTGACGGAGCCAACTCGAAGGCGATCATGGCGATCCGGCGGTTTTTCAGCGCGCCCTCGGCGCCGCGCAGGACCTCCAGCTCGAACCCCTCCACGTCCACCTTCAGGAAGTCCACACGAGTGATGCCCAGGCGGGACAGGAAGGCGTCCAACGTGGTGGTCTGCACCCGCTCCTCGCCCAGGGTGGGCGAACTGCTCACCGGCGCCAGGGAGTGGTGCCCATGCCCCTGCAGGAGGTGAAGGGTTACCGTCCCCATGCCATCGCTGACCGCCAGCGGGTGCAACGTCACGTTGCCCACCCCGTTGAGGGCCATCGTCGCCCGAAAACGCTCCTGGTTGACGGTGGCCGGTTCAAAGGCATGAACCTCGGCAAAATGGCGGGCCAGGAACACCGAAGCGATGCCGCGGTTGGCCCCCACATCCAGTGCTACCTGGCCACCGATTCCGAGGGCCGCGAGGCACCGGAGGAGGGGGACTACGTCGCTGGAGTAGCCCCGCTGCAGGATGTCGGCGAAATTGTCGTCGGCATACAGCTGCGAGAGGATGCCAAACGGATCGCGGGCGAGCAAGTGAAATTGCTGGTGCTCGGCGAGATTGGCGGCGATAAAGTGGTTGATCAGTTGCTTGGCTTCGGACCCCGCGCGCCGAAGGAGAAAAACACGCGCCCAGCGCCCCACCAGCCTAGCCAGCATGGTCGCCCTCCCCCCTCGTCAAGTCCGGCGCGGGCCGCCGACACCAGCGCCAGCTCGCCGGCACGTACACCGGACCGAGGCCGGCGCTCCAGGACAACATCCGGGGTGGTCGCTGCGGCCACAGGACCTCGAAAGATAGCGCCGGCGATACCCCGTCCAGCATTTCTCCCGGCGTCCACAGGCGGACGGCAATCAGGTAGCGCCCCGGCGTGAGGGGCAGGCGGTCGATCCGGCACTCGAAGTCGTACTCGCCCCTCTCCAGCCCCAGCGGCTCCTCGCTCTGGTAGGCGCTCACCGTGGTGAAAATCACGCGGTCAAAGGCATCGCGAAAACTCAACGTGAGTTGCGGGTGCTCCAGCGCATGGGCGGGCAATCGGGTGGTGTCCACGGTGACCCTGACCAGGAGGGGCTCGCCGGTCTGGGGTTGAGGGGCGCCGAGAGCGTCGATCAGCAGGTTCCGCAAGGCCCCGCTGCAAGTCCCCTTTTCCCGCCCCCGGTGCTCGCTTAAGGACACCTCGAGCCTGGACGGCTCCTGATCGAGATAGGCGGAAACCACGGTGGCCGTCGCTCCGTCCATTACCAGTCGTCCCTGCTGGAGCAAGATGGCCCGCCGGCAGAGGGCCGTCAAGGCCGCCATGTTGTGACTGACGAAGAGCACCGTGCGACCGCCGCCGGCGATGTCCTGCATCTTGCCCAGACACTTCCTCTGAAACTCCGCGTCCCCCACCGCCAGCACCTCGTCAACCAGCAGGATTTCTGCCTCCAGGTGCGCCGCCACAGCAAACGCCAGGCGCACGTACATCCCCGAGGAGTAGCGCTTCACCGGCGTGTCTAAGAACTGTTCGACGCCGGCGAAGTCGACAATCTCGTCGAAGCGCCGGCGAATCTCGGCGCGGGTCATGCCGAGAATGGCGCCATTGAGATAGATATTTTCCCGGCCGCTCAGCTCCGGGTGAAAACCGGTGCCGACCTCCAGCAGGCTCGCCGCCCTTCCCTTCAACACCACCCGGCCGGTTGACGGCTCAGTGATTCGCGACAAGATCTTGAGAAGCGTCGTCTTGCCTGCGCCGTTGCGGCCGATGATACCGACCGCTTCACCGCTGGAGATCTCCACATCGACATCTTGCAGCGCCCAGAACTCCTCGCGTACGTCACCTACCACCAGGGGCCGACCGGCAATCACGTCCAGGGCCGAACGGAGAAAGCGCCGGCCCTGCTGGGCGATCACGTTGCGCAGCGCCGGGTAGCGCTCCCGGGACTGGTGCCCGATCACGTACCTCTTGCCCAACCCGCGGGAGCTGATGACTATCTCGCCCATCAGATGAGATCCGCGAAGGAACGTTCGGTGCGGCGGAACACCCCCCCGCCGTACCACAGAAAGAACGTGCTCACTGCCACACTCAGCACAAGGCTGGTTGGTTCGAGCGCCGTCTGGCCGCCCAGCAGGCACCAGCGAAAGCCGTCGATCACCCCCACCATGGGGTTGAGCCCGTAAACCAGCGCCCACTGGGCCGGCACGTGGGCGCTGGAAAAACCCACCGGCGAGATATACAGGCCGAACTGGACGGCAAAGGGGATGAGATGGCGGAAGTCCCGATACTTGACGTTGAGTGCCGCCAACAACAACGCCGGGCCCAGGGCGGCGAGCACGGCGAGGACGACAAAGGCGGGAAGAACGACCACCCGCCAGTCCGGCAGGAAGCGAAACCAGAGCATCACCGCAGCCATGGCCGCGAGGTTGACCAGCAGGTCGACGAGCGAAACCACAGCCGCGCTCAACGGCAGCACGATGCGCGGAAAGTACACTTTTCCCACAAGTTGCGCGTTTGTCACCAGGCTGTTGGCGGCCTCGCTCAAAATCGTCGCGAAGAGAAACCAGGGCAGCACGCCGGCTAGAACCAGCAGGGGGTAAGGGGCGTCCCCCTCCGTGGGCAGGCGGGCCACCCGGCTGAAGACGACGGTCAAGACCAGTGTGGTCAAGAACGGCCGGATCACCGCCCAGGCCACGCCGACGAGAGTCTGCTTGTAGCGCACGGCGATGTCGCGCCACGCCAGGATGGCGAACAGCTCCCGGTACAGCCACAGATCTCTCCAGTATTGGGCATCCCTCCTCCCCGCCTCAAGCACCAGGATGCGCGCCGGCCCGACGACGGGGTCGCTACCCACCGGCGATCCTCCCCCTCGCCCCAGTGACCCCGACGGGGGCCCGGTGCCGCCTGCGCAGCAGCCTCACGGCCAGTCACCCCCCGCTGTTGTCGCGCCGCCCCTCCCCGCGATTCGGGCCAGCCTCGCCCGCCGCTGCCGCCGGGAAAGATCCCCTTCGCCCGCAAGAGCCCACTGGTCACTCCCTTTTAGCCCGCCGCCCGTGGCCTGTCCCGTCATGCCACCGCCCGCCAGCTGTTTCCTCTCGCTCTGACCTGGGGGATACCATATCATGGCTGGCAGGCCGAGGATGACTGGAGATGCGGGCGAGAAACGCACGCCTCAGCAGCGCCGAGGTAGTACAGAGATGGCGGAGGGAACTGGGCATCGACGTGGCTCCCTATTTTGTGGGGGTCGAGCATCTGCAGCTGCGCGAAGAACCCGGCAGCGGGCTGGAGTTCTTCCACCCCCCGGTAATCGGCGACGCGGCCCTGTACGAGGCGTTGCAGCGGTTTCCCTGGTATTACCTGGAGAACAAGTGGGAGTTTGAGCGCGCCCTGGCGGGCATGCCGCAGCCGTGCCGCCTGCTGGAGGTCGGCTGCGGCCGGGGCGCCTTTCTGCGCCAGGCGAAGACTAGAGGGCACACCGGCGTGGGGTTGGAAACGAACCCTGCCGCCGCCGCCCAGGCGCGAGCCGCAGGGCTCGACGTCCGGCTGGAGAGCTTGCCGGAGTTTCTGGCCAGCAACCGCATGCGTTTTGACCGCGTGTTCTCCTTTCAACTGCTGGAGCACCTCAGCGATCCCCTGGCGACGCTGCGGGAGATGGCCACCGCCCTCGCCCCCGGCGGGCGCATCTGCTTCGCCGTCCCCAACGCCGACGGCTTCCTGGCCACCACCGACAGCTTGCTCGACATGCCCCCCCATCACCTGAGCCGCTGGCGCCCCCGTGCCATCGAGAGGATCGCGGCGCTCCTTGGAGCCCGGCGAGTCACCATCGAGGAAGGCCCCCTGGAGGAGGTACATTTCGACTGGTTCCTGGAGACCCGTCTGGGGGCGATGCGGGGGAAGAGGTACCTGCTCAACGGACCGGTTCGCCGTCTCCTCAAGGCGCTCCTGAGGGCCCATTTCGCCCGTCGCATCAAGGGGCATTCCGTTTACGCCGAGTACCATTTTTGACCTTCTCGTGTTGGAGCGGGCTGACGCGACCATGCCTGCATCGGCATGCCGTCACTGCCTTGGGGCGACGTGGTCCAGATACCAGCGGACGGTCCGCGCGATGCCTTCGGGCAACTCCACCGAATGGCGCCAGCCCAGGCGGTGCAGGCGTGAGACATCGAGCAGTTTTCGCGGCATTCCATCGGGCATTGAGGGGTCGAGTTCGATCAGCCCTTCCGGGTACACGGCGTCGCGAACCAGCTCGGCGAGAGCCAAGATGGAGATATCTTTTCCCGTGCCAACGTTGATGTGTTCCGCCTCGTCATAGTTTTCCATCAAAAAAACGCAGGCGTCGGCCAAATCATCCACGAAGAGAAACTCCCGCCGAGGGGTTCCTGTGCCCCATACCACCACCGACTTTTCGCGGTGCAAACGCGCCTGGTAAAACTTGTGGATCAACGCCGGCAACACATGGCCGCTGGCGGGATCGAAATTGTCACCAGGACCGTACAAGTTGGTCGGCATAGCGGAAATGAAGTTACAACCATACTGGCGACGATACGCCTGGCACAGACGAATGCCGGCAATCTTTGCCACCGCGTAGGGCTCGTTGGTGGGTTCGAGGGGCCCACTCAGCAGATACTCCTCGCGGATCGGCTGCGCACACTCCCGCGGGTAAATACATGAACTCCCCAGATACAGCAGCTTGCGTACACCGTACAGGTGGGCGGCATGCACCACCGTGGCGTGGATCATCAGATTGTCGTAAATGAACTCCGCCGGGCGCGTGGAGTTGGCCAGAATGCCGCCCACGGTGCCAGCGACAAGAAACACGAAATCCGGCCGCTGGAGGCGAAAAAACTGGTTCACCGCCGCCTGATCGCGCAGGTCCAGCTCGGCACGCGTGGCGGTCAGCAGATTGCTGATCCCAGCCCGTTGCAGGCGCCGCACGATGGCCGATCCCACCAAGCCGCGGTGACCGGCGACAAAGACCCGTCCAGTGCTCAGGTCCACTGCCGTCATGGATTCATACTACACTGGATTTCATCGCCTCCGCCGAGGGCGCCGCGGAGATCGGATCGCGGCCGCTCACCGGAAGTCGGGCCACCCTCTACCTCGCCCCATCCGCGAACCCGACCCGGCGACGGTGCCATCCCCCGCTCGTCCCCCACACCAATCGCTCACCGCCCGCCGCCCATCCGGCCGCCCAGCTGCCGCAGGTGAGCGCGAATCGTCTCGTCGCGGTGGACGGCGACCTCCGGCCAGGCGGCCGGCAGGCCCGCGAAGGGGTTGGACCTGGCGCGGAAGGCGTAGAGCATCTGGAAGTTCTCCAGCCAGGTGCGCTCCCGGTCTAGGATGCGGCCGGAGCGGTACTCCACTTCCGGAAAATCGTCCACGTGGGGAGGCTCGTCGGTGACCAAAAACGCCACCTCCCGGGGGCCGAGCAGCAGCATGCCCGCCAGCAGCTCCGGCCGGCTGATCCCCGCCTCCGCCAGGGTATCGGCGAGCGCCGGGTCAGCGAGCGCCTGCCAGCGCACGCGCACCAGGCCAGCCTCGGCCACCCCGGTAACCACGGTGAACTCGTTGAGCACGATCGGGTCGTACCACACCGCCGTGCCCGGAAACACCTCCCAGAAGGCGCGTAGGATGGATAGATACGACTCGCGGGTGAGGGAGTACATGGGCAGCCACATGGACGCCACCCCGCCGGGGGCCAGGCGGCGACGACACAGCTCGAAATACTCCCGGGTGTAGAGGGCGGAATTGCCCGCGTACACCGGATGAATAGAGTCGGAGAGGATGGCGTCCCACCTCCGGCGCGCCGCCACCAGCACGTTGCGGCCGTCGTTGACGATCAGCTCCACGCGGGGGTCCCGCAGCACACCGAAGTTGACGTCGGCGAACACCGAGTCGGACACCGCCAGCACCTCCGGCGAGATCTCGGCGATGGAGATGGCCTCCACCTCCCGGTGACGCGACACCGCCCACGCCGTACCGCCGGAGCCGAAGCCGATGTGCAGCACGTGCCTTGGCCGCTCGGCGAGCAAGAGCGGCAAGTGGCCCTGCAACCTCTGGATGGCGCGCAGCTCCGTGGAGGTGCCGGCTACGTTGACGCCGTTGAGTTCCAGCGACCGCCACGTCCCGCGGGCGTCGCTGATGCGACGGACCACCACCGTGGCCGAGGCGCTTTCGGAGATGGTCTCCACCTCCCCCTCGGAAATCATGGCCGACCCTTTCAACACCGCCACCGGCGGCACCGCCACGGCGATGATCGCCAACCCCGCCAGGGCGATGCCCCCCAGCCACCGGCTGGCCCGTCGGCCCTCCAGGAGCAGGGCGGCGACGGCGCCGACGGCGGCCAGCAGCAACAGGGCCCGCTGCGTGCCCACCAGGGGCACCAGCACCAGCGGCCCGGCGATGGCGCCGGCGATGGCGCCCAGGGTGTTGGCGGCCGATACCGCCCCGGTGCGAGCCGTCTCGCTGCCGGGAAGCGGCGCCGCCGCCACCGCCAGGGGGAAGCTCGCCCCGAACAGGACCGTCGCCGGCAGGAGGAGCAGCATCACCCCCAGGGCCAGGGTCAGCTGCAACCCGGCAAACCCGGAGGGTCTGGCCAGACGCGCCAGCGCCTCCAGCACGTCGCCGAACCCGGCGAACAGCGGCACCTGGGCGGCCATCACCAGGGCCAGAAGCCCCTGACAGAACGCCAGGGCAGCCCGCGGATCGCCCGGCAGTCGCCGGGCCAGCATCGAACCCAGCGACAGCCCCAGTAGATACACGGCCAGGATCAAGGCGAAGGCGTAGACCCGCGACCCCAGATGGAGGAGCAAGATTCTGGTCCACACCAGCTCTGCCGCCAGCGCGGCGAAGCCGAACAGCGCAGGCCAGACCAGCCAGGGGGACCAGCCGGCGCGCTGCCGCGGTGCTATCGCCACCGCGCGGGGCAGCCGGGGCTCCGCCACCCACGCCGTCAGCGCCACCCCCAGCCCCACCGTGGCGGCGGCGGCCAGGGTACCCGTCTCCCCCAAGTTCGGCAGGGCCAGATAGGCGGTGACCACGACCCCGGCCATGGCGCCCAGGGTGTTGGCGGCATACAGCTTGGCCACCCGCGCCTGGAGCGCGCCGGAGCGCGCCGCCCGCTCCACCATCACTGGCAGCGTCACCCCCAGGGCCACCGTGGGCAAACCCAGAAATAGCCCGGCCACGGCGAAGCGCCCGGCCAGGGGCAGCCCCCAGCCGGCCAGCGGCGCCGGACCCAGCGCCGCCGCCAGGGGGGTGAGCAGTGCCAGCGCCGGCCCCGTGCCCAGGGCAAACAGGGCCGCCACCGCCTCCGCCCCGGCGTACCAGCGGGCATGGCGCTCCAGGCGGTACCCCCAGCGCGCCACCAAGGCGCTTCCCACCGCCATTCCGCCCATGTACGCAGCCACCACCAACACCGCCGCCCACAGGGAGTTACCCACCAGCAGGCCGAGGGCGCGCACCCACACCAGCTGGTAGGCCAGCGCCGCAAACCCCGAGAGAAAGAAAAGGATGCTCACCAGACTCGCCATGTCCTCCCCCGCCGCCCGAGCTTGCCGCCGAGCCCTGCGCCCTCTTCCACCCGCACGTCTCCCCCCCGCTGCGCCGGCGAGACCGGCGGACCGGGCTGGCCATCACCAGCAGCGCCACCAAGGTGATTCCCGCCCCCACCCCCAGCCCCGGCGGGCGGTGTCGAGCCTCCACCACGTGTTCCCCCGGCGGCACGGGCACCCCCTGGAGGATACCCGCCCCTCGCAGGGGGCTGACCCGCTGGCCGTCCACCCTGTACCGCCAACCCCGATCCGGGGTGTCCAGGCGCAGCAGCAGGGCGCTCTCGTTGTCCACCCGGACCGTCCAGCGATGGTAACTGCCCCCTCCCCCATGGTGGAGAAGCTCGCCCGCCGGCACCGGATTAGCCCCCGGGGGGGGCATGCCGGCCACCACCGCGAAATGGGGCCAGGCCTGGGGGTTGGCGGACACCACCAGACCACCCCCCCGGCAGACCACGGGCAACCCCGCAATGGGCTGCACGCTCACCACCGCGTCGGCGGCTAGACTATCGAGCCACCAGCGCCCCGCCGGTCCCCGGTCGGCCTGGCGCAGATGGGCGGCAAGATCGGCGCTCGCCAGCGGCGCGAAGGTGCGCGCCACGCGGCGCCCATCCTGCAGGGGGTGATACCCCAAACCCAGGGCCCTGGTGCGGCGCAACGGGTCCTCGGCCACCCAGGCGAGCATGACCCGGGAGGGCTCCACCAGGTAGACGCGAGATGCGGCTTGCTGCGCCTCCAGGCATGGCACCGGCGCTTCGAGGGGGGGACCCAGGGCCAGCGCTGTTCCCTGTTGGGCGGCCAGCGCCAGCGACCCGGCCGTCGCCGCCGCCGCTCCCCACGGCGACGCCGTCGCCAGCCCCGCCGCCACCGCCTGCACGACCGTCCCCGCTGCCGCACCCGCCGCCAGGACACCGATGGTGGCCAGACCCATCGCCAGGGCGAGGCTGACGCCCATCCGCCACCGCACCCGGCCCAGCGCCACCACCGCCGCCGCCGCACCCATCACCGCCGCCGGCAGCAGCAGCCGCGCCGGGTAGCGCAGCAGACCCAGCGTCACCGCCGTCCACGCCCCTTCTCCCGCCGGCGTGCTGGCCAGCGCCGCCGCGGCCACACCCGCCAGGGTCGCCAGGGCCAGTCGTCGAGCCGGCCCCGCCCTGGCCAGCGCCAGTGCCACCCCGAGCAGGACCCAAAGGGGCAGGGTGGGATGCACGACGAAGAGAAACCCACCCCCACCGGTCCCGGCGCCGGGGAAGGCGAGGGCTGGCAGGAGAGCCGCGGGCAGCCCTCCCCGCGCCGCCTCCTCCACGCCCATGGCCGCACCCCGGTCGCCGCCCGCCACCCAGAAGGCGAAGGGGATGGCCTGCACGGCGATGATCCCGCCGGCGAGCAGTACCCCCTGCGCCGTGCGCCGGGCCGGTGCCAAAAGCAGGGACACCACCGCCCCCAGCGCCGCCAGCTGCGGCTCGCCGGCGAAAAACGCCAGCGCCGAGAACGCCGCGCACCGCTTGAGCGCCCCCGCCAGCGCCGCCTCCCACGCCCACGGCAGCCAGGTCAGCGCCGTGAGGTTGTTGAGCACCCCGGCGCTGTCCATCACCGGCCCGGCGCTAACGGCGCCCAGGCCGGCCGCCGCCGCCCACCACCCCGCGGCCCCCAGCCGGCGGGCCAGCCACGCCGTGCCCACCCCCAGCAGGGCGAGGTGCAGCCCCACCTCCACGCCCACCGCCGTCGCCGGGGGCAGCAGCAGCGCCAGCCAGGCCGGAGGGTAGAGGAGGGCGCTTTGGGGGTTGGCGAACAAAGGCTCCCCGCACCCCACCTGCTCATTCCAGAAGGGGGACGCCTCCCCCTTCAGCACCCGGGCGGTGTGCTCCCGCAAGGGGACGAAGTAAGCGGGAATGTCCCGGGCCTGGGGCACCCACCCCGCCAATGCGGCCAGGGCCACGGCCACGCCGGGTAGGGCCGCGGCGGAGAGCGCCCGGCGGCTCACCGGCCGGCCTCGCAGGCGTCGGCCACCAGCGCCGCCCGGGTGCCGTCCCAGCGCACCAGTTCCCGCTCGTAGGCGCTGATCATTCTCACCCCTAGCGCCGCCCGCCGGCCCCCCTCGGCCTGCCGCAGGGCCTCACACGCCGCCTGCAGTCGCCCCTCCCCCAGCTCCAGCGCCGCCAACAGCAGCCAGGCGCGGGCGAAGTGAGGCTCCTCCCGCACCGCCAGCTGGCCCAGCCGGCGAGCCTGCCCGCGACGCCCCAGGATGGCGGCGCACTCCGCCTCCCCGTAGGCGGCAAAGGCATCACGAGGGTTGCGTTCCCGGGCCATCGCAAAGGCCTCCGCCGCCCGTTCCACCAACGCCGCCTCGCGGCGCTCCAACCCCCGCGCCAGATGGAGAGAACCCAGCAGGCGGCGGCCCTCCCCCCAGCGGGGGCGACGGCGGACTGCCTCGGAGGCGAGAACGGTGGCTTGCGCGGGATCGCCGCCCGCCAGCCGGCGCGCCTCGGCGGCCAGGGTTTCGGCGTCGACGGTGATCCCGGGTCGGGGCCAGGACAGCGCCAGACCCACCACCACCGCCAGGCACACTCCGCCGGCCCCCGCCTGGACCGGCGAGCAGCGCCAGAGGGCCGCTGCTCGCGGCCGCCGCAGCGTCCCCGCCACCGCCAGCGCGGCGGCGATGGCCACGGCGGGCACCGGCAGCTGGGTGGTCACCGCGCTGGTGACCGCCAGCGCCCCGAGAACGCCGCGCCCCGTAGCCGTGCTGCGGCGAAGGAGGAGCACCGCCAGTGCCCCTGCCAGCGCCACCCCGGGCAGCCCCAGCGATCCGGCCAGCTGCAGGAGGTCCGACTCAGCCAGCGAGGGCTCCCGGTAGAAGCGCGCCAGCTCCCCCTCCCGGGGGAAGTTGTGGGGCAGCGCTGCGTCGGCAAAACCCGCCGGCCCGGAGCCCCAGGGAGCCTCCGCCAGCGCCGTGCGTATTGCCACCTGCCAGATGCGCAGGCGCTCCCAGCGCAACGGGTCGGCATCGGTGAGCAGGCGCGCGGCAAGCCCGCTCACGGAGATGATCGCCAAAACTAGGGCGCCGGTTCGGACCCGACGGTCCGTTTGCGACCACCCCCACACCAGCGCCACGGCCGCCGCCCCCAACATCGCCGCCCGCGAGCCCGAGGCGACGATCCCGGCCAGCAGCACCGCTCCCCCCGCCGCCCGGGCCAGCGACGGCGCCGCCAGCGCCGGCAGCAGCGCCAGGGCCAGCACCGCCAGGGTGGCCGACAGCCCCGGATGCTCCAGCGGTCCCCCCGGGCGTACCCCCCGGACCAGGCGTTCCACCACCAGGTAGAGCGCCGCCACCCCCCCGGCCGCCGCCACCCCCCACCGCGCACCCACCTGCGCCCGGGGGCGCTGCGCCGCCGCCGCCCCCCCGACTGCCACCACCCCCCCGGCCACCGTCCAGGCTGCGGGCGCCAGGTCCACCGGCCGGAGGGCCATCAGCAGCGCCGCCCAGCCTACCAGCGCCGCGAGCAACAGGAGCGCCGGGTCGCGGCGCACTCCCCGGGCCGCTGCCCAGGCGGCCATCCCCCCGGTCAGCGCCCCCGCCAACGCGGCCGCCGCCGGCCGCAGCGTCACCCCCGCCGCGCCCACCACCGGCGTGAGAGCCATCAGCGCTACCGCCAGAAGTATCAACGGGCGAGCGTACACGCCGCCTCCAGCTCGGCGAGCTCCCGCCGCCAGGGCGCCCGCCGCCGCGCCTCCGCCGCCCACGCCTCCGCCTCACCGTACCGGCCCGAAAGCAGCAGCAGCCGGGCTCGCGCCTCCGCCACCGAGGCCGAGACCGGGCGCAGGTGGGCGCGCCGTTCCAGCATGTCCAGCACATCGTCGAGCGGTGCGGCAGCTCCCGCGCTCGCCGACGCCAGCTCGGCAGCGGTCAGCACCGGGGTCACCGCCCACGGCGCCAGCCGCGCCGCCACCAGCGCCGGGGCCGCCCGCTCCTCCCGGATTGCCTGCTGCAGCCGCTCCTCCGCCAGGAAGTTGAGGCTCGACACCACGAAGCCGGCGCCCAGCAGGGGCAGCAACACCCCGGCCGGGGTCACCCTCCGGGCCGGAGGGCCGCAGCGAGCCGCCAGCGTGCCCGCCAGGACCGCCCAGGGCAACACCACCTCCGGGGCGTAGGCGGAGAAGTCCACCAGGTTGTGCACCGGCAGCACCAGGACCGCAAGCGCCAGGGGCAGCTCCCGCTGGATCCCGCGGGCGAGGAGTCGGGCCAGCCCCACCAGGCCGACGCCCAGCGCGCCGATGCCGGCCACCCCCAGCTCGGCGGGCAGCTGCAGGTAGCTATTGTGGGCGTAGGGCGTGATGTTCTGCGCCCCCAGGGGCCCTGCTAGCCCCGCCTGGCCCACCCCCCCCAGCCCCACCCCCAGCCAGGGGTGCTGGAGAAACGCCGCACCCGCCACCTGCCAGTTCACGAGGCGCAGCCGCACGGGTTCCAGGGTGCCCAAATCATCCCGCCGCATCAGGGTCGATACAGCCACCACCGCCACCGCCAGCACCCCCGCCACCACCATGGGGGCGGCCCCGCGTCGGCGCGCCGCCACCACCAGCAGCAGAACCGCCGCCACCCCCACCGCCGCCAGGGAGCGGGTTACCACGATACCGGCGCAACACAGCACCGCCAACAGTGTGAAAACCCCGCGGGAGGCGAGGCCGCGGTGGCGCGCCGCCGCGGCCAGCAGCGGCGGCAGGGCGAGCAGCTGCAGCGCCGCGAAGTGCCCGGGCAGCGCCGCGGTGCCGAAGGCTCGGCCCGAAGCCAGGCGCGCGGCGGCGGCCTCCCGCATCCCCGGGGGAAGGGCGTCCAGGGATCCAGCCAGGTGGACCAGCGCTCCGGCCCCCTGGGCCAGCGCCGGGATCGCCGTCAAGGCGATCGCCACCGCCAGAGTTGCGATGCCCCGCTCGGAAAGGGCGACCAGGCGCGCCAGGGCGCAAAGCAGCGCCGCTGCCAGGAACGTCACCCCGTGCCCCACCGCCGCCTCCCGATCCAGGGCGTTGACCCAGCCGGCGGCGAACAGCGCCGCCCCCAAGGCCAGCCAGCGGGGATCCAGCAGACGGCGCTGCTGTGGGGGTAGCGCCAGGCAGGTGAGCAACAACGCCAGCCACAGGAGGGGGGCAAACCAGCTGCTCCCCGCCGCCCACCAGGCGGCGCCGGCGCCGGCCAGCAGCGTCACGGTGACAGCGAGGTGCACCCCGGCAGTGTAGCGGCGACGCCCACCGGGCACAAAAGAAGAGGGCCCGGCACGCCGGGCCCTCGTGGAATGAGCGTTGACGTCTTCAGTTCTGCAACCCTTCCGGCCACTGCACGAAGGAGCCGTTAGTGAAGATGATGTCGTCGTCAAACGAGGTGGTCGGACCGCCGACATAATTTATATTGGTGTTCTTGTTGCGGGTCCCCGACCACAGGGTGTACTCCCGCCCGAACGTGCCGTCGCCGATCACGTAGATGTCGCCGTTCCAGCCGTCGGCCACGGGAATGCGACGGATATAGGTGGGCTCCAGGTACGGATAAAGGAGCGCGCGCGCCTGCCCTTGGCCAACCCTGGGGTACTGGTTGTAGTCCACCGAGTACGACTCGATCGCCGTGCCGATGTTGCGGATGTCAGCCATCGTCCGCTTCTGGCGGCCGCGGTTGATGGCGTTGAGCAGGTTGGGGATGGCGATTGCCGCGATGATCCCGATGATCGCCACCACGATGAGCAACTCGATCAGGGTGAAACCTTTTTGTCTCCTCATATCTCTCTCCCTTCGCCCAAGCTATTAAGCAAAACCCATGCCTACTTCAAAAACCCTTCGCTCCATCCCGGTGACGCTGAGCGGCACCGAGGGCCGGCGCCAGTGCCGTCTCGCGCGCCGCCCGATCATCGCTGCGCCCCCTCCGGCCACTGCACGAACGTGCCGCTGGCCAGCACGATGTCCGCCTCGAAACGGGTGGTGGGACCGAAACTGATCGAGGTATCCTGGAGATTGTCCGCCCCGCGGCTACGAAGCGTGTACTGCGTGCCCGCCGCCGTGTAGAAGAGGGGGTTTCCCCACCCATCCCGAGTGGGCAGATGCCTGCCATAAGTCGGGCTCAGGTAAGGTACGATGTCGGCGACCGTGCCCCCTGCCACCTGCGGCACGGTGGCCCAGTCAGTGGCGTAGGACGAGACCGCCAAGGACACGGTGCGGATGTTGGACACCGTGGCCTGCTGGCGGGCCCGCTGCCACACCTGGAAGAAGTTGGCGGCCGCAATGGCGACGATCACTCCCAGCACCGCCACGACGACAAGTAGTTCCACCAGGGTGAAGCCGCGAAGGCCACGATTCATGCCGAGGGCGAATGCAAAAACGAGGCCAACTGTAGACCGGCTACACTTGAGCCCATGTCCCGCACCACGTCAGCCCTGATCCTCCTGGTGGGGCTGTGGGGCGCAGTGTTTCTGCCGGCGCTGCTACGCGGCCACACCTTCCCGGCCCGGGACGTGGGGGCTACCCATATCCCCTGGCGAGCGGAGGCACAGCGGCAGCTGGCCACCGGCCACGTTCCCCTGTGGAACCCCCTGGCCAACGGCGGCCGGCCGCTGCTGGCCAACCCCAACGCCCAAGCCGGCTATCCCCTTACGCTGCTCCTGCTGGCGATGGATCCCGAACGCTTTCTCGCCCTCTCCCTCGCCTTCCATCACCTGTTCTTCGTCCTCGGCTGTTTCGCCCTTGCCCGCCGGGCCGGCGCGGGCGGCGGAGCTGCGGCGGTGGCTGCCGCCGCGGTGGGCTTTTCAGGCTTTCCCCTGTCGGCGACGCTCCTGCCCAATTTGCAGGCCTCCCTGGCCTGGGGGCCGTGGGCACTGGCAACGGCACTGCCAGGTGACGACCGCTCCCGGTGGGTGAGGCGAGCGCTGCTGGGAGGTGCCTGCCTGGGGCTCTCGTTTCTCGGCGGAGAACCTGTCACCGCGGCCCTCGTCGCCCTCACGTGGGCGGTGGTCGCGATCTGGAGTCACCCGCGACGGGCGCCACTCGGCCTGGCTCTGGCCGGCGCCGCCGCCGTGGGAGTCGCGGCGCCGGTGCTCCTGCCGCTTTTGACCGTGTACCGGGACACCGCCCGGGCCGCCCTGCCAGGAGCCCCCGGGGCGCTCGCCGCCGACGCCCTGGCGCCGCGCCGCTGGATCGAACTGTTCTTGCCCCATGTGCTGGGGGACTTTCACGCCGCCACCGCGCCGGCCTTCTGGGCCGCCCCCAGCTTTCCCTGGCTGCGCTACTTCCCGGCGCTGTTCGTCGGCGTGTTACCGGTCCTTCTGGCCTGGCGAGCCGGGTTCTCCAGCCGAACTGCCCCGTGGTGGGCAGTCGCCGGGGCCGGCACCGCTGGCGCCGTCCTGGGGGGGGTTGTTCCCGGCGCCGAAGACCTGGCGGTGCCCCACGTGCGCTACGCCATCAAGCTCCTGGTGTGGACCGGGCTAGCCCTACCGCCCCTGGTGGCGCTGGGGTGGGAGCGCCTCACCGCGGAGAGCCAGCGATCCCTGCGGCGCCACGGCGTCGCCGCTGCGGCTGCGGTTGCCCCCATGATCCTGCTGGCCGCCTTCCCGGAGTCGTTGACGCGCCCACTGCTGGCCCGGATCTACCCCGCCTCGGCGAAGGCGCTCGCCCAGGTGCCGCCCGGCAGCCTCTCCAACCGCCTGGTCCTGGACACCACCGCCCTGGCTCTCCCGCTGGCGGTTCTCTCCCTCGCCCCCGGGGCCCCCCTGGCGGTGGCGGCGGCGGCCGGCGCCGGCGGAGTGCTGGCCACCTGGGGTCTGCTGGTCGGCGAGCCCGCCTCCCGTTGGGCGAGCCCTCCCCCCTTGGCGGAGGGACTTTCGCCCGGCACTCGGCTGGTCGCCCTTGCGCCTGCCGCCGAACCGGTCGCCACGGAGGACGGCCCGCTGGCCCACTACCAGGCCATGCGTGCTGCGCTGGTTCCCAACTACCCCAACCGCTGGGGACTGGGGACGGTGCTGGAGCGCGGCCCCGACGGTCTCGAGTCGGCCCGCCACGAGCTCCTGGCGGCGGCCGTCAGTACCCTGCCCACGGAGCTCCGGGCGCGGGTGGCGGCAGCCCTGGGAGCGCAAGTGGCAATCACTCCTGAGGAACCCATCGACGCTGGCGGCGAACGCATCGCCGGTGTGTGGCGCCGGCGCCTGCCGGCAGCGCCCGAGGCCTATCTGGCAGAGCGCCTCCTTTTCGCTCAAGGCGCACTGGCCACGGCAGCGACCCTGGGCGCTGCTCCGTTTCGACCGGGGTGGGACGCGGTGCTGGAGGGAGACGGTGGAGTCCAGGATCTGGCTCCAGGACAGTTGGCCGAACTACCCGGAGCGCCCCACCGCCGCACCTTTCGGGTGCAGGCACCCGAGGGTGCCCTGCTCGTTCTGCAACAGAGCCACATGCGTTGCTGGCGGGCAGACATCGACGGTAAGCGAACGTCCATCGTCACCGTCAACGGTGCCATGATGGGGGTGTGGGTGCCGAAGGGAGAACACCGGGTGCGACTGGCCATCGACCCCACCCCATACCGTCTGGGCCTGGTCGGTCCGATACTGGTGCTGCTGGCGCTGGGGCTCACCCGGCGGGGGGGCGCATGGCGGGGCCGCGGGGCACCCAGCGGTGACGCGGAGCGTAACTCCCCGGCCACCCCACCGGCGCGGTGACCAGGAAGCTCAGCACTTCACAGGCGTAGTCGAACGCCAGGCCGGCGGCGCGATGCACCGCTGCGTCCACCAGGTAGCGGCCGGGGGCCAGCTGCAGGGAGGGGAACTCGATCACCACCTCGCCATCCTGCTCCAGGCTCTCCGGTACCCAGCCGTCGAGCTCGGTGTTGGTGCCGAACACGTGCTGCCCGTCCTCCCGGTGAATGGCCACGCCGAAGACGAAATCCTGCTGCGGCTCGTGGACGCGGTAGGCGAGGCGCAGCGCCGCCGGCTCACCCCACGGAATCGACCCCACCGGCCGCCCCTCGCCGTCCAGCAGCTCCACCGCCTGCAGGGTCACCCAGCGGTTCCCCCAGCGCTTGCCCGTGGCCTCGGGGCGGGCCACCTCTGCCTCGTCGGCGGCCACGTCGGAGCGGTACCGAGACACCACCGCCCCAGCCGTTCCCTCCAGCGTCACCCGCCCCTCCTGCAGGTACACCACCCGGTGGGCCAGCGCCTCCACCAGCGCGAGGTCGTGGCTCACCAGCAGCACCGCCGTCCCCCCCCGCTGCATGCGGGCGATGCGATCCAGGCAGCGATGGGCGAAGGCCTGATCGCCCACGGCCAGGATCTCGTCCACCAGCAGCACGTCGGGGCCCACCGCGGTGGCGACGGCGAAGCCGAGCCGCACGTACATCCCCGAGGAGTAGGTCTTCACCGGCTCGTCGATGAACGCCCCCAGCCCGGCAAAGGCGATGATGTCGTCCAGGCGAGCGAGGATCTCGCGCCGCGACAGGCCCAGCATCATGCCGTTGATGATGGCGTTCTCGCGCCCGGAAATCTCCGGGTGGAAGCCGGCCCCCAGCTCGATGAGCGCCGTCACGCGGCCGCGCACCGTCACGGTGCCGGCGGTGGGCTTCAGGATCCCCGCCACCAGCTTGAGCAGCGTCGATTTCCCCGAGCCGTTGGGGCCGATCACCGCCACCGTCTCCCCGGGGCGGACGGTGAGATCGACGTCGGCGACAGCCAAAAAACCGCTCTGCTCCTGCTTGAGCCGCCACAGCGCCCCGTGCAGCAACGCCCCTTTGAGGGACTGCAGCCTGCCCCGCCGCGTCCCCGAGGGGTAGCGCTTGCTCACCCCGGCGAGCAGTACCGCCGGTTCGACACTCATACCGCCTCCACCAGGGTTTCCTTGAGGCGGGTGAAGATCCCCACGCCCGCGAGCCAGCCCACCGCCCCCACCACCGCCGACCACCCCCACACCGACAGGGGGGGGAGCGTGCCCAGGAGCACCGTGTCCCGGTAGAGGGAAATGAGCGGCGTCACCGGGTTGGCGAGGATGAGGCGGCGCAGAAGCCCTTCCGGCACCAGCTCCACGGTGTAAATGATGGGGGTGGTGAAGAACAGCAGATTGAGCAGGTTGTGCAGGAGATCCTTGAGGTCGCGGAAATGCACCGCCAGCGCCGACACCGCCAGCGACACGCCGCCCACCGCCACCAGCCAGGGCAGGAGCACCACCGGCAGCAGCAGCACCGTCCACGACAGCGTGCCGTGGCCGGTCAGCGTCGCCACCAGCGCCGCCACCAGCAGCACCGGCAGCGCCAGCAGGTGGTGCGCCAGATGGGAGAGCACCACCACTGCAGGAAAGACCTCCGGCGGGCACACCACCTTCTTGAGCAGCGGGCCGTTGTCGATCAGGGTGATGGTGGAGTCCAGCAGCGCCCCCGAGAGGAACAGCCAGGGCAGCAGGCCGGCGAAGAGGAACAGCGGGTAGGGGACGGCGGTGGACACCCGCGCCGGGATGACCACGGTAAACACCACCGTGTACACCAGCAGCAGCAACAACGGGTTGAGCAGCGACCAGAAATACCCGAACAACGTGCCCCGGTAGCGCGCCTCGAGCTCCCGTACCACCAAAACCGCCACCAGGTGGCGCTGACGGTAAAGGGTGACAACCACGCCGGTGGGCCCGGCGGAGGGGCTGGCTACGGCGTCCTCCCACGCATCAGGGCGCGCTCGAACTCGGCGCGGATGCGCTCTTTCTCGCGCTCCAGGTAGCGCTCGTAGTCCTCCACCTTGCCCTCGCGGATCCAGTGGGTGCGCAGGTAATGCTTGATGTTGCCGTAGTCGTCGAAGGCGAGGGGGCCGGTCACCCCGATGACCTCCCCCAGCCCTTTCAGCTTCAGCGCCACATCGCCGCCCGAGCGGGTGCGCAGCCCGCGCAGCGCCTCGATGGCGGCCAGACCGGCGTCGTAGCCATGGGCGGCGTAAATGTCCGGCATCAACTTGTAGACCTCGTAGTAGCGCTTCACGAAGGTCTTGATGGGGTCCTTCTCGGAGGTGGTGTCGAAGCTGGCCAGGGGGAAGAACACCCCGTCGGCCAGACGGCCGGCGCGCTGCAGGAAGGTCATGGTGTTGATCGCCGACGTGGTGCCGATGACCCCCGCGTACTCCGCCCCCCGCAGCACCTTGAGGGCCTCGATGATGGCGTCCCCGTAGCCACAGATGTACACCCCGTCCGGCTTGCGGGTCTCCAGAACGGCTCGGGTGCCCTGCTCCCAGTCGGCACTGCCGATGGCGACCGAGTCGACGATCTCGCCGCCGTGGGCCTTGAACGCCCCCATGAAGACGGGCAGCAGCCCGCGGGTGTAGGCGTTGTCCTCCTGCAGGATGAGCACCCTCCGCACGTTGCGGGGGGCTTGGTAGAGAAGATCCGCTGCCTTAACCCCCTCTAGGTCGTCGGAGGGGTAGACGCGGAAAAAGAACAGACTGCGCCGGACCAGATCGGGGGCCGAGGCGGAGGGTGAGAGGAGAACCCGTTGCCGCTGGTCGGCCACCGGGATCATCGCCCGCGCCTCCTGGGTAGTGGCGCCACCGATGACGATGAGCGCCCCCTGTTCAAACAGCGCCTCGGCCTCACTCGCGGCCCTGGCCACATCCGAGCCGGAATCGCGGTAGACGACCTGCAACCCCTCCGGCAGGGTGTTGTTGGCCCGAGCCTCGTCGAAGGCGAGCTTGACCCCACTCTTGATGGGGGCCCCGTACACCGCGTTGTCGCCGGTCTCGGGGAGTACGACGCCAACCAAGAGCTTACGGGAGCACCCCACGGAGGCTATCACACCAACCGCGACCGCCACCGCAGCTATCCGTCTCATGATGCCTCCGGACGCGCCACCGGCGCGCTGCTCTCACATTTGTACCATGGGACCGCTCCCGGCGCAAACCGGCCCGACCCCCAGCGGCTTGCCTTGCGCCCGGGCGACGGGTATACTGCCCGGAGTCATGCGTGGTGTCCCCTTGCTCGCCGTGGTTCTGGCCGTTTCGGTGCTTTCAGGGTGCAGCGAGGATCTCTTTGACGCCGAATCGGACCTGGTCATCATGAACGAGAGCGTCTGCAATCTGACGATCTTCGTGGACGG
>CALEVZ010000078.1 GCA_937924755.1 uncultured bacterium
CGGGCGTTGGTCTCGTCCAGACCGGGAAACTCGTCCTTGAACGCCTTCTGCACCTGCTCCCACGGCCGCACGGTGTACCGCTTGCTGGCCAGCGGCGCCCCGGTGGCGTCGCTTGCCGTCACCTTCACCGTGCAGGTCCCCATCCCGGTCGTCTCCACGAACCCGAAGTTGTACCTGAAGGTCGAGTTCGAAGAGGGCTGCGTGCCGTACACCCCGAGCAGCTCGGTCGCCTGTCCGGCGCCGATGGCGAAGCTCGCCGGGATGCCGGCGAAGAACTGCCCCATGGAGTCCTCGAGCTTGCTTCCCGGCTGGGAGTAGATCCTCTGCTGGGCTGGGCGGTGGCCCTGAAGTTCCTGCGGGTGTACAACCCGGAGCTGGAGGCGCGGATGCTGCGGGGGGCGCGCCTGCAGGTGCGCGGGCAACACCCCAACTCTGCCCCAGCTACGAAGTGGGGCGCCATGAGGGGCGCATTTATATCGCCATGCGCTTCATCAACGGCACGACGCTGGACCGGGCAGCCGCCGGCCTTTCCCTGGAGAGGCGCCTGGAGCTGGTGAAGACGGTGGCCGAGGCGGTGCACGCCGCCCACCAGGTGGGGCTCATCCACCGCCACCTCAAACCCGCCAAGATTCTGCTGGAGGACACGGCCGAGGGGAGCTCAAGCCCTGGGTGGTGGACTTCGGGGTGGCGCGGGAGAAAAAGGTCGCCCCCGCCACGCTGACGGGGCAGGTGGTGGGCACCCCGGGCTACACCTCTTCGGAGCAGGCCCGGGGTCAGGTGTCGAGCCTCGACCGGCGCCCCAACGTCTTTTCCCCGGGGGGCATCCTCTATGAGCTGCTGGGAGGCGCAAAGCCCTTCGGCGGGGAGGGCGACTTGGAGACCATGGTCTAGCTTCTGGAGGGGGAGGCGATTCCTTTGCGCCGGCGCGCGCCCCACGTGCCCCGGGAGCTGGAAACGGTGGTCATGAAGTGCTTGGAGAGCGAACGCGAGCGGCGCTACCCGTCGGCGCGGGCACTCGCCGAAGATCTCGCCCGCTTTCTCGCCGGGGAGCCCGTGCCGGCCCGCCCCATCGGCCTGCTCGGTCGCCTGCGGGGACGCGCCCGCCGCCACGCCGCGCTGCGAGTCCGGGGCGAGTGGGGGACGGGTAGGGAGGTGATGCCGCGCTTCATCCCCGCCGCCTCCCCGCGCCCCGCCCACGTGCGGGTCATCTCCGCGACCAATCGCGATGTGGACTGCATGCTGGCGACCGGAACGTTTCGCGCCGATCTGTACCACCGCATTGCCGACTGGGGGATGACCACACCGCCGCTGCGCCGGCGCCGCGCCGACATCCCCAATCTGGCCGCCTTCTCTCTGGCTCGCGAGGGAGGGCGGCACGGCATCACCGTGGCGGGGATTTCCCGGGGCGGTGTGGAGCGGCTGCAGGGGTACTCCTGCCGGGCAACGTGCGCCGGCTGGAGCGGGAAATGGCTCGGGTGATCTTGTTTTTTGAGGACGGTGATGCGCTGGAGACGGGCCACTTGCAGGAGCGGATTCCCGTGGGGGATCGGGCGACGGCGGAGGGTTCCCTCGGGGAGCTGATGGAAGATGCCAAGCGAAGCGCCATCCTCGCCGCCCTGGCCGAGCATAGTGGCGACACGGCCGCGGCGCAGGCGCTGGGGATCGGCCGCTCGACCCTCTACCGGCGCCTGAAGGCGTTGTGGGTCACGGTGCCTCGCTGGGGCCGGCGGCGGTCCCGGCCAGCTCGTGGGTGTCCCGATCGTAGCGGCCGGCCAGTTCGTCTACCACCGTCTCCTCCGCCAGGGGCACGCCGGAGATGTAGCCGGCGCGGGCGATGGCGTGCGCCGCCACCGGCGCGGTGATCAGCAGGAACATCGACACCAGCAGGGCGCGCAGGGCGACGGCGCCGTCCCACAGGGCAATGGCCACCGCCGCCACCACCAGCGCCGCGCCCAGGGTGGCGGCCTTGGAGGAGGCGTGCATGCGGGTCAAGAAGTCGGGCATGCGCAGCAGGCCTACACCGGCCAGCAGCATGAACAGGCAGCCACTGCCCGCCAGGACCAGGGCGATTACCAGCCGTACGTTGATCATCGGCGCACCTTCCCCTCGAGATAGCGGGCCACTGCCACCGTGCCGATGAAGGCGATCACCGACAGCACCAGGGCCACGTCCAGGAGGACCGGCTTCTGCCAGAGAACGGCGGCGAGGGCGGCCATGGCCACGCCCGCCGCGGCCACCACGTCGAAGGCCACCACCCGATCCGCCAGCGACGGTCCCAGGGCCAGGCGCAACGCCGCCAGGGCCATGGCCACGGTCAGCAAGGCCAGCAGTCCGTACCCGGCGATGACCAGCGCGGGGTTCATCCCATCAGCTCCATCACCCGCCGTTCGAAGCCGTTCTTGATCTCGGCCCGCACCGCCTCCGGGTCATCCACGAACATGCAGTGAACGTACAGCACCGACCGGTCATCGGCCACATCCAGGGTGACGCTGCCGGGAGTGAGGGTGAGGACGTTGGCGAGCAGGGCGATCTCGTTGGCGTTGCGGGTAGACAGCGGTACGGCCACCACCCCGGGGCGGCGCAGTGCCCTGGGGGTGATCACGTCCTGGGCCACGCGCAGGTTGGCCTTGACCAGCTCCTTGAGGAAGAAAATCGCGAATGCGACGGCGTGCGGCAGCTTGCGCACGTAGGAGCCGGTGCTCGCCAGGGGTGCCAGCAGGGCCAGCGCCCCGTAGCCCAGCAAGAACCCGAGCACAAAATGCACCGGCTGTTGGCTCCCCATCAGCGCCATCCACAGCAGGGCGAGGAGGAGGTTGGCGAGGAGTGGGCTCATTGGCCCCCCTTGCCGTCGCCTCTGGCGGAGTCATGGGCGGTGGCAACGCCCACGGCGGCCACGTAGTTGCTCGGGGCGAGGAGCTGCTCCGCCGCCCGCCGCGCCAGCTCGTACAGGGGCCGGGGGTAGAGGCCAATGGCCACGGTGAGGGCGGCCAGACCCAGCGACGGTGCCGCCAGCAGGGCCAGGCGCCACCTGGCCGCGGGAGGCGGTGGAGTGGCCGTGTCCGGCGCCGGCTTCCAGAACGCCTCGGTCCAAATCTTAACCATGCTGAGCACGGTCAACAACCCTGCCCCCAGGGCAGCGGCGACGGTCCACCAGGCCTCTCCGGCCAGCCCCGCCCGCACCACCGCCAGCTTGGCCCAGAAGCCGGAGAGGGGCGGCACCCCGGCCAGCGAGCCGGCGGGGATGAGAAACAGCAGGGCCAGCCACGGCGCCGCGGCGGCCAGCCCACCCACCCTCGCCAGCTGGAAACTGCCCCCCAGGCGAGCGGCGATACCCGAGACCAGGAACAAGTTGGCCTTGACGATGATGTGGTGAACGATATAGAGCACCGCTGCAGCGAGGCCGGCGGCGCGCACCGCCGGCGAGTCGGAACCCACCAGCGCCAACCCCATCACCATGTAGCCGATCTGACTGACGATGTGGAACGACAAAATGCGCCGGGTTTCGAACATGGCCACCGCCCCCAGCACTCCAAAGACCATGGTGAGGGAGGCAACGGCCAGCAGGAAGGTTCCCACCCCGGGGAGGGGAGGGAAGACCAGGGTGAGGACGCGGATCAGGGCGTACACCCCCACTTTGGTCAGAAGTCCCGCCAGCAGGGCCGACACCGCCACCGGCGGGGTGTGGTAACTGGCGGGCAGCCAGGTGTAGAGGGGGAAGACCGCCGCCTTGATGCCAAAGGCGACGAAGAACAGCCCCGCCAGGGCCAGCACCAGTTCCGGCCGGGACTCCGCCACCACTCCCAGACGCAGGTGGAGTTCCGCCATGTTGAGGGAGCGGGTGATGCCGTAGGTGAGCCCCACCCCCGCCAGAAACAGGGCCGAGGACACCAGGTTTAAGGTGACGTAGGTGAGCGCCCCGGCCATTTGCGCCCGCTCTCCCCCCAGGGCGAGGAGCACGAAGCTGGCCATGAGCAGCACCTCGAAACACACGTAGAGGTTGAAGATGTCCCCGGTCAGGAAGGCCCCGGCCACGCCGGCGAGCAACACCTGCACCAGGGGGAAGTAGGCGAACGCCCGACGTCCCGGGTCGATGTCGGCGAGGGAGTACACCGTCACCGCTAGGCCGATGACCCCGGTGACCACCACCATGACGGCGCCCAGCAGGTCGGCGGCGAAGGTGATGCCGAAGGGTGCCGGCCAGCTGCCCAGCTGTACGGCCTGCACCCCCTCCCGCAGCACCTGCTGCAGCAGCCCGAGGCCGGCCGCCAGCTGCGCGCCAGCCCCCACGATCCCCAGTGCCGCCTGGATGCGCGGCGCCCGCCAGGCCAACAACCCCGCCGCCGCGGCCGCCAGCGGCGCCAGGAGGGGGAGCAGAACGATCCAGCCGCTGCTCATGATCCGTTTTCCATGGCTGCGGGGTCATCCGTGCCGGTCACCTCGAACACCCGGCGCGCCAGCACGGCGGCGAAGGACACCACCGCGAAGCCGATGACGATGGCGGTAAGAATGAGGGCCTGGGGCAAGGGGTCGGCGGCCCCGGGTGGCGGCGTGATCTCTCCGGGTGCCACCAGCGGCGCCTCGCCCCGCACCACCCCCCCGGCGGAAAAGATCAGCAGGTTGGCGGCGTGACCCAGGAGCACCAGGCCGAGGAGGAGTTTCACCAGGCTGCGGCGCAGCATCAGGTAAAGCCCGCTGGCGTAGAGACCGCCCACCACCACGGCGAGGAGGAGCTCCACCTAGTCCTCCCCCAGGGTCAGCAGGATGAGGGTGGTGGTGCCCACTACCACCAGGTACACCCCCACGTCGAACAACAGGGGCGTGCCCACCTTGCCGACGCCCGGCAGGGCGATGGGCAGCCAGTGGGCGGTCAGGAAGGGTTCCCCCGCCGCCGCGGCAACCACACCGGCGAGCAGCGCCGCGGCCAGCCCGGCGGCAATGATGGTGCGGGGGTCGGCGCGCAGCAACTCGAGGGTGGCGCGGGGTCCCCAGGCCAGGGCGTGGAAGGCAAAGGCGGCAGCCGCCAGCAGCCCGCCGATGAACCCGCCGCCCGGCTCGTTGTGGCCGCGCAGCAGCATGAACACCGACAACAGCAGCAGCAGCGGCATCAGGTAGCCGGTGGCGGCGCGCAGAATGAAAGAGGTCATGGCTCACCCCCTCGGTCGTTGCCCAGCTTGAGACGCAGGAGCGCCCACACCCCCAACCCGGCGAGGGCGACCACCGTGATCTCCCCTAGGGTGTCGAGGGCCCGGAAGTCCACCAGGATGACGTTGACGACGTTGCGCCCATGGGCAGCGGAGAAGCTCTCGGCGAGGAAGTACTCCGAGGTGGAAGGGGGAAAGCTGCCGGGCACCACCACCAAGACGAAGAGCGCCATGACGACGCCGGCGGCGCCGGCCAGCAGGGCGTGGCCCAGACGCTCGGCGCGACTGGAACGCTCGGGGGAGGGGGGCAGATGGGCGAACAGCAGAGCCAGCAGGATGACCGTGAGGCTTTCCACCATGATCTGGGTCATGGCCAGGTCGGGGGCGGAAAAGAGGGCGAACAGCAGGGCAATGCCGATTCCCGACAGCCCCAACGCCACCACCGCCGCCAGCCGCTTGGGGAACACCACCGCCATGGCCGCTCCGGCGAGGATGAGCACGGCGAGGGCGACCTCGTGGAGCTGCACCTCGGTCAGGCCGGCGGGAAGGGATGGCCGGCCCAGGAGGATCAGGGAGGGGGCGGCAACGCTCAAGGTGGCGGCGATGATCACGCTCAGGGAACGGCCCAGCGAGGGGGTCTGCACGAGGCGGGAAAGCCGATCGGCGGCCTTCGGGAGAGCCGCCAGCGAGGCGTTGAAGGCGCGGGTGGGCCCTACGCGGCTGGCATGCTCCAGCAGCCGCCGCGCCGTCGCCATGCGTCGCCGCAGCACCAGGAAGAGTCCAACGCCTCCCGCCACCGTAACGGTGCTGAGCACCAGCACGGTGAGCGCCTCCACGCTCAACCCGTGCCAGAGCTTAAGCTTCATTTCCACCTCCCGGCCCAGGATGGCGGCGGCCATGGCGGGCCCGAGGGTGCGATCGAAGGTGGCGGGGACGAGACCCACGAACAACCCGGCCAGACCCAGCAGCAGGGGTCCCAACAGCATGGACGCCGGCGCCTCGTGGGGGGGGTGGGGTGGCTCCCGCCGCCGGAACAGAAAGGGCTTGACTGCCACCATCCCCGCCGCCGCCACCAGGGCGATGTTGGCGATCACGGCGGCGATGACCAGCTTGGCGCCTAACGCCTCCAGGTCGAGCTTGGAGGTGTAGAGCAACTCCTTACCCACGAAACCGAACATTGGCGGCGCGCCGGCCATGGAAAGGGCAGCGAGAACGGCGGCAGTGAAGGTCCATGGCAAGTGACGGGCGAGACCGCCCAGGGCGGTGATATCGCGGGTGCCAGTGCCATGGTCCACGTTGCCCGCCACCAGGAACAGCGCCGCCTTGTACAGGGCGTGGGCCACCAGCAGCACCACCGCCGACTTGACCGCCAGCTCCGTTCCCACACCCAGGAGCATGGTGAGGGTCCCCAGCACGCTCACCGTGGTGTACGCCAGGATGCGTTTGAGGTCCCGCTGGCCCAGCGCCATGCCGGCGCCCACCAGCATGGTCACCACCCCGGCCGAGGTGACCAGCCAACCCCATTCGGGGGTGCCCCCCAGGTGGGGCGAGAGACGGGCCAGCAGAAACACCCCCGCCTTCACCATGGTTGCCGAGTGGAGCAGGGCACTCACCGGGGTGGGGGCGGCCATCGCCCCGGGCAACCAGAAGTGGAACGGCCACTGGGCGGACTTGGTGGCGGCGCCGGCCAGGATCAGGAGGAGTGTGGGAAAGTAGTGGGGATGCTGGCGCAAATCCACGGTGGCCCAGGCGGAGATGCGCCAGGCTTCGGTCCCGGCAAGGCCTAGATCGCTGGCCGCCTGCCCCGCCAGAATGAGGCCGGCCAGCATGGCCAGGCCGCCGGCGCCGGTGACGAGGAGCGCCTGCACTGCGGCGGCGCGGCTTTCCCCCTTGTGGTGGTCGAAGCCGATGAGCAGGAACGAGACGACGCTGGTGGCTTCCCAGAACACGAACAGGGTGACCACGTTGTCGGCCAGCACGAGGCCGAGCATGGCGGCCAGGAAGGCCAGCAGGTAGGCTAGCAGGCGGCCGCGCGTAGCCTTGCCGGCCATGTAGCCGCCGGCGTAGATGAGAATCAGTGCCCCGATTCCGGCCACAAGGAGCGCCAGCACCGCTGCCAGACCGTCCAGGGCGAAGGCCAGCTCCGCCCCCAGGTCGGTCACCCAGGGGCGCACTTCGGTGAGGGCCACTCCTCCGCCGCGGGGAAAATTCAGGAGCACCACCGCGGCGAAGGCGGCGGGCAACGCCGCCAGTACCGGAGCTGCCCACAGGCCCAGGCGGCGCTCCGCCAGCGGTGCGAGCACCGCCGCCACCAGCAGTCCGGCAATCATGGCTGAAAGCATGCTCCTTTTCCCCGGCCTCGCAGCGCCCCCCGTCGGGGACGCGATTGATGATACTTGCGCCAACGACGTTGTCGTTCCACCTGGAGTACGACCGTTTCCATGCTCCTGGGTGCGCGGGCCTCCGGCCCGCCCTCACGGTCGGTCCGCGTTGCCCCAGCCGGAACGGTATCCGTGGCCGTGGCGGCGCCGCCGGATGAGCGGAAATCTGATGAGGCCAAAAAGACGCGGCCCGCCGCAGGGGCGCGGCGGGCCGATCGAGAGGAGGTGCGAGCGTGGGCTACGGCCGTTTCATCCAGAAGTGATAGGTGCCGGAGCCGCTGTAGGAGTAGATCCGCCAGCGGTAGTAGCCGGACGTGCCACTGTAGGAGATGGACTCGGTGGAGGTGGTCCCCTCGGATTTGGCGACGGTCTGCCACGAAGAGCCGTTCCACTTCTGCAGGTAGAGATCGAAGTCGGTGCCCGAGGGCCCTTGCAGCCACCCCTGATGGGTGCCGGACTTGCTCGAGTAGTAGTAGCTGCCGTTGGGCTGATAGGCCTGGGCGCCGGTACCGGACAGGGTGCCGGTGTAGTACTCGCAGTTCGTGCACGGCGCACCCGAGGAGACGGTGACGGACTTGGTCTGGCTGCTCGTCTGATTGGCGGTGTCTTTCACCGTCAGGGTCACCGAGTAGGTGCCCGCGGCGCCGTAGGTCTTGCTGACGATCTTGCCGCTACCGGTGGTGCCGTCCCCGAAGGTCCAGCTGTAGGAGCTGATGCCATAGTCGTCGGTGGAGGCGGAGGCGTCGAAAGAGCAGGTGAGGCCACTGCAGGAGAATGTGAAGCTGGCCACCGGTGGGTTGTCTTGCGGAGCGCTGCCGATGAGGCTGTAGAGCAGCCGGTTGGGGGAGCCCGTACCGATGCCGGTGAGCTTGTTCATGGTGGCATTGTCGCGCAGAGCGTTGAACACGGTGGAGGGGCTGGCCGAGGTGTTGGCGGCCAGGTACAACGCACCGACTCCCGCCACGTGGGGGGAGGCCATGGAGGTGCCAGAGATGGTGTTGGTGGCGGTGTTGGAGGTGTGCCAGGCCGAGGTGATATTGGAGCCGGGGGCGAAGATGTTGACGCAGGTGCCGAAGTTGGAGAACGACGAGCGGGCGTCGGAGGAGGTGGTCGAGCCCACGGTCATCGCCGCCGCCACCCGCGCCGGCGAGTAGTTGCAGGCGTCCTTGTTGTCGTTGCCGGCGGCCACGGCGTAGAACACCCCGGCGTTGATGGAATTGGTGACGGCGGTGTCGAGGGCGGAGGAGGCGCCGCCGCCCAGGCTCATGTTGGCGACGGCGGGCTTGATGTGGTTGGCGGTCACCCAGTCCACCCCGGCGATGACTCCGGAGTTGGTGCCGGAGCCTTGGCAGTCCAGCACCCGGACGGCGTACAGCTTCACCTGTTTCGCCACCCCGTAGGTGGCGCCGCCCACCGTGCCGGCCACGTGGGTGCCGTGGCCGTTGCAGTCCTCGTAGCCGCGGCCGTCGTTGATGGCGGTGTAGCCGCCCAGCACCCGGCCACCGAACTCGTTGTGGGTGGAGCGGATGCCGGTGTCGATGATATAGGCTCGCACATTGGAGGCGGTGGTGTTATAGGTGTACGTGGTGGAGAGGGGAAGGTCGCGCTGATCGATGCGATCGAGCCCCCAGGTGGCGTTGTTCTGGGTGGCGATGGCCTGCACCACCCCGTCTTCTTCCACATATGCCACGCGGGGATCCTTGGCCAGAGCCTCCGCCTGCTCCCGCGTCATGCGCACGGCGAAGCCCTTCAAAGCGTGCTGGTAGACCTGCCGCAACTCGGCGGTGTACAGCAGCGCCATCTCCTGGGCCACGTCCGCCACCGGGCGACCCGCCCAGAACGATTCGTTGGGTCCGCGAGCAGCGCTGTCCTTCAGGACGACGATGTACTGGCCGCTGACCGGGTTCTCGACGCGCCGGATCTCCGCCGCCTGCACGGCTACAGCGAGGACCAACGCGCCGCACATCAGGGTGGCTACCACTCGGTGCATCCTTTTTTCCTCCCTCGGGGGCCTTCTCGTTCCCCCCACCTGGCGATTTGAATAGAACGATAGCTGAGCCAGAGGGGCTGTCAATCCCTCAAAAGTGGGATATGGACCCTTCCGGGTCGCCTGCAGGGGCCGTCGGTGGCCGGGCTGGACGACTGGCTCAAGGCATGGCGTAGTGGAGCGGCCCGTCGGGGCCCACCGGCACCCCCAACAGGATCCACAGCGCCAGCAGGGCGGTCCAGGCCACCCCGAAGATCAGCGTGTAGGGCAGCATGGTGGAGATGATGGTGCCGATGCCGTACTTCTCGTCGTACTTCTCGGCGAAGGTGACGATAAGGGCGAAGTAGGACATCATCGGGGTGATCACGTTGGTGATGGAGTCACCGATGCGGAACACCGCCTGAGTCAGGCCGGGGTGGTAGCCCAAGAGCATGAACATGGGGACGAACACCGGCGCCATGATGGCCCACTTGGCCGAGGCGGAGCCCATGAACATGTTGATGAAGGCCGACAGGAGCACGAACGCCACCATCAGCGGCACGCCGGTCAGGGAGATGCTGCGCAGCCCTTCCGCCCCCCGGATCGCCAGAATGAGGCCGATGTTGGAGTAGGAAAAGAAGTAGACGAACTGGGCGGCGAAGAAGACCAGCACGATGTAGCCGGCCAGGTGACTCATGGACTCGGTCATTTGCTTGACCACGTGCTTGTCGTTGCGGGTCTTGCCCACGACGATGCCGTAAGCCAGCCCGGGCAGCAGGAAGACGATCATGATGGCGGCGATCAGACCGCGAAAGAAGGCCGAGTGCAGCACGCCCTCTCCCGGGTGGCGAAGGACTCCCCAGGAGGGAACCACCGCCAGGACGAAAACCGCGGCGGTGAGGACGAGCGTCACCCCGGCGGCGGCCAGACCCCGCTTTTCGGCGGTGGACAGCTGCTCGATGGGGGGCGCCGTCTCCGGCCCCCGGTACGTTCCCAGGCGGGGCTCCACCACCCGTTCGGTGATCCAGGTCCCCAGCACCACGATGAGCACCGCCGAGGCCACCATGAAGTAAAGGTTAACGGCGGGGGAGATGGTGATGGCCGGGTCCAGGATGCGGGCGGCGCTCTCGGAGAGGCCAGCTAGGATGGGGTCCACGCTGGCGATGAGGAAGTTGGCCCCGAAGCCGGCGGACACCCCGGCGAACGCCGCCGCCAGCCCGGCCAGGGGATGCCTGCCCAGGGCCAGGAACACCGCCGCCCCCAGCGGGATGAGGATGACGTAGCCGGCCTCCGAGGCCACGTGGGAGACCACGCCGGCGAATACCACGGCGGCGGTGATGAGCCGGCGCGGGGCGGTGAGCACCAGGGCCCGGATGAGCACAGCCAGCAGGCCCGACCCCTCCGCCACCCCGATACCGATCATCGCCACCAGCACCAGCCCCAGGGGGGGGAAGCGCACGAAGTTGTCGTCGAGGTTTTCGAACATCCAGCGGGTCCCCTCGCCCGAGAGCAGGCTACGGACGGTGATCGCCTCGCCGGTGGCGGGGTGGCTGGCGGTGAACTCCACCGCCGCCGCCAGGGCTGACAGCAGCACCACCGCCAGGGCGAGGAGCGCGAAAATGGTCGCCGGGTGGGGCAGGGCGTTGCCCACCACCTCGACCCGGTCCAGGAGGCGGAAGAACAAGGTCTTTTCGTGCTTTTTCTTGGTTTTCTTGAACACCTTCCACCTCCGGGCGGGGCCGCCATCGCCCCCGTAGCCCTCGGGGATAGTACCAACCCCGCCACGACGATCCCGAGCTCTCCCGCGGGGCTGACCCCCATCGTCCGGGTGATTGGAATATCGGCATTTGGGCGGGACGTTTTCCACATTGGCATCCATGAAGAGGACACCATGAAGAAACATCTGCATACTTGCACCCGGGGCGGGGTGCTCACCCTGGCGCTGGGGTTCGTGCTCGCCGTGCTGAGTGCCCCGGCCTTCGCTCAGGTGGGCACCTCGTTCCTGATCTTTCCAGAGACCGGCAGCGGCTATGTGGAGGTCTCCCACGCCGCGGCCCTCAACCCCCCCGGTGCCATCACCCTGGAGGCGTGGGTTTTTCTCGTGGATGCTGGGTCAGCGTGCTATTCGCTGGTGGGCAAGAACTTCAGCGAAGCGTTCTGGGTCGGCATCTGCGCAGGCAAGGTCCGCTTCTACGCCCGCGGTGGGGCTTCCTCCCGGGATTCCCTCGCCGATGTTCCCGTGGGCCGGTGGTTTCATCTGGCGGTCACCCATGACGGGGAGGTCCAGAAGTTCTACATCGACGGCGAGCCGGCGGGGGAGGCGAACATGGGTCCGGGACCGCTGGGGACCAGCACCGCGCCGCTGCGCATCGGCAGCGACGTGAGCTGGCAAGTGACCCCGCGGGGGGCGATCCACGAGGTGCGGCTGTGGAGTATCGCCCGCACCCAGGCGGCCATCCAGGGGGATCGTCTGATGCGCATCACCTCCGCCCGCCCGGGCCTGGTGTCGGTGTGGCCGCTCGACACGGACGCCCGGGACGTGATCGGCTCACGGCACGGGACTGTCGTGGGAGCCGCAAGGTTCGGCGCCGACCTCCCCTTGGTTTGTCCTAATTCCTACTGGATCGCCACCGCCGCCCGGGTCCCCGGAGCCGGTGGTTCCCAGTGGTATACGGACCTCACCGCTTTCAACCCGGGCGCCAGCCCGGTGTCCGCGCGGCTGTACCTGCTGCCCCGCGATGGGGACAACGCCGGGGTGACGCCGCTGACCCGGACCGTGGCGGCGGGCCGGGCGCTCTCGCTCCCCAACGTGGTGCAGGACACCTTCGGGCAATCCAACCTGGCGGGGGCGATCCTGGTGTGTACCGACGAGCCGCTGGTCGTCAGCTCGCGAACCTATACCCGGGACGGGGCCAGGACCTATGGATTCGCCTCCCAGGCGACCCGGCGCGAGAGCGCCATCGCCGCGGGGCAAACACGACGCATCACCGACGTGCGCGAGAACGCCGCCTTCCGCAGCAACCTGGGGCTGACCAACGTGACCCGCGGCACCGTGACGGTGAAGGTCAAGCTGGTCCTTGCCGACGGCACCGTAGCGGGGGAGCGGACCTACACCCTCAAGCCCTGGAGTCACATCCAGCGCAGCCGGGTGGTGCGCGAGTTCACCGGCGCCGACGTGGCCGGTGGAACCCTCGCCATCGAGCCCAGCGGGGGAGCCGTGATCGCGTACGTGGCCATCGTCGACAACTCCACCAACGACTCCAGTTACATCGAGCCGATGTACTAGTCAAGGAGAGACACGGTGGCCGATTCGCTGCCCGCGTGGGGTGTGCCCTTCAGGGGCGCACCACCACCCGCCTCACCATCCTCCCGTGCCCGGGCCGAGCTGTGGGAGTGGCGGTCGGACGCGGGCGAGCGGTGGGGGTTGGGGTGACGGTGGGGTGCGGGGTGGGCGTGGGAGTCACGGTGACGGTTGGGGCCGGTGAGGGTGTTCGTGTCGGTGTCGCTGTCCGTGTGGGTGTCCGTGTCGGTGTCGGCGTGGCCGACGTGGCGCTGCGTTCGAAGGCACCGATGTCCAGCGCGCCGGCGTCGGGGCGGGGCAGGGCGCCACCGGGCGGCAGCGGGGTTCCGGCCGGCGGATGCCACGCCGGTGGAAACAACGGCGAGGGGAAGGGGAAGCCCGGCGGGGAGGGAGGGTCGGCGGTGGCGGCGTCGATCAGGGGGCTGCCGGCGGCGGGCCGCAGGTCCCCCCCGGCCAGGTTCGCGAAGCCGGGGTCGGCGCCGGAGAGGGTCCTGGTCCACTGGCTGGGAACGTTGAGGGCGCCGCTGCGCACCCAGTTGTTGGCGCCGGCGATGAGCTCGCTGCCGGTCGACCAGTTGGCCTCGGCGGTGCGCATGATGTTTACCTGCCCGTCGGCGCGGTGGAAGACATTGTTGGACATCTCGATGGACTCGATCCCCTCGAAGATGCGAAAGACCGCCGAGGAGCCGGCCAGGATGGTGTTGTTGACGAATCGGTAGCGACCGTTGGTCTCGCCCGTGCCGTCGCCTCCCACGCGGGTGACGTAAAAGGTGTTGCGCTTCCAGAGCACGTTGCCCACCACGTCCGAGTCCTCGCGGGCCAGATTGGGGTCGCCGCCGTCGGGGCCGATGAGCTCCAGCTCGTGGTAAACGGCCCCCTCGATCCAGTTGTAGTAGATCTCGTTGCGCTCGGCGCGGGACTTCACGTTGTTGCCGCCGGTGCCGTCGTGGATGAAGCAGAACTGCATGCGGAACACCGAGCCGGGGCGGTTGGCCTCGTCGGTGGCCATGTACACCTGGTGGCGGGAGGTGCCGGAGCCGCAGTGGTGGATTTCGCAGTACTCCAGGGTGAGGGAGCCCGACCCCTCGTCCGCCCCCAGTACCCCGTGGGCCGGGCAGTGATGGATGTGCAGGTCCCTGGCGGTCAGATGCGCCGCCTGGTGGTACAGGCAGCGGAAACTGCCGCCAGTGATCTCGAACCCTTCGAAGATGTAGTGGTCGGCCCCCGGGCCGGTGTAGGGCCAGGGAGTGGAGAAGGTCACCGTGTTGGTCCCCCCCGACAGCACCGGACGGTGCCCATTGACCCGGATCCCCCGCACGGTGATGGGCTGGGCCGCCGTGCCCGGGCGGGTGAAGACGATGTCACCGGGGTAGGTGGCGTTGCCGTCCACCTCCACCAGGTCGCCGGGGTTGAGCAGTGGCGCCACCTGCTGCAGGGTGGTGTAGCTGCGCCCCGGGCCTACCTGGTAGACGGTCGCCCCCGCCGGGGCTGCCGCCGCGCCGAGCAACGCCGCCGCCATGAACGCGCCCGTCGTGCCCGTGGCCGCTGTCTTCGCTTTCAAGCCGGTGACTATGCTATCACCCCTTCAGGCTTCGCCGGGTGACGGCTGTCACCGGCCGATGCGTTTGCTAACATGCCGAGGGATGGAGATGCGGGGACGCCAGACTCCGATGGTCGCCGCGCTGTCCTTCAGCGCCGTGCTGGGGGTGGCGCTGGGCTTGGGGTTCTATACCTTAATCTACGCCCGCGGCGCCTCCTACCTCACCGACGATCCCGCCGCCTGCGCCAACTGCCACATCATGTCCGAGCACTACGCCGCCTGGATGAAGTCCTCCCACCGGCACGTGGCGGTGTGCAACGACTGCCACACCCCCCACGCCCCTCTCCCCAAGTACGCCACCAAGGCCGCCAACGGCTTCTGGCACTCCTTCGCCTTCACCTCGGGGGAGTTCCCCGAGCCGCTGCGCATCAAGGACGCCAACCGTCGCGTCACCGAGGCCGCGTGCCGCCGCTGCCACGGCGCCGTGGTCACCGCCATGGACACCGGCCATGCCGGTGCTCGGACCGTTGCCTGCCTGCGCTGCCACGGCCGCGTGGGACACCTCTGACACCCCATGAGGAGGGCCGCATGACCTCAGCCAACACTCCGCCCCAGCCCCGTCGCCTGCTGCGCCTGCTGCTTCTCGCCACCGCGTTGGTGGCGGTGGTGGCCGCCGGTGTGGCGGCGCTTTTGATCAACATCATGGAGCGCAAGCAGGAGGCCAGAAACCCCTTCTTCCGAGTGGTGGAGATCGACGACCGCACCGAGGACCCCGCCGTGTGGGGGCGTAACTTCCCGCAGCAGTACGACCTCTACCGCCGCACCGTGGACCAGGTGCGCACCCGTTTCGGGGGCAGCGAGGCGGTGCCCCGCACCCCCAGTGACGTGGATCCCCGCTCGGTGGTGGCCCGCTCCAAGGTGGAGGCGGACCGCCGCCTCGCGGTCATGTGGGCCGGCTACCCCTTCGCGGTGGACTACCGGGAGGCCCGCGGGCATGCCTACATGCTGGAAGATCAGACCTTCACCGAGCGACAGCGGGTGGTCAAGCAACCCGGGACGTGCCTCAATTGCCACGGCTCCACCTATGTGGCCTACAAGACCTTGGGAGAGGGGGACATCCTCCTCGGCTTCGAGCGGTTGAACGCCATGCCCTGGGTGGAGGCCAAGGAGTACGTGCGCCACCCCGTCTCCTGCATCGACTGCCACGACCCCTCCTCCATGCAGCTGCGCATCACCCGACCGGCCTTCATGGAAGGGATTCGGGCCTTGAAGGCTGCCGAGGGGATCGCCGACTACGACGTCAACCGCGACGCCACCCGCCAGGAGATGCGCTCCTACGTGTGCGGCCAGTGCCACGTGGAGTACTACTTCAAGGGGGCGGAAAAGCGCCTGGTCTACCCCTGGGCCAGGGGCCACAAGATCGAGGACATGCTGGCCTACTACGACGACATTGACTTCGCCGACTGGACCCATGCCGAAACCGGGGCCCGGGTGCTCAAGGTTCAACACCCGGAGTTTGAGCTGTGGCGACGGGGCATCCACGCCCGCGCCGGGGTGGCCTGCGCCGACTGCCACATGCCCTACCAGCGGGTGGGGGCGTTCAAGATCTCCGACCACCACGTGCGCTCGCCCTTGCTCAACATCAACCGGGCCTGTCAGACCTGCCACAACGTCCCCGAGGAAGAGCTCAAGGCCCGCGCCGAGGAGATCCAGCACCGCATCCACGACCTGCGGGACCGCGCCTTGGATGCCTTGGTGGACCTCATTCACGACCTCGCCGCCGCCCGCGCCGCCGGCATGAGCGACGAGGCACTCGCTCCCGCCCGGCGCCTGCAGCGCCACGCCCAGTTCCGGGTGGACTACGTGGAGTCCGAGAACTCCACCGGCTTCCACGCCCCCCAGGAGGCGGCTCGCATCGTCGCCGAGGCCATCGACCTGGCCCGCCAGGGGCAGCTGGTCCTGCGCGAGGCCGGCTTCCGGCGACCCTGATGCTGGCTCCGCCGACCGGGCAGCGGCATCGATCGCCCGGGCAATGGCAGGCAAGCAAGGGTGCGCCAAGTGTCCCGTGGCAGAACCGCCGTTGCGGCGTTCCGCATTACCTTCTTCGTTGCCGTGCGGTCAGACGTCGCCGGACCGGATTCTCGAAAATGGCGGTGTCCAGTGCCGCTGGGTCGGCTCCGTCGCTGTGCGCCAGGCTCGCCGACTTTGGTCTCGACGGGGACGCAAGGGCAGGGTGTGCCGCCCCTCAGTCCCAGATGCCAAGCTCGGCCTTGACCTCCTCGGAGGCGTCCTTGCGGGGGTCCCAGGGGGGGGTCCAGACGAGTTTGACGGCGGCCTCGGCCACTCCGGGCAGGAAGCGGGCGGTCTGCTCCACGGCGGCGACGATCTCCGGTCCCTCGGGG
>CALEVZ010000079.1 GCA_937924755.1 uncultured bacterium
GACGGCGATCTCGACGTTCGGATCGCCTCGGGGCTGTCCACCGACTTGGGGCAGCTGGGGATCTGCGCCGCCTTGCCGGGCGGGACACGCGTCGCTGCCGGCAGCGCGACCGGCGAGCTCTTCGTCGTCGACACGGAGAAGCTTCCCCCGCCGCTCGGGCGCGTCCGCCTGCACTGATCCACGCCCCCCGGCGGCTCGGCGGGGAAACCTCACCCCGGCGACTTGCTGCAACGCCCCACCGCTGCTCCGTCGCCCCGCAGTCGACGGGGCGACCCTCCCCGTCCGTGCTCATGTTGTCCGCGTCAAAAGGGGAGAGATGATCCTCTGGGTCGCACGCGCCCGTGCGGCAGGGTCCGAGGCCGCCCTCGCCCGTGGATTGCTTACCCGATCGCCACCGGCCCACGCCCACCCCGCCGCTTGCAGCCGTTTCTGGCGTTTGTCATCGCTGTCAGCTGGGTCTCTCTTCTCTCAGCGCCTGCCACATCGAGAGTCAAGAAGTTTCGATCGAGCGAATCAGCTCCAACAAAGAACGCCTGATCGTCGATAACACGGAGGAGTCGGGTCGAGCCCTGACGATGGCGCCGAACCCCCGCATGCCCCAGGTGCCTTCCGCGAAAACGAGCACCAGCATCGCTCCCCCGGGTACTTCGAAGATCGCCCATCCACCACTTCGTTGGCCAAGAGCCTCGCTGGCTTTTTCCCAGGCATTGACGACCCATGTCGAGGCGACAACGAGGTTTTGGGGCACACTTGCAGGTGCGAGAAACAGCCCCTCTTGGCCGGCGAGAAAGGACTTCTCGGCTTCCAAATAGCGGCCTGCCCAGTCCAGAAATGCATGCAGGCGCTCCTGGAGGGTGCCTCGGGGCGGCTCGAACGGCGGCGCTTGCCCCGCGGCCGTCGTCTCGACCGCCGCCGGTCGGCTGCGTAAAGGCAGGCGGGAAGCGAGGGAGAGGCTCGCGATCTGCGCCAGTGGTTCCGCAGGCTTGGAAGGAACGAGTTCACGCAGCCTGGACTGCAGGTCGGCCGGGTCAATCCACGAGAGGGACTGCCTCATCCTCGGTCTCCTTGCTCAATAGGCCGATGCGCGGTTCGAGTTCTGCCGCAAGGGAATCGAAAACAGTCGCCACGGGTGGCGGGTTGCGGTAGAGCAGACCGAGAGGTACCCCTTTGGCGCTCGCCTTCAAAAACACCGGGTCCCTCGGCAGGAATGCGTCCAAAGTCAATTCGACGGGCAGCACTCCCAAAGCCTCCTGGACGACGCCCATTGACTCGGAATTGCGAGACTGAATCATCGTCAAGAAAACACCCGCGACCGCCGGCCCTCGATCGGTCGCGCGAAGCTGGCGGATCAACTCGATTTGTAACGGCAGCCCACGAAGCGCCAAAGGTTCGGCTTGCAGAACCAACAGCACGTGGTCGGCGTTTCGCAAGGCTGCCTGAGTTGGGCCGAAGAGCCCAGAGGCGGTGTCGACGAGAACGAGGTCAAAACGAGCCGCCGCCTCGGCCAGCGCCTTTCCCATGGCGGATGTATCGGCCAGCGCCGTGATTCCGGCGGAGAGCTCCTGGACGCTCGCCTGACCGGAGGTCAAGAGCTTCAATTTCTCGAGGCGTGTTCCGCACATAACGTCGTCGAGTTGTTGCTCACCCCTGAGGCACTCGGCCAGACCCGGCAGCGCGGCCACCCGGCCTTGGAGAGAAAGACCAATGCAGCCCTGAGGATCGGCATCGACCAACAGGGTTGACCAACCTCGCCGCGCGACGGCGAACGCAAGGTTAAGAGCCACGGTCGTCTTTCCTACGCCGCCTTTGTGACTACCTATCACAAGCACACCCATGGCTACCTCCCCCGGAAGGACAGCGCTTCTTCTCTTGGATGGAAAGAAGTGAGCTTCGCGTTTCCGAGACTTCAGGATGGGACTGCGCGAGCCGCGTGCATGCGGCGGTGCGAGCGGCGCTGGCGTCTCGCAGGTAAAGTTCCGCAGACGATATCCGACGCAAGCGCCTCGTCGCGCAATGCCTTTTTGGACCGCACCGCGGTGGGAAGGATGGGCAGGACCGAACACAACGATGCGGCCAAATCGACGGACCCGGACGAGCTTTCATCACGGTGATCGAGGATCTGCTCGACCAATCCTCGACGCGCCGTGCAAACCGCATCTGACGGCGCTCTTGAACCCGCGCGACCCTCTTCACGCGAATCCCCTCCCCATCCGAAACGTTTTCGGATGAAACGGGCGACGTCGGAAACTCTGTAAGACGCCCGAACAGTCGCTTAGAAATTTCGAGGTTGCGCGCCTGTTTCTTCTCAGAGTGAAGCCTTCAAGTTCTCAATGGCCTTGGGGAGTGCGACGTTGAGCAGGACGCCCAGGTTGATTTTATTCCCGTCCACTAGCATACCCCACTGCAGCTCCTTGACCAGGACGATGATGACCATTTTGCGGTCTTCCAATTCAACAAGATAGTACCTGTCTGCACTGCTTGTGGAATAATAACTCGGGCGTCGCAGGCGGAGTCTCCGTCGGTCACGGACAGGGGCTGGAGGAGAGGAAATGGCTCAGGAACCAAGACCAGCGGTTTTGCTCGTCGACCACGAGCCATCTCTTTTGGAAACCACCCGGAGGAGCCTGTCCTCCTTGTTGCCTTGGTTGGATGTCTATACAGCGCGAAATGTTAAGCGAGGCACTCGCCGAGCTTGGGTCACGTTCCATCGGCGTCGTAGTCACCGAGCTGCTGATGCCGGGGACCAACGGATTCGAGCTTTTGGCCTTTCTGCACCGAGCGCGGCAGCGGACTCCGGCGATTGCCATCAATGGGCATATGACGGCGGCGGAGCGGGAAAAAGCCCTGCGCCTCGGCGCTTACTGGTGTTTCGCAAAACCGCTTCCCGTACAAGAGCTTGCGGAGGCCGTGTCCGGGCTGTTGGCGAGCGGCCCCGTGTCGGTCGTGCGGGGGATCAGCGTGCCCGGCGTCCTGCAGCTTTTGGAGATCGAGAAGAAGACGTGCACCTTGACGATACGAGCGGACGAGGTAGTCGGCAGACTGTTCCTGGCCCGCGGGCGCCTGAAGCACGCGATCTGCGGGCCGCTGCAGGGGGTGGAAGCGGCTCACCGTCTGGTCGGGCTGGGCGATGCCGAGGTGGAAATCGCCCATGTACTCGCCAGCAACGAGCAAACGATCGACCAATCGGTCAGCACTCTACTTCTCGACGCCTTCCGCGTTGCCGATGAGGCGAATCGGATCGCCGACGACGATCCGAGTTCGCGGCTGTCGCCTCACCCCCCGGGAAGTGCTCCGCTGCTTTCCCGCATTGTTGAGGATTTGGCGCCACTGGGCGGTTCCTCCGCAGCCGGCGTGTACAGTCCCCGGAGCGGCCTATTCGTCAGGCATGGTGACGCCGCGGCCGTCGATAACGAGCTGTGCGCCCTCTTCAACGCCGCCATCGCTGGTCTCAGCGGTCACCTGAGCGAGCGCGGCTGGGGAGTGATCCACGAGACGGACATTCTCACTTCCGATGGATGGCTCGTCTGCGCCCGTTCGGTCCCGAGCCGTCATGGGTTCATTCTCTTCGCCGCCTTCCGGCATCCATCGAACCTGGGCCTGCTGGCTCTGCGTCTGAAAGAGGTCATTGGGCGAATCACTTGGGAGACCGAACGCGATTTTACCGCTTAACCTCGGCGAGTCTCTCCCGCGCTGCCGCCGCCTCTCCTGACGAGGGGGATTGTTACCCTGCCGGTCGCTCACGTGGGCCGGCGGAACAAGTCTCGAAAGGCGCGGTCGCTGGTCTGAGGCGATGGACGGGATGACGCGTTGCTGCGCCGCAGGCTCCATGTGAGCGGGCGCGCCCTGAGCCTTCTCGCACCGGCCCCAGGAAAAGAAGTGGCGGTGCAAACCTCCGCCCCTCGGGAGGCCGGCCGAACAAGGCCGAAGACCGTCCCGCTGCCCCAGGCCGCCGGGAAATGCTGCACTGATCACGATGCATTCGGAAACCGGGACGGCCCACCACCCCGGTTCGGCGCGCACCCCGGGTGGCTGCGTCACGACCGTTGCGCGTGATCCACACCGCCGCCAAGCAGGCTGGGCAGGCGCTCGGTGATCAGCTGCTCGGCCCGCCCCATGATGCGGTCGATGAGCTCACGACAGGTGGGGATGTCGTGGATCAGCCCGGCCACCATGCCGCACAACCAGGCGCCCGCATCGATGAGGGACACGTCGTCGTCCCGACCGGCATCGCTGCGCTCGCGGATGTCCAGGACCGCCACCCGCGAGCATCCGTACCGTCGGGTGAACTCTTCGACGTACCGCGCACCGGTTTCCGGCTCGCCCGAGGCGGTGGGAACCACGAAGATGAGGGCGTTCCTCCCGCCGGCCCCCCGGGGGGGGAGAAAAAACCTTTCCAACCCAGTACACTCCCCCGTACGTTGGAGGCTGCGGCCGCCCGCGCGAGGCAGGCCAGCAGGAGGGAGGAGAAAGAGGTGTTCAAAGGTCACCCGCGTGGGCTCATCGTGGCTTTCTTCGCCAACATGGGGGAGCGTTTCGGCTTCTACACCATGATGGCCATCCTGGTGCTGTTCCTGCAGGCCAAGTTCGGCCTCAAGGCCGACCAGGCAGGTTGGATTTACGGAGTCTTCTACTTCCTCATCTATGCCCTGGCCCTGGTGGGCGGCTTCATTGCCGACCGCACCCAGAACTACAAGGGCACCATCATGACCGGCATCATCATCATGTTCGCCGGGTACGTGCTGCTGGCCATTCCGGGTATGGGGCTGCCCTTCGCCATCTTCGGGTTGTTCACCATCGCCTTCGGCAACGGACTGTTCAAGGGCAACCTGCAGGCGCTGGTGGGACAGATGTACGACGACCCCGCCTACTCCAAGCTGCGCGACTCGGCGTTCTCCCTGTTTTACATGGGGATCAACATCGGCGCGGTGTTCGCCCCCAACGCGGCGCGCGGCATCCGCACCTGGTATTTAAAGAGTCAGGGGTTCGGCTATGACGCCGACCTCCCCTCCCTGTGCCATCAGTACCTGCGCGGGGACATGTCCAACGCGGGCGTGCTGCAGGAGCTGGCCAACAAGGTGACCGGCCGTGAGGTCGCCGATCTGGGCGCCTTCGTCAACACCTACCTCGGCGCCTTCTCGACGGGCTACAACTACGCCTTCGGCATTGCCGCCATCGCCATGCTGGTTTCCCTCGCCACCTACGTCGGCTTCAAGCGGCTCCTGCCCGACCGGCGACAGCAGGTGGCCCAAGGCACGACATCAATTACCATGCCGTGGGCGGAGGAGAAGAAGCGCTTGGTCGCCCTGGGTCTGGTCTTCCTAGTCGTGATTTTCTTCTGGATGTCGTTCCATCAAAATGGCCTGACCCTCACCTACTTCGCCCGCGACTACACCGCCAAGGAAGTGCCCCCCCTCACCTACCTGATCTTCGACATCAAGGGCCTGATCCTCATCGCCGCCGTGATCATCGGCCTGGTGTTCCTCTTCCAGAAGGGTTCCGGTGCGGGCAAACGGGCCCTGGGCGCCGGCTTGGCGGTGGGGGGCGCGGTTCTCGCCTACCTGCTGCACGGCACCTACGCTGACAGCAACCTCATCGAGCCGGAGATCTTCCAGCAGTTCAACCCCTACTTCGTAGTGTTCCTTACCCCGGTGGTGGTGGCCTTTTTCGCCTGGCTGCGGGCCCGCAACATGGAGCCCTCGACGCCGCGCAAAATCGGCATCGGTATGGTTCTGGCGGCGGTGGCGTTCGTGGTCATGGTGTTCAGTTCCATCAGCTTGCTGTCCCCCGCCGAGCTCGGGGGTGCCGTCTCGCCCGACCGCGTGTCCCCCTACTGGCTGATCAGCACCTACTTGATCCTCACCATCGCCGAGCTGTTCTTGAGCCCGATGGGGATTTCCTTCGTCTCCAAGGTGGCGCCGCCGCGTTTCCAGGGACTCATGCAGGGCGGCTGGCTGGGCGCCACCGCGCTGGGCAACCAGCTCCTGGTGGTGGGCAGCCTGATGTGGGTGCGCTTCGAGGTGTGGCAGGTATGGGCCACCTTCGTGGTATGCTGCCTGATCTCGGCGGCGTTTATCTTCTCGATTCTGCGACGTCTGGAGTCGGCTACCTCCAACTCCTGACACCGGGAGGCAATGGGGTGAGGGGGAGGTACGCCCCCTCACCCCAACCTTCCTGCCCCGCCCCCCTCCGTCAATTCATGACTTCCCGACCGGCGGGCCGGAGCATGAACGTTTGGCCGGGCAGCAGGATATGCACCAGTACCCCGGTAGCTCCCAGGAGCTGGTGGGGTTTGCCGGGGCCGGGCCCCCGGACGATGGTGGCGACGCGGGCATCGATGACCATCACCGACCCCTCGCCCAGCACCTCGAAATTGTGATCCGGGCGCACCCACACCGCGGTGGCCTCGTCCACCCCCACTCCCACCAGCTCGGGGTGTTCGAGGACTGCGGCAAAGAGCCGGTTTTGCCGCTGGCGGGCGATGAAGTGCTGGTCCACGATGGCTCCGGCGAAAAGGCCCAGCCCCCTGGTCAGCTCGACGTTCCCGGCGGTGATTACGGTGAAGTCGCCCTCGCCGGTGATCATCAGCGGACTCATGCACGCCGTCCCCGCCGAAGTTCCCCCTAGCACCCCGCCCCGGGCATACAGCCGGGTGATGGCCTCCCCCACCGGGGTGTCCAACAACGCCGCGGTGATGCGGCGCTGGTCACCGCCGCTGAAGAATACCCCCCCCGCCTGCTCCACGAGCGCCACGTAGTCAGCCCGCGCCGCGTCAGAACGCTGCTTAATGTCGAGCACCGTCACCCGAGTACAGCCGTACTCCCGGGCGAACTCCTGCAGATAACGCTCTCCGGTGTCCGCCTCGCCGGAGGCGGTGGGGAGCACCAGGATGACGGCGTCCTTTCCGCCGGCCAGCTCGACGAACTTTTCCATCACCGCCCGCGGTCGCTCTCCCCCGCCGACGAGGACCAGGTGGCCCCGGGCAGCGGCGCTCGGCACCCATCCCGCAAGCGCCAGAACCAGTGGCAACAGTGGCAATCTCATGACCCCTCCTGACGCCGCGGGGCGGCTTTCGCCGCCCCGCTCGAGTTCACCTCAGGACAAGACTTCAGAACGAGAATCGGACCCCCAGGCGTAGCTCCCGGGGCCGCTCGATGGCCACCACCTGTTTGTAGGAGGAGGACGCCCGCCAGGTGGACCCGGCGGGGTGGTTGCGGTAGTTGTACCTGTACTCCCCCCAACGCTGATTCACCTCCAGGGTCGTGTCCTCGTTGAGGACGTTGAAGGCATCGAGGAAGATCCCCAGCCGCATCTGTTGGCCGAGATCGGTGTTCCAGGTCAGGCGCAAGTCGACGAGGTTGCGGTCCGGCAGCTGCTCCGAACCCCTCGGCACCAGGTACACGTTCTGCGGGTCGTTGCGGTACAGCCCGCGCACCCGTACATACGGTGTCCAGTATTCACCCGCGAGATAGGTGTAGTAGGCGCTGGCCTCCAGGTTGAGGGGCAAGTCCACAGAAGCCGACAGCTTGAACTCCCACTCCGAGTAGCCGGGCAGTTTGCCCTCGGCGTTGGTCAAACCGTTCTTGTCGCGGAACTCGGTGACGTACCCCGACGAAGAAAAAGCGTTGCCCTTGAGGTCCGCCCAGACCAGCGAGGCGCGGGCGTACCAGCCGCCCGAGTAACGCTTGTCGAAGCGCAGCACCCAGGAGGAATAATCGCGGAAAGCTGCCGCCGGATTGGTGAGCAGGAAAAAGGGCCGCTCCAACAGATCGTAGAAGGGCAAACTTCCACCGGCCAGCGGATTGCCGGGAGCGACCAGGCTCTCGTAGCGATCCACGGTGTTGACCATGGCGACGATGTCCCTGAACTGCCGCCGCACGTAGTCGAGCCCCAATGCCATGTCCTTGCCCAGCTGCTGCTCGACGCTGGCCACCCACTGGTCCACGTAGGGGTGGTTGATGCCGGAATCCATGGCCGCCACATTGGTGCGGGGGGTGGAGCACCGGTCGAACTTGCCCGTCGTCGAATTCCAGTCGCAGTAGTAGGACGGCGTGAAGACCTGCCCCGATTCCTCGCGGTCGTACAGGTAAGTGAACATCCCCTCGTGATAGCGTCCAAAGTGGGCCTTGACCGCTGTGCGGGCATCGCCGCGCACGTCCCAAACGAGACCTAAGCGGGGGTCGAAGAAGGTGACGTCGTAGGCGTCATCCTTGCCGTTCTTGAAACCGCCGGTAAACGCCCCGTAGCGCAACCCGAAGTTGACGGTGAGTCGGGCGAGCTTGAGGGAATCCTGGGCGTACAGGGCGAGGCCGGTATGCTTGCCGTCCAGGAAGATCTCATCGCCGAAATCGGCGGAGTAGACGGCGCAGGCGGGGTTGGAGAAGTACGCCTGCAGGCTGCTGCAGTAGTAGGAATCGTCGTAGTACGAGAAGCCCCCGTTGCGGATGAAGCTCTCCTTGGAGCGGGCGCGCTCGTACCCCAGGCCGAACTTGAAGGTGTGGGAGTCGGCCCCGCCGAAGAGATTGTCGGCGAAAAGGCTCCACGAGGCATCCAGCGTTTGCCGCTGGTAACGCTGGAGCTGGGTGAAGCGGGCATTGTCCCAGGCGATCCCCGAGTCGGCATCGAAGCGCCCAGGCTTGTTGCCGAAGTAGGGCAGACGGTCGTCCTTGCCGTCAAAGCCGGTCACCTTGACGGTCAAGAAATTGGCGGCGTTGAGCAGCGAATCCCAGGTGGCGTTGTAGGTGTAATTAGGGGAATCCTGCCGGCGCGAGGCGCTGGGGAGGGTGGTGGCGCTCACCCCGCGACGCTCGGTGTCGACGCCATCGTAGTCGGCCAGTAGCAGCACGCGGTTGGCCTCGTCCGCCTGCCAGGTGACCTTGCCCAGGAGTCGCCGCACCTTGCGGTCCTCGCTGGCCTGGGCGCCCAGGGGCGTGCGCTTGTCCTCCACGGCATTGACGGAGGCGAAGTACCAGACCCGATCCCGCGTAATGGCCCCACCCAGGCTGGCGCTCACGTCCTTGTAGGAAAACTCCGGCTTCCTTCCCGAGCCGGTATTGTCCGAGACCAGCGACTTGGCGGTGTAGTAGGCGGTGATGTCGCCGCTCAACTCGTTGCCGCCAGACTTGGTGACCGCGTTGAAGACGCCGCCGGTGTAGCCGCCGAACTCGGCGTTCGCCCCCAGGCCGCCCACCTGCACCTCCTGCAGCCAATCCACGCTGGGCAGGATCCAGTACGTCCCCGAGGCAGGGTTCGACACATTCACCCCGTCCAGGGTGTAGGCGTTCTGCCGCCCCTCGGTCCCACCGAAGGCCTGCAAGTTATTGACTCCTGGAGCGTACGACATGAGCGCGTTGAACGACCGCGAGAGCGGCTGGCGAAGCAGGAAATCTTGGTCGAGATTGGTCGAAACGCTGTTGGACACCACGCTGACCAGTGGCGATTCCGCCGTGACGACGATCTCCTCGGCCAGCGCCGCCAACTCCATGACCAGCCTCAGCGACAGCTCCTGCCCGAGACCGAGGCGGATGCCTTCCAGCCTCACCGTCTTGAAACCCGACAGCTCGCCTTCCAGCACGTACACCCCCACCGGCAGCGAGGGAAAGCGGAAGCCGCCTCGCTGATCGGTGACCGCCACCTGCCGACCGGCCACCAGCGCCGGGGAAATGACGGTCACTGTGACCCCTGGCAGGACACCCCCGTCCCGATCCACGATCGTCCCGGCCAGGGACGATACGGTTGACTGCGCCAGTGCCGCCCCGGCCCACACCACGGCGAGCACGGCGCCAACGACGAAAACCAACGTTCTCCTCATACCACCTCCCTGTCGGGGCTACTCTCCTCCGGACTGGGCGCCCCATACCCGAACCGCGACTCTTTGCACCTCACTCCCGACCCCGGAGGGCGGCCAGCAGTTGCCTGGCCGCCTCCTCAATGTGCTGCTTGATGGCCGCCTCGGCGGCGGCCCCGTCGCCGGCCCGCAGCGCCGCGATGATGCGGGCGTGCTCCTCGGTGTCCGGGGCCACCCGGTCCGGCGGCGAGGCCGCGGCGGTGGCCGCGAAGTTGGACCACAGCATGGTGGGAAAGGCGGACCACAACTGCGCCAGGGTGCGGACCAGATACGACCGTCGGCTGGCGGCGTAAATCACCTCATGAAAGCGCCGGTTTAGCTCCCGGTACTCTCCCACCGTGCTGTTGTCCACCAGAGCGCTCATCCGCGCGTGCAACTGCTCCAGCTCCGCCAGCTCCTCAGGTGTGATCGACGTCGCCGCGTAGCGCGCCGCCATTCCCTCGATGAAAGCGCGGCAAGCGTAGAGGTCTTCGACGTCGGTAGCCGAAAACTGCACCACCCGCACGCCACGGTACGGGACGTGTTCGACCAGTCCCTCGGCGGCCAACTGCTTGAGCGCTTCCCGCACCGGCATCTGGCTGACACCGTACTCGCCCGCGATGCGCTCCTGCCTGAGCCACTCCCCCGGGCGCAGGCGACCTTCGAGAATGGCGGCCCGCAGGCGTTCGGCAACCCGCTGGCGGAGCTGCTTGTGGGCGGCGAGGGGAGATGCGGCCGACACCGTGCTTTCGTCCAATATTATATATAAGATATCTTCACGCCGGTGTCAAGCGCCCGTCCCGCCCGCCGCCGGTGCCTTTTCCGCCCCACCCCTTGAATGCTTGCTCCTCGACCGCCGTCACGGCCCGCCCCTGAAGTCGTATCGCCGAGGTCACCGCGAAAATGCGAGGCATCGCCCGCCGCGGGCCCACCCGACCCGCGCCGGCGGAGCGCCGGGGGGCCTCTACCCCTGCCAGCCGGTGAGGGCGGCGTAGGCGAGAAAGGTCAGCGAGGCCGCAAAGAACGCCACCTGCATCGGCCAGTGCCACCGCGCCCACCGCTCGAAGGGGATTTTGG
>CALEVZ010000080.1 GCA_937924755.1 uncultured bacterium
CTCGAACCAGGGCGGCAGGGCCACCACCGCCCGCCCCTCCTCGTCGGTCACCACGTTGCCGGAGTAGACGTTGAGCACCTCGGAGGACTCCACCGCCGCGTGGTGAAGCACGCGGTTTTCCGGATCGAGCGGGTGATCGATAAGGAAGTTCTTGGTCCCAGTGACGTTGAGCGACCCCCAGATTTGCACCCCGCCGTCGAAGCCTGCGGCCAGCCCACCACCGGTGTTGCGGGTGGCCGAGGGGGAGGCGGTGCGCCTGGGCGTCGGGGTGGGGGGCGGCGCCCCGGTGGGGATGGTGAGGCCGTAGGCCCCGGCGTGGTTGGTCACGGTCGACTCCAGCAGCGCCCCCTCGAAAGGGTAGGGGTCGTTGGCCCCGAACAGGCGCACCGTCACCCCCGCCAGAGGGGTGCTCTCATCACCCACTTCCCCGGCGAACACCCGTCCCTGGAAGGCGAAGGTGGAGCCGGCGGCGGGCGGGCGAGATACCTCGCCGGGCCGGGCGGCCTGCGGCGCCGCGAGCCGGCTGCCGGCTCCCAGCACCAGGAGAAAGCCGGCGATCACCCCGAGGGGGCCCGACATCGTCCGGGTACGCGCGGGAAACATTGCTCCTCCTCAGCGTTGCGGCCAGTCGGGGGGCAGCTCCAGGAGCATGGTTTCCACCTCCTCCGTGCCCGAGCGGCCCCAGTTGGTGGTGAAGAGGATGCGCGTCAGGTCGCGGTTGGCGGTGGCCTGGGGCTCGGCCCAGTAGTCGTGCGCTTGGTTTTCATCCACGCGCGAGCGCGTGTGGGCCAGGCGAATCACCCGGCCGCCGGCGCGCAGCTCCACCAGGAACACCTGATCGTCCAGCCAGCTCACCGACTGGGGGACCCCCCCCGAGTAGGTGGACACCACCACCCAGCCGGGTCTGCCGAAGGCGCGGCCCGAGAAATGAAAGCCGTGCGAGGCCAGGGAAAAATCGATGGGGAACAGCGCCGTACGGGCGCCGGTGGCGAGGTCGAGCATGGCCACCTCGTCGCTGTCCACGTCCTGGTAGACGAGCACCTCCCGCCCCTGGGAATCGACGGCGAAGTCGCTGTGGCCGATGATGCGAGCGAGGCCGCGGGCGCGGCTGAGGGAGCGGTCGTACACCATCAGGCCGCAGGGCCTGCCGAGCGTCCCCAGGGTGCCGTAATCGCAGTACTCAAACTGGGCCACCAAGTAGGTGCCGGAGGGAGAGATGGTGGCGCTGTCGGGGGTGGGGTTGGGCAGGCCGCGCAGATCGGCCACGGCCGTCACCCGGTCCACCAGGCGGTCGTACACCAGGAGGGCCACCGCCTCATAGCTCTCGTCCTGGGCCATGAGACCGAACCAGCGGCCGTCCAGGGAGGGGCTGCCCTCCCAGCGGGTCCACACCAGCGACAGCGTCTGCCCGGGAAAATCGCTGACAAAGTCATGCACCAGCGTGTCCTCGCCGCGGACCAGGTCGAAGGCGCGCAACTGCGCATCCTGGAAGAAGAAAAACACCTGCGGATCGCTGGGATGCCAGCGCGGCTCCTCGCCGGTGAACTCCACCCGGCGCAGCGGGCGCAGCGTCGCCGCGTCGTACAGGTACCAGGTGCCCACCGTGGAGCGCACCAGCAGGCGCGACTCGTCGGCGTTAAACGCCTGCACGCGGGAGTACTCGTTCTTGAGGCCCCCGTGCCGATCATCGGGAGTGCGGTCGGCGACCCGCTCGGTGACGCGCACCAGGCACGATCCGAAGACCGGGTCGCGGAACGGGATGCGGGGCGCCGGCTCGGCCAGCGGCGGCACCTGGCGCACCGCGAAGTCGCTGACCAGCGGCGGATGCGGCGGCGCGCACAGCGGGCCGGCCGGCGGCGTACCGGCGCGCGGCAAGCGGCGCCGCAGCCGGGAGCCTCCCCCCATCGGCGGCGGAGTCCGGGTGGGCGGGTCGGCGGGGCTGCCGCCGAGTCGCGAGTTGGGAAAACACGACTTGAACATGACGATGCGGTTGGACCCGCCCGGGTCACTGCCCGGCCGGCTGTAGTCCGAGTGCTGCCCGGACTCGGCCAGCAGCGCCGCCAGGTAGGTGGCGTGGTGCGGTCCGACGAACCACGACCACCAGTGGCCGATGTCGGTGTGGTCGCCGATGACACCGCCCGCCGCGTCATCGGGCGGCCCCCAGCCGTAGTTGGTGTCGGAGACGAAGTAGTTGTTGGCGGCCAGCGCCGTGCCCAGCCCGCCGTGGAAATCCTGCAGCCAGTTCTCCCCCACCGAGTGGTGCATGAACACCAGCTTCACCGGCTGCGCCGGCGGGCTCGCATCGACCGGCGCCGAAAGGTGGCGCGGCGCCAGCGGCAGCCGCTGCGCCGCCGGGGGCGCCGACAGCAGCGCGGCGGCGGCGGCGAGCGCCAGCATGCCGCCTGCGGGGAAGGTTGCTCGCACGACCGTCTCCTCCCTCGTCACCCAAGGCGCTCGACCATTCTGGCGCCCCTCGTGGCGAAACGCCGCCCCTACGGCTGGCGCTGCGGCTGCGGCGCGCGGCCCGGCTCGCGCAGCTCGCGCATCTTCTCCGGCGCCTGCCGCCACTCCACGCCCATCTCAGCGGGCTGCCCCCACACCTCGGGGTGCAGGTACCCGCCGCGCTCCTCGGCCGGTTTGTCCTCCTCCACCGGGATGCGGTGGGCGTTGGCGTAGGGGTCCCGGCGGATGCCGGTGACCTGCCAGGAAACCTCGACCCGGGCCATGTTGGTGCGGATGACGAAGCGGTTGTCCTTGATCTTCTCTTCCACGATGGCCTGGGCGAAGCGGCCGATGACCGTGAGCTGGTAGCGGAAATCGCGGTTTAGGGCCTCGAACCAGTCGGGAAGCTCGACCACCGCGCGGCCGTCTTCGTCGGTCACCACGTTGCCGTTGTAGATGTTCATCATGTCCGGGGATTCCACGAAGGAGTGGTACAGGTACTTGCGCTCGGGGTCGAGGGGATGGTCGATCTTGAAGGAGCCGGCACCCTTGGAGAGGGTTCCGGTGACCTGCACGTTGCCCGAAAAGTACCCTGCCTTGCCGGTGTTCGAGGACCCGTACACCCCATACCCCTGGAGGCTGATCCCTGCAACCCCCCAGGCGTTGGTGCCGGTGTCGGCGACGCCCTTCACGCCCGTTCCAGCGCTGGCCGTGCTCACGCCGTAGATGGCGCCAGCTGCGCCGCTCCCGCGTTCGCCGTACACCGGGTAGTCGTACCCACCCAGATAGCCGTAGAAACCGTTCGCGTAGTTGCGGCCGAAGACCCCGTAAGCACCGGCGTGCGAGGTGTACCCGTACACGCCGGACTTGCCGGCGGCCCCGGTGTCGCCTGCGACGCCATCGCCCGCATCACTGTGGCCGGCCACCCCCTCGCCACTGCCGTACGACCATCCCAACACGCCCTTTCCCGTGCCGCTTTGCCCCATCACCGCGGTACCGCTGCCAGCGGTATGCGCCCTTAGCGCGTAGTCCCCCGTCGCAGTCGTGGCGTAGAGTCCCCATCCGGACGTGGACTCGGCCCGAACACCAACTCCGGACGTGGACTCGGCCTTAACACCAAAACTGCTGTCGCTTTGGCCGTAGACCCCTATCCCACCGGCAGTCGCCCGCCCGACCACCCCATACCCCGTCCCGAGCTCGCCCTGTGACGTGCCGCGCTTGCCGATGATCGCCGCGCCGCTGCCGGTGTTCTCGATTTGCAAGACTCCACCCGCGGAGGCCGCCGCCCCGGCGTACGGCAACGTGAGCCCGCCCTGGGCGTCGTTCGCCCAAATGACGTGGCTGCTCTCGTACTTGAGCACCTGCCCGTTGACCGCACCGGCCCCGGAAATCTTGAGGTTGGTCACCGCCCCGTCGGCGATCATCGCGCCGGTGATGCCACCCGTGGCCACCGACACGGTGACGTTGCCCGAGGTGCCGCCGCCGGTCAGCCCGGCCCCGGCGGTCACGCCGGTGATGCCGCCGCCCGAGCCCGCCGCCTGCCACACCAGGTTCGTCCCGTCAGTGCCCAGCACCTGCCCCGAGCTGCCGCCCGAGGCAGCGAGTTTGGCCTTGGTGACCGCGGCGTTGGCCAGGTCGGCGGAGGCCACCGCCCCGTCGGCGATCATCGCGCCGGTGATGCCACCTGTGGCCACCGACACGGTGACGTTCCCCGAGGTGCCGCCGCCGGTCAGGCCCGCTCCGGCGGTCACCCCGGTGATGCCGCCGCCCGAACCGGCCGCCTGCCACACCAGGTTCGTCCCGTCGGTGCCCAGCACCTGCCCCGACGTCCCCCCGGAAGCCGCCAGCTTGCCCTTGGTCACTGCGCCGCCCGCCAGATCCGCCGTGCCCACGCTGCCGTCGGCGATCTTGGCGGCGTCCACCGAGTTGTTGGCCAGCATGGCGCCCGTGATGCCGGCGTTGGCCACCGAGACCGTGACGTTGCCCGAGGTGCCGCCGCCGGTCAGCCCCGCTCCG
>CALEVZ010000081.1 GCA_937924755.1 uncultured bacterium
GGGGCGCTGGAGTTCTGGGACGTGATCCCGGAGCCGGCCGACGGCAAGCTGCGCGTGGACATCATGAACCCCCACTACAACCACTACTATCAGGACGGCAAGCCGCCCGGCGACTGGGGCAATCCGGTGCCCATCTACTTCCTCACCTTGCCGCCCGGCACGACGTTTACCTTCATCACTCGCTTCCGCCCGCCCACCAACTGGCCCGAAAAGGTGCGAGCCTACTTCGAGACCAAGGAAAACGCCAGGCCGCGCTGGCAGCGCCTCGTCGAGGCCGCGTTCGTCTTTGCCTTCGACTGGCAGGGCTTCGGCGCCAAGACCGCCGTGGGGTACGGCAGGATGGCTTGGCCATCAGACTCCAGCCGCGACGGGGCGAGGCCTCAGTCGACGGCACCCCCCCAGGGCGACGAATCTCCGACACGTGGCGGCAGCACCTCTGTGCCTGCGCCACCCGAGAGGACGGCCATACCCACGCCCGGCCGGCCCGCCGGGGTGGACACAGAATTGGCCGCCATTGGCCAGCGCATTCAAGCCCTTGCCTTTGCCCGGGATCTGAGGGCGGAAGCGGAGGGCATTGCCAACGAGCTGGCCCGGCAGTACAGACACCCGGAGGCCGCGGCTCTCGCCGTGCAGCTGTGGGCGGCCGTGGAGAAGAAGAAGTGGCTGGCGGACCACCTCCGGCGCAGGGCCCCGACCTTTTACGAGCTCGTCAGAAAGGGCGGTGGAGCATGAACTTCGTCGAACTGAAACTCAACACGGTCACCCCCGTCTTCCTGGGCGGCGCCAACCAGCGGGAAGTGGAGGTGCGCTCACCCTCCGTCAAGGGCCTCCTGCGGTGGTGGTGGCGGGCCAGCGAGGGGCATCGGTTTCCGAGCCCGGCCAGGCTCGCCGAGGCGGAGGCTTACCTCTTCGGCTCGGCGGCGCTGAAGCTGCGAAGCCCTTTGCGGGTGGATGTGAAGGTAACGCCGGCGAGCCATGAAACTATCCCGCGCGGCCAGCCGGCACCCACCTCCTCGGCGCAGTACTCCTACCGGCGGCGCGACCGCCGAGAGGGCACGATCCGCGAGGGACAGGCGCAGGCCTTGCACTACCTCGGGTATGGCCCGATCCGCATCCCCTCCAGGGAGGAGCAAGCCGCCGCTGAGCAGGGCAGGGACCCGGCGCTGCTCGGGCCCGACCGGCGCCCGAGGCGAACGGCCGTGTACATCCGCCCTGCTTTGAAGCCGGGGACGCTGCTCGCCATGCGCTTCGCCTGGCCTCACCGGCGACTGGATAGCCAGCAGCTGGACGAGTTGTGGCGAACGTGCGCCGCCTGGCTTGCCCTCGGCGGTCTCGGCTGCCGCAGCCGCAAGGGGTTCGGGTCACTTCACCTTCGCGACGTCTGCGGCAGCGATGCCCAGGTGCGGGAACACGCCGAAAGGGCCCTCAGGGAACGGATAGAAGAGCTGCGCAGACCCGGTGAAACGCTGCCCGACCCGTTGCCGAAGTGGCCCCAGGTGATCTACCGAAGAATCCTGCATACTACCAATCCCGAGGACAGCTGGGAGGAGGCTTTGGGGGCGCTTGCCCTCGCCTACCGGGAGGTGCGGCCCCGCCAGCACGATCGACAGCGGCGCTTCATTTGTGGGGAGGCGGAGCCCCGCCGCGCCTCGTCGGTACTGCTTTCGGTCCACCGCCAGGACCGGCGTTTTATCGGCCTGATGGTGGCGCTGCCATGCTGGAGAGGCGAGACCGTAGAGGCGCGGGAGGCGTGGAGCGGTTTCTTGGGTCTTGAGGGAGGCGCGACTGGCGGGTAGAACCACGGGTATGGGAGGGCCCGGTTTGAGTTGCCTGTGACACCTACAATGCCAGAAGGAGGTCAACGGTTTATGCCAGGCACACCACCCCGGGAGATCGTCTTTCTCGTGGAGGAGGCGCCGGAGGGGGGCTTCACCGCCCGGGCGCTGGGTTTTCCCATTTTCACCGAGGCCGACACGGCCAAGGAGCTGCACGCCATGGTGAGGGACGCGGTGGCCTGCCACTTCGAGGAGGGCGCCGCCCCCGCCGTGCTACGGCTGCATTTCGTGCGAGACGAGGTGATTGCCCTGTGAGATTGCCCCGGGATCTTTCCGGTCATGAGCTGGCCAGGCTCTTGGAGCGGCTTGGGTACCGGGTGACCAGGCAAAGCGGCAGCCACATGCGTCTGTCCACGCAGCGGGGAGGCCAGCACCACGTGACGATACCTGACGTGGCCGCCCTGCGGGTGGGCACGCTGGCGGCGATTCTGGACGAGGTGGCGCGGCATTCGGGGGAGGACCGGATGACGCTCGCCGAGCGGCTCTTCCGCCGTGGCTGAGGGCAGGGCACCCAACGCCGTCCCAGGGCCGCCTCCGGCGCCGGCCGCCGTACAGGGCTCCACCCAGTGGTGGAAACCGGCGACAGGGCGCCGCTTCTGGATGAGGTCCAGAGGCTGGTCCAGGTGGAACTCGAGAGTCTTCCGGTGCCCGTCTTCCCTTTCGGCTCCTGGGCGCGGTGGTAAGCCCGACCCGACTTCGACGTGGGCGTGGCAGTGCGCCCCCTCGCGCCGCTGCCCCGGGGGGTGCTGGACCGCCTGGACGAACGCTTGGAGGAGAGCGCCATCCCCCGCCGAGGGGATGGCGTGGACCTGGCGGAGGCTCCCCAGGGCGCGGTGGACGCGGTGGTCCGGGAGGGCCTCGAATGGACCGACTGAGCTGGCGTCGCGATGGGGCGGAGCGGGCCGCGGCCACCCTGGGCGGACGCCTCGATGGGCTGGACGACTCTGTGCGGCGGGATGCCGCGATCCAGCGGTTCGAGTACTCGGTGGAGGCGGTCTGGAAAGCGGCGCAGCTCTGGCTGCGCGAGGTGGAGGGGACGCTGGCCGGCTCGCCCAAGGCCACGGTGCGGGCTTCCCTGAGCGCCGGCTTTTTCAGCGAGGAGGACGCAGCGCCGGCCCTGGAGATGATCGACGACCCCAACCCCACCCCTCACACCTGCCAGGAGGCGCTGGCGCTGGCCATTGCCTCCCGCCTTCCCACCTGCGCCGCCCTGCTCCAGCGCCGGCTGCCGGTAGTCGGAGTGCGGCCGGGGCACTGAGTGTTCTTCGTGAGAAGCCAGCGAGGGCGACTCGGAACCTGGCCCCGCCCGCAACGCGGAGCGGTTCAGCCGGTCAGCGGCACCGGCGGACCACTGGGGTCGACGTGCAACTCCCCGGGGTACGCCTGCTTGGGCCACGTGGCCTTGTCTTGAACCCGCGGCCCGAACAGGGAAAAGCTCCCCTAGGCCGGTGGAAAGAACCGACGTTGCGTTTCCTTTTTGCGTCGTATTCAGGACAACACCCTTCATTGCGACAACGGCAGCGCCCCGCCAAGGGTCTTTCCCCGGGGCGCCCAGGCCCACCGTGCCGCCATCCCCAGGCGGGCCTGACGAAGGAGGGCTGAGTTGACCGGCCGAATCCTCCTCTGCACCGTGGGCACCTCCTGGGCGGTGGTGCCCGAGGCCATGCACCTCTTCGGGGAGGGCGGCTTCGCCGCCGTCCATGTCCTCACCACCGCGAGCCCGCGGTTGGATGCCGGCCTCGAGCAGCTGCGTGCGTACCTGCAAAGCCATCCGGTGGGCAGGTTCACCCTCTGCCGGGTCGAAGGCTTCTCCGATCTCCGCTCGGAATACGACCACGCGCGGTTCGAGGAGGTCCTCTTCCGCTGGATCCTCGATCGGTGCCCCGAGCCGGGGCGACGATGGGTGTGTCTCGCCGGGGGGTACAAGACCATTTCCGCCGCCATGCAGCGGGCCGCCTCCCTGTTCGGCGCCACCGAGGTGTTCCACGTGCTGTGCGAGCCCCGCTTCGGCGCGACCGGGGACCGGGAGGCGGGCACCCGGGAGGAGGTGGAGCGAGCCCTGGCCGAGGGAGCGGTGCGCTACGTGCGCCTGGGGCCGGAGGCCGGCTGGCCGCAGCTGCAGCGCCTGCGCCCCGAAGACTTTCCCCTGGTCACCCGCGGGGAGGGCCCCCTGCAGTGGGTGTCGGCCCCCAGTGCCGCCCTGACCCGGCGGGTGGCGGAGGCCCTGGAGACCAGCCGCCGCCTCGCCTCCGCCTGGGAGCGTCTGGCCGACCTGCCCTTCCCCTCCCTGGCCACCTGGCCCCCCGGCCACCTGGAGTGGCTGCACCAGCCCCTGGACCCGGCCGCCGACGCCCCCTGGGTGCGAGCCCTGCCCAAGGTGGAGCTGCACTGCCACCTGGGGGGCTTTGCCACCCACGGGGAGGCCCTGGCCCGGGTGCGGGCCGCTGCCCGGGATCCGGGTCGGCTGCCGCCCCTCGCCGAGCCGCCCCTGCCGGAGGGGTGGCCCCTGCCCCCGCGGCCGCTGGGCCTGGAGGCCTACATGCGCCTGGGGGACGCCACCGGCTCCGCCCTGCTGCGGGACCCCGGCTGCCTGGCCGAGCACTGCCGCCTGCTGTACCAGGCCCTGCGGCGGGACCGCGTGGTCTACGCCGAGATTCGCTGCTCCCCCGCCAACTACGCCGACCCGACCCGCGGCCGCTCGGCCTGGGACGTCCTCGCCGATATCCGCGCCGCCTTCCAGGCCGCCATGGCGGCCGACCCCGCCGAGCTCGGGTGCCACGTCAACCTCCTCCTCATCGCCACCCGGGAGGAGGGGGGCGACCGCTCCCGCATCGCCCGCCACCTGGCCCTGGCCGTCACCGCCGCCGAGCACTGGCGCACCGGGTGCCGGGTGGTGGGGGTGGACCTGGCCGGCTTCGAGCACCGGCAGACGCGGGCCGCCCTCTTCGCCACCGACTTCGAGCCCGCCCACCGGGTGGGGCTGGCCGTCACCGTGCACGCCGGCGAAAACGACGACGTGGAAGGAATCTGGCAGGCGGTCTTCAAGCTCTCTGCCCGTCGCCTGGGGCACGCCCTGCACCTGGGCCGGGCCCCCGACCTGCTGCGGGCGGTGGCGGAGCGGGGGATCGGCGTGGAAATGTGCCCTTACGCCAACCTGCAGATCAAGGGGTATCCCCTGGACGACGCCCCCGGGGAAAGGTACCCCCTGGCGGACTACCTGGTGGCCGGCGTGCCGGTCACCGTAAACACCGACAATCTAGGCATTTCCTCCGCCACCTTGAGCGACAACCTGCTGCTGGCCGCCCGCCTGTGCCCGGATCTTCGCCGGGTTGACCTTCTCCGCCTGCAGGCCCACGCCGTCCAGGTGGCTTTTCTGCCCCCCGCCGAGCGGGGTGCTCTGCGCCTCCGTCTCGGCGCAGTCAGCCCGCCATGAGGGGCGCACGGGTTTCCTCGGTTGCCAGGCACGACGCCCCACACCAGGGTGCAGCCCGCGCCCCGTGCTTGCAGATGGGTCTGCCCGAACAGCCCGCTCAGTGGTTGCACATTGAGCCCAGGGATGGCCATCCTGGAGATGGACCACGAGGCGCCAGGGAGCCGCAGCACGTGCGTGCCTGTTCTGGTGAGATTAGGTTCTCGATGCCATGAGCTGACCGGGACTGTACCCGCCCCCAGGGCGAAGGAGGAAGCGATGCACACGAGGGATGACGCGACGGCCAGCCACCCCGCACCTTATGTGCTTATCGTCAATTTGGGACGGGGAAGCGCTTCTGCCCCGCCGCCGGGATATGAGTTCACCACCTACGTGATGCCAGATGGCCAAGAGGTGGGTTCCTGCGTGGCGGGCCTCGCCCTCTGGCGGTGGCTTCAAGAGTCCGGTCACGCGCCGCAAAGCGTACTCTTCGCCTGCACCGACGCGGCGTGGGAAGACAAGGAGGCGGCGGTGCGGGCGGAGGCGGAGCGGCTCGAGCTGCCCTGGGAGCTCCACGAAGTGGAACGCCACGAGGTGCCGCGTCGCCCCGAGCAGCTGTGGGCGGTGCTGCCGCCACTGGAGCGCTGGCTGGAGCGCCACGGCGCCCGTCCGGGGTGGCCGCTGACTCTCCACATCGACCTTACCCATGCCTTCCGCGCCATCCCCATGGCCCACTCCTGGCTGGCCCTTTATCTCGAACGGCGCGGCCTGGTCCGCCGGGGGGTGTGGGGCTACGGCGCCTACGACCCCAAGCAGAAAGAGGTCACGCCGTATCTGGATCTTTCCCACTTCGCTGACCTGGCCGACTGGGCGGAAGCAGTGCGGGCCTTCCGGGAGCGGCTGGACACCGCTACCGTCGGCCGCCTCATCGATCCCCTGGAAAAGGCCGCCCGGCGCCAGCGCGCCCGGGCCGGGGAGCAGCCCGAGGGACACCTGCGGGCCGCCATCAGCGCCGCCAAGGAGGCCGGTCAATACCTGCGCACGGGCCTGCCCCTGGAGGTGGGGCTTTCGGTTCGCCAGCGCCTGGGATCCACTACGGCCGTCCATGCGGAGAAGGCCGCGGCCGAGCTGCTGCCCCCCTTTGCGTCCCTGGCCCGGGATCTGGTCAGCGTGCTCGACGCTTTCGCCCTGCCCTCCGTGGCCAGCAGAGACCCCAAGCGGAATCACGTCCTCGGCCCCGATGAGATCCGCCGGCAGCGGCGACTGGTAGAAACCTGGCTGAAGGCCGGCATGGTGGACGCCGCCCTGCGCGCCTTCCGGGAGCTGCTCGTCAACCGCGTCCTTCTGGCCTGGGGAGAGACGCGGGACTGGCTGGGAATTTCCATCCGCGAGAGGGCGGAAAACCGACTTCGCGGCCTGGTCTCCAAGCCCCCGCCACGTCCCCTCTCGGAGGACGAGAAGCGGCTGCGGGACCTGTGGAACAAGATCACCTCTCGGCGCAACCCCTTCGCCCACGCCGGAATGTGCCCGGAGCCCGTGGATGTGGGCGGCGCGACGCAGGCCTTGCGGGAAGAACTCCTACCCGCTTTTGATGCCCTTGACGATGTACACGACGTGTGGAAGCTGCGCGACACGCCGGAAGTCGCAGAAGTGGGAGACGAATGAACACCCCCGACGCCGCCGCGCTGCATCAGGTGCACCACCTCCTCGCTGCCGGCGCCCTGGAGGACGCCCGGGAGGCCCTCCGCAGCGCCACCGCCGCCCGCCTCCAGTTGGCCGGCGAGCACCGGGAGTGGGGGCTCCTGGCCGAGGAGCTGGGCCTGCCCGGGGTGGCCGAGCGGGAGTTCAACCTCGCCCTGCGCGACGACCCCGAGGACCGGGTGGCCCTGGAGCACTTGATGGAGCTGGCCCTGGAGCGAGGAAACATCGATCGCGCGCTCAACCTCCTCACCCGCCGCGTCGACCTTGACCCCAACGACGCCGCCCTTACCCAGCGGCTCATCGACCTTTTGGTGGACAGCGGGGCCGAGCCCAGGGCGAGGGCTCTCTGGCAGCGGGCCAGAGCTCTCGGTCTTGCCGTCCATCTGTCGCGCCGGGACGAAGGCGCCGAGGAGACCGAGGAGGAGGACATCGCCGGACCTCCTCCCTCTCTGGTGGCCTCCGACGCCGACTGTGCTCGCTTCCTCGCCCTCTTCGGTGGCCGCGAGGACGTCTACGCTCGTCAGTGGTTCAATCCCAAGTCCGGGCAGGGGGGCTATGCCCCGGTGCGGGAGCCCCTCACCCCCCGGGTGCTGCGCCAGCACTTCGCTGGCGACCTCACCCTCGGGGTCTACCCCATCCGGCTGGACGGCACCTGCCTCTTCTGCGCCCTCGATATCGACCTGCACCGTGGCGTCCTCGGCGAGGCGCAGCGCCATCGCGAGGTGGCTCGCCGGGTGCGCGAAGAGCTGGCCTCTGCCACGGCAACGGCCGTCGACCGCTGTCGGGCTTTGGGGCTTCGCCTCCTGGTGGAAGACTCCGGCTACAAGGGGCGCCACCTGTGGTTTCCCTTGACCGAACCCTTGCACGCCGGGCGGCTGGTGGCACTTGGCCGCGCTCTCCTCGCCCACCTCACCCCCCACATGCCCGCCTCCTGCTCCCTGGAGTGGTTCCCCAAAGCCTCCCGCCCCGGCGCCAAGGGCCTGGGCAACCTCATCAAGCTGCCCCTGGGGATTCACCGCCGCACCGGCCGCCGCTCCCATTTCCTGGACGACGCGGGTGCCCCCGTGGCCCGCCCCTTCGAGCTACTGCGCAGCCACCCCCGGCTGGGGGAGGACGACCTTACCCAGGCGCTGGCCGCCCTGGGGGAAAGGGCCGCCGCCGAGGCAGCTGGGGAAGGGGAGGGTCTCACCCCGCCCGCCTCGGCACCTGCCCCCCAGCCGCAGCCACCTCCCGTGGTGGATGCTGCCGCCCGGCCGTGGACCGCCGCCGACTTCGAGCGCCACCCGGCCTACCTGCGTCTCTTCAAGGGGTGCGCCGTCCTGCGATCCCTGCGTGACAAGGCTACCTCTCAGCGCCACCTCAGCCACGACGAGATCGTCGTCCTCGCCCACTCCTTGGGCCACATGCCCAGCGGCGTGGCAGCCTACAACTATTTGCTGCAGTTGTGCCCTGGCGCCCCGGCGGGCGCCCTGCTCAAATCGCCGCTTCGTGGCAACCCTGTGTCATGCCCGAAGATCCGCTCCCGAATCCCGCACATCACCGCTCACGTCCCCTGCAACTGCGGCTTTCCCGAGGCAGCCGAAACCTATCCGCACCCGCTCCTCCATTTGCACGGGTTGAGCAGCGAAGAGCTGGCACCCCTGCCCGCCACCCCGCCCCCCGAGGCTCAGGTTCGCCGCCTGCTAATCTTGCGCCATCGCCTCGGCGAGCTCCAGAGAGAGGCGGCGGCCCTGGCCGACGAGCTCACCGCGCACTTGCGCGACAGCCACTCCCCGCGGTGGGAGCTTCCCGAGGGAATACTACAGCTGGAAGAACGTGACGGGGTTCCCGAGCTGGTGTGGGTGCCCAAGGGGGAGACCTCGTAATGGGCAAGTTGGTGGCCGTGACGGAACCCGGGGTGAGCATAGCCGCGGAGGGGGAGCGCCTGGTGATTCGGCGGGGGGGCAAGACTGGTGAAACCTTCCGCCTGGCGGATCTGGACCAGGTCCTCTTCTTCGGGCCCGTGGAGGTCACCCACGCCGCCCTCATGCGGCTGCTCTCCCACGGCGTCGACGTCGTGTACCTTACCGCCTCGGGCAGCTTTCGTGGGCGGCTACAGGGCCCTCTCGGGCGCAACATCGAACTCCGGCTTACCCAGTTTCGGCGCCTGCAGGACGAGGCCTTTGCCTTCACTGTCGCCCGCGCCATTGTGGCCGGGAAAATCGCCAACCAGCGGCGCCTGCTGGTGCGGGCCCAGCAGACTCTCGCAGATGACCGTATCACGCAGGAGCTGCTGGCGTTGCGTCACCGCATCCGGGATGCCCAACGGGCCCGCGACCGTGAGGAGCTGCTCGGGGTGGAGGGGGCGGCAGCCGCCAGTTACTTTCGGGCTTTTGGGCGGGCCATCAAGAACCCGCTGTTCACCTTCTCCGGGCGTACCCGCAGGCCACCCCGCGATCCCGTCAACGCCTGCCTCTCCTTTGGCTATGCTTTGGCCGGTACCTTGCTCGACGGTGACGTCACCGCCGCTGGCCTCGATCCCATGATTGGCGCCTTCCACCAGCCTGCCTACGGCCGGCCTTCCCTTGCGCTGGACCTGCTCGAAGAGTTTCGCCCGGTCTTGGTGGATGCCCTGGTCTTGCGCCTCGTCAACCGGCGGCAGCTAGTCCCCGCGGACTTTGCCTCCCCGGCCGAGGCACTGGGTCAGGATCAGTTGGCCGTCGACGCCAGCGACCTTGACGGCGCTGTGTATCTCGCCAGTACTGGGAGGAAGGTATTCTTGGCTGAATTCCTGCGGCGATTGCGGGAGGAGGCTTTCTACCACACCGGCGGCGGCCGCTACTCCTATCGGGACATCATGCGTCACCAGGTCTACCACATGGCCCGCGTCATCAAGGGAGAGGACGCGGGGTACCTGCCCTTCGAGATGCGGTGATGCTTTACGTCGTCCTCGCTTACGACATTGCCGACGACCGGCGGCGGGACCGGTTGGCGAGGTTGCTTACTGACTACCTGGTCCGCGTGCAGGAGAGTGTCTTTGAGGGCCACCTCGGCGATCGTCGGCACGCCGAAATGCTGGAAGGCGTCGCTGACGTCATCGATCAGCGCTTTGACAACGTTCGGGTGTATACTTTGTGTCAGCGATGCCGGTGCACCGTCCAGGCCCTCGGGATTGCTGTACAGGCAGCCAGCCCCGAGGAGGACGCGGTTCTTTGAAAAGTTGCGGGCCTCCTGCCACTTTGGCGCGATCGTCGATGGCCTTTGCAGTCACGGACTTACGGCTGCCGCCTGGCAGCTGTTCGCAGAAGTCCAATTCCTTGGTCTGTCGAGACTTATTGCGCCCTCGACGGCGCGGGAAAGCGGCCTTTAAAATCCAGGCGGCCGATTCGCACCGATTGAGCTTGAACCCGAGATCCGCCAGTTCGTTGCAGAGAGGCTGAAAAAACCCTTGCCTCGCTCAGAAGAGGATTAAGACTCCGCCATACTTGCCTCCATAGCCCCGGTACCTTCGCGAAAAAACCCTTGCCTCGCTCAGAAGAGGATTAAGACGGGCGGAAGGTCCCGGAATGGCCCGCGAGGGCCGCCCGAAAAAACCCTTGCCTCGCTCAGAAGAGGATTAAGACGCCCCCCCATCTAGC
>CALEVZ010000082.1 GCA_937924755.1 uncultured bacterium
ATCAACCACGAGGGGTGGCCGCGGCTCACCCGCCGGCTGGCGGAAACCACCGGCTTCGCCCTCTCCGAGGTGGACTTCATCGTCTTCACCCAGGTGCGTAAGCCCTCCATCGAGCTGGTGATGGGGGATCTGGGCTTGCCCTTGGAGAAGACCCACACCGTCATGGAAAAGTGGGGCTACACCGGCTCCGCCTGCATCCCCATGGCGCTGCACGACGCTGTAGAGAGGGGGAAGCTGCACGCCGGCGACCTGGTGGTTCTGGTGGGCTCCGGAGTGGGGTACAACCAGGCGGCGGTGGCTCTCCGCTGGGCTTGAGAGGGGGGTTCTGGTGAAACCCTGGAGCGTGGCCGCAGTGGTGGTGGGGGGCGGCCTCCTGGTGGCCGGGGCTGCCGGGGCGTTTTTAATGTTCAAGCGTCCCCTCACCGTGCTGGAGTGGTCCTCCCGCCGGGCCCTGGTCAAGGCGGGGCTGGCGGCCTCCACGGTGGATTCCCCCGCCGGCCCCCAGATGGTGTGGCGGGGGGGAGGGGGACCCACCCTGGTGCTGCTCCACGGCGCCGGGGACCAGGCGGGCACCTGGGTGCGGGTGGCGGGGGAGCTGGCCGGCCAGTACACCCTCGTCATCCCCGACCTGGCCGGCCACGGGCGCAGTGCCCCCCGCACCGGCCCCATCGACACCGGGCAGGTGCTGGCCGGGGTGGAGGCGGTGGTGGAGCGGGAGGCCGGCACCGGGCCGGTCCTGCTGGTGGGCAACTCCCTGGGGGGCTGGATGGCCCTGCTGGTAGCTCACCGGCACCCGGAGTGGGTGGAGCGGCTGGTGGTGGTCTCGGGGGGAGCCATCCGCGGGCAAAATACAGAAGTCAAAGTGATCCCCACCACCCGGGAGGAGGCTCGGGCCACCGTGGCCGCCACCCGCGACCCGGGCAGCCCGCCGGTGCCCGACTTCCTGCTGGACGACATCGTGCGCCAGGCCCGCTCGGGGCCCCTGGGGCGCTTTGCCGCCACCGCCGCCACCATGGGCCGCTATCTGCTGGACGGCCGCCTGCACGAGGTCAACGTGGGGGTGGACCTCGTGTGGGGGGAGTCGGACCGTCTCATGCCCCTCGACTATGCCCGGCGCCTGGCGGACGGCCTGCCGCGCGCCCGGCTCACCACCATTCCCCGCTGCGGCCACGTGCCCCAGGTGGAGTGCCCGCAGGCGTTCCTGGCCGCCCTGCGGGGGGTACTCAGGGAGCCGGTGCCATGAGCCTCGGACCGCGAACGGAGAGGTGCGGTGCTGCACGGTGACGTGCTGGGGGAGCGGGCGCGGCTGACCCCCGAGCGCCCGGCGCTGGTCTACGTCCCGACGGGGGAGCGCCTGACCTACGCCCAGCTGTCGGTGCGGGCCGGCCGCTGCGCCGCCCTGTGGCGGCGGCGCCTGGGGCTCGGCCATGGCGACCGGGTGGCGGTGCTGTCCCACAACCGGGTGGAGTTTCTGGAGGCCTTCTTCGCCGCCGGCCGGTCGGGGGTGGTGCTGGTGCCGCTGTCGACGCGGGCCACTGCCCACGAACTCGACAAGATCCTGCGCGACGCCGAGGTGGCCGCGGTGATGTACGAGGCGGCCCTTGCCTCCACCGTCCTCACCCTGGCGAACAGCCTCCCAGATATCCCCCACTGGATCACCTTCGACGAGCCAGCGGCCGCGGCCCATGCCCGCTACGCGGAGGTGCTGCCCGCCGACCCCTTCACTCCCCCCGCCCCCTGCGCCCCCGAGGACCTCTACTGCCTGCTCTACACCTCCGGCACCACCGGCACCCCCAAGGGGGTGATGATCCCCCACCGCATGGTCGCCTGGAACGGCTACAACACCGTGGCTTGCTGGGGCCTGCGCGAAGACGACGTATCCCCCATCTTCACCCCCCTCTACCACGCCGGCGGCCTGGGGGCGTTTCTCGTCCCGATCGTCGTGGCGGGCGGCACCATCGTGTTGCACCGGGGGTTTGACCCCGCCGAGGTGTGGCGCAGCATCGAAGGCGAGCGTTGCACCGTGGTGCTGGGGGTGCCGACCATCTGGAAGCTACTGGCCGAGGCCCCCGAGTTTGCCACCGTCGATCTCTCCCACGTGCGCTGGTTCATCTCCGGCGGCGCGCCGCTACCCGTCTACCTGGTGGACATCTATCGGCGGCGCGGCGTGGTGCTGCGCCAGGGTTACGGCCTCACGGAAGTGGGGGTGAACTGCTTTGCCATGACCTCCGAGGATGCCGTGCGCAAGGCCGGCTCCATCGGCAAGCCCCTGATGTTCACCGAGGCCCGGGTGGTGGACGAGGCGAATCGGCCCCTGCCACCGGGCGACGTGGGGGAGCTGGTGTTTCGCGGACCCCACGTCTCAGGAGGCTACTGGCGCAACCCTGAGGCCACCGCCGCCAGCCGCGACGCCGAGGGGTGGTTTCACACCGGCGATCTGGCGCGGGTGGACGAGGAGGGGTTTTTCTTCATCGCCGGGCGCGCCAAGGACATGTTCATCTCCGGCGGGGTCAACGTCTACCCCGCCGAGGTGGAAGGGGAGCTGCTGCAGCACCCCGACGTGCAGGACGCCGCGGTCGTCGGCGTACCCCACCCCACCTGGGGGGAGGTGGGAGTGGCCTTCGTGGTGGGGCGCCCGGGGACGGCACCGAGGGGCGAGAAGCTCGCCGACTTTCTCCGGGAACGCCTGGCGAAGTACAAAATTCCCAATGACTTCGTTTTCGTCGAGGAGCTGCCCCGCACCCCCTACGGCAAGGTGGTGAAGGGGGAGCTGGCGGCCCGCTACGCCCAGCGGGGTGGCCAGCCCGGGGAGAAAAGGTGAAACGTCCATTCACGCCTAGGCGCAAGGGCCGGTTTCTTGCTACGGTTGCACCGGCAACTGCCCGGGCGCCGCAGCGCCGGCGCGCCAGCAGTCGGGCAGTCAGGAGGATGACATGAGGAAACCCATTTACATCGCCGCCTACCACCAGTCCAAGTTCGGCAAACTGGGGGCCCTTTCGGTCCCCGAGATCATCGCCCAGGCCACCCAGGGTGTGTGCGCCGAAATCCAGGCCGACCCGACCGTCATCGACGTGGGCTCGGTGGGGGCGGTGTGCAACATCTCCCTCAACGAGCAAGGGCTGTTGTCGGGCCTGCTGGCCGAGGTCCCCGGCATGGCCGCCAAGCCCATCGAAGCGGTGGAAAACGCCTGCGCCACCGGCGGTCAGGCCATCCTCTCAGTGGCCTACAAGCTGCTCTTGGGCCTGGGCGAGGTGGGCATCGCCGTGGGCTTCGAGAAGATGAGGGACAACGAGGGGAAGATGGACGGCAAGGCGGTGGGCAAGGCCCTCGGGTACTTCTCCCACCCCGCCGAGCGCGAGGGCAAGGTCTACGTCTTCCCGCACATCTTCGCCGAGGTGATGAAGCTGTACATGGACACCCACGGGGTGAGCGAGGAGCAGCTGGGGCAGATCGCGGTGATCGAGTACGGCAACGCCAAGCACAACCCTTACGCGCAAATGCAGAAGGTGCAGCCGACCCTCGAGGATGTCATGCGCATCGAGGGGATCAACCGCTACGTGGTGGAGGGGCTGCCGCTGAAAACCTACGACTGCTCGCAGATCTCCGACGGCTACGCCGCCATGATCCTGGCCACCGAGGAGGGTCTCAAGCGCCTCGGTGTCGCGAAAGCCGACTGCGTCGAGCTGGCCGGCTACGCCCAGGCCACCGACCCCCTGCGCAAGGGGGTGCGGGACGTCCTGCGCCCCGCCGGTGCGTTCGCCGCCATGAACAAGGCCTACGAGATGGCCGGCCTCACCGCCGCCGATGTGAACGTGGCCGAGGTCCACGACTGCTTCACGGTGATGGCCGCCATGGCCGCCGAAGTGCTGGGCAAGGCCCCCTACGGCCGCGGCGCCGCCTACTGGAACGAGGGCCAGGCGTCGGTGGGCGGGGAGTGCCCGATCAATACCTCCGGGGGCTTGATCGCCAAGGGGCACCCGATCGGCGCCACCGGGGTGGCCATGGTGGGGTGGTGCGCCTGGCAACTGCTCGGCAAGGCACCCGCCGAGCTGCAGGTGAAAAACGCCCGCGTCGCCGCCACCTTCAACATCGGCGGGCCGATCTGCGCCAGCGTCTGCACCGTCCTGAAACCAGCTTCGTAGGAGATTCGTCGGCGGCGGCGGGCCGGGGCGATCCCCCGGCCCGCCCCATGAGGAGGAGGCCCCGTGACTGCCCCACCCCCCACCCCCACCCGCAGCGGCTACGTGCACCCCGACGGCTGGAACATCTGGTACGAGTATTTCGGCGACGGCAGCCGCGAGGCGGTGGTGCTGCTCAACGGCCTGGCGATGTCCACCAAGGCGTGGTACGGCTTCCTGCCGCAGCTCCTCGACGAGTACGACGTTCTCCTCTACGACTACCCGGGCCAGGGGGAATCCTCCAAGCCCGACCTCCCCTACTCCATCACCCGCATCGCCGCCTACCTGGACGCCATCATGGATGAGCTGGGGATCGCCAGGATCCACTCCATGGGGATTTCCTACGGCGGCTTCATCGCCATCGAGCACGCCCGCCAGTTCCATCACCGCCTACACACCCTCACCCTGTCGGGGATCATCCTCTCCCGGGAGGAGCTGTTCGAGCAGTACGAGGCCATCTCCCTGCGCTTTTACCGCGAGGGGCCGGAACGCTTCGACCTCTACACCGAGTACATGTACGAGAAGATCTTCGGCGAACCCTTTGTGCGCCGGGTGACCCGTCCGGGACTGGAGCCCATGCGGCAGCGCTTCAAGGAGCGCTACCAGAACGACTTGCACTGCCTGATCCGCCTCACCGAAGCGCAGGAGGAGTACTTCGGCGAGCTGGACGCCCGGATGCCCGAATACCGGGCGGTAACCACCCCCACCCTCATCATGCCGGGGGCGCAGGACCGCGCCATCCCTTTGTGGGCGCAGAAGAAGATGTTGGACATCTTCCCCAACTCGCGCTGGCTGCTGGTGCCCGAGGCGGGGCACGTGGTGTACCTGGAGCGGCCGGAGCTGTTCTTCCCCGCCCTGAAGGCCTTCATGCGGGCCAAGAGCGTGGCCTTCGAGGCCCCCTTCCCCTGCGCCCAGGTGGTGTAGGGGAGCGCCGCTACTCCACCGCCACCCGCACCGGGGCGCCGGGGGTGAGGTTGACCGGGTAGGCCCGCACCTGGCCGGAGCGCTCCACGTCCACCCGGTACCTGCCGGGCGGCAGCCGCATCATCTGCATCCCCGACACCTCCATCCATCCCTGGCGCACCCGAGCCAGGCCCAAAAGAGTGGGCACCGCCTCCCCCAGCTCCTCGGATACCACCTGCAGGCGAACGGGGCTGGCCTCGCGCGGGAGCTCCACCACCAGGGTGCCGGCGGGCGCCAGGGTCACCAGCAGCTCCGGGGAGGGCACGGCCAGCCGCACTAGTGCCACTCCCTGCCCCTGCACCAAGGCCACGTAGGACCCCCGCGGCAGGGTCGCCAGGCGGGCCCGGCCCTCGCTGTCGCACGCCGCCATGATGGGTTCCTCACCCATCCCCCCCCGCGCCGCCGCCACCACCACGGATCTGGCCGGCGACCCGTCCGCCTCGCGCACCCGCAGTACCAGCTCGTCGGCTGGCTGCAGAGGCACGGTGACTTCACCTCCCACTCCCCAGCGCACCTCCACCGCCCGCTCCTCGGGGCTGTACCCCTGGGCGCCGGCACGCAGACGGTACTCGCCGGTGGCCAGCTCGCGGGCAACGAAGGCGCCGTCCGCATCGGTGGTGAGGCGGCGCAGCACCGCGCCGGCGCGCTCCAGGGTCACCGTCGCCCCCACGATCGGGTGGCGGGTGGAGGCGGCGATCACCCGGCCGCTCAGGGAACCGTCAGGGATCTCCAGGTCCACCCGGGTGGCCTGGCGCAGGTGATGGCGCTCCACCACCACCGCTTCCCCCCGCTCGTTGAGCACCGCCAGCTCCACCTCTCCCGGCTTCACCCCCTCCAGCACCCACGCCCCCTGCTGATCCGTCACCGTGCTGCCCTGGCTCTGGGACCCCACCAGGGTAGCCGTCACCGTGAGCCCCGCGGCCGGCCGGCCGCCCCGCCGCACGGTTCCAAAGAGGCGCGTCCCCTCGGCAAAGTCGAACTCCACCTCGGCCTCCACCTCCGCCCGCACCTCCACCACCGCCTCGCGGATCTTCATCTCCGGCAGCACCAGGGCGCGTACCTGGCTGGCACCGGGGGCCACCCCCTCCAGGCGGAAGCTGCCGTCCGGGCGGGCGGCGGCGCTCGCCAGGCCGGCGGTGATCCGGCAGCGCCGCAGCTCATCGCCCGAGAGCCCCTTCACCCATCCCACCACCACGCCCCCCCGCTTGAGGGTGATCTCGGTGCGGGTCACCTCCCCCGACGCCACGGTAACCTGGGCTCCCCCGGGGGTGAAGCCGGAAGCGCGAGCCTGCACCGTCGCCTCTCCCGCCGGCACCTGGTCCACGCGAAATGCCCCGGTTTCGTCGCTGGCTCCCTCCCGGCTCTGGCGGCCGGCAAACACCAACACCCTGGCTCCCGCCACTGGCCCACCGTCCTCTCCCAGCACTCGCCCTTCCACCGCGCCGGGGCGCCCGAGGCGCAGCACCACGTCCCCCTTGCCAGCCTCCACCACCTCCCGGGCCGAGCCGCCGTCGGGCAGGGTGGCGGTCACCTCGTAGCTCCCCTCCGCCAAGTCCAGGCAGCGGAAGGCGCCCTCCGGGCCTGACACCGACCGCCGTAGGGTACCGCCGAACATGACCATCTCCCGCACCGCCGGCGCACAGCTCACCACCACGCCGGGCAAGGGGCGCTCGTCGGGCCCCAGCACCTTGCCAGCGATATCCTTGGCGGGGGAGAGGGGAAGGGTCAGGGGGCTCGCCTCGTCGTGGGCGGAAAGGTCCACCTCCACCTTGCGGGGCACGAAGGAGGGCGCCGTCGCCTCCACGGTGATGGTCCCCTCCCGGGGCAGTCCCTCCAGGAGAAACTCCCCCTTGCCATCCGCCTCGGCCTGGGTGATGCGCTCGGAGGTCATCACCTTGGCCATCCCGCCCACCTCCCGGCTGGCCAGGAGAGCGGCGGTAACCTCCGCACCTACCACCGGATCTCCGCCCTCCGTGGCCACCACCCGCCCTTTGATCCGCTTGCCGCGCTGCAGGGTGATCTCCAGAATCGCCGGCGGCGGCTGGGGCAGCTTGATGCGACTGGCGGGGGCGTAGCCGGGTGCGCTGGCGCGCAACACCCACTCCTCACCCGGATCGAGCTCCCCCACCTCCCACCACCCCTCGGCGTCGCAGCGCACCGCGAAGCCCTCGTTCAGCACGCTGTCCCCAGGCCCACCGCTCACCTGGGCGCCGGCCACCCCCGCGCCCCCCTCCTGCACCACCCGCCCACGCAGCCGCAGGCCCGGGCGCAGCACCACCGGTCCTACCCGGTCGCCGTCGGTGGGTACGGTCACCTCCAGGCGCGCCGCCACCCACCCGGGGGCCGCCACCCACACCTGCATCGCCCCCGCCGGCACCGCCTCCACCCGGGCGATCCCCTCGCCGTCGCTGTCGGCGCTGGCCACCAGCTCGGCGGCGGGCACCTCGGCGCCGGTGCGGAACACCAGCCGGGAGGTGTCCACGGCCGGGGCGCGAAACACCTCCACCCGGGCGCCGGAGATCGGGGTGCCGCCCGCATCCTGCACCGCCACCACCAGAGGATGGCCCGCCACCGCTCGCAGGGTGAGGACCCGCTCCTCCCCCGTCGCCAGGCGCACCACCGGTGACCGCACCTCGGCCAGTCGCCGCGGCCGGGCCGACGCTCGCACCGCGCCGGCGGGCAGACTCTCCACCACCCCCCAGCCGGAGGCGTCGCTCACCCCGTCGGGCAGCCACTCCCGGACGAGGTTGTCCTCCTCCGCCATTCCCGCTACCACGAAGCTGCGTCGCGCCGGCGCGCGCCACCCCCACAGGGGCACTCCGCCCAGCCCCTTCCCCTGGGCATCGGTCACCCGCACCTTCAGCCGCCCCGCCGGCTTGAGCTCCACGGCCAGCGCCTTCGCTCCGCCTTCCGGGCTTATCGCCGCCCCCAGGTGGCCGGGGGCCCACAGTCGCAACTCTCCCGCCGGTCCCCGCGGCGTGACCGGCCGACCCAGGGAAGGAACCGACAGCGCCCTCACCCCCACCAGCGGGCCGCCGGTGAGGGCGCGGGGCACCCACCCCGCCTCCCAGGCCACGGTGGCCGGGCCGCCGACGCTCACCTCCAGGGGAGGCACGGGTCGGACTACCAGGGCGACTTCCTCGGCGGGATCCGCCCGCAGCAGCTCCCGGGCCCCCCCGCCGGCGGTCAGCGCCAGCAGCGCCCCCCCCTCGCCGGCGGCCAGGTACACGGGGGCCCGCCCCTCGGCATCGGTGCGCCGCCCAGCGCCCTCCGGAGCGTTGTCCGCCGCCACCACCACCCCGCCTCGCGGCGCCCCTTGCCCGTCGATCACTCGCGCCACGGCCCGTCGGGAGGAGAGGTCCACCTGCAGCACCTCGCCGCGCTTGACCGACCCCGCCCAGCGTCCCCACCGCCCCTCCTCGTCTACCGCCACCACCCACGCCCACCCCCGCGGCGCCACCCATACCGTCCGCTCTCTCCCGACCGCCCTGGGCACGCAGGGAGAAAAGCGCCCCAGGGGCGCCGCCTCGTCCATCCCCACCCGCACCGGTCCCCAACTCACCACCCGCCCCTCCGCGCCGCCCCCCCGCACCGCCAGGCGGTACTCCTCGCCCCTAGGCAGCCAAGCGGCGGGCAGGGTGGCCTGCTCGCGGAAGAGCACTTCTAGGCAGACCGCCACATGCCCCGCGGCGTCCAGCTCCAGCCGCACCGGCAGCGCCGTCCCGGCCGGCAGCGCCAGCGTGAACGGCGTACCCGGCCGGGCCACGGTTTCCGCCAGGGGCGAGAACAGCAGCGCGGGATCCGCCACCAGCCGCTCCCCGGCCGCCCACACCCGCACCGTCACGCCCTCCGCCTCCCCCTCGGTATGGGCCTCACCTCTGAACGTCAGCTGCGCCGGGGCAGAAACCGCCACCAGGCTCGCCACCACCACCCAGGTAAGGATCCACCTCATGGGTTGCCTCCGCGTCGTCGCCTTTCTCACCAACCGCTACGGATGCTGCGACGCCGGCGTTGCGTCCTCTACTGCCCCAGCGCCACGGTGACGCTACCCTCCCAAGGCACCTCGGCGGCGGCACTAGCGGTCTCGCCCCGGGCAGAAACCCACTCCACCAGGTACTGCCCCGCCGGCAGGCGCAACAGCGCCCGCCGCCACCCCTGGCGACAGGGAGAGAGGAGAGACCACCCCCTTTTGCCTTGCACCCGCACCCCGGCGACGGGCTGCCCCTGGCGGTCGGCGGTTTCCGCCGGGCGTGCAGCGAGCAGCCTTGGGCTCGCGACCACCGCATCCCCCCGGGCCCACGCCCGCACCACCACCTCTGCACTCCCCTCGATATGGACCGAGCCGCGCAGCTCCACTCCGGCGGGTCCTGCGGCGGCCTTCGCCGGGCCGTCGGCCGGCCACGCCCCAAGGCCGCCCACCAGGCGCCTTCCACTCTTACGCCACGACCTTCGTCGACCCGTCACGGCGCACCCCCCCAACGTCACGGTGGAGTCGGGCGCGAGTCTAACACCGTCACGGACGGCCCCGTCCTGCCGGGTTTTCCTGCCGAGGCGGGGCCCTGCCCGAAGGCGGGAGCGCGGGGATCGGGCAGTCCGGCCGCCGCGTCTTTTCTTCTCGCCGAAAACCGGTTCGCCCGGAGAGCTCGGCTACCTGCCGTCGCAGAACACCAGGCACATGATCGAATCCCGATGGGCGTCGCTGTCGTGGATGCGCAGCCAGCTGGCGCGCACCGCGGAGCTCGAGACCTCGCCGCCCCTGGTATCAGCCTCCTCGAAGGCTCGATTAATGCCGTCCAGCTGCGCCAGATCCGCGATCGTCGTCCACCCGGTGTGCGTCCACGAGGAATCGGCGGGCATCTCCTGCACCGCCAGACGGTAGCCGGTGATGGACCCAGCCGCCGGCAGGCTGTCGTACACTGGGGCGCAGATTTCCGTGAACCTCTTTACCGCCGTGCTGGCGTGCTCCGGGCTGACCCTGTAAACGTGCCGCATCAGAAACTGGGGCCTGGCTGCCGGCCTGCCACCGAACACCAGGTGGCGCACCACCTCCCAGCTTTCCTGCTCGGGGTCGGTACTCGCCAGGTAGCTGGAGATCAGTTCCTTCATTTTCGCTTCTTTCAGCCCCTTGCGGCTGTCCTTGAAGGCCTTGTCGACGCGCCATGGCCGCCCAATCCGCCGCCGGCACCCAGTACATGTACGAGTGCCTGGGCGGGCCGACGATCTGCCAGGCCAGCCCGTACCAGCTGATCACGCCCTGGGCCAGCAACCTGTCCAGCACCGGCTTGTTGAACTTCTCCGCCCTTCTCTCGAACTCCATCCACTTTCCGGGCTTCACCGCCACCCTGAACCACCCGGGTCAAGGGTTCCTCCTTCTCCTGGGCTGCCACCGGCCGCACCGCCAGGAGCAACCCCAGTGACACCATCCCTGCACACCCTCTTGGCGTCCGCTCCATCGCCTCCCCCCTGCTTGTCCGGGCCATCGCCGGGTCGACAGGAAACTGAGATCTACTCCCCTTTTTTGGTGAGCGCTTGTCGAGGGATACAACCACATCGCTCGCCCGCTTCCAGGTCGCTGCGTGGGTGCCCCGGAAGGCGGTAGCGTACAATGCGCGCCGGGCGGGACTCGACTCTCTGCGCGACGGGTAGGGTGGAACGCATCGACTGGCGGGTGCACGCGGCGCTGCTGTTCGTGCAAATCACCTTCGGGGCGTTCCCGGTGGTGGGCAAGGGGGTGCTTGCGCACCTGCCACCCCTGGCGGTGGCGGCACTGCGGGTGCTGGTGGCCGCGCCGATCCTGCTCCTGCTGGCCTGGCGCCTGGAGCGGGCGCGAGTTCCCCGCGGCCATGTCAAGGAGCTGGCGCTGCTCGGCTTCCTCGGTGTCTTCGCCAACCAGGTGTTGTTCATCGTCGGGCTCGGCCGCACCACCGCCACCAACGCCGCCATCCTGATGCCGTCGATTCCGGTGTTCACCGTGCTAGTGGCGGCGGTGGGAAGGGTGGAACGGCTGACCCCGCGGCGCGCCGCCGGTGTCGCCGTGGCGGTGCTGGGGGCCCTGGTGCTCCTCGACCCGACCCGCCTGTCCCTCTCCCAGGGGACGGCCCTGGGCGATCTGTTGATCCTCCTCAATTGCCTCGCCTACGCCGCCTACCTGGTGCTCCAGCGCCCGCTGCTGCGGCTTCTTCCCCCCCTGACCCTGATCGCCTGGGCTTTCGTCTTCGGTGGGGCGGGGGTGTTGGCGGTCGCCGCACCCAGCATGTTCGCTATCTCGCCGGGCATGGTGCCAGTCAGCGCCTGGGTAGGCCTGGCCTACATCGTGCTCATCCCCACCGCCGTCAACTATGCCCTCAACAGCTGGGCCATCCGCCGCTCCTCACCGGCGCTGGCGGCCACCTACACCACCCTGCAGCCGGTGGTGGCGGCAACGTTGGGTGTCCTTTTCCTGTCCGAATCGGTGGGGGAGCGGCAGCTGGCCGGCTTTGCCCTGATCGTCGCCGGGCTGAGTTTTCTCAGTGAACGCCGTCCCCGGCAAACTGCGCCATAATGGGGCTTGGGGGAGACGGCATGGACGGCCCCATCGGCTTCGACACCTTCTGGAACTGGTTGTTACGCCATTACAATTGCATCTTGCGGGCGGGCACCGAGGATGCTGTGTTCTATGACGACGACGATGTGCACTGGCACTTCGCCCAGGAGGACGCCTCCACCTGGGTGGTGCAGCTGTACCGCGGCAAGCGCATCCTCGGCGAGCTGTTCGTGGAGCCGGAGCTGGTCAGCTACGTGCAGGTGGTGCCGGGGGAGGAGGAGGTCTCCTTCGAGCTGGTGCAGGAAAACGAGCGGGAGGCCACAGTGATCTACCTGTTTGTGCTCTCCCACGGTATTGAGGACGAGGACTCGCGGGAGCGGGCGCGGGTGCATTAGGACGCGGGGCTCTCACCCCGTTCGGCCCGACGCTCCAGTACCTGGGCGAAGGCCTTCATGGCCGCCAGGGCGCGCGGGAAGCCCACGTAGAGGGCGGCGTGAATGATGGTTTCCCGCACCTCCCGCTCGCTGGCTCCCACCCGCAGCGCCCCCTCCAGATGAGTGGCGAGTTCCGGGGGGCTTCCCAGGGCGATGAGCAGGGAGATGGCCTGCAGCTCCCGAGCCTTGAGGTCCAGTCCCGGCCGCGCCATCACCTCCTCGTAAGCGAACTCCACCACGTAACGGGCCAGGTCGGGATCGGCCTCGGCCAGGGCCCGCTCGATGGCGGCGGCCCGCTCCCCCCAGATGCGCTCGCGCACCGTCACGCCGGCAGTATGCCCCAGCCGGGCCGGTCCCGCCAGCAGGTACAATCCGTCGGTGGCCGACCTGCTGGAGTGCCTGGTGCAGATCAGGGCGCTTGGGGAAACCCCAGCGCGGTTGCGGCGGCTGGCCGCCGACGCTCCGCAAGAGGCCTGGCGCCGCCGGCCCGGGCCGCAGGTATGGGCCCCCCTCGAGGTGCTCGCCCACCTGGTCGATGCCGAGCTGTTCCTGGCCTCCCGCCTGCGCCTCATCCTCAGCAGCGAGCGGCCCACCCTCGAGGGGTGGGACCAGAATGCCCTGGCGGCACGGTCGAATTACCTCAACTGGCCACTGGAGCGAACCTTGGCGCGGTTCTGTCAGCTCCGGGAGGCCAACCTGGAGCTCCTGGCCACCTGCGACGCCGCCGACCTGGCCCGGGTGGGGGTGCACCGCACCCGCGGCCCGGTGACCGTGGCTGACCTGGTGGCCCACGCCCTGGCCCACGACACCGCCCACGGGGGGCAGATCCGCACCCGGCTGGGCCTGGCCCGCCCCGATTGAACTGGAGGCGTCATGTCCAAGGTTAGCCTCGTCAGAGACTTCAACCGCACCTTCTGGGTCGCCAACGTGGTCGAGCTCTTCGAGCGGGCCGCCTACTACGGCCTCAATTCGGTGCTCGCGGTCTACCTCACCCTGGAGGTGGGGGCGGGGGGAATCGGCGCCTCCGAGCAGGAGGTGGGATTCCTGCAGTCCATCCTCTACGCCCTGGTGTACGTCCTGCCCATCCTAGGGGGGGCATTGGCGGACCGCTACGGCTACCGGCGCATGCTCATGGCCTCCCTCGCCCTGCTGGCCGCCGGCTACTTCGCCGCCGGGTACACTTCTACCTACGCCTTAGTCTTTTTGGCGCTGCTGCTCATGGGCACCGGCGCCGGGTTGTTCAAGCCCATCATCTCCGGCACCATCGCCCGGACCACCGACGAGCGCACCTCCGCCCTGGGGTTCGGCATCTATTACTGGATGATCAACCTGGGGGCGTTCCTGGCGCCGCTGGTGGTGAGCTGGCTAAAAGGGTTTTCCTGGCGCTACGTGTTTGCAGCCTCCGCCGCCTACGTGGGGCTGATGCTGCTGCCCACGGCGCTTTTCTACCGCGACCCGCCGCGCCCCGAGAGCACTACGTCCCTGGGGGAGACCCTGCGGGGGGCCGCCGAGGTGTTGGCCGACGCCCGCTTCATGCTCATGATCGTCGTCTACTCGGGGTTCTGGGTGCTCTACTTCCAGAACTTCGGCTCGGTGCTGTGGTACCTGCGCGACTTCGTCGACCGCGAGCCGGTGAGCGCCGCGGTGACCGCCGTGCTCCAGGGGGTGGGGTTGCCGGTCACCTTCACCTTCGACGCCGAGCACGTGACGGTGATCAACGCCGGGGTGATTATCCTGCTGCAGGTGGTGGTCAGCCGCATCGTCCGGGAGCGGGCCGCCCTGCCCACCATGGTGACCGGCATGGCGCTGGGGGCGGTGGGGTTCTTGTTGCTGGCCGTCTCCCGCAACCCCTGGGTATTTGTGGCCGGCATTGCCGTCTTCACCCTCGGGGAAATGACCGCTCACCCAAAGTACTACAGCTTCATCGGCCTGATCGCCCCCGCCGACCGCAAGGCGGTGTATCTGGGGTACGCCTTCCTTTACGGGGTCTTCGGCTCCCTGCTGGGCTCCAACCTCGGGGGGTTTCTCTACGAGCGGCTCTTGAAGCCCGCCGTCGGCACCCCGGCCGCCGACGAACGGGCGCGGCTGTTCTGGATCCTCTTCGCGGTGCTGGACGTGGTGGCGGTGCTGGGGTTAGTGGCCTTTGCCCGCGCCTTCGGGGAGGACACCCAAGCCACCCGCCGGCGCGCCGCCCGGGTGATGCGCGCCGTCTACGCCGGCATCGGCCTCGTGGGGGCGGCGTTTCTGGTGGCCGGCCTGGCGGCCACGCCGGTCCAGCCCAAGACGGTGGTGCAGGCGGGGATCTTCCTGCTGCTGGCGGTGGGAGGCCTGGGGGTGAGCCGTGCCCGTCCCCACGGGTGACCACCGGGTGACAGCGCCGCCAGGAGAGACGACCGCCACGTGCGGCGCGTTCTCCTCAGAGGCTCCCTCGAAGCTCACGAACACCGCCACGCTGAAGCGTTCGGTGGGGTCCAGGGGCTCTTCCGGATCCTCGGGGATGGCGGACTCGGGCAGCTCGCCCAGGAGCAGCACCCCGTCCACGCCGAGGCGCGTAGCGGTGGCAGCCAGGCGGGCCAGCCGCGCCTGCTGCCCTGCGGCCAAGGGTGGGGTGAGGGGCTGCACGGCGATGATCCAGTAGGGCTCGCCGGGCTCTGCGGCGTAGAACTCCACCTCCCCGATGACGGTCGTGGGCGGACCCGTTTCTCCCGGCCACACCCCCAACGGCAGGGAGGCCGCCGCCAGCAGCAGGGCGGCGATCACGGCAGAGCCCCCGGGTCGAGTCGCTCCACGCCCCCAAGGTAGGGGCGTAGAGCGGCAGGGATCAGCACCGAGCCATCCTCCTGCTGGTGGTTTTCCAGCACCGCGATGAGGGTACGCCCCACTGCCAACCCCGAGCCGTTCAGGGTGTGCAGGAGGCGCGGCTTGCCGCCGTCCGCCGGGCGGTAGCGGAGGTTGACCCGGCGAGCCTGAAACTCCTCGCAATTGGAGCAGGAGGAGATCTCCCGGTAGCACCCCTGGCCCGGCAGCCACACCTCCAGGTCGTAGGTCTTGGCGGCGGCAAAGCCCATGTCCCCGGTGGACAGGGTGACCACCCGGTAGGGCAGCTCCAGCCGCTTCAGCACCGCCTCGGCGGCGGCGGTGAGGCGCTCCAGCTCCTGGTAGCTGGACTCGGGGGGGGCGAGATGCACCAGCTCTACCTTGAGGAACTGGTGCTGCCGAATGAGTCCCCGCACGTCCCGCCCGTAGGAGCCCGCCTCGGCCCGGAAGCAGGGGGTGAGGCAGCAGTAGCGGCGGGGCAGGGAGGTCTCCTCCAGCACCTCGCCGGCGTGCAGGTTGGTCACCGGCACCTCGGCGGTGGGCACCAGGTAGAAGTCGGTGCCCTCCACGCGGAAGAGGTCGGCGGCAAACTTGGGCAGCTGACCCGTGCCGGTGAGGGCGGTGGAGTTGACCAGGTACGGGACCGCCACCTCGGTGTACCCCGCCGCCCGGTGCAGGTCCAGCATGAAACTGGCGAGCGCTCGCTCCAGGGCGGCGCCGGCGCCCCAGAGCACGGCAAAGCGGGCCCCGGCTATCCGGGTTGCCCGCTCCAAGTCCAGGACGCCCAGGGCAGGGCCCAGATCCCAGTGGGCTTTGGGGGGAAAGGCAAAGGCCGGCGGCTGCCCCCAGCTGCGCTCCACCCGGTTGGCGCTCTCGTCGGGGCCCTCCGGCACCGAGGGATGGGGGAGATTGGGCAGCAGCAGCTCCAGCCGCTCCACCTCCTGCCGGGCGACGCCAGCCTGTGCTTCCAGCTCGGTGATGCGGGCCCCCAGCTCGGCCATGCGGACCCGCAGCGCCTCCGCCTCTTGGCGCTGCCCGGCGGCAAACAGCCTCCCCACTTCCTTGGAGCCGCGGTTGCGCTCGGCCAGGGCCCGCTCCAGCTCTGCCTGCAGCGCCCGCCAGCGGGCGTCGGCGTCCAGCAGGGCATCCAGCGGGGCGTCTGCGCGCCGCGCCGCGAGGGCGGCGCGCAGACGCTCCGGCGATTGTCGGTACAGCTCACGGGGTAGCATGAAGTTGCGCCTCCCGGCGGGCATTGTGCCCAGCGGCGCCGGTGCCGTCAACGAGCGCCGCCGGACCCGACCTGGGCTCCGACCCCACGTGCGCGGCCCTGCCTGAGGGCGACTGGAGGAAAACCGCGCCGAGGGATGGGCCATGAGGAAGGATCATCGCTCGTCTTTCGGGGCAACAGGGGAGCGGCCCGTCACCGTATACTCACGGCGGTGGTGTTCCCTCGCTTGCTGGCGCTGGCGCCGGTTGCCGGCTTCGCCGTGCTTTCTGCGACTCTCACGGCGGCGGGGGAGTTGCCGGTGGCGGAGGCGCTGTGGGCGGTGGTGGCCGTGGCCGTCGCCTTCGGCCCCAGTGGCTGGGTACAACCCGCCGGGTGGCCGCGGCGCCTCGCCGAAGGTGCGCTGCTGCCGGTGGCCTACGCCCTCACCATGCTGGGGGACCCTTCCCTACGGCGCATGGCCATCCCCCCCCTGCTGCTCCTGGCCGCCTGGGGAGCGGCGGCGGCGGCGCTGGCCCGCGCCCCGTTGGGGTTGGCACCGCTCCTGGCCGGCTCGCTGGGGGGCGCGGTGCGGGCCGCGGGGGGGTTGGGCCTGATGGGGTACCCCTGGCCACTAGTGGTGGGAACGCTGGTGGTCTGTGTCGCGGTACCGGCGGCGCTGGCCCGCCGTTGGGGACCACAAACCGGGGTGGCCGCCGCCCTGCTGGTGCCGTGGCTACCCTACGCCGGGCAGCCGGGGCTGCTGGCAGCTGCGGCGGCGGCAGCCCTGGCCGCCCTGCTGGCCCCCAAAGTGGGTGAGCCACTGGAACCGCTGGCGGCCCGCTGGGTGCCCTCGGTGGCAGCGGCGGCCCTGGTGGTGGCACCCCTGGCGCCCTGGGAGGGCCTGCCTGTTGCCAGGCTTTTTCCCGCCGCTGGCTGGCTGGCGGGAATTGCCGCCCTCCTCGCCCTGCTGGTGGCGGGGCGCCACCCCCCCGCCCTGGGTGGGGTGGCGTGGCTGGGGGTGGCCTGCCTGCTCGGCCCTCCCCAGCCAGCCCCCCCCGACCGCGCCGGGGTAACTCTCACCCCGGCCGCCCCTGTCGCCGCCCTGCCCCCCGGCAACGGTGAGCGCTACGTGGTCGATCTGGCGCTGGCCAACGCCAGCGGGGTGGCCAGCGGCACCGCCGTGGCCGAGCTGGCGGTTGGCTTCAGGACCTACCCTCTGCGGGCCGGGGAGGACACCGCTGAGTGGGCGCACCAGCGGGGCGACGTACGCGGTGCCGTCCTCCACACGCTGCCGCGCTGGCCGGTGTGGCGTCCCCACGGGGAAGGGCGCGGCGCCCTCTGGGGGGTGGGCGGACGGCTGGAGGTGCCGGTCCCTTCAGGAGTCGTGCCCGAGCTGCGGCGGGCCGGGGACCTCGCTCCCGAGATCACAGTCGCGGTCTCCACCGCCGGACCCTCCCGCCCCACCCCGCCCCGCGCCCTCATCCTGGCGGACTGGTTGGCGGGGTGCGCCTTGGTGGTGGCAGCCGTGCAGCTCCTCGGCGGTACTTGGCGGCGCCCGGTGGCAGCGTTGCCGTGGGTGCTGCTGGCGTCCGGAGCGGCGTTGGCGCGGGCGCCGGTAGAACCCTTGGGGCTGCTGCTGGAGCGCCACGGCGTGGACCTCTGCCTGGCCGCGCTGCTGGCCGCCTGGGTGCCGGCGGCGCGCGGGTGGCTCGCCCGCCGCCGGGTGTTTGCCGCGGCGGCTGTCCTGCTGGTGCCGCTCGCCGTGGCGGCGGCCTTCCTGCACCCGCCGGGGGGGGATGAGCAGTACCACCTCATCGTGCTGCGCTCCCTGGCAGAGGACCACGACCTGGACCTCGCCAATAACTATGAGCTGGAGCGCTACCCGGAAAACCGCATCTATGTCACCCCCGTCTGGCTGCACTCACCGCTGCTGGCACTGCTCCTTTCCCCGGGCTACGCCCTTGCCGGCCGCGCCGGTGCCCTGGCGCTGCTGGGTCTCGCCGGAGCGGCGCTGCTGGCCCTGGTGGCCAGTCTCGCCCGGAGGCTGCGCTGCCCCCCCAACCGCGTCGCGCTCATGGCTCTGCTGGCGCTGCTGAGCTTCCCTCTCGCCACCTTTTCCTCCCAGATCTGGACGGAAATCCCCGGGGCGCTGGCCGCCGCGGCGGTTGCCACTCTGCTGTCGGGCGTCGCGCCCGCCTTCCTGCCCGCCGCCGGCCTGGCCATCCTCGCCACTGGCCTCAAAACGCGACTAGCACTCATGGCCTTCCCTACCCTCGCCGCGCCGCTGAGCGGCCTAATCCGGCAGCGGCGGCGCCTGCGGGGTGCCTTGCTGCTACTGGGGTTGGCGACCGCTGCCGCCCTCGCCCTGGCCACCGCCATCTACGGGCATCCCCTCGGGCCAATTCGCCGTTTTCATCATCTCCTCCCGCGGAGCCTGCGGCAGCCGGCCATTTCGTTCGTCGGTCTGATCTTCGATAGGGCCGGAGGGATGCTTTTCGCGGCTCCTTTGCTGCTTGTCGGGGCGAGCCGGATGGCGACGGTGTGGCGGCGCGCCGCGGCACCCGTCCGTGGCCTGCTGCTGGGTGGCCTGGCAACTCTGCTGCTGCTGTTGCCCTCCCACGAGTGGTACGGGGGGGGCAGCCCTCCTTTGCGCTACCTCGTTCCGGCGCTGCCCGTCTTTCTCCTGGGCCTGGCCGTGCTGTGGACGAGCCCGTCGCGGGCGCGCACCGCGGCGATCCTGGCGCTGCCCCCTACCATGCTGGTCTGGTTTGTCTTCGCCACCCGGCCGCACCTGGCCTTCAACCCCGGGGACGGCGGGTGGTGGCTGGGGGACGCCCTGGCGCGCCGGTTTGCCGCCGATACCCGGGCGTTGTTTCCCTCCCTTCTTGTGCCCACTGCAGCAGCCCTCTGGGTTCCCCTGGTGGTTGTCCTGTTAACGGCGGCGGGGTGGCTGCTGCTGCGCCGGCGCGCCAGCGCCGGCCGCACCCTAGGGCGCCTCGCCGTGCCCATCTGGCTGCTGGCAGCTGCCGGGCTGGTGGCCACTTTGGCGTGGCGGAACGACCGGGTGGTGGAGCTGGAGGCCGCCCAGGTGGTCCGCCGCGGCGGCGCCCCCGAACCTCCCGAGGGGACCTTCTCTCGTTTCTTGCACCGCAACGGCTGGCGCCTGCGCGCAGGCGAAGGGGTGAGCGTACCGCTGCGCGTGCCGCCCCGCGCCGGGGTGGAACTGGAAGCCCTTGGCGCCGGCCTGGTGGAGGCAAGCTGGGAGGGGGGCGATCGCTGGACCGTCCAGGTGCTCACCCCCTCTTTTGCCCGCTTCCCCCTGCCACCGCCCCCCGGCCCCGGTCGACAGCAACTTCACCTGCAGGCAGTCGGTCCGGGAGAAGGGGAGGTGGTCCTGGATCGGGTGGAGGTCATGCGGCCATGAGCGTGGCGGTGGTGGTGGTGACCCACAACCACTCCCCCACAATCTCCGCGACGCTGCGGGGAATCGCGGCCCAAACCCTGTCGCCCGAGCGGGTGGTGGTGATCGACAACGCCTCCGCCGACGACAGCCTGGATCAGGCCAGGGCCTTCGCGACCTCTCTCCCCCTCGAGGTGGTGGCCTGGAGGGAGAATCGCGGGTTTGCCGCGGCCTTCAACGAGGGGGTGCGCCGGAGCGCGGCACCGTGGGTGCTGTCCCTCAACCCCGACTGCCGCCTCGCCCCCGACTTCCTGGCAGTCCTCACCGGCTGGGCAACCGGTCAGCCGCGGGCGGGTGCGGCGTGCGGGCTGCTGCTGCGCGCCCGTGGGGCGGACCTCGCCGAGACGGACATTGTCGATTCGGCCGGCATGGTCATGACGCCGGCCGGTCGCCACCTGGATCGGGGCGCCGGGCGTGCCTTGACGCCGAAGTTGACCCACCCGGCGCGGGTGTTCGGAGCCAGCGGCGCGGCCGCTCTTTACCGTCGTGAGGCCATGGAGGATGTGGCTTACCCGGGGGGGGAGGTGATGGACGAGGGTTTTTTCGCCTATCGGGAGGACGCCGACCTGGCCTGGCGGCTGCAGCGACGTGGCTGGGAGTGTTTGTACCTGCCCGCGGCGCGGGGCTACCACGCTCGCGGTTTCCGGCCCGAACAGGGCCGGCGCGGGCACGAACGTATCAACCGCCTGTCGGTGCGCAACCGCTTCCTGCTGCGCTGGAGCAACGCCGACTGGCGCTGGTACCTGGCCTGTTTTCCCGCCTGGCTGCTGCGCGACGTGGTGGTGGCGTCGGCCTGTCTGACGGCGGAACGCTCGTCGCTGCCGGGCCTGGCAGAGGCCTGGAGACGACGGCCATTCCAGCGCCGCCGGGGAGCCAACAACTACCGCCGCGCCCGGGTTTCCTCCTGGCGGCTGGCGTGGTGGTTCTACCCCTGGGGGCGGGTCCGCCCTCTGGAGGGGTGATGCACGTCGCCATCCTCGGCACCCGCGGCGTTCCCGCCCGCTACGGCGGCTTCGAGACCTTCGCCGAGGAGCTGGGCACCCGGCTGGCCGCCCGTGGTCACCGGGTGACGGTCTACACCCGCCGACACTCGGCGGTGCCTGGCCTCGAGCAGTACCGCGGGGTGCGCGTGCGGGTGCTGGCAGCGCTGCGCACCAAAGCGCTGGAAACGCTGTCGCACACCTTTCTCTCGGTGCTCGATCCGGCCCTGCGGCAGGCCGACGTGGTACTGCTGTGCAACGCCGCCAACGCGGTGTTCATCCCCCTGCTGCATCTCCGCAGGCTGCCGGTGGTGCTCAACGTGGACGGCCTCGAGCGCAAGCGGCGCAAGTGGGGCCCACTGGCGCGCCGGTACTACCTGCTGTCGGAGCGCCTGGCAGCGCGGTGGGCCGATGTGGTGGTCAGCGATGCCCGGGTGATCCAGCGCTACTACCGGCGGGCCTGGCGGCGGTGCTCGGTCATGATCCCCTACGGCGGTGACCTCCCGCGCCCTCGCGGGACCTCCACCCTGGCGGCGCTGGGGTTGCAACCGCGAGGTTTTTTCCTTTATGTCTCCCGCTTCGAGCCGGAGAACAACCCCGATCGGGTGGCCGAGGCGTATCGGCAGGTCCCCGGCACCGTACCGTTGGTGCTGGTGGGCGGGGCTCCCTACTCCCCCGCCCTCACCCGGCGGGTGCGGGCGACGGCCGCCGCCGACCCCCGCATCCTCCTGCCCGGCCCCATCTACGGGGAGGGCTACCGCGAGCTGTTGTTCCACGCCCGCGCCTACATCCACGCCACCGAGGTAGGCGGCACCCACCCCGCCCTGGTGGAAGCCATGGGCGCCGGCCAGCTGGTGTTTTTCCTGGACAACCCCGCTAACCGGGAGGTGGTGGGCGAGGCCGGGGTGGATTATCGTTTTGACGGCGAGCCGACCCTGACCCAGGTGTTGACCGAGTACCTGGCCCATCCGGCGCTTTATGATCCGCTGCGGGCCGTGGCCCGCGCCCGGGTGGCTGACCGCTACCGCTGGGACAGCGTGGCGGTGGCCTATGAAAGGGTGTTGGAGGAGGCGTGCTCCGGGATTCGGTGAGGGTAGTGGCCTACCGACGTCTGCTGGTGGACGGGTTGGCCACCGTGGGCTCCTTCCTGCTCGCCCATCAGCTGCGGTCTCACCTCCTGCCCATCCTGCTGCCCTCCCTCTTTCCCGGTGGGCTGTACCCCCTGCGCCAATACCTTCCGCTGCTGGCCGTGGTGCTGCCGGTATGGGGTGGGTTGCTGGCCGCCCATCGACTGGCCACCCCCGGGGCTGTGGTATCGCTGCGGCGGGAACTGGTGCTGGTGGCGCGGGTGGTGGCCCTCGGCGTCGGCTCGGTGGCGGCAGCTTCCTACCTGTTCCGGGTGGACTTCATCTCGCGGCCCTTCTTGCTGCTTTTCGCCGCCACCAACTTTGCCGTCCTGGCGGCGCTGCGCGTGGCCGAACGACGCACCGCCTGGGGGCGGGCGCTGCTGGAGGCGCCGGAGCGGGTCGTGGTGGTGGTGGGAGATGGCCCGCGGGCGCTGGAGGTGGCCCAGCTGGTGGAGGGCTACCGCCGGTGGGGATTCCGACTCAAGGGGATGGTCACGGTGGCAGGCGAGCCCGAGGCCCCGGCCGGGCCATTTCCTCTCCTTGGCAGCGTCACCCATCTCCCCGAGATCCTCACCCGCTCGGTGGTGGACGAGGTCATCCTGGCGGTGCCCACCCGCCAGCTGGGAGAGTTGGAGGACGCCATGTTGCAGTGCCAGGAGCTGGGGGTGCGGGTGCGGGTGGCGCTGCAGCCCTTTCCCCACCTCTCCCCTCGCCTGGAGGTGGAGACCCTCCAGGGAGTGCCGTTCCTCACCTTCGCCACCTCTCCCACCGCCCCCTTGCCCCTCTTCGCCAAGCGGGTGATGGACGTGGTGGTGAGCGCTGCGGCGCTGGTTCTCTCCTTGCCGCTGTGGCCCCTCATCGCCCTGGCTGTCCACCTTTCCTCCCCGGGGCCGATCCTCTACCGCCAGCAGCGCTGCGGGCTTTACGGGCGGCGCTTCACCCTGTTGAAATTTCGCACCATGGTGGTGGACGCCGAGGCCCGCCAGCAGGAATTGGAGCACCTCAACGTCGTCAACGGGCCGGCCTTCAAAGCGCCCAACGATCCCCGCGTCACACCCGTCGGGCGGATCCTGCGGCGTTTTTCCCTCGACGAGCTCCCCCAGTTACTGCAGGTCTTGCGAGGGGAAATGTCGCTGGTGGGCCCCCGGCCGCCCATTCCGGCGGAGGTGGAGCGCTACCAGCCCTGGCAGCGCCGGCGACTGGCCATGAAGCCCGGGATCACCGGGTTGTGGCAGGTGTCCGGTCGTTCGGACCTGGACTGGGACACCTGGATGGAACTGGATTTGACCTACATCGACTCCTGGTCCCTGTGGCTCGACATCACGATCCTGCTGCGGACGATCCCGGCGGTGCTGTCGGGGCGGGGAGCCGCCTGAGCTCGATGCGTACCGTGCCGGAGCGGACGTTGCTGGTCATGCGCTCCTGCCCCCAGAGGTAGCCCTTGGGCGCCCGCGCCTGCGGAGCGCCCGCCCAGGCCAGGGCGCCTCCCCCGGCCACCGCCAGCAGGCCAGCCAGCAGGATCGCCCACCACCCCGGCGCCCGCCGGCGCACCAGCGGGGCATGGGTGACGAACCAGGCCGAGGTTACCACCGCCAGCCCCGCCACCCCGCCCGCCACCAGCGCCGCCGCCGTCCGCGGGTGCCACCCCTTGAGAAACACGGCGGCACACCACAGCGCCAGGGGCACGCCGGCGTGTAGCAGGGGGACGAGCACCCTCCGGCGGCGGGTGGGGCCGCCGGGTGCCAGCCACAAAGGGGAGGCCAGGCGCAGGGAGGCCATGGTGGCTCCCACCACCCCGGCGCCGGCGGCGAAGAGCACCACCGCCAGGCTGGGAAGGCGCCAGAACACCTCCAGGCCCGCCGCTGGCCCGTCGCTGACCCCCAGCGGCGGCGCCCATCCCAACCCCAGGACCGCCGCCGCCGTAGCGAGGTGGTAGACCCCCAGCTCGCTCAGCCATCCCTGGCCAGACGGCATGAAGGGTGGTAGCAGCAGCGCCAGCAGCAGCGGCAACAGGAGAGGAGGGAGCCAGTAACCCAGCAGCGCCTCACGGGTGGCGGAGAATCCCACGTCGGGCTGGTTGACCAAAGCCCAGGGTTGCGCACCCCATGGGGCAGAAAGGCCGATCCACTCGCCCCCCACCGCCGCCGCCCCCACCCCCTGGGAAACGGGGATCAGCAGCCACACCAGCGGCCACAGCACCGCCGCCAACAGCCACGAGAGGAGAAGTACTCGCACCTGCAAAGGATGGCTGATCACCCTCGTATCATACCCCCATGGTCAGACCCTTGCTTGCCATGCTCTTCGCCCTTTCCACCCCCTGCGTGGCCGTCGCCCAGGCGGTCACCGAGTGGTCCACCAGTCGGGGGGTGGCGGTGGCGATCATCGAAGTGCCCGGGGGCGACCTGGTTCACCTGGCCGCTTTGGCCCCGCCCGAGACCACCGTCCCCGCCGTCCTGGCCGGCTTCCCGGTCACAACCCACCCCGTCTCCCTGGGCCTGATCGTCGAGAGCAGCGTTCCGGTCTTCGCCGGTGGGACGGCGCTGCGGGAGTTGGCCCTGGCCGTGTCCGACCGGGGGGCGGCAGCGGTGGTCGTTTTGGGCAGTGCGCCGGCGCGGGAGATGGGCGTGGCTGGCCAGGCCCTGGAAAGAGTGCCCCTGGCCGCCGCACCGCGACGGCCATGCCTGCTGGCCGAGGGAGAGGTGTCGCTGGTGCGCGGGTCCCCCGAGCGCCTGGAGGTGGTCCTGCCCCTCCCCGGGCCAGAGGATCCCCGCTTCGACCTTCTCCCGGCCCTCGAAGCGTGGGTGCGCCGCCGGCTGGCGCAGCGCTGGCCGGGAGTGTCCACCGCCGTGGAGCTGCGAGATACATGCTCTTGGTTGCTCATCCGCGTCCCCTCCGGCGGCGAGCCGCCGCGGACCCAGCTGGCGCCGCTGCGCGAGGCCATCCAGTTGCTGGCGACGACAGCCCCCAATGCCGCCGAGGTGGAGGCGGTAGCCGCCATGGTCGACCGCCGACGAGCCGCCTGGGCGGTGGACGGGCGGGCGGCGGCGCGGGAGCTGGTGCTGCGCCGGGCGGTAGGGGGGCGGGTTGCGTCGGCGCTGGCGCCGCCGCTGCTGGACTCCGACGCGCTGGCCGGCCTGGCGCGGGGGGTGCTCGCCGGTCATGTGGGCGAAGCCGTGCTGGTGGAGGCCGAACGCCGCCCCGTCGATGATGCCCCGGAGGTGTTGGACAACGGCGTGCTGCTGGCCTGGCGCTGGGTCTCTTCGTCCCTGGGCACGGTGGCGGTGGCGCTGGGGGGCGTCGACCCCGACTTTGGCCACGCGGCGTTGCGGGGCCTGGCCGATGAAGCGGCCCGGGAAGGGTGGCAAGCTCTCCTGGAGACCCTGGCTGGGGTTCCGGCGGCGGCTGTGGCCGTGCCTGCCGACGACCTGCCGGCCGCCCTGGAAACCGTTGCCTCGGTGCTGTTGGAGCCCGCTGTGGCGGCTGGGCCAGAGCGGGAGAGCCAGTTGGTGGCCGCCCTGGGGCTGTCCGCGGAGCTCACCGGCGGGGCGGTGGCAGTGGCGGTGGCAGCGCCCGCCGAGGCGGATGTGGTGCGGGAGGCGGCGGCGAAATTCTTCAGCCAGTTGCCGCCGGGCAGGGTCCGAAGTACGGCGCCACTGGAAAAGGGACTCCAGCACTCCAGCACCACCGGCGAAGCGACGATCCAGGCGGCGGTGGAGCTCCGCCCCGATCTCGCCGGCTGGCTGGCCGGGGAGGTCTTGGCCAACCGCCTGCGGCAGCACGCTAGGGCGCAGGTTCGCTGGTTGGCTCTCCCGGGGCGCCTGGTGCTGGAGGTGACGGCCCGCGCAGAAGGGCATGTGCCAGGCCTTGACGCCCGCCTGGCCGCCCTCTGGCCGTCGCTGCGGGTTGCCGCCAGCGCCGAGGAAGCGGCCGCCGCGGGGGCATCGCTGCGGGCATTATTGTACGGCGACCCCGCCCGGGCGGCGCTGCGCACCGCCGCGGCGCCGTTTCTGCCTACCTTGCCGCGCCAGGAGGAACTGTTAGCCGTGGAGGCGCGAGAGGTATCGGCAGCGCTGGCGGCGTTGCCGCCCTGGGCAGACCTCCCGCGCCTGGCCCGAGGGCCCGAGCCATTGCTGGTCACCCCTCCCCCTCGGCCCACTGTGCGACAATCCCCGCCCCGACGCCCTGGAGGGGCGGGGGGAGGGAGCTCATGGTGAGTCCGGTCAAGGCGCAGATGGAGCTGCTGCTCAAAGGGTGCGTGGAGGTGGTGCGGGCGGAGGACCTTGAGGAACGACTGCGGCGGGCGCAGGGCGAGGGGCGGGGGCTGACGGTGAAGGTCGGGTTTGACCCTTCGGCGCCGGACCTGCACCTGGGCCACACGGTGTTGATCCGCAAGATGCGCCACTTTCAGCAGTTGGGCCACCGGGTGGTGTTCCTGATTGGGGACTTCACCGGGATGATCGGCGACCCCACGGGGAAGAAGACCACCCGCCCGCAACTCACCCGTGAACAGGTTCTGGCCAACGCGGAAACCTACAAGCGGCAGGTCTTCAAGCTGCTGGATCCGGCTACCACGGTCATCGACTTCAACTCCCGCTGGCTCGGTACACTGACCTCGGAAGATTGGATCCGTCTCACCGCCCGGGTGACCCTCGCCCAGATGCTGGAGAGGGATGATTTCTCCCGGCGCCTGGTTGGCGGGGAGCCCATCGCCCTGCACGAGCTGCTCTACCCGGTGGCCCAGGCCTACGATTCGGTCGCCCTGGCCGCCGACGTGGAGCTGGGGGGCACGGACCAGCTTTTCAACCTGCTGGTGGGGCGCGACCTCATGGGTAAGCTGGGGCTGGCTCCGCAGATCGTCATGACCGTGCCACTGTTGGAGGGGTTGGATGGTGTCGAGAAGATGTCCAAGTCCCTGGGCAACTACGTGGCCGTGGAGGACCCCCCGGAGGAGATGTTCGGCAAGCTCATGTCCATCTCGGACCCGCTGATGTGGCGCTACTGGACGCTGCTCACCGACCGTAGCCCGGGGGAGGTGGCGCAGCTGCAGGGGCTCGTGGGTGAGGGCCGCCGTCACCCCATGGAGGTGAAGTTCGAATTGGCCCGCACCATCACCGCGGACTTTCACGGAGAGGCGGCAGCGGCAGCGGCCGAGGCCCACTTCCGCCGGGTCCACCAGCGGGGGGAGGCGCCCGAGGAGATCGAGGTGCGGCGGCTTGTAGCTGCGGGGAATACCCTCGGCGTGGTCGAGTTGCTCGTCTCCCAGGGGCTTGCCCCCTCCAACTCGGAGGCCCGCCGGCTCATCGCCCAGGGGGGGGTGAAAGTGAACGGCGAGGTGGTGCAGGACGGGCGGGCCACAGTTGCCACCACGGTCGGCACCTCGCACCTGCTGCAGGTGGGCAAGCGCCGCTTCCTCAAGGTGGCGTTCGTTGCCGCCGACGGCGGTGCAGCAGCAGAGTGAGGAGCCACGCCACCCCGGCCCCGGTGTGCACCCATCCGGCGAGGGCACGCCCGGTGGGCTGGGCCAACACCTGCACCAGTACCCCCGACGCCACCATCACCCCGGCCAGCCACCAGGCCAGCGCGCCGCTGGGTGCGCGCTCCCCAGCAAGCCTCGCCGGCCATACGTGGGCCACCCAGACGGCCCCCAGGGCGAAGACCAGCAGCGGAGCCAGCAGCAGGTGGAGGTGCTGCAGGTAGGGCTGCCAGGGGTGATTGACGACAGCATAGGGATCGGTGCGCGGCCACAGGTAGCGCAGCACGCCGTAGGCCAACCCACTGCCCCCTACCAGGCCCACCGCGACGTCCAAGAGGCGGCGCACCGGGGACGGAAAGGAAATCGGCTCACTCATTGTCGCAGCGCGACGGCGGCGTGGATGGCGAGCACCCGGCGAACGGCCTCCACGGTGGCGGTAGCCGTCAAGGTGGCGCCCGCCACCGGGCGGATGCCGCGCTTGAGGGCCAACTCATGGTCCAGCTGTCTGTTCTGGAACTGGGCGTACCACTCCTGACGGGGGACGTACTCCATGGGCTCGGCAAACGACAGCAGCTCCACCCGCACAACCGCACCCTCAGGGGTCAGGGCCACCAGCAGGGTGGCGCCCAGGGTGCGCACCCGATGGGTGTCGGTGTAGGCCACCCCCAGCAGCTGGCCGTCGCGGAAGGCCTCGTAGCGCATCACCATGGCGGAGGCCACAGGCGTGCCCGCCCGGCGGCGTACCTGCAGTCGCTCCTCCTCGGTGAGGAAGAGGGGCTGCCGGCGCACCTGCGCCCCGGGAAAGGCCAAGGCCACCGCCTCCTCCGCCGAGAGCAACCGCCCGGCGGAGGAGGGGACGGCCATTGCCGTCCCCGCCAGGGCCAGGATCAGGACCCGCTCAAAAGACATAGCCAAGCCCCAGGTTGACGGAGTTGACGCCGGTGCGGGCGGCGGTCTGGACCCGCTGCCAGTCGGCCTTGAGGACGATCTGGTGAATGGGTTGGAAGCTCAGCCCGAGGGTGAGGATGCGCTGGTCGTTAGCGGGGTTGGCGGTGAAACCGGCGGGCACGCGGGCCTGGGTATCGAGCTCCTCCCAGCGGACGAAGAGTTCCAGCGCCGCACGGGAGGGCAGAAGATCCCAGGCCGCCTCTCCGTACCAGCCCTTCAGGCGCGACCCCAGCGAGGCAGAGCCAGTAAGGCCGAGGGCGCGGTTGGCCGCGGCCGCATCGGACAGCCGCGCGTGCACGGTAAGGGCGCGCAGGGTGAGGGCCCGCCAGCGCCAGTCCAGGTGGGCTTCCACCAGGGTGGTACGAGGGTCGGCAGCGGCGGCTCTGAAGGCGGGGCGCTCCTGCGCCGCGCCGCCGCTGTACAGGGAGCCCCCCACCAGCAGCCCCGGGATCCCCACGTGGTCCACCCGCACCACCCAGGCCAGATCCTCGGCCGCTGCCTTGGCCCCCTTCTGCCGTCCGCCTCGCCACCCCCCGGCGGAGAACCTGGAGGCATCCATGCCGTTGACTACGAAGGCGCGGTACGCCAGCGGGCCCACCTCGCCGAAAACGCCCAGGCCGTTCTCCCGCCAGGTGGAGGGAATGAGGGTCCGTTCCACCGCCGGGCGCACCGCTCCGTGAAAAACTGTGGGCTCGTGCAGCTCGTTGATCAGGCCCACCGGCAGTAGCACCATTCCCCCCCGCAGGTTGAATTGGGGGCGCCAGAGGTAGTCGATGTAGGCGAACTCCACGCTCACCTCGCCCACTCCACCGGAGGTGGTGCCGTGTTCATACTCGATTTCGGTATTGAGGAGGAACCGGTCGTCGAACTTGTAGCCCAGGTACACCACCGCCCGCCAGAAGTCCACCTCGGCCCGGCGACCGGAGGGGAGGCCGTCCTGGCGTCGGGCGGCGGGATCCTGGTAGATCATTTCCCCATACCCACCCAGGGAAAGGCCGCTTTTGACGCCGTACACCTTGGCGGCGGAGGGCGCCAGTCCCCAGGCCTTGGTCTCCTCCGGCGGCGGCGCCTCACCCGATCGCAGGCGCTCCACCTCCTCGGCGAGGGCCTCAAGCTGGCGCTGCAGCTCGGCCAGCTCGCCGTCCTCGCGCGCCGCGACGGCGGCCCTCAACGCGGCGATCTCGCGCTCCAGCTCCTCCAGGCGCGACTCGGTGGATTGTCCGAAAACGTTTCCGGCGGTTGCAAACAAGAGAAACAGGGTCAAAACGATGCGCATGGCTTCCTCACTTTCCTTACGTCGGCTGCACGATCATTGGCGGGGAGGATGGTGGCCGGCAGGCGACCCTCGAGAAGAGCTCGCGAGACTCGTACCTGGGCGTCGCCGCGCTGCATCTCCACCACCAGAACTCCCACCTGCGTGTGTTGCTCGGCCCAGGCCAATGCCCGGGCGGGTCCAAGAACGAACAGGGCGGTGGCGAGGGCGTCAGCCTCGGCGGCGCTGGCCGCCCACACCGAGACTGATCCAAAATCGGCGGCCGGCCGGCCCGTGCGGGGGTCGAACAGGTGCGGGCGCCGGCGGGGGCGGCTCCCGTTGCCGGAGGTCGCCAGCGAGCCGGCGGCCAGGCATACGCGGGCGATCTCGCGGGCGCGCTGGCGCGGGTGGGCGACGGCGACCTCGTACCCGCTGGGGCTGGGCAACACCGCCACCTGCCCGCCAAAGTCGAGCACCGCCCCCGTGGCACCGGCTGCAGTCAGGGCGGCGAGCGCCGCGTCGAGTCCCACCCCCTTGCCGAACCCCCCTTCCTCCAGGCGCACTCCGGGGTGCAGCCGCACAGCTGTCCGCGGGGTGAGGGTGAGGAGCGCCAGCCCGCTGGCTTGGCGGGCTGCAGCCAGTTCCGCGCGGCCGGGGCGGCGGCCGGTGCCGCGCACGTCCCAGGCCTGAAGCAGAGCGCCGATCGCCGGATCGAACGCGCCGTCGGTCTCCCGCCAGATTCTGGCTGCCAGCTGGAGATCGGCGGCCAGCTGCGGGCTGAGCGCAAACTCCACTCCGGGGGGGTGGCGGTTGAGGGCGGCCAACTCGCTGTCGGTGCGCCACGTCGACAGCCTTTCCTCGACCGCCGCGACGGCGCCCACCGCCGCCTCGCTGGCGGCCAGAGCCAGCGGTCGGGAGGCGGCCGTCACCTCAAGGCGCAGGACCGTGCCCATGGCCGCGACCTGGCGCTCGAGAACGGCCGCGGGCAGGGCCGGCGGCGCCGCGGCTCCCAACAAAGCAGGCAACAGAGTCGCTGTCGCAACCCGTGCCCACACCTCGCAACCGAGCGGCATGCCTCCCATTGGCTTTACCTCGCCTTACCCGCCGCCCGAATCGTCACTGGCGCCGTCCGGCCGCCAGCAGGCAGGTGTTTTCGCAGAAGTCGCAATGCCGGTCGTTGGGGCAGGCCGCCACGGTATCGTGAAAGGCGCGCAGCGCCGCGCGGGCGGCGGGGTGGGGGGAGCGCAGGAAGCGGATCAGGCGCACCAGCGCCGCCGATGTCTCTTCCGAGAGGAGGTGCTCCACCTTGCAGGCGTCGACGGCGGCGGTTTCACCGCTGACTTCCAGGATTTCAGTGAGAAAGACCCGCACCACCTCGCGCTTTCCCGCCACTCGCGCCACCAGGTCCGCCCCCTCGCGGGTGAGGTGCAGGTGCAGCTTGGCGTCGTGTTCCACCAGTCCCGCCTCGTGCAGGGAGCGCAACTGGAGGGAGGCGGCGGCGCGGCTGACTCCCAAGTAGCGGGCCACGTCGGCGGCCCGCGGCTGGTTTCCCAGCCGGCCGAGGGCGGCCACGGCCAGCAGGTAGTGAGCCGCCGAATGGGTGATTTCGTTGGCCTCGAAGGCGCGCCACAGGTGGGCGGGCGCAGCGGAGGCGGGGCGTCTTTTGCTGCCTTCTCGTTCCATCTCACCACTCCAGCAGGGGACGCAGGTAGATCCCCGCAGCGATGTCGTCCTCCAGGGCGAGCAGCGTGCGATCCACCTCGACGACGAAGGAGGGCTTCCGCTGCTTGAGCACCAGCACGGCGCCCGGGGTGACGCCCAGATCGGTCAGTTGTTCCAGCCGCTCGCGGTGGCGCGGGGCCAGCAGAACCACCTTGCCACGCTCGCCCGGCGCCAGGTCGCAAAGGCGGGCGATGAGCGGTTCGACCTTGCGCCCCGCCAACGCCTGACAACACTCCCCCGGGGGAATCGCGCGCCCGTGCGGGCATACCGGCGGATGTCCCAGGAAGGAGCACACGGCTTCGGTGGCCTCGGGGGAGAGCAGGTGTTCGATCCGGCAGGCCTCTTGCTCGGTGGTTTCGAGGGGCAGATCGAGCACCTGGTTGAACAACACCTCGGCCAGGCGGTGCCGCCGGGCCGCCGCCCGCGCCTCCTCGACGCCCGCAGGGGTGAGCGACAGCAGGTCTCCCTCCAGATGCACCAGCCGCTGCTCGACCAGCTCCTGCACCACGCCGGCCCACCCCTCCGAGGCGCCGGCGTGAATGGTGTGCGCCAACTCGTCGACCGTCAGGCGCACCCCGGCCTCGGCGGCGCTCCACAGCTCTTCCAGCACTTCCTCGCGGGCGGCCGCGGCGGTGCGCCCCAAGATCGAGAGTCCCTCTCTCACGACGCCCTCCTTCTGAGCAGCCTCGCGAGGAGCCTCGCGAGGCTGGAGGTGACGACAAAACGGTAGTGGCAGTGCGGGCAGCACACGGTTCCGCAGCGCTTGGCCAGCGGACAGCCGGAGGGGCATGACTGCCGCTCGGCAAAACGGCCGCCGCACAACGGGCAGGAGAGCATGCGCGGATCGCTCACAGGGCCACCTTCAGAGCGCGCAGGATGAAGTTCAACAGCCCGCCGACCAGAAAGGCGAAAGGAACGATGAAGGCGACCATGGCCAGCGCCGTCTTCGCGCCGCGTTCCTTGATCATCATGAAGAAGTTGGCGATGCACGGGACGAAGAGGGTGATCACCACCAGTGAGACGATTGCCTGCACGCCGTCCAGCTGGCCGTCCTGGCGCAGGACGAACAGGCCGGCCGCACCGTAGTCGCGGCGCAGGAAGCCGATCAAGAAAGCATCGGCCGCTTTTGCGGGCAGCCCCAGGAGATGGACCACGACCGGCCGGGCGGCGCGCTCGATGGCGGGGAGGGCGCCGCTGGCATCCAGCACGAACAGGAGCAAGGTACCCAGAATGAAGAGGGGAACGGCTTCCTTCAGGTACCACTCGGTGCGGGCGGCGGTCTTGATGAGGATGTTGGCGAGACTTGGCGTGCGCAGCGGGGGCACTTCCAGCAGGAAATCCGAGCTGCGGCCGGGCAGCAGGCGCGCCGCCGCCCACCCGACCCCGAACAACGTGGCCATCACCACCCCCCCCCAGATGAAGGTACCTAGCGGCGACATCGCCGCCAGGATCGCCAGGATCACCCCCAGCTGCGCGGAGCACGGCACGCCAAGAGCCAGAAGGAGGGTCACCACCACGCGCTCCTTGCGAGTGGGGAGAATGCGGGTGGTGAGCGTCGCCATGGTGTCGCAGCCCAAACCCAACACCATGGGCAGCACGGCCTTGCCGTTGAGCCCCATGCCCCGAAACACGCGGTTGATCACCACCGCCAGCCGGGGCAGATACCCGGAGTCCTCGAGAACTCCGAAAAAGATGAAAAAGGTGCCCACCACTGGCAGGACAATACCAATGGCGTAGGTGATGGCCATGGTGACCACGCCGTAGGGACCGACCAGCAGCTGTCTAAGCCACTGCCACGGGGCGAGGCGATCCACCAGGCTAATCACCCAGGGGTTGATGACCTCGCCGAAGAGTCCGTCCTCGACCAGCCCCACCAGGGTGCCCGCCCCGAAAACGCCGACGAACCCGTAGGCCAGAAACAGCACCAAAAGGAGAACGGGAACGCCCCACAGCGGGTGCATGGTGAGGGCGCCGAGCCGGTCCCTCAGCGATCCGGCGACGGCTCGATCCTGGTGGAAGACCTGCCGCAGCAGGCGGGCGACGCAACGATGGCGAGCGCGGGAGATCACGCTGGCGGCGCGGGTGCCCAGCTCGGCCTCCAGGGCGGCGCGTCGCCGGCCAATGGCCAGCAGCCCCTCCTCGCTCACCCGCCCACGCAGCCAGCTTGCCAGGGAAGGGTCACCGGCGAGCAGCATCAACGCGACCCCGTAGCGCTGGTCACCCAGTTCCTTTGGCAGCAACGCGGCCACCTCCGCCGCCGCCCGCTCGACGCTGGCGGGATAAGCGACCTCGCAGGAAGCCACCGCCGCCTCGGCCAGTCGGCGACCGATGGCCTCCAACCCTGTACCCCGGGTGGCGGTGGCGGGTATGACCGGGATTCGCAAAAGGTTCGCGAGCTCCCCGCTCTCCACCCGCACGCCGAGGTCGCGCGCCTCATCCTGGAGGTTGAGAACCAGAACCTGCCGCCGTTTGAGCTCGGCCAGCTGGACGGTCAGGTAAAGCGTGCGTCGGAGATTCTTGGTATCTCCCACCTGGATAACGAGAGCTGTCGGCTCCGCGAGGAGGAGATCCCGGGTGACCTGCTCGTCCTCGGACTGGGGAGTGAGGGAGTTAGTGCCTGGGGTATCGATGAGCTGCGGCCGCCCGGGAAGATGCGCGGCTGTACCGCGAGTAACTTCCACCGTGGTACCCGGGTAGTTGGAAACGTTCACGTAACGGCGGGTGAGGGCCCCGAAGATGACACTTTTTCCGACGTTAGGGTTACCCACCAGGAGCACCGATAGGACGGTGCTGTGGGCGGCGGGAGAATCGGCGGCGTCGGGCACGGTGGCTGTGGCCCCAGGGGGGAGCGGGGCTCATTCCGGAGAGAGGGTAGTCTCTTCCGGCATCCTTGTCAAGCATGCTTTACCAAACACGCCGGCGGGCGGGGAGCAGCCGTGGGCTGATTTGGGGATGGCGGTTGGCCCCGGCGCGGGGTGGGAGGGTCTATTGGTCGTCACCAGCGTTGATGAGCTCTCCCTGGATGGAGATGGAGATGTAGCTGGGCCGGAAACCCTTCTCCTGGCAGATGCGGCGCAGGGATTCGTCCACATCGGCGTCCCAAAATTCGATGATCCTGCCGGTGGAGGTGCACACCATGTGGTGGTGACTGCGGCCCGGGGTGACGCGCTCGTAGACGTAGTGCTCGCGGCCCAGACGAGATTTGCGGGCGAGCCCGGCCTGCACCAGTAGATCGAGGGTGCGATAGATGGTGGCCCGCGAGACTTTCTTTCCCTGGTTGCGAAGCTGAAAGAGCAAGGTGTCGGCGTCCAGGTGGCCGCTGGTGTTGAAAAGCTCGGCGAGGAGGAGGAGGCGCTCCTTGGTGACTTTTTGATTATTGTCACGAAGAAACTGGATGAAGTACTTCTCGGCGCGCTTCATGGGCCCCTCCGAGCGTCTCAATATCAAAGCGGAATCACGCTAACCCTTCTTCCCAGCGCTGTCAAGAGCCCCCTCGCGGTTCATGTGGACTACCCCGTCCAGCACACCCCCCTCCTCCACCACCAGGGTGGGGGCAAACACCTCGGCGTACACCCGCCCGGTCGCATGCACCACCACGCGCTCCTTCACCCGCACCGTCCCCCGCACAGTGCCAGCCACCGTCAGGCTGCCCACCTCCACATCCCCCTCCACCACCCCCCCTTCACCGACCAGCAGCTCGTGGTTGCTCATCACCTTTCCCGCCACCTGGCCGTGCACCCGCAGCAGGTCGGAAAAGGTCACGTCGCCCCTGATGGTGCAGCCGCGATCCAAGAACCCAGCGAGCGTTGCCTGTGCCTTGCCCATCACTCCTCCCCCGTGAGCCGCTTGAAGAGCCGAATGAGTTCGCCCTCGTTGACGAAGCGAATAATCACCTCACCCCCGCGCCGCCGGCGGCGGATTTCCACCTTTGCGCCCAGAGCCGCGGATAGCTGCTCCGCCGCCGCGCCCGTTTCGGGATCTGGGTCACGGCGGCTGCGGCGTCCAGTAACGGGTGGCCGCAGGCGGGCCTCCAGCTCCCGCACGCTCCACCTTTGGGTCACGCAACGTTGCGCCAGGGCCTCCTGAAGTTCGGCCCGGTCGACTGCGGCGAGGGCCCGGGCGTGGCCGGCGGAGAGCTCGCCGGTGTCCACCAGCGCCTGAACCGGCAACGGCAGCTGCAGCAATCGCAGGGAGTTGGCGATGGTGGAACGATCCTTTCCGACCCTCTGGGCGATCTCCTCTTGGGACAGGCCGAGCTCGGCGCGCAGGTGATGGTAGGCGCGCGCCTCCTCGATGGGGGTCAGATCCTCCCGCTGCAGGTTTTCGATCAGCGCCAGCGCGAGGAGCTCACTGTCCCCAACGGTGTCCCGCACCACCGCCGGCACCGTGGCCAGCCCCGCCAGGCGAGCCGCCCGCCACCGGCGCTCCCCCGCCAGTAGGATGAATCGGCCCCCCTCCCCGCGGGTGACGACGATCGGCTGAAGCATTCCAACCTCGCGGAGGGAAGCGGCGAGCTCTGCCAGACTCGCCTCCGGGAAATTCCGACGTGGCTGCAAAGGGTTGGGTGCGATGCTCTCCACGGCGATCTCGCCGACGCCGCGCTCGCGCTCTTTCGGCTCCGGTAGCAGCGCTGCGATCCCCTTACCCAATCGCGACTTGGCCATGCATCCTCCGCCGCAGCACCTCACCCGCCAGATCCAGGTAGGCCTTCGCCCCGCGGCTCTTGATGTCGTACTCCAGGATGCTCTGCCCAAACGAGGGCGCTTCCGCCAGGCGCACGTTGCGCGGAACGAGGGTCTCGAACACCCGGGGACCGAAAAACTTCTGCACCTCCTCCACCACCTGCTTGGCCAGACCGAGCCGCTCGTCATAAAGGGTTAGCACGACGCCCTCAATTTCCAATTGCGGGTTCCACGCCGACCGCACCCGCTCGATAGTCCGCAGCAACTCGCTGACGCCCTCGAGGGCGAAGTACTCGCACTGCACGGGAATCAGCACGGCGTCGGCCGCCACCAGCGCATTCACGGTCAAAAGACCCAGGGAGGGAGGACAGTCGACCAGTACCCACTGGTATCGGGAGGGCAGGCATCGCCGCGCCGCCTGGAGGCGCTGGGCGCGGTCTGGCTCGTTCATTAGTTCGATCTCGGCGCCCACCAGATCGCGGCGAGATGGGAGCAAAGCGAGGTTGGGAAAAGCGGTGGGGAGGATGGCTGCGCCCGGGTCGGCCACCCCGGTGAGAACCTCGTAGGAGCTAAGCTTCTCGCCGCCGCGACCAACCCCCGACGAGCAATTCGCCTGGGGATCCAGGTCGATGAGGAGGACTTCCTGCTCGTAGGTGGCCAAAGCGGCCCCGAGATTGATGGCGGTGGTCGTCTTGCCAACTCCGCCCTTCTGGTTTGCGATTGCCACAACTCTCTGGAAACTCACCCTTTCTCCCGCGTGTTTCACGTGAAACATCGCCGCCAGACGTGCATGAGGCCCCCTCCGGGCGTTGACAGTGGGGAGGGTAACACACGCTCTCCCGGCTCCACATTCACTCCACCCTCCCCGCTCCACCAGAGCATCACGCCCCCGGGCTTTACCAATTGCGCCGCCGCCCCCACCCACTCCCGCGCCGCCACACCCCGGCACGTCAGCGCCTCGTACGGACCACCCTCATGGACCTGCCACCGCTCCCGCCGAACTTCGGCATCCACGCCCACCTCCCGCACCACCTCGCGCAGAAAAGCCCATCGCCGCTCCCGCGGCTCCAGAAGAACTCCCCGCAAACCCTCTCTCACCACCAACAGGGGAATCGCCGGAAAGCCGTTTCCCGAACCGATGTCCACCAGGCACCGCGCCTCCGCCAAAAACGGCAGCCCCACCAGGGCATCCAGCGTGTGCACCCCCGCCCGCTCCCCCGCCCCCGGCCCCCGCAAGTTGGTCACCCGCCCAAAGCGCCTGAGGAGAGCGAAAAAAACCCTCAACCTCTCCCCCGCCCCAGCGCCCACCCCGGCATCCAGCAACGTCTCCAGAAAACGCCGTTCCTCCAGGCCGATCACCCCTTCGCAGGCGCTTCCCGCAGCAGCCGCTCCGTGGCGACTTGCTGCGCGATCGTCAACAGGTTGTTCACCAGCCAGTACAGCACCAGCCCTGCCGGAAAACTCATGAACATGAAACCGAAGATCAACGGCATCATCAAGAACAACCGCCGCTGCGCCGGATCGGCCGCCTGAGGAGCCAACTTTTGCTGCACGAACATGCTCACCGTCATCAGGATCGGCAGGATATAGGTCGGATCCTTCTGCGCCAAATCGGTGATCCAGAGAGCAAACGGCGCCTGTCGCAGCTCGATGGCGTGGGCGAAGAGGCTATACAGCGCCCACAGGATCGGTAGCTGCAACAGCAATGGCAGGCATCCTCCCATGGGGTTCACCCCTTCCTGCTTATACAATGCCATCACCTCCTGGTTCATGCGCGCCCGCGCCTGCGGATCCTTCTTCGCCCGCTCCTTGTAGCGATCCTGGATAGCCTTCATTTTCGGCTGCACCTTCTGCAACCGGCGCATCGCCACTGTGCTCTTGTGGGTGAGGGGAAACAACACCACCCTCAATGCGGCCGTCAGCACAATAATCGCCACCCCCCAGTTCCCCACCCACGAGTAGATCCACTTCAACGCCACCAAAAAGCCCACCGACAGCAGACCAAAAATCCCGAAGGACAGAGTCTCATCCAGCCCCCTGCCATATCCCACCAGAACGTCGTGCGCTTTCGGCCCGGCGTACAAGGTGCCCCGTACCGCCCCTCCACCTCCGCCGGCGACCACCGCCGCCCCCCCCTTCTCCCGCACCACTGCCACCTCCCCCACACCCCCATCGGGCAGTAGCACCGTCAAGAAGTACTGGTCCTCCACCCCAGCAAACTCGACCAGACCGCTAAACCGGGCCCCCCCCTTCACCTTCCCGGCGTCAATCCGCTCCAGGTCCCCGTTGACCCGCACCACCGCCGACAGCCGCTCAAAGTAACCCCCCTTCTTTCCCGTCGCCTCACCGGTGCTGGAAATCACCACCCCATCCCGCCCGGCCGCCCCGCCCGCCCGAACATCCACCTCCACGCCAAAGCGGCCCCTCCCCAGTCCCACCCGCTTCTGCACCCAAGCACCCGCCCCATCGCTCCAACGCAGCTTCACCCCTTCCTCCCCCCGCTCCACAAGGTAAGGCTCACTGTTCCAGGGACCTGCCGAAGCCATCCGCAGTGGTGGCGTGGAAAAAGCCCTCACCAATTCCAGCGGCCGCCCCTCCTCGTCCCGGAAACCCTTCAGAACGATGGACGAAAGCACACCCCCGGCTCCGCTCACCACCACGCGCACGTCGTCGTCTTCCAGGACCACCTCCTCGACGACGTCCCCTCTCACCGCC
>CALEVZ010000083.1 GCA_937924755.1 uncultured bacterium
TCTCATGGACGGTGCGACCGCCCATGGTCGCAACGGTGCCCGTGTGCGTGTCGGTAACCGGGCCCGTGCTCCTGGGTGCGCGGGCCTCCGGCCCGCCCTCATGGACGGTATGCCGGGCTGCGGCCGGAGTCGAGCGAGGCGGCGATCATCGCCGAGGGAGGCGAGCTTCGCCTGGCAGGTCGGCCGGCGGGAGGCGGATCAGCCTGGGCGCAGCGCCTGCTCACCAGCCGGGGTCACGACACTGGGCTGGCGGTTGCCCAAGCGGCTCAACCGGGAGCGTCTGGCCAAGGCGATGTGCGCGAAGGAGCTTTTTTGAGGACCCCGCCGCGCTCGTGGCGCCGCTGGTGCTCCAGCGGCCCTGGAGCTCGCGGAGTTCGACCTCACCGGCCTCCACGAAGGCCGCCGAGAGTGCCAATTAAACCGACGATCGGCAGTCACCCGAACCGCAGGCGCTCCGGCTTCACCATCCCGCCTGGCTGCCCGGCCGGTCGGCCGCGCCGCTTCGCAGGCCTGCAAGCCCTCCCGGCCGCGCCGCTCGACTACCGCCCCACCGCCCCCAACCGCTGCCCCCCGGGCCCCAGCTCGACACGATCGACTTACTCATCGACGTGACCGGGTCCATGTCGGTGCCGATGCCCGCGGGCGGAGGGACGGCCGCTGCAGCACCCATCGCCAGGGAAACGGCGGTGGAAGATCGTCTCCCCCCTCATGGCTTTCAGCCTTCCAGCAGGGTCGTCTCGTCCAGGGCCGCAAGCACATCGGCGGCCATGGCCTGGCGGCGTTCGGCGGCACGCGCCACCGCCGCCTGCAGTGCCGGGTAGGCTCGCACCACCTCCTCGAAGGCGGCGCGCTCCAGCACCATCAGCAGGCAGGGGGTCAGCGTGCGCACCGTGGCGGTTCGCCGAGCGCCCGCCAAGAGTGCCTGCTCGCCGAAAAAATCGCCGTCGTCGAGGACGGCCACGTGCTGGACGGTGCCACCCACGTGCAAGGTCACCTCGACGCGGCCGCGGGCGATGACGAAAAAGCGGTCGCCGACCTCGCCTTCGCGCACGACGGCGCGACCCGCATCCCAGTTTTCGACGACCATGCGCGCCGCTACGTCCGCCAGCGCTACTTCCTCCACCCCGGCCAGCAGCGGCACAAGGCGCAGGTGGTGCGGCCGCACCCGCACCGCCAAGGCGTCGCCCCGTGCCGCGGCGGCCTCGCCCCGCACCTCCACTCCGCTCTGTTTGGCCCACAGGGCCGCGTACCCACCGCCGCGGGCCAGCAGTTCGGCGTGCCCACCGGTCTCGACGACGCGGCCCTGGTCCAGGACAACGAGGAGATCAGCGTCGCAGGCACTGGCCAGCCGATGGGTGACCGACACGACCGTGCGGCCCACCGCCAGGCGCGAGAGTGTCGCGTTAACCGCCGATTCGGTAGCCGGGTCGAGGGCCGAGGTAGCCTCATCCAGCAGAAGGGCCTCGGGGTTGCGCAGAATGGCCCGGGCGATGGCCAGGCGCTGACGCTGCCCCCCCGACAGCATCCCCCCCTGCTCCCCCACCGCAGTGTCGTACCCCTGCGGCAAGGCCAGGATGGCGTCGTGCAGTTCGGCCGCCCGCGCCGCCGCCTGGATCTCGGCGTCACTCGCCCCCGGCTTGCCCAAAGCGATATTCTCCCGCACCGTGCCATCGAACATGAAGCTCTCCTGGAAGACCACGGCGACCCGGCAGTACAGCGAGTCCCTGGACACATTGCGTACGTCGAGGCCGTTGACCAGCACACGCCCTTCCTGTGGGTCGAAGAAGCGCAGCAGCAGACCCACGATGGTGCTCTTGCCCGACCCCGAACCACCCACTAGCGCAACCCGCCGGCCCGCCGGGATGTCCAGCGTCACCCCTTTGAGTACCGGCTTGCCACCGGGATAAGAATAGGTGACGTTGTCCAAACGAAAGGCCAGGGGACCCGGCGGCACTGGTCGGGGCCGCGCGGCCTCGGACACCTCCACCGGCTCCCGAGTAATCTCCTCGATCCGCTGCAGACCCCCCGCCGAGGAGATGAGCGCCGGCACCACTTTCTTGGTGAGATCGTAGATGTCCTTGGACACGATGGCATGCAGCGACAGGAACGCCACCAGGGACCCGGCCGACAGTCGCCCCGTCACCGCCAGATGGGCCCCACCCCCAGCACCAGCACCTGCACGGCCAAAACCCCCAACGACGACGAGGTACCCACCACCTCGGCGAGAAAGTCCTCCTGAATCAAACGCTTGCGGAGACTCTTCAGCTGCGCTGCGAAGCGGTCGCGCACCCATCCCGCCAGTCCATACACCTTTATGACAGCCTGAGCCCGCACGTTCTCCTGTACGGTTGCTGCCATCGCTCCTTCTTCCTGCTTGAGGCGGTAGCGGGCGGCCGCGGCCGCCCCACCGAACAGGCGGGTGCCAACGCCTACCAGCGGCAGGCCGATCAGCATCACCAGCGCCAGCCGCCACTCCAGGGCGAAGGCAAGGGGCAGATTGATGGCCAGACCCAGCAGCGCGAAGGCCGCGTCCACCACGCGGGTGGTGAGGCTCTTCTGGACGTCTGCGAGATCCGAGGTAAAACGCGCCACCAGGTCGCCTGCCCGCGCCCGGACGAAAAATCCCATGGAAAGGTCCTGCAGGTGCAGGAACATCTGTTCCCGTACTCGGTTGATGATGGCGGCGCCGGCGCGGGCGCGGAGATAGTCGGCGAAGAACTGCGCCGCCCCGGCCAGCACGAACCCCAGCGCCAGCCCCGCCACCACCCGCAGCAGCAGCGCACGGTCCCCACCCAGAATCCCGCCGTCGACGATCAGACGCTGGCTGTAGGCGAAAAACGCCTTGTACCCCTGCGGCACCGCCAGCATGGCCAGCAGCACGGCCGCTAGCGAGGCGTGCGGCCGCCAGAGGGAGATGGCATGCCGGACGGTGTCGGCGAGACTCAAACCCTGCTTCGAGCGCCCTACTTCGGCGGGGGCGGCGGTGGGAATGCGGCGCCCTGACAGGCCCATGGCAGTTGGAGCGAGCCTACCACCGCCTGCACCTCCATCATAGCCTGGCCCGCCCCGAGGACTAGAACGCCTCCATGATCATGAAGTACGGAAACACCCCGAGGGGGCTCACGCCCAGGTCCAGGCGCAAGGCGATGCCCTCCCTGGCGTTCAAGAGGTAGCGCACCCCCGCCCCCGCGGCCCACAGTTCCGCGGGCCTGATATCGGACAGATCCGCACCGGTGCCGCCGGCGCCGGCGAACACCGCAGCCCCCCAACGCCCCCGCGGACGCATGCGCCACTCCCCCTGCACGAAGGTTTGCGCCCGGTCCACGAAAACGCCCTGGTAGAGGCCCCGCAGCGGCGGCGAGACCAGTTGGTAAAACGGCACTTGCCCCCGCACCGTGTCGGCGCCGGCCTGCAGCGCCAGCACGTGGCCGCTACCCACCGGGAGGTAGTGGCGAAGGTCCAGACCGTACCGCTCGAAACGGAAATCGCTTCCCAGCGCGCGACGATGCGACTGTACCCAGGCCCGCAGCCAGGAGCCCGTGGCAGGTGCGAAGGTCCTGTCACGGGTGTCCCATTCCACCACCGGTCCGACTCCCCCCACCTCTCCCCCCGCCGATCCCGGAACGCCACCACCAGCCAACTCCCCACCCGCCTCCAAGTCCCGCAGCCGGTCCCGGGCGAAGCGGGCAACCACTCCCACCCGCAGGGGCCCGGCCACGGAAACCAATGCCGCCCCCTCCAGGGCAAATCTGCGGTTGGTGTACTTCTCCTCTCGGGCATCCACCTCGTCGCGATCAAGATCAGAGGGGTTGCCGATGCCAAAGTAGGAGGTGGGCATGTGGATGTGGGTGAGGGCGCCCTCCACACGAAATCGCCCGTCGCGGAGATACACCTCGGGGTTCAGGCGGAGAAAGGACTGCTGTTTGGCGGTGTACACCAGGAAGGCCTGCAGCGAGTCGGGCCGGAGTGAGCCATCCTGACCCTCTTTCCGCCAGGTAAGAACCGCCCCCCCTCCCGCCGCCACGCTGGTCTCGGGGGTGTAGTAGACGATGGGAAACCAGGTCATCTGGGGAGAGGCGGGGGCCACTCGGACCTCCCCAGCTCCGGTCTGCGCCCCGGCAGCGCTCGCTCCACTAAGGACGATAGCCACGACCGTCCACCTCGCTCCTGACCGCATGCCACCTCCTCACGGCTCGATCTCACACCACTACGCGGACCACCCTTGCGCGACCCGACCGCCAATCCAGCTGGCCGGCCACCACCGCGTAGTTCCCATGTTCAACCGGCGCGGCGGCCGACGCCACCAGCCGTCGCGTTCCGCCCACCGACATAACACCCCGGCCGCCGCTTCGCTTCTCTGGCCGATGTCGCCACCCCGACGCCGAAACCGGCGCCGCCGAGGACACGGTCACCGCCACGGTCACGGGCACCCTAGCCGGCGAAGTCGAGCTCCGCCCCTACGGCAAAATCACGCGGCGACCGTGCAGCCGCCACGGGCGGGTGAGCGGACGGCGCAGCGCCGCCGGGTCGGTGATGTGCTCCTGCTCCAGGATGCAGGCCGAGAGCACCTCCGGGGTGTCGTCGTCGAACACCTCGACGGTGCGCTTGAGCACGATGGGGCCGGTGTCGCAGGAGGCGTCCACCAGGTGCACCGTGCACCCGGCCACCTTGACGCCATAAGCCAGCGCCTGGAGCTGTGCGTCCATGCCGGGCAACGACGGTGAGCCGGTCACGGCCCCCGTGTCGATTCAGCCGGCGAACCAGCCGGAAATGGGGCACGCTCTTTTCCTGTCTCGTGCAGCAGGCCTTTTAGGGAAATTCGGCAGGCCGGGACGAGTTCGGTGGAAGGCAGCGATCACGGCGCACCACAACCGGTAGCGGTCACCGCAGCGACCCGGATATACCTTTCCGGCGATTCGAGATCGGGTCCTCCAACCACCGCTTGGCAACGCCCTCGAGCCGACCTACCAGATGCGGTCTGCGCCTACAAGCTTTGGACTTCGTCCCGGGCTGGGCTGCAAGGACACGTTTCGGCGCGTGCAGAGGATGCTCGACGAGGGATGGAGGCGGGTGGTCGATGCGGGCGTTGGCAGGTACTTCGACGCCGCTTTGAATGATTGTCTCATGACCGAGGTCGAGGAGAAGCTCAACGACGGGCGGCTGCCGGCGCTGCCGCGGCCCCGTAACCCGGGCTTTGCTACGGGGTGAAATGAAGCACCGAGGGCGGCACCTCCCGCCATTCGACGCCGTCGAAGACCAACGTGTGCCACCTCTGGGCACGGCGTAACTGCTGCAACCACCTCGGCTTTCGGGCGGCGGAGGAGGTGGCGTTTTCGAGGCCGAGTGCGCTGAGGGCCGTCGTCAGTTCGGTGAGAGGCTCCTCCCGTCCGGGATACAGGACGACTGGCCAGCGACCCGCCCAAGCCACGACAGCTCCCCGGGCCAAGAGGTACGCATCGCGGACACCGTACAAACGCTCACCGTCGGCAAGTCCCGGACGCTGGGCCGCGCTCCGCCGCAGCTGCTCCCGGGCGGTCTCCTGGGCCTCCCGCCAGGCCTGGGCTCCCAAACGTGCCTGGAGAAACCGCTCCAGCAGTGCCGGCTCCTGGGTAAAGCGCCGGGCGGCCTGCTCGACCCCGTCGGAGAGTCGCGGCAGTCGGAGGTTTCCCTCATCATCCCCGAGCGCCACCAGCCCAGCCTTCAGGTGGACGTCGAAGAGACGCCATGGCGACCGCCGTTGCCGGTGACCTGCCACTGCACGGCGCGGCCGGTGGTGCGAACGACCACCCCCCCACAGCGTCATGATCACGTCGTCATGGGTGACTATCAGGAGGTCGGCGAGGCGGAAAGGAAGGGAAAGAAACGGCTTGGCGCGCCGACTGACGCCATCCCAAGTCAACAGTTCCCCGTTCTGGATACAGGCGACGTTGCCGGTGCCGGGCTCGACGGCCAGCGTTGGTAGCCATCCGCTGGCCCGGGGCGGTCTGGTGCGTGACGCGATCCGAGATCCGACAACTGGACCACCCCGGCGTCTTCACGACCCCGGAGAAACCTGGGCGGTCTACTCGAATACGAGGCGGCGGCCGTCCAGGCGCCAGGGGCGGGTGAGCAGGCGGCGCAGGGCGGTGGGATAGGCGATGTGCTCCTGCTCCAGGATGCGGGCCGAAAGTGTCTCTGGGGTGTCGTCCTCGCCAACCTCGACGGTGCGCTGCAGCACAATGGGTCCGGTGTCGCAGCCGGCGTCCACCAGGTGGACGGTGCAGCCGGCCACCTTCACTCCGTACTCCCAGGCCTGCCGCTGCGCCTCCACGCCGGGAAAGGACGGCAGCAGCGCCGGGTGGACGTTGACGATGCGGGGGAAGAAGCGCTCGATGAACAGTGGCGTCAGGAGTCGCATGTAGCCGGCCAGGCACACCCACTCCACTTGCGCCTTCTCCAGGGCGGCGATGAGCTGGCGCTCGTGCTCCTCCCGGGACAGCCCCTTGGCAGGCACGACCCGCGCGGGAATGCCGCGCTCCCGGGCCCGCTCCAGCCCCGCTGCGTCGGCCTTGTTGGAGAGCACCAGGACGATCTCGGCGGGCACCTCGCCGCGCCGGCAGGCGTCGGCGATGGCCACTAAGTTGGAGCCGCGCCCCGACAGCAGCACCGCGAGTCGGGCCGTCCCCGCGCCGCTCACGCGCCGTGCCTCCCACCCAGAAACCGTACCCCCGGAGTCGCCGCCACCCGGCCGATGACCCGCCCGGGACAGTCGCCGGGCAGGGCGGCCAACAGCTCCCCCAGCCGCTCCTCCCCCACCACCAGGATCATCCCCACCCCGAGGTTGAAGGTGCGGCGCATGTCCTCCTCGGGAACGCGGCCGACGGCGCGGATCAGGCCGAACACCGCCGGTTCCACCCACGACTCGGGGTAAATCTCCGCCCCCACGCCGGCGGGCAACACCCGCGGGAGGTTGTCGGGGATGCCGCCGCCGGTGACGTGGGCGGCCGCCTTGACGAGGCCCGCCTCCATCAAGGGCAGCACCGGCCGCAGGTAGGACCGGTGCACCGCCAGCAGCTCCTCGGCCACCGTGTGCCCCAGATCCGGCACGTGGCTGTCCACGGTGAGCGCCAGAAGCTCGAAGAACACCTTGCGGGCCAGCGAGTAGCCGTTGGTGTGCAACCCCGAGGAGGGCAGCCCCACCAGGGCGTCCCCGGCCGCCACATCGGCGCTCGGCAGCAGGCGATCGCGGCGCACCGCGCCGACGATAAAGCCGGCCACGTCGTACTCGTCCTCGGCGTAAAACCCCGGCATCTCCGCCGTTTCGCCCCCCAGCAGCGCGCAGCCGTTGGCGCGGCAGCCCCGCGCCACCCCCTCCACCAGGGCGACGATGGTCGCCGGCACCAACCGGCCGGCCGCCAGGTAGTCGAGAAAGAACAGCGGCTTGGCGCCCTGCACCAGGATGTCGTTGACGCAGTGGTTGACCAGGTCCTCCCCCACGGTGTGGTGGATGCCGGCCATCTGCGCCACCCGCAGCTTGGTGCCCACCCCGTCCGCCGAGGCCACCAGCACGTCGGCCCGGGGGTCGTCGGGACGCAGGGTGAACAGCCCCCCGAATGAGCCGATCTCCGACAGCACCCCGGGGGTGAAGGTGGCCCGCGCCAGCGTCTTGACCCTGGCGAGGGCGCGCTCGGCGGCGTCGATGTCGACGCCGGCGGCGGCGTAGGTGAGCGGCGGGTGGAGGGGTCGCGTCATGCCGGAGGCATGGTACGGGGCC
>CALEVZ010000084.1 GCA_937924755.1 uncultured bacterium
CATCGCCGAGGCCAACTCGGTGCCGTACGGGCTGCACGCGGCGGTGTTCGCCCGTGACGTCGCCATGGCCTTCAAGATCGCATCGGGGCTGGAGTGCGGTGGAGTGATGATCAACGACTCCACCGACTACCGCCTGGACTCTATGCCCTTCGGGGGGATCAAGAACTCGGGGCTGGGGCGGGAGGGGATCCGCTTCGCCCTGCAGGAGATGACCGAGCCCAAGGTGTACTGTTTCCGGCTGGGGTAGAGCTGGGCGCCTGCGGGCTTGGCGCGCTGGCGGCCCGCCGCGATGGACGGGTGCCGGTGGGACCGAGACGACTCGGGGGTCAGAGAGCTTGAAAACGATGCCCGAGGGGGGTGTCGATGAAACGGGTAGATGACTCCTCTCGGGTGCACGGGGCCAGGGGACTTTCACTCTGGCCCTGACTGTGGCCGTGCTCCTCCTCGCGGCCGACCCCGGCTGGCGGTCGGCCGGCCCGCTGGCGGTGGACGCGGCGTTGCTGCACGACGCGCAGGCGTTGCGGGCTGCCTTGGCGGCGGGGACCGTGGCGGCGGTGCCCTGCGCCGAACCGGACGGCGGGGCTTCGTGCACCGCCGGCGGCCCGGGTGCCACCGCCTGTAGCATCCCTTCTAGCCGCGGTGGGTCGTGCCAGGTCACCTGCTCGATGGGGTCCTGCGCCAGCTGCACCTGCGACATCGGCACCGACGGCACCTGCGCACCCGGTCGGCTACGGCCGCCGGGGCGCGTGCCGAGCGCCGAGGGGAAAAAACGCGCCCGCCTGCGCCGCCTGCCGGGTCGCAAGCGGCTTGTTTCGGCGCGGTGAGTCTCCGAGTCTGGGGCAGCGCCGGATGATTGACAAGCCCGCCGGGTTAGGCTGTACTGTCCGTGAACATCGGTGACGTGCGGGGTGTCCTCGGGGGGCGCCGAACCGGTGAGGGGAGGGGCGATGAGCCTGGTGGGCCGTCTCGAAGAGCTGTCGCTGCCGGAAATCCTGCAGATCGTTTCGATGACCGGCAAGAGCGGCCGGCTCACCCTTAGCACCGGGGTGGAAGAGGGCGTGTTGGTGGTGCGCAAGGGCAAGATCATTTACGCCGCCTCCACCTCCGCGCGCGAGGCGTTCGGCCACCTGCTGTTGCACCTCAAGCTGGTCACGCCGGAAACCCTCGCCGAGGCGCTGGATCGGCAGTACCGCAGCAAGGAGGAGAAACGGCTAGGCCGTATTCTGGTGGAAATGGACGCGATCACCGAGGAGCGCCTGGACGCGGTGATGCACCGGCAGGTGTGGAAGGTGCTGGCCGAGATGTTCGAGTGGCAGGAGGGTTTCTTTCGCTTTCGCACGATGGAGATCGCCGACCGCGGCGAGGTCGAGGTGGACGCCCGGGATTTCCTGCTGGAGCGCGGCATCGACGGCGAGGGAATGGCGGTGGAGATGCTGCGGCGCTGGGACGAGCTGCGCCGCGAAACGGAAGCGGTTCCCACCGCGGCCGCCGGGTCCGGGCCGGCGGCGCGGGCGGCGCTGCGGCGGCAGGAAACCAGAGTCGGGCGCGCCGCGACCCTGGGGACGCTCGTGGCCGATTTCCCGGCACCGCTGCTGACCGGCGAGCAGGTCAACGAGGTGCTGCGGGTGGCGGCGCGGGTGGCGGCGCGCGGCGTACTCTTCTGCGTGCGCGGCCAGGCGCTCAGCGCGGTGGGCACGTTCGGGCTGGGGGAGACGACCGGGGTGCGGGTGGACCGGCTGGCGGGGCTGCGGTTGCCGGTGGATGACGGGTCGGTGGTGGCGGCGGTGCTGCTCAGCGGGCAGCGCTACCGGGGGGAGCTCAAGGACACGCCGTGGAACCGGGCGCTGGTGGAAGCCATGGGCGGCGCCTGGCCACGGCAGGTGGCGGTGGTGCCGGGGGTGCGGCGGGGCAAGGTGACGCTTTTGGTGTACGCGGACGACCGCCCGGCCGGCGGCCCCATCGGTCCCCTGGAGAGCCTGGAGGCAGTGCTCACCGAGGCCGCCTCGACCATGGCCGCCGCCCCGCGGCCATCCGCCCCCGCCGGCGAGGCGCCCGCCGCTCCCAATTTGACGCAGTAGTACTGGTCGTACGGCGCACGACACTCCGCTACCATAAAGGCATGGCGAATGCTCTGCGCGTGGTCGGGGTGCTAGTTGCCGTGGCGTTCCCCTCCTACGGTGGGGAAACTTTTTTTCTTAAAAGGTTTCACGACCGCACCCTGCGGGTAGACCTCTACCACACCGGCCACGCCGAGGAGGAGATTTTCACCCTCGATCGCCTGGTCCTGGAGGGCCCGTGGGCCGGGCCCCGGGGCTCCGGCCTGGTGGACGAGCGGCCGCAGGGGCGCTACCTGGCCCGGCTGGTGGATCCGGCCGACGGAACCACGTTGTGGGCCTTCCCGTGGGACTCGTACTTCGGGGAGTACCGCACCACCGGTCCGGCCGGGCGGGGGGTGCGCCGCACCTTCCACGAGTCGGTGCGCCTCCCCTTGCCCCGGCAATCCACGGAGCTGGTCATCGAGGTGCGGGAACGGGGGCAGGTGCGGAAGCTGTTTAACGCCCCCGTCGACCCCCAGGACATCTTCGTAGAGGCGGAGGGTCCAGCCGCCACGGCGGTGGTGGAGGCCCACCCCTGTCACCCCGCGGCAACCTGTGTGGACCTCGTGATCCTGGGGGAGGGCTACACAGTCCGAGAAATGAAGAAATTCCGGGCTGACCTGACGCGCTTTGTCGCCGTTTTGCTGCGCCAGGAGCCGTTCGCCTCCCTGCGCCAGAGCATCGCCGTGCGGGGAGTGCTGGTGCCCTCGCCAGAGAGCGGCTGCGACGAGCCCTCCCGCGGGGTGTGGCGGCGCACGGCGCTGGGCGCGTCGTTCGACGCCCTGGGCTCGGAGCGCTACCTGCTCACCGAGGACAACCGCGCCCTGCGCCGGGCCGCCGCCGCCGTGCCCTACGAGCTGGCCGCCGTCATGGTCAATCACAGGCGCTACGGAGGCGGCGGGATCTTCAATTTCTACAGCACCTTCACCGCCGACAACCAGTGGTCGGAGTACATCTTCCTGCACGAGCTGGGGCACGCCTTCGCGGGATTGGCGGACGAGTACTACACCTCCTCGGTGGCCTACAACGAGTTGTATCCCCGCGGCGTGGAGCCCGCCGAGCCCAACATCACCGCCCTGCTCGAACCGGCGTCGCTCAAGTGGCGGCACCTGGTTTCTCCCTCGACCCCCATCCCCACCCCGTGGGAAAAGGAGGGCTTCGACACCCTCGACCGCGCCTTCCAGCAACGCCGAGAGGAGCTGAACCGCCGCATCGCCCAGGCGATGCGCGGGCAGGCCGCCAAGGCCACGGTGGCGCAGCTGCTCGCGGAGGGGGAGCGGCTGTCGGCCGAGCACGCCCGCGCCGTGGATGACTATCTGGGGCGCAGCGCGGGGCGCGGGGTGGTGGGGGCCTTCGAGGGGGCCGGATACTCGGCCACGGGGCTGTACCGCCCGGCCCTGGACTGCATCATGTTCTCCAAAGGGGTCAAGCCCTTCTGCCCGGTGTGCCAGCACGCCATCCGGGAGGCGGTGCGGCGGCTGACCGACTAGGCGTTCCTTACCCTCCAGAACCCCCACCTATCTTCGTGCGTATGTCACGGTGTCGCTGCCCGCGGGAAGCGCGGCGGGCAAGGAGCCGTGCCCATGAGTGTCAACCCCCTCGTACGTTCCCGCCGTCACCGCCTGCTGGGTGGGGTGTGCGGCGGCATCGCCCAGTGGCTGGGGTGGGACCCCACCGCCGTGCGCATCCTCTACGTGGTGGTGTCGATCGTATCGGTGGCCTTCCCCGGCATCATCGTCTACCTGGTCCTCTGGATCCTCATGCCGCAGGAGCGATAAGCCCGATCGCCGCCTCTCCCCATGCCCCTGGGTGCGCGGGCCTCCGGCCCGCCCTCACGGTCGGCCCGGTTTGCCCCGGCCGGAACGGTGCCCGTGTCGCTGTCGGTGTTCCGGACCGGGTGGGGGCAAGGGTGCCGCCCCCTTGACCGGGGAGGATCAGCGGCCTAGGGTTCGGGGAGCGGAGGTTTCCCCATGCGAGGCAGGCTTGCCCTGGCGCTGTTCTTTTTTGGTTGTCCAGTCCATGCCCTGGCCATCGAAGCGCTGCCGCCCAGCCTGGAGCTGGCCGCAGCCCAGGGGGTGGGGGAGGTGGAGTGTGTGGTGGTGCTGCGGGGAGCAGGCGACGGCGGCGGCTTGGTAGGGCACGCCCTGAGGGCGGAGGCGGTCGCTGCGCTGCGCCGGGAGGTGGTGGCGCTGGGGGCGGTGGAGGGGCAACGCTTCGAGCATTTGCCGCTGGTGCACCTGCGCCTGCCGGCGGCGCGGCTGGCGCAGCTGGCGGCCAGCCCCGCCGTGGCGGGGATTGCCCCGGTGCGCCTGGCCCGCGCCCTGCGCAGCGAGGGCAAGCGGCTGATGAACGTGCCGGCAGTGGCCGCCCAGGGGCTGACCGGGCAGGGGGTGGGGATCGCCATCCTGGACACCGGGGTGGACGCCGGCCACAGCGAGCTGTCCCCCAAGGGCACCGGCGCCGGCGCCAAGACCGTGCCGCTGTTCGATGCCATCGACCACGACGGCGACCCGCACGATCAGGAGGGGCATGGCACCGCCGTGGCCGGCATCGCCGCCGGCTCCGGCAACGGCGTGGCCCCCGGCGCCAGGGTGGTGGCCGTGCGGGTGCTCGATCGCAAGGGCGAGGGCACGTCGGTGCAGGTGCTGGCCGGGATCGACGCCGTGCTGGCCTCCATCGCCGCCGGCAACCCACACAACATCAAGGTACTCAACATGTCGTTGGGGGGATACGACGACATCGACTGGCCGCCCAAGGCCGGCACCTGCGACGCCGAATCGGCGGATTTCGCCGCCGCCTTTCAAGCGCTGGAGGAGGCCGGCGTGTTGGTGGTGGTGGCCGCCGGCAACGGCGGCTGCTCCGGCGGGGTGGCGTGGCCCGCCTGCCTGTCCCGCGCCCTGGCGGTGGGAGCGGTGTTCGACGACGAGATTTGCGCCCTCTCCCTCCCCCTCATCGGCTGCGTGGACTACAACCGCAGCTACGGGGAGGGGCAGTGCATGCGCTCGGGCTGCTCCATTCGCACGCGCCCCGACCGCATCGCCTGCTACTCGGACTCAGGGGAAAAGCTGGGAGTGTGGGCGCCGGCCGCCTGCGCCAGGACCACCCGGCGAGGCGGTGGCAGCGAGGACTGCTTCGACGGCACCTCGGCGGCGGCCCCCTACGTGGCGGGGGTGGCGGCACTGCTCACCCAGGCCCACCCCGGGCGGCCGCCGGCGCTCCTGCGGCAGCTGCTGGCGGACACCGGCAAGGCCATCCGCGATGACCGCAACGGCGTCACCCGCAACCGGGTGGACGCCGCCCAGGCGCTCGAAGCGCTGGCAACCGCATGCGCTCCGGTTCCTCCGCCGACGGGGGTGGGCAGCGACCTCAGCTCGGGTTGCGGCCGCCAGCCGCTGACCCTGACCTGGACGGCCTCCAGCGGCGCCGCTGGCTACCGGGTGGCCTGGGCCACCACCCCCGATTTCAGCGGCGCCACCGAAACCGCAGTGAGCGGCACGAGCTGGGAGTTCACCCCACCCATCACCGCCGACGCCACCCTCTACTTCCGGGTGGCGGCGGTGTCGGCGTGCGGCGCCCCGTCCGCTTGGTCGCCCCCCGTGCAGGTGGCCTACGCCGCCGCCTGCCAGGGTCTCGAGCAGGTGTATGTCGTCCCCGGGATCGCCGGCAACCACCCGGGGCTGGGGGGAGTGGTGTGGTCCAGCGATCTGTCGGTGCTGAATGCGGGCGAGCAGGCTGCCACCGTGCGGCTCACCCTGGTGACGGCCGCTGGCGAGGTGGAAAAGGTAACGACCGTGGCGGCAGGCCGGCAGCTGACGGCGCGCCAGGTGACGTCGTCCCTTTTCCAAGTGGGGGGTTCAGCGGTGGGGTTCGTGGTGGTGGATAGCGATCGCCCGCTGGAGGTGCTGGGCCGGACCTACGCTCGTGGGGAGGCGGGCGGGGTGGTCACCTCCTACGGGCAGGCCATCGCGGGCACCACCGTGGCCGAGGCGCTGGGCGGCGCGCAGGTGGGCCTGCTGCCCCATCTGCGCTCGGACGGGGCGTTCCGAACCAACCTGGAGTTCGTCAACATCGGCCAGGTGCCGGCGCGAGTGACGGTGCGCCTGATGAGGGACGACGGCACCACCGTGGCTACCCTGGATCTCGGGGAGGTGCCCCCGCGTGGGCGCCTGCAGCGCACCCGCGCCCTGCCCGCGGGAGTGGCGTCGGCGTGGGCGGAAGTGCGGGTACAGCCCACCGAGGCGCGGGTGGTGGGGTACGCCTCGGTGGTGGACGGCTCCACCGATGACCCCACCACCATCCCCCTGCGGGTGCGCCAATGAAGGGAAGGGCTAGCAGTGGCTTCATGATGCACGGAGGCACCCATGCGGTTCGGTGAGTTCTTGCAGATGAAGGGGGTCCTCCAACCGGAGGACGTGGACGCCATTGCCCAGGCGCAGGTGAAGACCAACGTCTGGCTGGGCACTCTGGCGTATCTCTACAACTACATGGATTTTTATCAGATCGGCCAGGTGCTGGAGGCCCAGACGCGCAGCGGCAGGTTGTTTGGGGAGCTGGCCGTGGAGCTGGGGTTTCTCACCCCTGCCCAGCTCGAGCAGCTGCTCGACCTGCAGCAGCGCAAGCGGGTGAAATTCGGGGAGGTGGCGGTGGCCCTGCGGTATCTCACCCCCGCCCAGCTAGGGGCGCTGCTGGCGGAGTTCCACGTTCTGCGGGGAGAGCCGGAGCAGGACGGGGGCGAGGCGTGCTAAGGTGACCTTTGGGGAGTGCCATGCCGCCGCGAGAGAAGCGTGTTTATAAAGTCATCTTCCACAATCAGAACCAGGTGTTCGAGGTATACGCCCGCAAGGTGGCAGCGGCCGACATGCTGGGCTTCGTGCAGGTGGAGGATCTGCTTTTCGGCGAGCGCTCCCAGGTGCTGGTGGACTCCTCCGAGGAACGCGTCAAGTTGGAGTTCGCCGGCGTCAAGCGCTTTTTCCTGCCTCTCGGCGCGGTGATCCGCATTGACGAGGTGGACAAGGCGGGGACCGGCCGGGTCACCGGGGAGGGCAAGGCGGGATCGGTCATCACCCCCTTCCCCACCACCATCCTCACCCCGCCCAAACAGTCGTGACCCCGGGGTTGTTGTCTAAAATGACGAGATGAACGTCAGCACTCGCGAGGTCGATGGAGTCACCATCCTGGATCTGCACGGAACCCTGGTGGCAGGGGTTGGGGACGAGGTACTGCGGGAGGCCGTCAACCGCCTGCTGGGAGCCGATCACCGCCGCATTCTCGTGAACCTCGCCGAGGTCACCCGGCTGGACAGCACCGGGGTGGGCGAGCTGGTGGCCAGCTGGAAACTGGCCGCCCGCTTCGGAGCCCAGCTCAAGCTCCTGCGCCCCGGGGACCGGGTGCGCTCCACCCTGCACCTGGCGCAGGTGCTCCCGCTGGTGGAGGTGTTCGAGGACGAGGCGGAGGCGGTGCAGAGTTTCGCCCGCCCCGAGTGAACCCCGTCGCGCCGGGAGGTTGCCCATCCATGGCCGGCGAGTCCGTGGCCCTCTCCCGTTACCGCGGCATCATCCCCGACTTCTCGTCGTTCCTCGAAGCGAGCCACGCGCCGTTGCCCACCTGCGTATGGGCCAACACCTTCCGCCTGACCCCTTCGGAGCTGGCGAAAAAACTAAAAGCCACTGGCTTCACCGTCACTCCCCTGCCCTGGTATCGGCGCGCCTTTCGCCTCTCGGGGGCGCCCTCCCCGGGGTTGACGGTGGAGTTTTTGGTCGGCGCCTACCACGTGCAGGAGGAGGTGTCGTTGCTGCCCGTGGTCCTGTTGGAACCCCGGCCCGGCGAGCGCGTGCTGGACCTGTGCGCCGCCCCCGGCAACAAAACCGCCCAGGCGGCGGTGCACATGGACAACCGCGGCACGGTGGTGGCCAACGACCCCAGCGTGCGTCGCCTGGGAGCGTTGCAGTACAACCTCCACCGGCTGGGGGTGGCGTGCAGCGTCACCGTGGCCTCGGGCGGGGGCAACCTCCCCCTGGCGGCCGGCGGCTTCGACCGAGTGCTGGTGGACGCCCCCTGCTCCTGCGAGGGAACCACCCGCAAGCACCTCCACGTTCTGCGGGCGACCCGCCTCCCCCACTACCAGCGCCTGGCCGCCACCCAGCGGGCCTTGCTCACCCGGGCCGTGCAGCTGTGCCGGGTGGGGGGGCGGGTGGTGTACTCCACCTGCACCTACGCCCCCGAGGAGAACGAGGGGGTGGTGGACGCGGTCCTGCGCGCCCTGCCCCCCGGCAGTGTGCGAATACTGCCGGTGCAGGTACCGGGTCTGGTGGTCCGGGAAGGGTTGGAGCAGTGGGGTGACCGGCGCTTTCTCCCCGAGGTGGCGCGGGCGGCCCGCATCTACCCCCACGACAACGACACCGGCGGGTTTTTCGTGGCGGTGCTGGAGAAAGTTGACGAGGTCGGTGCCGCGGCGGAGGCGGCCACGGTGACTCCCGGCGAGGTGCCGCTGGCGCAGTGGCGAGGTGGGGTCGAACGCTTCGGCATCTCGGCGGAAGAGGTCGCCAATCGCTACGTGGTGTTTCGCGCCAACACCCGCACCCTGGCGCTGGCCTGCCGGGAACTGCGTCTTCCCCCCCGCCCCAGGCCGGAAAGCGTGGGGCTGCCCTTCGTGGAAACCGCGGGAGCGGTGCCGCGCCTGACCACCCCGGCCGCCCTCCTCCTGGGTGGCGCCGCCCGGGACAACGTCATCGAGCTGGAGGCTGCGCAGGTGGACGCCTTCCTGGCCCGCCGCCCGTTCCCCCTCGATGCCCTGCAATCGGCGGCGCTGGAGGGCCGGGGGTACGTGCTTGCCAGGTATGGAGGTCTGACCCTGGGCACCGGGGCGCTGCGCCCGGCCGGCGGGGGGGAGCTGCTGCTGCACAGCGCCTTCCCCACCGCCTGGGCGGTGAAAAGCGGCCGCTCGCTTTTCCCTGTCAGCCCCCGGGAGTAGAGCGCAGACTACATTGGTTCTCTCCTCGGAACGGAGGTTGTGAATGGGGGTGGAGTTGAACGCGGTGGTGACCAGAATCGAACGGGTGGCGCCGGGACTGATGATTCTCCGGGTGGCTCCCGCAGGGTGGGAGCTGCCCGACTTCAAGCCGGGGCAATTCGCCGTCATCGGCTTGCCGGGCTCGGCCCCGCGTTGCCCGGAGGCCAACGGCGAGGACCAGCCGCCGCCCCCCGACAAGTTGCTGCGGCGCTCCTACTCCATCGCCTCGTCGTCCCGTCAGAAGGAGTACCTCGAACTCTACGTGGCGCTGGTGCGTTCGGGCGGTCTGTCGCCACGTCTGTTCGCCCTGCGGGAGGGGGAACGGCTGTGGCTGTCCCCCAAGCTGAGCGGGCTGTTCACCCTAGACCAGGTGCCGGGCAACGCCAACCTGGTGCTCGTGGCCACCGGCACGGGTCTCGCCCCCTACGTGAGCATGCTGCGCAGCCGCCTGCTGGAGGAGTCCACGCGGCGGGTGGCCGTTATCCACGGCGCCCGCCACTCCTGGGATCTCGGCTACCGCGACGAACTCACCGCCATGCAGCGGGCCTTCCCCCACTTGGCCTATATCCCCGTGGTTTCCCGTCCCGACGAGGAAGTGTCGCCCTGGACGGGCTTTGCGGGACGAGTCCAGGACGCCTGGCAAGCCGGCGAGGTGGCCCGACAGTGGGGTGTTCCTCCCCACCCCGACCACACCCACATCCTGCTCTGCGGCAACCCGGAGATGGTGGAGGACATGACCACCCTGTTGGAGGGCGAGGGGTATCGCCAGCACACCCGCACCTCCCCCGGGCACATCCACACCGAAAAGTACTGGTAATTTCGCTACTGCAGCTGGATGCGCGCCACCTGGCGGCGCAGGCGCCAGCCCACCCGGGCGAGCAGCAGGAGAGCCACCGCGGCCAGACCCACGACCAGTCCCCACCACAACCCCGCCGGCCCCCACCCCAGGCGAAAGCCCAGCAGCAAACTGGTGGGTATCCCTAGCAACCAGAACCCCAGGATGTTGATGACCATGGGGGCATGGGTGTCGGCGGCTCCCCGCAGCACCCCGGTGGAGACCACCTGCACTCCGTCGAACACCTGGAAGAAGCCGGCGATGGGGATGAGCACCGCGGCCAGGGCAACCACTTCGGGGGAGTCGGTGTACGCCGCAGCCAGTCCCCGCGGGAAGGAAAGCATGGCAAGGGCGCTGGCCACCATGAATCCTCCCCCGCAGGCCAGCGCCGCGGCGCCGGCGCGCAGGGCGCGGGCCTGATCCCCCGCGCCGATGGCTTGCCCCACCTTGACGGCGGCGGCGGCCGACACCCCCAGCGGCACCATGAAGGTGAGGGAGGCCAGGTTCAGCGCCACCTGGTGGGCAGCCATCTCGACGGTGCCCAGGAGTCCCATGAACAGGGCGATGACGCCGAAGGCGGCGAACTCCAGCTGGAACTGCACGCCAATGGGAGCGCCCAGCCGCAGCAGCGCCAGCAGCGGTCGCCAGGCGAGGGGAGCGACACCCCTGGGCCACACCGGAACCTCGCGCACCAGCGCCACCGCCAGCCAGGCCGCCAGCAGGAAACGGCAGGCGGTGGAGGCCCACGCCGAGCCCACCGCCCCTAAAGGCGGGACGGCTTTCGGCACGCCGAACACCAGCACCCAGTCCAGCAGGAAGTTCACCAAATTGGTGACCAGGATCGCCACCACCACCGGCCTGAGCCGCCCGCGCGCCTGCAGCGTCTGCCGCAGGACGAAAAAGGCGAAGAACGCCGGCACCCCGGGGGCGCACACTCGGGCGTAGGCGGCGGCGATGGGAATGACCTCCGCGGGTTGCCGCAGCAGGCCCAGGACCCACTCGCCCGGCAGCAGCAGCAGGGCGGTGGGCACGGCCAGCGCCACCGACAGGAGCAGGCCGGTGCGCACCGCCGCCGGCACCGCCGCCTCGTCCCCCGCCCCCACCGCCTGCGCCACCACCGGGTCGATGGCGAGCAGCGCCCCCATGCCGAAGGCGCACAGGGAAAAGAAATAGAGGTTGCCGAGGGCAACCGCGGCCAGGGCGTCGGCCGACACCCGCCCCACCACCATGGTGTCCACGGTCCCCATGGCCACCAAACCCACCTGCACCACCACCACCGGCACCGCCAGGCGGAGCATCTCCCTGAGGTCGGCCAGGCGGGGCCGGGCGGCGGAGAGGGGAACCCCGGTCACGGCCGCGCAGGGTAGCAGGGTGAGGTCAGCCTACCCCTCGCAGAGGAAGATCACCCCCGACAAAGGGGGGAGCAACACCGACAGGGAATAGGGGCGCCCGTGCCACGGGGTATCTTCGCTCCTCACCCCGCCCAGGTTGCCGAGGCCCGAGCCGCCGTAGACGGAGGCGTCGGTATTCAGCACCTCCCGCCAGAAGCCGGCGCGGGGCACGCCGATGCGGTAGCCGTGGCGTACCACGGGGGTGAAGTTGAGGGCGATCAGCACCACCTGCTGGCGGGCCTCATCCCAGCGCAGGTAGGTCAGCACCGAGGTGTCCGAGTCGTTGGCGTCGATCCACTCGTGGCCGGCGGGGTGGCAATCCAGCCGGTGCAGCGCGGGCAGCGACCGCACCAGACCGTTGAGATCGCGCACCAGCTGCCACGCCCCCTGATGCGGGGGGTACTGCAGGGCGCCCCAGTCCAGGCTCGAATCGTGGTTCCACTCCCCCCACTGAGCCAGCTCGCCCCCCATGAACAGCAGCTTCTTGCCCGGCTGGGTGAACATGTAGGCATAAAGCGCCCGCAAGTTGGCGAACTTCTGCCAGTCGTCGCCGGCCATCTTGCCGAGCAGGGATCCCTTGCCGTGCACCACCTCGTCGTGGGAGAGGGGCAGGCAGTAGTTTTCGGTCCAGGCGTAGAGCATGCGGAAGGTGAGCTGGTTGTGGTGGTACTTGCGGTGCACCGGATCGAGGGCTAAATACTTGAGGGTGTCGTGCATCCACCCCATGTCCCACTTGAGGCCGAAGCCCAGCCCTCCCAGGTAGGTGGGGCGCGAGACCATCGGCCAGGCGGTGGACTCCTCGGCGATCGTCTGCACGTCGGGGAAGCGCTCGTAGACCATGGCGTTGAGCTTGCGCAGGAAGTCGATGGCCTCCAGGTTCTCGTTGCCACCGTAGCGGTTGGGGATCCACTCGCCGGGCTGGCGGGAGTAGTCCAGGTAGAGCATGGACGCCACCGCATCCACCCGCAATCCGTCGGCGTGGTAGGTGTGGAGCCAATGGTAGGCGGAAGAGAGCAGGAACGACGCCACCTCGTGGCGGCCGTAGTTGAAGATGTAAGAGTTCCAGTCGGGGTGGAACCCTTTGCGCATGTCGGCGTGCTCGTAGAGGTGGGTGCCGTCGAAAAAAGCCAGCCCGTGTTCGTCGGTGGGAAAGTGGGAGGGCACCCAGTCGAGGATCACGCCCATCCCCTCCTGATGAAAGCGGTCGATGAGGTACATGAAATCCTGCGGTGTGCCGTAGCGGCTGGAGGGGGCGAAGTAGCCGGTGATCTGATACCCCCAGGAGCCGAAGAAGGGGTGCTCCATCACCGGCAGCAGCTCCACGTGGGTGAACCCCAGCCCCGCCACGTAGGGCACCAGGCGGTCGGCCAGCTCCCGGTAGCTCAACGAGCGCCCGCCCTCCTCGGGCACTCGCATCCACGAGCCCAGGTGCACCTCGTAGATGGACATGGGGGCCTCCAGGCGGTTGCGGTCCCGCCGGGTGCGCATCCACTCCTCGTCCCCCCAGGCGTAGTCGAGATCCCACACCACCGACGCGGTGCGCGGCGGCACTTCATGAAAAACGCCGTAGGGGTCGGCCTTGTCCACCCGGTAGCCGCGGTGGTGGGAGCCGATGTGGAACTTGTAGGTGGCCCCCTTGCCCACCCCCGGGATGAAACCCTCCCAGATGCCCGAGGAGCCGCGCGGGCGCAGGGGGTGGGCGGCGGTGTCCCAACCGTTGAAGTCGCCGATCACCGACACCCAGTTGGCGTTGGGGGCCCAGACGGCGAAGTACGTTCCGGCGTGGCCATCGAAGCTGCAGGGGTGGGCTCCCAGCTTGGTGTGGATCTGGAAGTGGCTCCCCTCGTTGAAGAGAAAGAGGTCGTCCTCGGTGAGCAGCGAAAATGGCAGGACCGCGTCGGCGCTCATGTCCGCATGGTGCCACACTCCCTCGTCCGAGGCGAGGGCAAGCGCTACAGGCCGCGCGGACCGCGCAGCAGCCGCGCGGGGAAAAGAACGACGGCGCGCAGCAGCTCCAAGACTCCGGTCACGGCGATGCCCAACAGCCGGAAGGGGAGCAGCACCAGCCACACCAGGGGATAGAGGAGGAGCGCCAGCAGGGCCAGGGGCCAGCACAGCACCAGCAGGATGAGCCAGAGGATGAAGGTGAGCACACTTGCCTCCGGGGTGAGAGTACGCAGACGGGCGCGAGAAGGTTCGCGGGAAGCTGGCGGGCAGCGGCGGCGTTGCCTGCGGCGTGGGAGGTAAACAGTCATGGCAGATGGCAAGATCACCGTGGGTGAGCCGGCGCCGCCGTTCTCCCTGCCCGATCAGAACGGCGAGGTGGTCTCTCTCGCGGATTTCGCCGGTAAGTGGGTGGTGCTGTACTTCTACCCCAAGGACGACACCCCCGGCTGCACCACCGAGGCGTGCCAGTTCAGCGAGGGAATCGAGGCCTTCTCGGGCCTCGACGCGGTGGTGCTGGGGGTCAGCCCCGACACCCCGGCCAGTCACCAGAAGTTCATCGCCAAGTACGACCTGAAGGTGACGTTGCTGTCCGACCCCCAGCACGAGGTGCTGCGGGCGTACGGGGCGTGGGGGGAAAAAAAGATGTACGGCAAGACGGTGCAGGGGGTGACGCGTTCCACCGTGCTCATCGATCCGCAAGGCCGCATCGCCCACCACTGGCCCAACGTCAAGGCCGACGGCCACGCCGACGCGGTGCGGGCAAAACTGGCCGAGCTCAGGCCTTGACGGCGGGCCGCCGGGCCGCGGCCTTGGCGGCCTTGCCGAGGCAGCTGGGAGCCGTATCCTGCCGCGGTGCGAGTGACCATTCGCGCCATCGCCGCCGGCGGCGAAGGGGTGGGGCGCCTCCCCGACGGTTGCGTGGTCTTCGTGCACCGCACCGCGCCGGGAGACGAGGTGGAGGTGGAACTCACCGGCCGCGCCCGGCGCTGGGCCCGGGCGCGGCTGGTGCGGCTGCTTTGGCCGGGGGAGGGGCGGCGGGAGCCTCCCTGCCCTTTCTACGCTCACTGTGGGGGGTGCACCCTGCAGCACCTCACCGAGGAGGCGCAGCGGGCCGCCAAGGCCGCCATCGTGGCCGACAACCTGGCGCGCCTGGGCGGCCTCGCCTTCGCCACCCCCCCGGAGGTGATCCCCTCCCCTTCTTCGTGGCGGTACCGCAACCGCATGAGCTTCCTGGCGCGCCGGCCCGGCACTGGGGCGGTGCTGGCCGGCCTGCACGCCCTGGGGGAGCCGCGCCGCCTGGTGGAGGTGGACGAACGCTGTCTCCTCCCCGAGGAGCCAGTGGCCGCCGCCTGGGGGCGCCTGCGCCGGGCCCTCACCGCCGAGGCGGCCCTGTTGCCGCCGGGGGGGGAGGTGCGCCTCTCGGTGCGGGGCACCGCCGCCGGGGAGGCTCTCCTCCTGGTGGAAGGGGAACCGGCGGGTTGGGACCCCTCCCGCCTGGGGCGGGCCTCCGGCCCCTGGGCGGGGGTGTGGCGGCGCGATCCCGCCGGGCGCATGCGCCGCCTGGCGGGGGGTGAGGTGGAGGACGACCTGGCGGGAGAGTCGGTGGCGGTGGCCGCCGACGCCTTTCTGCAGGTGAACCGCGGGGCGGCCGCACGCCTTTACGAGGAAGTGGAACGTCGGATCGGGCCGGTGGACGGACAGCTGGTGGTGGACGCCTACGCCGGGGCGGGGCTGCTGGCGCGGCGGCTGGCCCGCGCCGGCGCCCGGGTGGTGGCCATCGAGGCCAACCCCCGCGCTGCCGCCCAGGCCCGCCGGGCCGGGGGGTTCGAGGTGCTGGCAGGAACCGCCGAGCACCACCTGCCGCGGGTCCTGCCCGCCGAGGTGGTGATCCTGAACCCCCCGCGCGCCGGGTGCCGTCCGGAAGTCCTCGAGGCTCTGCGCCGGCAGCCCCCCCGCCGGGTGGTGTACGTTTCCTGCGACCCCGCCACCCTGGCCCGGGACCTGCGCCGCCTGGGGGAAACCTTCACCGTGCAGACGGTGGCCTGCGTCGACCTCTTCCCCCAGACCGCCCACGTCGAGACGGTGGCCACGGCGGTCGCCCGGTGATTCCTCCCGGCGGCGCTGCGGGGCGCGGGCGGCGCCGGAGCGGGGCGGTCACCAGGGGGCTGGCATGCCCCAGGCCGCCCACTCCTCCCTGGCCGGCCCGCACACGCCCGGCACCACCAACCCGGCCTGGCGCGCCAGGACGGTGATCTGTCCCCGGTGGTGGGCCTGGTGGCGCAGGAGCACGGCCAGCACCCGCCCCCGCGCCCAGGACTGGCCGTACATGGGAATCTCGTCCACCAGCAGGCCGTCGTTCCAGGCGGCGGCGACGGCGTCGAGGGCCGCCTGCGCCTGCCGCCGGTAGGCGGCCAGCAGCCCGGGGACCGTGTCCGGCGGCGGCGCTTCCTCCCCCGGGGTCGCCACGGGCAGGCGGGCGTGCGAGAGCATCTCACCGAAGGTCAGGGTGATGTGCCAGGCGATCTGACCCAGGGAGCGTCCCTGATCGTTGACCCTTTGGTGGAGCGAGGCGTCCGACAGCGCTGCCAGCAGCCGGGCCGTGGCCTCGCTCTCCTCCTTGAAGTCGGCGACGAAGTCGTACAACTTTCGATACATGGCATCCTCCTTCGGTGATCGCGATGGTACGGCGTTGAGATCGACGTGCGAGCCCGTCCGCCCCGCCGCCGGCGCCAGGGAGGGTTACGGAAGGCTTCATCGCGGCCCCCTGGCCAGTCGGCGGGCCTGGGCCTCCCGCTCCTCGCGGGCCACCGACCGCCGCAGGCGGCGGCGGGCTGCCGCCGGGGCGGGGAACTCCAGCCGGTGGGGGCAGAAGGGGTCGCGCACCACCCGCCCCCTGGCCAGGTCCAGCACCAGGGGGTAGAGGGTGCACCCCTCAGGGCGGCGCTCGTACACCGAGCAGCGCCCCTCGGCGGTGAGGAACGCGCAGCGCCCGTTGATGTTGCGCAGCTGCCAGGAACCGTCCGGGGCAGTGAGGAAAAAGTGCTCCTCCCCCGCCGCCCGCAGGCGGGCCACGTCCGCCTCGGTGAGGGTCATACGGGTGTCGAGGCAGCAGGCGTGGCAGGCGTGACGCACGCAGGGAGAGACCTGCCCCGGGGCCGGATGGCTCAACACGCCCCCACTGTAGCGCGGCCGGGCTTGGGAGGCGCCCTTGCCGGGGGGAGAGGCGCCGGCGCACAATGCCCCCGTGACGGCTCGCCAGGGGGCAGGTGAAGGCGCGAGGGTACGCCTGCGCGGGGTGCATCGGAAGTTCCCCGGGGGGGTGGTCGCCCTCGACGGCGTGGAGCTGGAGGTGGCGGCGGGGGAGTTCGTGGCCCTGCTGGGCCCCTCGGGGTGCGGCAAGTCCACTCTGCTGCGCCTGGTGGCGGGGCTGGACCTCCCTCAGGAGGGCACCGTGCAGGTGACCGGGGCCGGGGGGCGCCTGGCCTACGTCTTCCAGGACCCCCACCTGCTGCCGTGGCGCTCGGTGCAGGGCAACGTGGAGCTGCCCCTGGAGCTGGCCGGGGTGGGCCGGGGGCCGCGCCGGGAAGCGGCGGCCGCGGCCCTGGCCCAGGTGGGCCTCACGGACGCCCGCACCCGCTACCCGGCGCAGCTGTCGGGGGGGATGCGCATGCGCGCCTCCCTGGCCCGCGCCCTCGTCACCGACCCCCGCCTGCTGCTGCTGGACGAGCCCTTCGCCGCCCTGGACGAGCTCACCCGGGCGCGGCTCGACGAGGAGCTGTACGAGCTGTGGCGTCGGCGGGGGATGACCGTGCTCTTCGTCACCCACTCCCTGGGGGAGGCCGTCTTCCTGGCGCAGCGGGTGGTGGTGCTCTCGCGCCGGCCGGCGCGGGTGGTGGGAGAGTTGCAGGTGGGCCTGGCCGGCCGGCGGGAGCCGGCGCTGCGCACCACCGCCCCCTTCAACGACACGGTGCGGCGGCTGCTCGCCATGCTGCAGGAGGGGGAGGTCGGGTGAGGGCCGCCCTGCGCGCCGCTCTGCCGCCCCTGGTGGCCTTTGCCGCCGGCAACGCCCTTTGGGAGGCGGCGGTGAGGCTGCTGGAGGTGCCCATCTACCTGCTGCCGCCGCCGTCGCGCATCGCCGCCGCTCTGGTGACCCACGCGGCCACCCTGGGGGGTGGGGTGCTGCTCACCGGTCAGGCGGCCCTGGCCGGCTTCGCCCTCGCCGGCGTGCTGGGTGTGGCGGCCGGGGTCGTGATCGCTTCCGCCCGCTGGGTGGAGCGGGCCGTCTACCCGTTCACCGTGCTGCTGCAGACCGTGCCCCTGGTGGCCATCGCCCCCCTGCTGGTGGTGTGGTTCGGCTACGGGGTGCGGCCGGTGGCGGTGGCGGCTTTCATCGTCGCCGTGTTCCCGGTGATCGTCAACACCGTCACCGGCCTGCGCTCCGTGGATCCGCACCTCGTCGACCTCTTCCGGCTGTACGGGGCCGGCTTCTGGGCGCAGCTGGGCAAGCTGCGGCTGCCGGCGGCCCTGCCCAACGTCTTCGCGGGTCTCAAGGTGGCGGCCGGGCTGGCGGTGATCGGGGCGGTGGTGGGGGAGTTCGTGGCGTCCTACGCCGGAGAGCAGGCGGGCCTCGGGATGCTGGCCCTCACCTATGCCCGGGAGTCCCACACCGACCGGCTGTTCGCCGCCGTCGGCCTGGCGTCGCTGCTGGGCCTGGCCCTCTTTGCCGCGGTGGGGGGGGCGGCCCGGGTGACCCTGCGCCACTGGCACGCCTCGGAGCAGGAGCGGCCGTGAGGGCCTGCAAGGGTGGAAGGGACGGTCGCCGCGGCCGGTTGCAGGGGGTATGGTGAAACCTCCGATCACCGCCTGGACGCTGGCGCTGGTCTTCACGGCAACGACTGTCGCCGCCGCGGCCGCGCTCGAGACCGTGCGCCTGCAGCTCAACTGGTTGCCCGAACCCGAGTTCGGCGGCATCTACGCGGCCCGCGAGGGGGGCCACTTTGCCGCCGCCGGTCTGGAGGTGGAGATTCTGAAGGGCGGCCCCGACGTGCCGGCGGTGCAGATGGCGGCCTCGGGGCGGGTGGAGCTGGCGGTGGCGGCGGCCGACGAGGTGATCGCCCTGCGGGCCAAAGGGGCCCGCATCGTGGCCCTCTTCGCCACCTACCAGACCTCGCCGCAGGCCATCATGGTGCGGGCCGGGGAGGGGGTGACCTCCATTCCGGAGCTGCTGGCCCGGGGCGGCACCCTCATCGCCCAGCCGGGGCTGGCCTACCTCAAGTGGCTCCGCCGCCAGTACGGCCTGGAAAGGATGCGCATCGTCCCCTACGGCGCCGGGGCGATGGCGCAGTTCCTGGACCCGCGGCAGCGGGAGGTGGCCATGCAGTGCTTCGTTTTCGCCGAGCCCCTCACCGCCCGCCGCCACGGCGTCGAGCCCCGGGTGCTGCTCGTCGCCGACACCGGCTTCGACCCCTACGCCGCGGTGATCGTGGGGCGGGAGGAATTCCTTGCCAAACGCTCGGACACCGCACGCCGCTTCGTGGCGGCCCTGCGGGCGGGGTGGCAGGCCTACCTCCAGGACCCCGGGCCCACCAACCGGGTGATGGCCGCCCTCAACACCGCCATGGACCTCGAAACCTTCGCAGCCGCCGCCGAGGTACAACGACCCTTTTTGGAGAGCGAGGCGACCCGTGCCAGGGGCCTCGGGGCGATGAGCGAGGAGCGCTGGCGCACCCTCGTGCGGCAACTGCGCCGGCTGGGCGTCATCGACCACGAGGTGGACCCCCGCGCCTGCTTCGTCAACCTGTAAAGCGCACCGCGCGCTCAGCGACCCGGCACGCCCGTGGAGGGCCCCGCTCCGTCGAGCCCAGTGGGGGCCCGGCCCGGCGGGCAGAGAAAAACCTCCCGCCGCGGGGGGCGGCGGGAGGCGAGAGTCGGGTCGAGGTCCGAGGTCAAGCCGCTGCCAGCGCTGCCGATCAGGCGATCACCCGCCGCAGCGCCACGATCCCGGCGATGAGCACGAGCAGTACGAGTGCCGCACGCCCCCACTCGTTTAGGGTCGGAATGGGGTCCACCTGCTGCGCCGTCACCACCAGCTGCGCGGTGTCGCAAGCGCTCCCCACACAAACCTGGTAGACCACCGCGCAGGTGCTCGAGGGCGGCACCTGGAAGGTGGCCACCCCGGTCGAGGGGTTGATACTGGCCGAAGCACAGGTCGTCCCTCCCAGCACGCTGAAGGTGGCCGTGCCGGGGAGACCGCCCGTGCCGTACTGGTCGTTGCTGCCCACGTTGTAGCTCTGGGTGGTGTTGGCCAGGAAGGTAGCCGCGTCGTCCAGGGCGTCCACCATCGGCACCGGCGTGGCGTTGCTGGCGGTGTTGTTGGCGGGGTTGGTGTCGTTGTCAGCCCCGGCGGTCACCGTGAAGGTAACGCCGGTTTCCGGCGTGTTGCCCCCGCCAGCGGTGCCGGGAGCGGTGAAGGTAAAGGTGCAGTTGATGCTCGCTCCCACACCCAAGGAGGGCACGGGGACCGCCGGGGTGCAGACCACACCGCTCACCGTGCCCGAGGAGGCGGCAATGCCGCAGGTGGCGTTGGTGGCCGGGTCGGGGCCGTTGTTGGTGCAGGAAAAGCTCAACGAAACCATCTGTCCCGGAGCGAACTCTCCCGGCAAGGCCCCCAAGGCCGCGGTCATGTCGGCGGGGATTCCAGCTGCCAGACCTGCCGTGATCCGCGCCACGAAGGCGTCGTCAAAGCCACCGTTGCTTGCCTGCGCGCCGCCCGTGGTGTTGGGGAAGTTGGTGGATCCCGTGTATCCCGCCACGTAAATCTCACCGCTTCCGGAGTGAATGGCGAGGGCGGAAGCCTGGTCCCAGCCCGAGCCCCCCAGGTACGTGGACTGGGGGTTCGAGGTGAGGGCAGCGTTCAGGCGCGCCACGAAGGCATCGGTAGAGCCGCCACCGTAGCTTGCCTGCGCGCCGCCGGTGGTGTTGGGGAAGTCAGAGGAGTCGGTGTATCCCGCCACGTAAACCTCGCTGCTGGTGGGGTGAATGCCAATGGCGTAAGCCTCGTCCGGGCT
>CALEVZ010000085.1 GCA_937924755.1 uncultured bacterium
TGGTCGGGACGGCGAGATTCGAACTCGCGACCCCTTGAACCCCATTTTGAGCCTGTATCTCCCATGACCTTTCGTGAGGCACTGCGAGAATCGCTCAACCTATTCGGGCAGCGCACTTTTTGCGCTTCTGAGCGCTCTTGAAGAGCCTCAAACTCCCGGAGAGATTCGCAGATACCGGGCAAGGAAGGGGCGCAAGTGGGGCGCAAGTGCCCAGGCAGCCGCCAGGTCCCCCGCGTCGGCGGCCTCGGCGCGGCCAGGCCGCCGGAATTCACGCGCCCCCCTCGCCGAACAGAAGCCCGCCCAGCCTGTCAGCCGCGTCGGCCTGCATATCCGGCAGGACGTGGGAGTACACGTCAAGGGTCATGACGGCGCTTGCATGTCCCAAGCGCTCGGCGACTACCTTGACGTGCACCCCGGCCAAAATCAGCAGCGTCGCCGCCGTGTGCCGCAGGTCATAAAGCCGGAATCTCTTCACCTCGGCCGCCGCTTCCTCGCGCAGCTTGGCGCCCGTGTCGCACAGTTTCCGCCCGCGAAGCCAGCCGGCCTCGGTGCAGGTCGGGCATTCGGCGACGTGTCCCCGCGGCGTCCTCGCCTTGAGCAGCAGCGGCCGGAAATGTCGGTTCAGGACGTTCCGCCGGTCAAGGGGTCCGCCTACCTCGTTCGTGAACACAAGCCCCGTGTCCGTCCAGGCGCCGCCTACCCTCACGCGTTGCACAAGCTGTGAGACGCGGTGCCGGCGAAGGGCCGCGACTACCTCCGCCGGCACGGGAACCGTCCGCCGGCTTCGCTCAGTCTTGCAGTCGGCAAGCGCCCACTTCCCCCCCCGCGTTTGAACGAGCGAGCGCTGCACCGTCACCACCCCGCGGTCAAGGTCAGCGTCCGTCCACAGTAGCCCCAACGCCTCGGACGGCCGCAGGCCCCCGGCCAACAGCAGCGCGAACAGCGCCTCGTGCCGCGTACCGGCCGCGGCCGCCAGGAAGGCGCGCGCTTCCGCCGCGCTCAGCGCGTTCATTTCCCGACGCTCGCGCCGCGGCAACTCCACCGCCGCGCACGGAGAAGCCGCGAGCAAGCGCCAGCGCTGGGCTTGCTTCATCGCCGCCGCGAGCACCGAGTACGTGTACCGCACAGTCCGGGCGCCCAGGCCGCGGGCGGAAAGCTCTCCCAGCCACCGTTGCAGCAGCAGCGGTGTCAAGCGGTCAAGCCGATAGTCGCCGAGCGCCGGCAGGACGTAGAGATTCAGCACGTCCTCGTATGATTCGACCGTGTTCGCTCGAAGGGCCGGCCGGGCCGCAGTCTCAAGCCAGGTTGCGAGATACTCGCGAAGTGTCGTCTTCGTCGGTTCCAGCCCCAGGCCGGCGCGCAGGTCGCGGCGACGGTCCTCAAGGAAGGCCTTCGCGTCTGCCCGCCGCGGAAACGTCCGGATCAGCTCCCGCCGCTTTCCATCCGGCCCAGGCGGCAACGGCACGCGCGCTTGCCAGCTCACCTTGCCGGTGAACGTCGATTCCCTTCGCCGAATCTGCCCGGGCATCGTGCACCTCCCGCCACCTCAGCATACGTCAAGGAAGTAAGGGGCGCAAGTGGGGCGCAGCTCACGCGAAGTTACGTTCTGCTAGTATTTTCGAACGTGTACCTAGACTTGTAGTCTGAGGGTCACCCCCCGCCAAGAAAGCCAGCCAGGGGCGCTCCTGACGCGCGCTACGCGGCCGTGGCGGCCGGGGGCACGGGGGGTCCGGCAGCGCCGCGGCAGCTCCCCCGGCCCGGGGCGCGCGCGGGCGCGAAATTCGGGCCTAGGACAGGCGATCGGCGGCGCCGTAGGGGTTAGGTGCACCCCCGCCAAGAAAGCCAGCCAGGGGCGCTCCTGACGCGCGCTACGCGGCCGTGGCGGCCGGGGGCACGGGGGGTCCGGCAGCGCCGCGGCAGCTCCCCCGGCCCGGGGCGCGCGCGGCCAAGCGCCCATTGCTTTCGCGGTTGTTCGCTCATCGCTCATGCGTCCACCTACCGCCGGGCAACCTCGACGTACAGAACCCCTCGCGGGGTCCGGCCGCAAACCGGGCATTTCTCGCCCAGGTCGGCCGGCAACGGGGCGCCTTCGTTGACGAACGCCACCCCATGCCGGGCGCACTCGGGGCAGCGGCGCTTCCCCAGGCGGCGTTTCAGCCGTTCAATTCGTGTTTTTATGATCGTTCCCTCCCGGCCAGGTTCCCCCGGCCACCAACGCTTCGAGTTCCTCAAGCCTTCGCGCCAGGTCGCACGTTTCGATCGCCCGCAGCAGCGTGCCGGCGAGCAAGGCGCAGCACCGGGCACGCTCGGCGGTTCCCGCGGCCTGCACCTCGCGCACCGCGTCCAGCTCCGCCCATAGCACCGCCACCACGCGTCGCGCTTCGTCGCGGCGCAGGTCGGCAAGGGCAGTCAGGGGTTGACGCGGGGTTGAGTGCCGGCGCCGAGCTTGCGATTCCCGCCACACTGCGCGGCGCTTTTCGGGGTCACGATAGGGCATCGGCGCCCCCTTCTCGGCGCACCAGCTCCCGGCGCTCGCGGTCGGCCTCGCGCAGCTCCCGCCGCAGCGCCGCGCGCCAGCCGCGGCGCGAAGCAAGGCGCCAGCAGGGGCGCTCATGACGGGTCATCGCGCCACCTCGGCGCCAGCCTCTGCGTACAGCCGCTCGAGCGTTTTGCGAAGCAGCGCAAGGTCGCGTCGTTTCTGGAAGGCGGCGGCCACCGTCTCAAGTGTGGGCGCAAACTTCTCGGGAAGGCTCCGCCGGGCTTCCTCAAGGTGCCTTGCTCCCGCTTCAAGGTCTGCTGGCGAAGCGCACGCGGGGGGCGCGAATCCGCCCCCTTCCCCAAACCCCTTCCCCCCCGCTTGTTCTAAAGCTTGTTCATAAGCTTGTTTGGGGGCACCACGTGCCGGGGTTGATGACGCAAAACGACAGGGGTCACCGGCACCACGTGCCGGGGGGGCGGCACCACGTGCCGGGGTTGAGCATGTAGCTGCGTGATTACAGCCGGCGCTCTGGCCTTCCTCGCGCAGCGCCTCGAAAGCGCCACGCTCATTTTCCTCGGTCAGCTCGGTCGCAGCGGCCTTCTCGGCGCTCCGCACCCCGGCACCACGTGCCGGGGGTTCCGTCCACCTCCGCGCCCACGCGGCCAGCTTTTCCAGGCTCAATCGGTACAAATTGGGGCGCCCCCGCCTCGAATCCACTTCGAGCAGTCCCTCGGCCTCAAGGTTCCGCAGCCCAGCGCGAACGCGGCGCTCGGACAGCGAGCAGCACGCGCCCAGCCGCGCCAGCCCAGGCCAACACACCCCGTTGCGAGAGTGCATGATCAGGACGGCCAGAAGGTTTCTGTCCGCCGATGTCAGAGGCAATTTCGGGGCGTAGGCGGCCTTGAACAGCGTCAATGGGCCGAGCGCCTCAGCGGTCATTCGGTGACGTCCTTCGGCGCTCGGCGCCAGCCGCCGGCAAAGCCGCTGCCACCTGCCGCAATCCAGGCCGCGGCGGTCGGCTCGTGAACGTAGAGCTTCCTCCCCACCCGCACGACCGGGAAAACGAGCTCGGCGGCCAAGCGGCGCAAGTGGCCGTAGGGCAGCCCGGTTTCTTTGGCGAATCGCTTCAGCGGGACAAGTGCAGTCGGCATCTATCCTCCTCGGCGGCCTTCCCGCCGCCTCGTGAGAACAGTTTCCACTGCCGTTTCACGTATCGCCTTGCAGAAACCGGCGCGGGATTTTCAAGCCTCGGTTGCTCGCCAGTCGCCGCCGGGAAGCTGGATTTCCAGCAGCCGCGCCAGCGCTACCGTCTCGCGGCTCACCGTGCTCTCGTCGACGCCGGCATCAAGCCCGATGCTCAGCGCCGTCTCGCCCCGGCCGCCGGCCACGGACGGCACCACGCGGCGCACAAGCCACTCCAGCGCCGGCCCGCGCACCGCCTCCCACCCCGCAGCGGCGAGCTCCGCCTCGCAATTCTCAAGATGGGCCGCGAGCGCCGCCTCGAAGCCCCGCCGCAGTCGCTCCGCGGCGTGCCAGCGCTGCTCGCCCAAATGCCAGTCCCACCCCGGCGCCTCGAAGCGAAACGGCGCCGCCGTCTCGGGAATGAAGCCCGCCCAGGCGGGCCACGGCACATTCGGGGTCCGGACGCGCTGCCGGCAGGCGCGCTTCCCCAGCTCCGCGCACCACGCCGGCAGCCCCCACCTTTCCACCCAGCGCCCGGTGGCCGCCCCGCCGCCGCCGCCGGCGAACAGGTCGGCGGCACACGCCGGGCGCCAACGAAGCACTCCCAGGAAAAACGCGTACTGAGCGAGGTTTCGATCGAGTCTCACCCGCGTAACCCGCTTCGGCATTAGGTTTCCCTCCCTTCTGGGGCGCAAGCCCGGATTAGGGGCGCAAATGGGGGTCAAATCGGGGCACAAGGCGCCCTTCGTTCGGGTCCGTTTGGCTTGTAAGTTCTTTGTTTTGTTTGGTCGGGACGGCGAGATTCGAACTCGCGACCCCTTGAACCCCATTCAAGTGCGCTACCAGGCTGCGCCACGTCCCGACCGGGCGATGCAAACTACCGCAACAGAGCAATGATCGTTTCGAGCTCCCGCTTAACCTCGACGAAAGCGCGGCGGAGTCTTTCTACTTCCTCCCGGGCGGTGCTGTCAAGTCGCGGCGCCGCCGCGGCGGCTCGCAGGGCACCCCGACTGGCCTCTTCGGCCAGGCGCTTCTTGGCGCCGGCCACGGTAAAGCGCTCCTCGTACAGGAGGTGTTTGATGCGCAGGATGAGCTCCACATCGGCGCGGCTGTAGGTGCGCTGGCCGCCGGAACCCTTGGCCGGCTGCAGGTCGGGGAACTCGGTCTCCCAGTAGCGGAGCACGAAGGGCTTGACCCCGGCAATGTCGCACACCTCGCCGATGCGGAACTCGTCCTTGTCGGGAATGACCACCTCAGCCGACATGGGCCTCCTCCTCGGGCACCAGAGTGAGGCGAAGCTGCAGCGTCATGCGCCGCCCGCCGACCCACGCCGCCGGGACGGGCACCTCCAGTTCCAGCTCGCGCACCTCGCCGAACTGGGCCAGGGCCCGGGGCACCACCCGCTGCACCACGGCCTCCGGCAGCGCTACCAGCCGCTCCCCCGCCCCTGTCCTTTCCTCCACCTCCACCTGCACCGCCTTGGGAGCGAGGGACTCGAAGACCAGGTGGTCCTCGGCCCCAGCCGCCAGCGCTTCGGCCTCGTCCTCTGGCGCCTCGATGGCCGGGGCCGTCTCCTCCCCGGGGATGCTGAACACGTCGGCCATGCAGGGGGGAGGCACGGCCACCTCCTCGGCAAAGGGATCGGCGTAGGGGTCCACCAGCATCGGCGGTGGCAGGGGACTCGAGTGCTCCACCGGCACCTCGTTCACCGCGAACACGTCCGGCTGCGGAGCAGCCGCCGGCGCCCACAGCCGCGGGGCCGCCGGCGCCATCGCGTCAGCGAACGCCTTTGCTCTGTCCGGTGGCCCTAGGGGCTCGTCGGCCGCCAGCAACGGCGCCGGCGCTGATGCCTCGGCACCGGTCGCAAACACCTCCAGCTCGCCCGGCCTTTCCTGAAAGGGTGGGGTCGTGGCCGATACCTTTGCCGACAGCGGACCGGCGGTGAAGGGATCCAACGGCTGGTCAACGGTGGCAAAGACCGGTTCGTCCCCATCCTCACCGGCACCCTGGGGCGGGAACGCCTTCCTCGCCTCGGCCGGCGTCGCCTCCAAGGCGTCCTCGCGTGTTAAGCCGGTTACCACCTCGAAGGGAGCACTGCGGCCAGCGTCGCCGGTGGGCGCGCCGCCTTGAGAGAAGGGGATCACCCGCTCCGCCGCGCCCGCCGCCGGCGGCACGACCGCCACCGTCAGGGGGTGGGTGTCCTCGGTGAGCGAGGACTGCGTCGCAACGACATAGACGGAGGGGGCATCGATCTTGGCGGTGTCAAAGGGGCGGTCGATGCCGGCGGCCCGGCTCGGCACGTGGGTGAACAGTCCGTCGTGCAACGCCGCGGAGTCCAGCGGCAGCTGGAAGCGCTCCCGCAGCGAGCGAACGACCAGGCGCACCACCCCCTGCAAGGTCTCCTCGACGCCGATGCCCACCGTCGCCACCGCCTCGAAGAAGGGTGCGTTGGCCTCGTTGATCGCCTCGTTAAGCTCGTCCACGGTGGCGATGTTTTTGAGGTCGCGCTTGTTGAACTGCACCACATGGGGGGTGTTGGCGAGCGCCAGCCCCTGCAGCAGGAGGTTCTCCTTGAGGTTGGCAAAGGAGGTCCGGTTGGCGGCCAGCATCTCCTTCTGGGAGTCAGCCACGAACACCACGCCGTCGACACCGCGCAGCACCACCTGGCGGGTGGTGTTGAAATGCACCTGACCCGGGACGGTGTACAGCTGCACGCGCAGGTTCATGCCCCGCAAGGTGCCGACGCTGACGGGCAGGAAGTCGAAGAAAATGGTGCGGTCGTTGCCGGTGGGCACCTCGACCAGTTCGCCGCGGGTATTAGCCGGGTAGCCGCGATAGAGGGTGCGCAGGTTGGTGGTCTTGCCCCCCAGCGGCGGGCCGTAGTACACGACCTTGGCGATGATCTCCTTGGCCTGCGGTCGAAACTGGACCATTTATGCGCTCCGTCCGCTTCTCCGCCGCATGATAAACCGAATCGGCACGCCGGCCAAAGGAAAGGCCTGGCGCAGAGCGTTCTCCAGCTGCCGCAGGTACGAGAAGTGGAGCGGCCGCTCGGTGGAGGTCATGAGCACGATGGTCGGCGGCGCGGTGGAAACCTGGGCGGCGTAATACAGCTTCGCCGGCTTGCGTCCCTGGGGAGGAGGGTGGGCCTCCCAGGCGGCGCGCAGCACCCGGTTGAGTTCACCGGTGCCGATGCGCGAGTGAAAAGCCTCTCCCACCGCCATCACTTCGGGCAGGATGCGACCGACCCCGACGCCAGTCAAGGCGGACACGAACAGGACTTTCGTCCCTTTCAAGAAATGGAGCGCTTCCACGGCTCGCCGGGCCAGGTCCCGCCGCGCCGCGGCCCCGGCGGGGAGCAGGTCGGCCTTGTTGATGGCAACGACGGCGGCGCGCCCGTGCTCCAGGGCCAGCCCGGCGATGTGGGCGTCCTGCGCCGTCACCCCTTCGCCCGCGTCCAGCACCAGGAGGCAGATGTGGGCGCGCTCCATGGCCTTGCGCGCCATCACCACCGAGAGCACTTCGGGGCCACGATCGGTACGGCCACGACGGCGGATGCCGGCGGTGTCCACCAGACGAAGGACCCGACCGGCCACCTGGACCACGGTGTCCACCGCGTCCCGGGTGGTGCCCGGCACCTGCGACACCACGAACCGGTCTTCCCTGAGGATCGCATTGAGAAGACTCGATTTGCCCACATTCGGCCGCCCCACCACGGCCACCGCCAGTTCGGCTTTCCGGGGTTCGACCTCCGGACTGGACGGCGGCAGGCGTCGCTCCAGCTCCTCCCACAGGTCCCCGAGACCCAGCCCGTGTTCGGCGGACACGGGGACCACCGGAAAGCCCAACGCCGCAAACTCCCCCGCCCCCAGCGAGGCGTCGCGCCGATCCGCCTTGTTAACCGCCAGCACCACCGGCGCCCCCAGGCGCCGCACGACGCCTGCCACCTCCAGGTCCTGCGGCAGCAGACCGGTACTCCCATCCACCACCAGCACCACCACGTCAGCCTCGGCGATGGCTTTCAGCGCCTGGCGCCGCACTAGACTCGGGAATAGCTCCTCGCTCTCCGGCTCGAAGCCGCCGGTGTCCACCACCACCACGTAGCCCCCGGCGGGACGCGCCGCCTCCCCCGCCACCCGGTCTCGAGTCACGCCGGGGAGGTCGTGGGTCAAGGCCTTGCGCGAGCCGGTCAGGCGGTTGAACAGCGAGGACTTGCCCACGTTGGGACGACCGACGATGGCGATGGTGGGCAGCGGGGTCACGACGCCGGCGGGGTCGGCACCACGAAGCGCGGGCCGGTGGCCGTTTCCTCCACCTCGCGGTAAAGCACCAGCCAGCGCCGATCGATGAGCTGCAACTGGATGTGGGTGTGCAGCACCGAGTTCGGATCGTGGCCCACGAGTTCGCCGCTCCACGCATCGAAACGCTTGGTATCCCACGTCTCGATGGCGGCCACGTAGGCGTTGGTGCGGCGCAGCACTTTGAGCTGGCTGATCTCCAGGTTCTTCAGGCGCGGCTCCAGGCGATCCCCTCCCGCCCGCAGCAGGTCAATGTCGTGGCGGGCCTTCTCCATCAGGCGCGGCGTCGCCACCTCCTGCAGGGGTGTGGGGTCCATCTTGCCGTAGGCCTCGGCAAGACTCTCCACGAAGATCCGCACCACGCGGGAAATCTCCTCCCGCTCCGCCTCGGTCGGCTGGTCGCTCTCGCAGGCCAAGGAGGCCAGCGCCACCAGCACCAGCGGCAGGACACGCACAGGTCGCCCCATAACCCCAGCTTAGCGTGTCAGCGCGTCGTCGTCATCCGGGGCGAGCACAAGCGGCGTGGAAGCGGCGGAACAGCTCCAGGTGCGGCTCCAGGAGAAGATTTTCTGGGTGCCACTGCACCCCGACAACGAAGCGACCGGCGTCGTCGTCCTCCACCGCCTCGATCACCCCATCGGGAGCGCGACCGACCACCCGCAGCCTCCCCGGATCCGCAATGGCCTGGTGATGCCTGGAGTTCACTGGGAACTCGGAAGGCAGCCAGGAGAGCAGGCGAGCGGCGACCATCTGCACGCCATGGGCGAGGCGGTGCAGGGGTTGGTACACGCCGTGCCCCTTGAGCCCGGCTGTCGGCAAGTCCTGGATCAGGCTGCCGCCGCGCGCCACCGCCAGCAGCTGACAGCCGTAGCACACCGCCAGCACCGGCCAACCCGCCTCGTCGGCGCGCGCCAGCAGCTCCAGGTCCAGGGCGTCGCGGGCGGCGTCGGGGTGCAACGCCACCCTTGGCAGGGGGGTCTGGCCGTAGCGCCAGGGCTCCACGTCGGGCCCACCGGTGAGGATCACCCCCGAGGGCTTCACCCCGCTCTCGATCCAGCTCGTGGCCGTGGCGGGAGTCACCGGCACCAGCTCTTCGCGTTTGCCGCCGGCCGCCTCCCAGGCGGCGCCGTAACGCTCCACCTCGAACGGGCGGGTACTCGAGTGGGCCAAAAGGATCTTCACAACGAGATTCTAACCAAAGTCCAAAGCCCCGGCGGCCGGCCCGGCAATGCCCAAATCCGAATCGCCGGACATCCGTCCGGTACTCCGTACAGCATTCCCCATGACAGTAGCAAAAATCAAGTTTTCAGCTGGCACCATTCTTGCTTGAAGGCGTGGCACAGGTCGTGTTAGCGGAAAGGAGGACGTCTGCAGGGAGCCGAAAACCAGCGCATCAAGGTTCTGTAGTTCCACATCTTAGTGTAGTCAACTCCCATGACCCCGACTGAGGAGGATGAAATGAGGGTATCCAAGTTTCCGGTTGTGGTGCTGGCGGTGCTCTTGGCGCTGCCGGCACTCGCCCAGTCCCCCACGGGTACGGTCAGCGGCCGCGTGGTGGACTCAAATCGCCAGGGGTTGCCCGGCGTGACCGTGACGGCGAAGGCCGTCACCCTGATCGGCGAGCGCACCGCCGTGACCAGCGCCAACGGCGACTTCATCCTGCCGTTCCTGCCCCCGGGCGACTATACGTTCACCTTTACCCTGGCCGGCTTCCAGACAGTGGAAGAGAACCGCAAGATCTCCGCCGGCCAGACCACCCGCTTCGACGTGGAGCTGCCACTGGCCACCTTAGCGGAAGAGATCGTGGTCACCGGGCGGTACGAGACCATCTCCACCACCGCCCAGGCGTCGACCACGTTCGAGCAGGACTTTATCGAGAAGCTGCCCATCGCCCGCACCATCGCGGCAGTGACGATGCTCTCGCCCGGCGTCTCCGACACCGGCCCCAACCGCGCCATCACCATCTCGGGGGCGATGTCCTACGAGAACTTGTGGACCCTCAACGGCGTGGTGCTCAACGAGAACATCCGCCAGCAGGCGTTGCCCCTGTTCATCGAGGACGCCATCCAGGAGACCACCGTCTCCACCGCGGGCGTATCCGCCGAGTACGGCCGCTTCGCCGGCGGCGTCATCACCGCCCTCACCAAGTCGGGCGGCAACCAGTTCTCCGGCTCCTTCCGCACCAGCTTCACCAACGACAAGTGGGCCGAGAAGGCCCCACTGACCGTCGGCTCCCCCCTGGACAAGCTCAACAAGACCTACGAGGCGACGTTGGGCGGCCGCATCATGCGCGACCGGCTGTGGTTCTTCCTCGCCGGCCGTGACACCGGCACCTCCTCCAGCCGACAGACGATCATCACCAACATCCCTTTCACCTTCAAGGAGGATGAGACCCGCTACGAGGGCAAGCTGACCTGGGCCATCAACCCCGACCACCGGGTGATCGCTTCGTACTTCGAGCGCAACCGCGACCAGTTCAACTACTGGTTCGGCAGCGTCTACGACATGCGCTCCATCTACGACCGGCAAATGCCCGAGGACATGATCTCCCTCAACTATTCCGGGGCCATCTCGCAGAATTTCTTCGTCGAGGGCCTGTTCTCTCGCCGCCAGTTTACCTTCAAAAACTCCGGCGGCCGCTTCCGGGATCGCATCAACGGGACGGTGCTACAGGATCTCACCACCGCGCGTCGCTTCTGGGCGCCCGTGTTCTGCGGCGTGTGCAGCCCCGAGGAGCGCGACAACGTCAACATCCTGGCCAAGGGGATCTACTTCCTCTCCACCCCCTCCCTGGGCACCCACGACATCGCCTTCGGTGTCGACTCCTTCGAGGACATCCGCAAGGCCAACAACCACCAGTCGGGCAGCGACTTCTTTATCTACCTAAACGCCATCACCATCGGTCAGAACGTCTACGCCCGCCTGGAGCCCAACGTCACCTACCTGGGGTGGTGGCCCATCTTCAAGCAGTCCGAGGGCACCAGCTTCAAGACCAACTCCCTGTTCATTAACGACCGCTGGCGGCTGAACAACAACTTCTCCTTCAACATTGGCGTGCGTTATGACAAGAACGACGGCGTCGACTCGCAGGGGAGCAAAGTGGTCAAGGATTCCAAAATCTCTCCGCGCCTGGGCGTGTCCTGGGATCCCACCGCCGACGGTATCTGGACGGTCAATGCGTCCTACGCCAAGTACGTGATGGCTATCGCCAACAACCAGGCGGACGCCGGTTCGGCGGGCGGCCAGCCGGCCTCCTTCTTCTGGTACTACACCGGTCCCCTGGTCAACGGCCCCACCACCTGCTCCCCCGCCAACCCCTCGGGGTGCCTGCCCACCGACCAGGTGCTTGCAGGCTTCTGGGCGTGGTTTGATTCCATCGGCGGCACCAGCAATACCAACTGGATCCAGTCCCCCTCGATCCCGGGCCGCAACCGGGTGATTCGCGAGACGCTGGCCTCCCCCGACGTGGATGAGATCACCCTGTCGGTGACGCGCCGGCTGGGCCTGCGCGGCGTGGCGCGGATGGACATCATCGACCGCAAGTTCGGCGACTTCTACATGCAGCGGGTGGACACCACCACCGGCACCGTGACCGTGCCGGAAGCCAACAACAGCGTACTCGACCTGGGTTACGTGGAGAACGACAACTCTCTCCTGGAGCGCAAGTACCGCGGTGTGCAACTGTCCGCCAGCTACCGCATGGACCGCATCAACGTGGGCGGCAACTACACCTGGTCCGAGGCCAAGGGCAACTGGGACGGCGAGACTGCCGGCTCCGGCCCGGTGCGATCCGGCCTGCTCACCTACCCCGAGTACGTGGACCCCAAGTGGGCGGCCCCCATCGGCTACCTGGCCATCGACCAGCGGCACAAGGGGCGGGTGTGGATCACCTGGGACGCCTTCGTCACCAGGCACCACAACCTGAACGCATCTCTACTGCATAACTACTGGTCTGGCGTGCCCTACGGCGCGGCGGGCACGATCACCCTGATCAACCGCAACGTTTCGCCCAACGTCCCGTACATCCCCAACACCTTCGGCTACCGCACGCCGCCGTCCACTCAGACCTACTACTTCACCAACCGCGACGCCTTCCGCACCGATAACATCCAGCGCACTGACGTCGCCCTCAACTATTCCTTCAAGTTTGGGCGCAGCTACGAACTCTTCGTCCAGCCCGAGGTGCTCAACGTGTTCAACAAGAAGGGCGTCGAGGCGGTCGACCAGACCATCCGCACCCGCGGTACCACCGCGGCCCTGGGCTTCTCCTCCTTCAACCCCTTCACCGAGACCCCAAAGGAATGCCCGCAGGGACAAACCAACTGCGCCGGCTACCACTGGCAGAAGGGCCCCAACTTCGGCAAGCCCACCGGTCCGGGTTCCTACCAGACGCCGCGCACCTTCCGCGTCTCCATGGGCTTCCGCTTCTAGTCCCGCACCATTCTGTTTCCCAACGCCCCGGCCCCGCGCCGGGGCGTTTTCTTGTCCCCTGCGCCTCGGCCGCGGATCCTCACCGCCGCCGCAAACCTCCTCTACAATTCGGCCCATGCCTGACCTCCACCTCTCGGTGGTGATCCCCGCCCACAACGAAAAGGAGAACCTCCAGCCGCTTTTGGAGGAGCTCACCGCAGTGCTCGACTCGCTCCCGATCAGCTCGGAAATCGTGCTGGTGGACGACGGCTCCGAGGACGGCTCGGCCGAGCTGATCGGGCGGCTCGCCACGGGTGAGCCTCGACTTCGAGGGGTCTTCTTGAGTCGCCGTTCCGGCCAGTCGGCGGCCCTCCTCTGCGGCTTCGAACACGCCCGGGGAGAGCGGATCGTCGTCATGGACGCCGACCGCCAGACGGACCCCGCGGACATCCCCCGGCTGCTCGAGATGCTGCCCGGCCACGGCGCCGTGGTGGGCATCCGGGTCCGGAGGCAGGACTCTTGGTGGCGACGGTTTTCCTCGTGGTTCGCCAACGGCGTGCGCAACTGGTTGACCAGAGAAGACATCACCGACACTGGTTGTCCCATGAAGGTGTTTGACGCCCGGGCGCTGCGGACCCTTCCCCGTTTCGATGGCGTGCACCGTTTCCTCCCCACCCTGGTTCGCCTGGAGGGATACCGGGTTGCCCAGGTGCCGGTCACCCACCGCCCCCGCATGGTCGGCCGCTCCAAGTACGGCACCTGGAAGCGCGCCCTCCGTGGCCTGCGCGACGCCCTCGGCGTGCGCTGGCTGCAGGATCGCCACATCACGTGGCAGCTGAGGTCACCATGAACCTTCCCTCGAGTACCCTCATGCTCCTGGGATTTGCGGGCCAAGCGCTGTTTTCCGCGCGCTTCCTGGTGCAGTGGGCGGTTTCGGAGGCGCGCCGGCAGAGCGTCATTCCCCTCGCTTTTTGGTATTTCTCGCTGGCCGGCGGGGTCGTACTGCTGACCTACGCCATCCTGCGCCACGACCCGGTGTTCGTGGTGGGGCAGCTGGCGGGGCTCGTGGTGTACATCCGCAACCTGATCCTGATCTACCGCCAGCGCCGCCGCCAGCGCCAGCAGCCCTTGTAAGAGGAAGTTGCAGTGCCTTATGGTTGGTGGGATGATCTTCGCGGGGGAGGCGGCATGACGATCCCGTCCCGCATCGGGCGTTACACCATCACCGGTGAGCTGGGCCGCGGTGCCATGGGGGTGGTGCTGCGCGGCCTCGACTCGACGCTGGATCGGCCGGTGGCGGTGAAGGTCATCGGCCTACCCGGCACCGGAGGGGGACCCACCGAAGAGCTGGTGGCCCGGTTCCTGCGCGAGGCCAAGCTGGCGGCCCGCATCAACCACCCCGGCGTGGTCACCATCTACGACTTCGGCCAGGACGCTGGGCTGCTCTACCTGGTGATGGAGCTGGTGGATGGCGAGTCGCTGTCCCACAAGATCAAGCGGGGCGACTACCCCACTCGCGCCGAGGCGTTCAAGATTGTCGCCGCGGTGGCGGAGGCCCTGGCGGCGGCCCACGCCCTGGGGGTAGTGCACCGCGACGTCAAGCCCGCCAACATCCTGATCACCGGCGACGGCCGGGTCAAGGTCTCCGACTTCGGGGTGGCCAAGGCCATCGGCGACTCCACCGAACTTACCCGCACCGGAATGACCGTAGGGTCGCCCGCCTACATGGCTCCCGAGCAGGTGCGCGGGGAGCGGACCGACCCTCGCGCCGATCTGTTCTCCCTCGGTGTCATCCTCTACGAGCTTCTGCTCCACCGCAAGCCGTTCCCCGCCGACACGGTCACCACCCTGGTGTATCAGATCTTGAACCACGACCCCTTCGCCGATCCAGAAATCCTCGATACCCTGGGCGACCAGGTCGCCGCTTTCCTGCGCCGCTGTCTGGCCAAGGCGGTGGGGGAACGCATCACCACAGCTTCCGAGTTCGCCGCCGAGGCGCGCCGTCTCTCCCAGCTCACCAGCCCCGAGCTGGAGGACACCATGGCCACCATGAGCCTCGAAGCCACCCACGACCTCAAGGAACGTTCGAGACGCTTTCCCTGGCTGCTGGTGGGGATTTCCCTGGGGGTCCTGGCGGTGGTGGTGCTGGCGGTGATTCTGATCCGCCCTTCGCCCCCACCGGCACTCCCCGGAGACGTGGCGGCCCAGGCCCCAGCACCGCAGGATCTCCTATTTCCGGACGCCAAGCCGACGGCCACAGCCACCCCCATCCTCATCACCATGGTGCCCCGCACCCCCACCCCCCAGCCGGCCGCGGTGGTCGTGCCAACTCCGTTCCTGCCAACGCCCACGGCGCCCCCGCCGACGCCCACTCCGGTGCCCACCCCCACTCCCCCCCTCGTGGCCACCTTCGAGTGCCGGGAGGGCGTCGAATTCCACGTCTCTCCCGATGAGGCCGAGGTGGAGGTGAACGGCACGGTCATCGGCATCGCCGACGACTGGGACGGCGTGGGCGGGGGCCAGAAGTATTTGATCCGGGTGCCCGGGGAGTACTACTCCCGCTTCACCCTGGCCGGCTACCAGGAGACGTGGGTGAAGATCATCATCTCGCCCAATGCCAGGGAGCGCTTCTGCGACGTGGACACCCGCTTGAAGAAGGCGCCCAAGGTCGACAAGAAAAAGGAAGAACAGGCCGGGCAGAAAGGCTCCGGCGGCTCCTCGGGCGACACCACAGGCGAAGGCGAGAAGAAAAAAAGCAAGAAGAAAAACACGGAAAAAAACTGACGGGGAGGCCATCTTCTGAGCTGGCTACCCTCGACGTGAAAGACTCGCCCTCTTCTCCCCCCCTCCCGACAGACGTTGGCCGAATCTCGATCCACCGCGAGGTGCGTCTAACAGATCCTGGGCAGCTCCGCGCCGGCCAGCAGGTCGACCGGCCGCCGGGTGCCGTACTGAGTGTGCAGCACTACGGGAGCCATCCCAGCATCCCCCTCCTCCACCCTGCCGATGCACGCCGCACCTGCCCCCAGTGGATGGCTCCGCAGCTCCGCCAGCGCCCGCTCGGCGTCCTTTTCCGCCACCCACGCCAGCACTCGCCCCTCGCACGCCACGTAGAGGGGATCCAGCCCCAGCACCCGGCACACCGAGCCGACCCCACCCGTCACGGGCAACGCCTCCTCCTCCAGCACCAGGCGCAGGCCGCAGCGGCGCGCCACCTCGTGGCAGGTGGTGGCCACTCCGCCGCGGGTCGGATCGTGCATGGTCCGCACCGCCACGCCGCTTTCCAGCAGCGCCTCCACCAGGCCGTTGACCGGGGCCACGTCCGAGCTCAACGCCGGCCCGGCCAGACCGTGGCGCGCCGCCATGATGGCCGCCCCGTGCTCCCCCAGGGAACCGGAGATGAGCACTGCGTCACCGGGCTGGATGAGGCCGTCCCCCAGCTCCCGGCCGGGGGGCACCACCCCCAACCCGGCGGTGACGGCGTAGGCCAGATCCCCCTTGCCCCGGGGCACCACCTTGGTGTCCCCGGCCACGATGGCCACCCCGGCCTCCGCGGCGGCCCGTCGGGCGCCTCCCACGAACCGCTGCAGCAGCTCCATTTCCAGACCCTCCTCGAGGATCAGCGCCAGGGATAGCCACAGGGGGCGAGCCCCCGCCACCGCCAAGTCGTTGACCGTGCCGCACACCGACAGGTACCCCAGATCCCCGCCCGGAAAGACCGGCGGATCCACGACAAAAGCGTCGGTGGTGAAGGCCGGCCTACCGGCGGGCAGCTCGGGCAGCAGCGCCGAGTCCGTCAGCGGCGCCAGGGCGCGGTTTTCGAAGGCGGGCAGGAACAGCTGGGAGATGAGCTCCTGGGTGAGCCGGCCACCCCCGCCGTGGCCCAGGAGGATGCGAGTCGGCCTACGCACGCCCTGCTCCGGCGGCCAGCCGCTCGTGGCGGTACCAGGCGGCGCAGGTGCCCTCGCTGGAAACCATGCACGCCCCCACCGGCTGGGAGGGATCGCAGGCGGTGGCAAACAGCGGGCAGTCGGGGGGGTCAATGACCCCCTTGAGGACGTCGCCGCAGCGGCACCCCATGGGCTCCACCGGCGGCCCCACGCTCACCCCGAGCCCCTTGGCATCCCGCCCCGCCCACTCCGGACGCAGCTCCAGCCCCGAGCCGGGGATGGGCCCCAGCCCCCGCCACACCGCGTCGGCGGACTCGAAGAACCGCTCCACCAGTGCCCAGGCGGCGCGATTGCCCTCCTCCGAGACCGCCCGCCCGTACAGGTTGGCCACCGCCGGCCGACCCGCGGCCACCTGCTCCACCAGCTCCAGCACTCCCCGCAGCACATCGGTGGGGGCGAAGCCCACCACCGCACACCCCAGGCCGAACTCATCGGCCAAGAAGGAGTACGCCCGGGCGCCGATGATCACCGACACGTGCCCGGGGCACAGTAGGCCGTCCAGCCGCAGCTGGGGGTCGACCGCCAGGGCGCGCAGGGGTGGGGGCATCACCTTGTGCCCCGAAAGCACCAGGAAGTTCCTCACTCCCGCAGCCTCCGCCTCGGCCAGGGCGGCGGCCACGGTGGGCACAGTGGTCTCGAACCCCACCCCCAGGAACACCACCGTGAGGTCCGGGCTCTGCCGCGCCAGGGCCACCGCGTCCCGGGGGGAGTACACCACCCGCACCGACCCCCTTTCTGCCTGTACCCGTTCCAGGCTGCCGGTGGACGAGGGCACCCGCATGAGGTCGCCGAAGGTGCACACCAGCGTCCCCGGCCGGCGAGCCAGGGCCTCGGCGGTGTCCACGTACCCCACCGGGGTGACGCACACCGGGCAGCCGGGCCCGGAGATCAGCCGCACTTGCTCGGGCAGCAGGCGGCGCAGACCGGCGGCGGAGATAGCCTGGGTATGGGTGCCGCACACCTCCATGAAGGTGACGGCCCGGGGCAGCCGCTCCGCCGCCCGGCGGATCCGCCGCACCAACCCCCGCACCGCCGCCGGGTCATCGTATCCGGCAGACCTCACTGGGGCACCTCGACGTCCGCCACCTGCCTGAGCAGCTCCAGGGTGATGCGCGCCTCCTCCTCATCGATCCCGCCGATGGCGTAGCCGGCGTGGATCAGGAGCCAATCCCCCACCTGCGCCTCGGGGTGGAGCATGAGCGACACCTCCCGCTGTACCCCCTCCGCCTCCACGAGGCCGGAAAACTCATCCCGCCGCTCCACTAGCCGCATGGGAACCGCCAGACACATGGTTACCCCCCCCTACTTGCCGCAGTGGGCACCGCCGTCCCTCTGCCGCCGCTGCCAGGGCAGCCTGCCCATAGGATAACCCGCCGTCCCCTGGGGGCAAGCGCCGGGGCAGCAGCACGTCGAACCCTACCGCCTCCAGCTCTCGTCGCAACAGCTGACGCAGTAGGCGGTTGACGAGGCATCCACCCCCCGCCGCCACCAAGGGGTATCCTGAGCCCACCACCCGGGCGGTGAGCGCCGCGGCCAGGCGGGCGAAGGTGGCGTGCAGCCCGTAGGCCACTGCGGCGGGCGGCTCACCCGCCGCCAGCCTTCGAGCCGCCGCCGCCAGGAGCTGGGACGACGGCAGTTCCGAACCCCCCGGGTTGACTTCTGGCCAGGGCTCTCGGGCCAGCGAGGACATGGCGCACGCTTCCAGCCGGGCCGCCGCCTCCCCCTCGTAGCGGTTGGCCACCGCCAGGCCCAGCAGGGCACCGGCCGCCTCGAACAGACGACCGGCACCCGAGGCCGCTGGCCACAGGCTGGTGCCCCGCGCCAGCCGGGCGACGGCGGACAGGGATTCCGCCGGCACGAGCTCACCCAGGGGAGTGGCTGCCAGCAGGTCTTCGGCGCCCGCCCGCACCAGCGCCGCCACCGCCACCCGCCAGGGCTCCCGCACCGCCGCTTCCCCTCCCACCAAGGGTAGCGGCTCAAGATGCGCCAGCCGCCGCCAGGTGAGGTCACCGGCGAGCTCCAACCACTCCCCCCCCCAGGCGGTGCCGTCCGGACCCCAGCCGGTGCCGTCCAGGGCCAGGGCGAAGGCCCGCGCCCCAGCTGGGGGAAAACTGCCGTGCTCGGCCAGCACCGCGGCGCCATGGGCCAGGTGGTGCTGCACCGCCATCAGCCGCACCCCCCGCTGCCGGGCCAGCCGTTCCCCCAGCCAGGTGGAGGGGTAATCGGGGTGCTCATCCACCACCAGCACCTCGGCGGGGACCTCCAGGAACTCCTCCAGCTGCCCCGCCACCTCTTCAAGGAAGGCGCGGGCCCCCTCGCTGTCCAGGTCCCCCACGTGCTGGGAGCAGTACGCTTCGCTCTCCACCCCCAGGCAGGCGGTCACCTGCAAGAACCCCCCCAAGGCCAGCACCGGGACTGGGGTGGGCTGGGGTAGGGGCAGCGGCTCGGGCACGTACCCGCGGGCCCGCCGCACCACCACCGGGCCGTCGGAGGCGCTGCGCACCACCGAGTCGTCGGCCCGCCGCACCACGTCCCGGTCGTGCAGGAGGAAGGCATCGGCGATGCCCTCCAGGCGTGCCAACGCCTCCCGATTGCCGCGGCAGATGGGCTCGTCCGAACGGTTCCCCGAGGTCATCACCAGCTCGGCGAAGGAAGCATCGCGAAACAGCTCCTCGTGCAGGGGGGTAGTGGGGAGCATCACCCCCAGCTCATCCAGACCCGGTGCCACCCCTTCGGCCACAGCGGCCCCCGGGCGGCGGGGGGCCAACACGATGGGCGCCCGGCAAGAGGTCAGCAGGGCCTCGTCCTCGCGCCCCAGCACCACCAGCTCGTGGCCACGCTGGAGATTTCGAACCATTACAGCGAAAGGTTTGGTCGGACGATACTTGCGCTGCCGCAGCCGAGCCACCGTCGCCTCGTCACCGGCCAGACAGGCGAGCTGAAAGCCACCCACCCCTTTGAGCGCCACGATCTCCCCTTGCGCCAAGGCCTGCCGCGCCGCCGCCAGAGCTTCCCCACCCTCCGGCCAGGAAGGTCCGTAAGTGGTGTCGGCCTCCATTTGCGGACGGACTAGCCACAGCCGCGGACCGCAGGTCGGGCAGCACACCGGCTCGGCGTGGAAGCGACGGTCACTGGGGTCCTCGTACTCCCGCTGGCAAGCCGGGCAAAGGGGAAAGCACGCCATCGAGGTGCGCTCCCGATCGTAGGGGAGGGAACGCACCAGCGTGAAGCGGGGACCGCAGTTGGTGCAGGTGGTAAAGGGGTAGCGAAAACGCCGGTCTGCGAAGTTGGCCATGTCGGCCCGGCAGTCGGGGCACAGGGCGGTATCGGGGGGCACCAGCGCCCGGCGCCGCGCCCCGCGCTCCGAGGTGAGCACCCGGAAACCCTCTCCACCCTCGGTCGCCACCCGCTCCAAGGTGAGCTCATCCAGCCGGGCCAGGGGGGGCAGAGTCGACTCCAGCGCTCGGGCAAACCCTGCCGCCGCCGTCGCTTCCCCCTCCACCTCGATGACCACGCCGTCAGGGGAGTTGCGCACCCACCCGGAAAGCCCCAAAGAGGTGGCCAGGCGGTGCACCGTAGGCCGGAATCCCACCCCCTGCACCACCCCGCGGCAGATAAGGCGGAAGCGCGCCCTGGTCACGCCCGCTTGGCCTCCAGCCGTCGCTCCAGCAGGGCGCACCACGCCTCGATCCCCTCGCCGGTGCGACTAGAGGTCACGAAGAACTCCCCGCCGGGGCGCAAGATGGCCACCTGGGCGCGCACCGCCTCGAGGTCAAAGTCTACATGGGGGAGGAGATCCGCCTTGGTGATCACCGCCACCTCGGCGCGGGCGAAGATAGCCGGGTACTTGAAGGGCTTGTCCGCCCCCTCCGTCACCGACAGCAGCGCCACCTTGAAGTCCTCCCCCAGGTCGTAGGAGGTGGGACAGATGAGGTTGCCCACGTTCTCGATGAACAGCACGTCCACAGGGGGAAAGGCGGCCTCGGCCAGGGCGGTCTGCACCTGGCGGGCGTCCAAGTGACAGGCCCCGCCGGTGAGGATCTGCCTGGCGGGAATTCCCATCCGGCGCAACCGCTCGGCGTCCCGCTCGGTGGCGATGTCCCCCTCGACGGCGGCCAGACGAAGCCCTGGGGCCAACCGCTCCACCGTGCGCTCCAGAAGGGTCGTCTTGCCCGAGCCCGGAGAAGAGATCAAGTTGACCACCAACGTCCCCTGTGCCTGGAAGCTGCGGCGCAGCTCGGCGGCCGCCGCCTCGTTGGCAGCCAGGATGCGCTGCCGGACATCCACCGTGTCACCCATCGCCTGCCCCCTCCCCCGATGGAACGAAACCCACCGACAATACCTCCAGCTCGTCCCCCCCCTCGACCGCCAGCACCCGCTCACAGGTGGGACACTGATACAGCCACGTTCCCCGCGGTCGCTCCACGGTCCCACCGCAGCCGGGGCAGCACTGCCGTGCCGCCCGCCACTCCACCTCCAAGCGGGCGCCGGCGTCGGGCCCGTCCTGGGTCACCGCTTGCCAGGCAAAGGCGAGCAGCTCAGGCTCCACGGCGGTGAGCTCCCCGATCGCCACTTTCACCCACTCCAGCCGGCCCGGTCCGTGGGGGGCAACGGCCTCCCGGCAGGTGCGGTGGATATCCATGGCCAGTCCCAACTCGTGCATCGCTCCGTCCTCTTGGCCTGACGCGGCGGTACGCGGAACAGGGGGGTGCCGGAACCGAGTCGCTTTTAAGTATACACTTCGGCGGGGCGTGGCCTGAACTATACTGCCACGGCATGCGGACCATTCCCACCTCGGCCAGCAGGTTGCCCCGCCTGGTGGTCACCGGGGCCTCGGGGTTCATCGGCCGCCACTTGCTGGAGCAGATCCGGTCTCGCTACCTCATCTATGGCCTCGGACGGCGCTCCCAGGTGGAGTGCGGAGCTCCCGTCCACGCCAATATTCGCTGGCACCAGGTGGACATCGGAGACAAGGCGTCGCTGGCCAAGGTGTTCGAAAGCATCCGCGCCGAAGGAGGAGCCGAGTACCTCCTGCATTTGGCTGCCCATTACGACTTTACCGGCGAGGAGCATCCGGAGTACTGGCGCACCAACGTCGACGGACTCGCCAACGTGCTGGAGCTTTCCGCCGACCTTGGGTTGCGCCGTTTCGTCTTCGCCTCCTCGGTGGCCGCCTGCCCCTTCCCCAAGCCGGGGGAGGCCATCACCGAGGACACGCCCCCCCTGGGCGAGCACATCTACTCGGTGACCAAGCGCATCGGCGAGGACATGGTGCGCGCCTGCGGCCACCTGTTCCCCTCCGCCATCGTGCGCTTCGCGGCACTGTTCTCCGACTGGTGCGAGTATCCGCCCCTTTATGTCTTCTTGGACACCTGGCTGTCCCGCCGCTGGAACGCCCGCGTGCTCGGCGGCAAGGGGTTGTCGGCCGTGCCGTACCTGCACGTTCGCGACGCCGCGGTGTTCCTACAGACGCTGCTGGAAAACGAGGCGGACCTCAAACCCGGCGAGGTCCTGCAGTGCTCTCCCGATGGGGCAGTCACCCACTGGGAGTTGTTCGAGATGGCCACGGCCTACTACTACGGCCGCGAGATCCGTCCCATCCTGGTGCCCAAGTTCCTGTGCTACCCCGGCATGTGGACGCGGGACGTGATCGGCCGCCTGCTGGGCAACCGCCCCTTCGAGCGCCCCTGGATGGCCAAATACATCGACCTGCAGCTCACCGTGGACGCCAGCCGCACCCGCCGCCGCCTGGGGTGGGCGCCGCGCCCGCGCCTTTCTATCATGCGCAGGATTCCCTTCCTGATCGAGAACTTGCGCTCCAACCCGGTGGAGTGGCTGCGGCGCAACCAGGAGGCGATGAAGGCCGCCCACTTGCGGCCGAACCTCATCATTCATCGGCTCCTGGAGCAGTACGAGGAGGCGATCTCCGAAGCCTTCACCGCTTTCCTCCTGGGCCCCGAGGGTCAGAAACATCTCACCTCGTATCAGGCGATCGCCCTCGAAGACCACGAGTGGAACCACCGCCTCATCCTGCGCAGCCTGGCCAACGCCGTGCTGACCCGCCAGAAGGGGTTGTTCATGGCGTACTGCCGGGATCTGGCCGAGCGGCGATTCCAGCAGGGCTTCAAGGTCGAGGAGCTGTGCTACGCCCTGGCTACCCTCAACGAGATCTGCCTCAACATCCTGCGTCGGGACCCCCACGCCGCCGGGCTGGACGAGGAGCTGCAGAACCACATCACCATGACCATCCAGTTCGGCATCGACCAGGTCCAGGAGACCTACGAGTACGCCACCGCCGGCCGCCCTGCCCCCACTGAGTCCCGCCTGCGGTAAGAGCAGACGGCCGGAGGGAAGCTCGCTGACTTCCCCCTGCTCACCCGCTTTCCCGCTGCCCCCGTCGAGCAACGTCAAAGGCGTGATACTCCACGACAGGGGGAAGATCGGCCAAAGGACCAGGACGCCCTCGGCCGCACAGGTATTCATCGCCACCCGCCATGACCTCCACCTCGGCATCCACCCGGCCGGGCATCGACTCCACCACGTACCCTTTGCCCTGCCGGGGCTCGTTCGGCCCGGCCGCGCCCGCCTCGGCGGCCACGGCAACGGACGGCTCGGTGGAGTCGTCGTCGGCGACGACGACCAGCGCCTCCGCACGCTCACCGCGGAAGTCGGCGATGACCTCGGCGGTGGTGGGTTCCTGGTTGTCGCAGCGGATGACCACGGCCCCGTGCGCTCTCGCGGACCCATCTCTCACGGCGCACTTTCACATCCGGTGACGTTCGTACCCCGCACCAGGCACATGTCGTCGAACCACACGTGCGAGTCCCCGTGGACGCTGGCGTACACGTTGGCGGTCACCGCCCCCGAGGGAGCGGTGACGGTCATGGTGTGCCAGCGCCAGGAGGGGCCGACCGGCACCACCTCGATGCTCACCCCCACCATCGTCCCCGCCCCGTCCAGCCAGTTGATCTGCAAACGCGCCGCCTGCGTCTCCCCGTCCGCCCGGGTCCAGTGCCCCAGGGTATACACCTCCCCCTCCCGCACCGCCACGGGCTGGGTGAGGCCGTCGTGGCGGCCGGCCAGTATGGCGACCTCGCCGCGGCGCGCCCGTTCCAGGCCTCCCACCCGGGGGTTTCCGTAGGCGTACCAGTGGCGGATGACCCTGGCCTCGCCGCCCTCTTCAAAGCCGGGGTTGGCGAGGAGGTTGATGGACGACCGGCGGGTTTCCGCGGCTGCGGGGTGAAGCCGGTACACCTCCAGGCCGCTGCCCGCGAACACCGGCTCCCCGAGGACGGCGAGGAACTCCGGGGCCAGCACCGCCAAATCCTGCCAGCCCGAGGCGGCCGCCACCCGGCGGTTCACGATCATGGCCGCAAATCCGTGCTCCCGCAGCGCCTCGGCGAGGGCCTCCCCTCGCAACCCCCGGTTCAGGAGCTCGCGCAGCTCGTGCCGGCCCCAGGCCGCCTCGAAAAGGCGGGCGTGGGTGTACAGGCGGCCGTGGCACCCCACGCCCACCACCTTGGCATCCGCAGCCGCCAGCCCATCGAGCCTTTCGAGCGCGGCGTACTCCGGCAGGACGCGGGTAAGGAAGGCCTCCCGCCCCTCAAGCCCCAGGGCCACCGAAAAGGGAAAGCGCTCCGGCACGGGCCACAGCAGGGCCGCGTGCGCCAGGCGCGAGCCACCCACGTACACCACTCCCAGAGCCAGGGCTGCCACCAGAGCCGGGCGAGGCCAGCGGACCACCCCCCACCGCCAGGCCTCCCGCAGGTTGATCGCCGCCACCACCGCCAACGGCACGAAGACCGGGATCAGGAACCGCAGGTATTGCGCTGCCGCGAGGGTGAGCAGCAGCCCGGGCAGAATCACGCCCCACGCCACCCCCGCCCACCGCGCCGCGGCGTTCCGCCGTCCCATGACACACCAGGGCAACCCCAGCCACAGCAGTGCCCCAGCGGTCCCCGGCCCCAGCGCCTCACCAAAGGCGCCCGCGTGGACCACCAGGTCCCAGGGGAGCAGGAGGGCCGCCGGAACCACGCTCCGATGACCGTACAGATGAAAGTTTTGCGTCCCGGCGTCCAGCGCCCAGCGGGGGCTGGCGAAGATATGGTTGAGGTAGGGGAACACCGGGTTGCCCGTCCACGCCCCGTCCCGCACCAGCCATGGAGCCACCGCCACAACCGTCCCGGCGGCCATCCCCACGCCGGCCGCCAACGCCCGACGCCACCCGAAGCGCCGCGGAAGCGAAGCCACCAGCACCACCCCCAGGGGCAGCACCAGGAAGCCGGCGTTCAGTTTTGTGCCCACCGCGAGGCCGCCCACCACCCCGGCCAGCGCCGCCCACCTAAGCTCCCCCTGACGTGCCGCCTGCAGCGCCGCCAGCAGGGCGGCCGACAAGAAGAAGGTGACCGCCAGATCCACGTAGGCCACCCCCAACTCCCAGGAGACGATGGGCACCGCCAGGAAGAGCACGGCCGCCAGCGCCCCCGTGGGCGCCCCCGCCACCCGCCGTCCCAGCGTGTAGGCAGCCACCGCAGCGAGCAGGCCGAGGCTGAAGTGCAGCGGCTTGGCGGCGTTCAGGCCCCCCACCAGGATGCCCAGGGTGTACACCATGTTGGCGTTGTGCGCCCAGAGGAAGCGGAACTCCTCCGGCCGATCGACGATCGCCCCCAGCCGGGCGTAGGTGGCGGGGGCGGCCAGCTGGTAGTTGAGCTCGTCGAACCACACCGGGGGAGCCAGCGCCCACAACCAGGCGCCCAGCAGGCACAGCACCGTGACGGGCACGAGGAAGCCCACCAACGCCCCGTGGTTCGCCACCCACCGGGGATAGGCGGCGCGCCATGCGGCCTTTGCGTCACCCCAGAGGCCGCCCCACCTCCGGCGCACGATCCAGGAGAGCAGCAGCATCACCCCCCACACGAGGGCCGGCTGGAGTCCCCCCACCAGGCCCAGCCCCAGCACCCCCATGGCCAGGGCGCCCAGGCCCAGCGCCGCACCCAGCGTCACCCGCCCCGCCACACCCAGCCCGCGGGCCGTCCCGACCCGCTCCAGCGCCCAGTCCCCCAGGCCCACCGCCAGCGCCAGAATCCACGCGGCGGCCAGCACTCCGCCCATGGCGCCGGAGGCGCCGGCCGTCACCAGCGCCACCGCACCCGCCAGAACCACGGCAAGCCGCGCCAGGAGAGGCCCCGCCCCCCATGCCACGCCTCCCCCCACCACC
>CALEVZ010000086.1 GCA_937924755.1 uncultured bacterium
GAGCAGCTCGCCAAGCTCGCCTTCCTGCGGCGTGCGCAGCAGGTGGTGCCGCTGCTGCCGGCGTTTTATCTGTACGGGCTGCTTCCCCCACTGCCCAACCCTCCGGGCAGGTAACACGCCGCGCTCCTCGTACCAGGGGGGACGGGCCACCGCGTCCGTCCCCCTTTTCTTTGCCCTCTCGTCGTGTCGGTGTCGGTGTCCAGACCCGTGTCCGGGCGTGTGCCGGTGCTCGGCGGCTAGAATCATGCCCAGGGCGCGGCGACGCGCCGGAGAGGAGCGAGGCCATGACCCAACCACCCAGCAGGCAACCGTCGAGGACCCTGACCCTGCGTCTCTCGCCGGCGCAGTACGCGGCGCTGACCTCCGCGGCGCGCGAGAACCAGCTTTCCCTGGCCGCCCTGAGTCGCTGCTTGGTGCTCCACGGGCTGGAGCTGCTGGCCGGGGGCGACCCCGCGATTCAGCGCGCCATTCGCGTCACCCGCGGCGGATAGAGGCATCAGCCTATCCTCTTAAGCCTGCCGGAGTTTTTTCGTGGTCCGCTGCGGCGGACGACGGGTGAGATTTTCCCCGCAGTTTCGCCACCGACGAGTGACGTCCCGCCAAGCAGCAGCGGGCCAGTCGGCATGGCAGCGGCACGGCGCCCGGCGATTTTTCCGTGCATTTGCTAGCCTCACCAACGGTCTCGCAGGGGAGGTGACCGCGGTTTTCATCGACGGCCTGACCAAAGCCCAGCGCCTGTTGGAGCTGCGGCACCTTTTCTGGCGCAACGCCGGCCGTCCAGTGGGCACGGCGGAGATCGCCCGTCGGCTGGGGATCAACCCTCGCAACGTGCGCCAATAGCTCACCGAGATGTCGGTGACCGGCCGCCTGCCCATCACTCGCCAGAGGCGGGCCTGGACTCTCGCGACGGCGCTCGCCTGGACGCCCTGCCCGTGCAATTCCACCCGGAGGAGGCCACCGCCATCTATTTCGCCGCCCGCCTCCTACTGCGGGCCGCCGACGAGCCCAACCCCGCCGTCGGGAGGGCCGTCGCCAAACTGGCCAGCGTGACGCCGGCGGAGCTGCGGGCCTTGCTGGACCACCCGGACACCGCCGGGGGGATCTGGCTTTCCGACGGGCCATCCGTCCCCGTGTGCCTGCGCTTCGCCCCCGCCGCCTCCCGGGTGCGGGAAACCCGCCGGCACCCCTCCGGGCGCCTGAGACCCCTGCCCGACGGCGGCGTGGAGCTCCCCCCCACTGTCACCTCTACCGTGGAGCTGCGCCTCTGGATTCTGGAGTGGGGTAGCCTCTGCGAGGTCCTAAATCCCCCGGAGCTGCGCACCGACATCGCCGCCGAGGCCGCCCGCACCGCTGCCGCCTACGCCATCACCACTTTCCGCGGATTTCCGCCTGGATCGGCTGCTCCACTGGCCGGGCGGGCTGTCGTCCGCTGTGGTGTGTCCCCACCACGAGGCCGCCACGGCGGCCTAAACGGCTGGGTAGCCGATGCCGGCCGCGGAAGGGCCCGACGTTCAAAGGGCTTGTAAGGGGGAAACCGTCGGGGGTGTCGTTTCGGGTCCAGCGGCTCGCACCGTTTTCCCGGGGCGGGCCGGAGGCGCGCGGTCTTAGGGGACGCGCCCGGGCACGGACACGGGCATGGTCACGGGCGGCGCCTGGGGACGCGGCCAGCGGGGAGGGTCAGTGGGGCGGGCCGGCGGTAGGTCGCGGTGATGGGGCGGCGGTGGGGGGCGCTGCGAACTCCAGGGCGCCCTCGGTGAGCCAGTGGGCGAGCAAGCGGCGCACGCGAAAGGCCTCAACACTGGCCTCGCGCTCGCACTGCACGGGGGGGGCACCGCTGCTCACTCGGGCCCACAGGTCGCGCAGGAGGGCGACGTCGTGCTCGTCGGCGGGGCGGGTGGGACGCTGACCCGTCGGACGCAGGCAGGCGTCGTCGGGAAGCAGGGCGCACGCCCGCCGGTACTCGTCCACCCGCCGCATTCCCTCCATGACCAGGGGCAGCACGGCAAGCGGGCCATCCTCGCCGGGCTGCGCCGGGGGCGCGTCCTCTTGTACGAAGACGAAGCGCGCCAGGGGAAGGGTCAGCAGTTGATAGATGGCGGGCTTGGCGGTCAAGGGGCCGGCGCTGGCAGCGGCGACCCTCCCGTCAACCAGGCGGATGGTGCCGGCGGGGGTGCCACCGCCATCGAAGAGGGTCAGGAGTCCGGAAAGGCGTGATTCGGCCAGGTTTTGCAACAGCGAGGGCAAGCCGAACAGGGCTAAATCACCGGAGATGGTGGGCGCTGCCGGCGGGCTTTCGACGACGATCTCGACTCGCTCGAGGGCGCGGACTGCCGCCTCGGCGATGGGCTGGCCGGAGCAGCGTTCGATGAGGGAGGTTAGAAAGTCCCGCACCGGCGCACTTGTGGTGCCGGCCAGTAGGGCGATGAGGCCTTCGACTGTTTCGGTCTTGCGGGCCGACGGGAGGGTGACGCCCAGTACCTTTTTGGGGAGCTCCTCCCGGATGGCGGCTATGATCCGCTCGACCAATTCGCCGTCGCTGCTGAGGTCCTGCTGGCCGAGCTCGGCTGCGCGCGCCAGGGTGTTGCCCAGCTGAGGCCTGCGCTTCAGTGCGTGGCCGACGACGCAGCGGCGCGCGGCGGGCGAGGCGGAGCGCGCCAGGGCGCCCACCACGCGATCCAGAAGACCGAGAATGTCCGACGCTTGGTGGGGGAGTGGGCGGGCTCCCAGGGCGGCGTCCTCCAGCTCGGCAACGCGGGCGATCAAGGTCGCCTCGGCGCGGGGCGTGCGGATCTGGCCTAGGACCGCCAGCGCCTCGCGGACCACCGCCAGGGGTCCGCTGGGCTGGGAGAGGGGGACCACCGCCTCAAGGTCGTCATCGGGCTGGTGGTCGACGGGAGGGGGGATGCGCCGCAGCAGGTAGAGGAGGTTGCGCTCCAGCTGCCAGGAGATGACCGAGGCGCCGGCGGCGGCCTGCCGGAGGGTGTTGAGGGCCAACCGGCGCGCTTCTTCCCCGTGGGCGACCAGCAGGGTGAGCAGGTGACGACGCCGCTCGCGGCTCTCCTCCCGTTCGAGGCGGGCAAGCAGCTCGGCCGGAGCGAGGTCGGCGAAGAATACGAGGGCGCGGCGCAGCAGGGCGACCTTGTCGGAATCCTCGGCGAAGGCGCGCAGTTGGGCCGGCGCCAGCAGCACCTCGCCCTTGTTCTGCAGGGGGCGCGCCGCCTCGGGGGAAACCCGCCTGCTGGCCAGCATGTCCTGCGCCAGCTCCAGCATGGTGACGGCGCGTCCCAGGGCGCCGGCGTTGAACTCCTCGGCGGCGGCGTGCACCAGCTCTTCGAAGCGGCGCGCCGCCTCCAGGCGGTCCTCGCTCAGGGACAGGGCCTTGCGCATGACCACCAACGATCCCGGCGCGGGAGCGTCCTTCGGGGCCTGCGGGGGGGGCGCCCAGTCGGGTAGGCGGCTGCCCAGCAGGCGCAGCAGCCGCTGGGGTGGGGCGCCGCCACCGACCCTCTCCAGGGCGGCGAGGTGCGCCAGAAGGTCATCGTGGCTGGCGGCGCTGCCCACCGCCTCGGCCGCCGCCTCGGCGAGCACCGCCGCCGGCGGCGCCGAGGAGATGGGGGTGTCCTCGCTGGCCAGGCGCTGGAGCAGTAGCTCGAAGCGGCGCAGGCCACGCGCCACCGCCGGCGAGATGGCGGTCGCCGGTACCGCGGCGGCGGGGGCGCCGGCGGCCAGGGTGGAGCGCAGGGGGGGAGCTGCCGATTCCCTCCCTTCACTCGCCTCCGCGATCCGCTGGTGCACCACGTCCACGGTGGCGGCCAGGACGGTTTTGGCCTCGTCCAGGCGGGAGAGGTCGTCCTGGAGGTGGGGGCGATCCGCGGGAGGGCAGAGGTTCACCAGGACGTCAACCAGGGAGCCCATGAAGGCCTCGATCCGCTCCCTGGGCACCAGCTGCAACTCCTGGAGCATGTGAATCTTCTTGGCGGCGTGGAAGAGGTAGTCGGAAACCGGCAGGCTGGCGGCGCGGCGGTACTGGGCCGCCACCCAGGCCTGGATCTCCTCGCCCACCAGGGATGGGGGCAGGGCGAGAAGCTGCTCGAAGGAATCCGCGAAGAGCATGGGGGGCACCTGGTCGGAGAGGTACTGCTGGAGCATCACCAGGGCCTCGCGGGTTTCTTCAGGGAGCGAGCTCGGGTCGTCACGCCGCGGAGTGTCCATGACCTCCGCATTGTAGCGTTGTGCCGACTCGGGTTAGCTGAATTGAGCGGGGGCCACTCCGGCGGCCTGGAGGTCGTGGTGCACCATCAGGCGCACTAACTCTGCGAATCCCACCCGAGGCTGCCACTTGAGACGCTGACGCGCCCGGCGGGGATCGGCCTGCAGGTTATCCACCTCGGCGGGGCGCAGGTAGGCGGGGTCGACGGTGATGAGGGTGCGGCCGGTGGCGGCGTCGAGGCCCCGTTCCTCCAGGCCCTGCCCCTCCCAGCGCAGGGTGATGCCAACGGTGGCGAACGCCGCCTCGGCAAACTCGCGCACCGAGTGGGTTTCACCGGTACCAATGACGAAATCTTCGGGCTCATCCTGCTGCAGCATGAGCCACATGGCTTCCACGTAGTCGCCGGCGAATCCCCAGTCGCGGCGGGCTTCGAGGTTGCCCAGCGCAAAGGAGGCGATGCGCCCGGCGACAATGCCGGCCACCCCGCGGGTGATCTTGCGGGTGACAAAGTTCTCCCCGCGGCGGGGGGATTCGTGGTTGAAGAGGATGCCGTTGACGGCATAAAGGCCGTAGGCCTCGCGGGCGTTGACGGTGGCCCAGTAGGCGAACACCTTGGCCACCGCGTAGGGAGAACGGGGGTGAAAGGGCGTGCTCTCGTCTTGCGGGACCTCCTTCGCCTTGCCGAACAGCTCCGAGGAAGACGCCTGATAAAACCGCGCCTCGGGCGCCTGATGGCGCAACGCCTCCAGCAGACGCACGGTCCCCAGCGCCACCACCTCGGCGGTGTAGGTGGGCTGCTGGAAAGAAATGCCCACGTGGGACTGGGCGGCCAGGTTGTACACCTCGTCGGGGGCGCTGGCGGCCATAACCTGGTGCAGGGAGTCGGCGTCGGAGAGGTCGCCGTAGTGAAGGAAGTAGCGCCGGCGGAACTCGGGGTGGGTGCGCAGGTGGTCGATGCGCTCGCGGTTGAAGGTGGAAGCGCGTCGCACCAACCCATGCACCTCGTAACCCTTTTCGAGCAGGAATTCGGCCAGGTAGGAGCCGTCCTGCCCAGTGATGCCCGTGATCAACGCCCGCTTCACGGCGGCAAGTCTAGCACCGAGACAGGGCCGGACACGGACACGGACACAGTCCCGGAAAAAAAGAAACAAGGCTATACCAGGCACCCGCTTTTGCTATCATAAAAACATACGGGAGGGGGGTATGAGCCAGAAGAGGGGGTGCATCGGCATTCTCACCGGGGGTGGCGATGTTCCGGGCTTAAACCCGGCGATCCGGGCGATCACGGTGCGGGCGCTGCGCGAGGGGTATCGGGTGGTGGGCATCCGCCGCGGCTGGGCCGGCCTGATCGAGCCCAACCGGGATGATCCCAACGCCAACGGCGACTGGGTCATCGAGCTGAGCGACGAGCTGGTGAACAAGGTGGGACGCACCGGCGGCACCTTCCTGCACACCTCGCGGACCAATCCCTCCCACGTTCCAGCGGCGGCGGTGCCGGTGCACCTGCGCGATCGCTACCAGGACGAGCGCAACGACCTGACCCGCGAGGTGCTGGCCAACCTGGAGTACTTCGGCATCGACGTGCTCATCCCCATCGGCGGCGACGACACCCTGTCCTTTGCCGTGCGCCTGCACGAGCTGGGGTTCAAGGTGATCGGCATTCCCAAGACCATGGACAACGATGTGCCGGGGACCGACTACTGCATCGGCTTTTCCACCTGCGTCACCCGCACCATCGCCATGACCCACGCCCTGCGCACCTCGGCGGGCAGTCACGAGCGCTTTTTGGTGCTGGAGGTGTTCGGCCGCTACGCGGGCTTCACCGCGCTGCTGCCGGCCATGGCCGGTGCCGCCAACCGCTGCGTCATCCCCGAGTACCCCTTCAGTGACGAGTTGCTGTGCGAGCTCTTAAGCGAGGATCGCCGGCGCAACCCGAGCCTTTATAGCGTCGTGCTGGTGTCGGAGGGGGCCACCATCAGGGGTATGAACGGCATGGTGTACAGCGAGCAGGAGACCGACCAGTTCGGGCACAAGAAGCTGGGAGGGATCGGCGACCTGGTGGCACAGCGCCTCAAAGAGCTTTCCCCGCGGTTCAACGGCGGCGAGCGCGTGGAGGTGATCAATCAACGCCTGGGGTACCTGGTGCGCTGTGGCGACCCCGATGCCATGGACTCCATCGTTCCCATGGCGTTCGGCAACCTGGCGCTGGATCTCATCCTGAACGGCATCTTCGGGCGGCTGGTGAACGTGCGCAACGGCCGCTACGACAACGTGCCCATCTCCGTCGTGACCAGCCGCAAGAAGGTCGTTGACGTGGAAAAGTATTACAACACCGCGCGATTGCGACCGAAATACGAGAAGTTCGAGAACCGGCCGGTGTTCATCATGACCAGCGACTACTAAGGTCAAACATGGAAACTCTCAATACCGGCACGTCGGCGCCGTAGCCGTCGCGGCGATGCGCTTCACCCGATCTTCACATCTTTGGGTATCATTCGTTCTTGGCTCGGGCGGCTGAGGCCCGGAGTGAGTGTCGACCATCTGAAGGAGGGAGAAAAGTTATGAGTAATGAAGTAGGCGCGAGGAGGCTCTTGACCTTCTCCTTGGCGGCGGTGCTGGCGTTGCTTGTGGCGATGCCTTTGGCCGCCCAAACCGACGTGACCACCAGCCGTATCTCCGGTGCGGTGCGTGACCAGGACGGCGGCGCCCTGCCGGGCGCCACGGTGGAGGCGACTAACCAGGAGACCGGCTTGGTGCTGCGGGCTGTCACCGACGCCAACGGCAACTTCCGCCTTTTTAACATGCCGACGGGGGTGTACACGGTGAGCGCATCGCTTCCAGGTTTCAAGACCTCGACGCGCAGCGACGTGCGCCTGGTGCTGGGATCTGCCCCCACGGTGGATTTCATCCTCCAGCTCGAGGGGTTCGCCGAGGCCATCACGGTGACTTCCGAGGCGCCCCTCGTCGAGGTGACTAACACTGTCTCCGGCACCACGGTGTTGACCGAGCAGATCGCCTCGTTGCCGGTGTCCGGGCGTGACTTCGAAAACCTCGTGTATCTCACCCCCGAATCGCGCAAGGAAAGCCAGCGGGGCTACATCTCGCTGTCGGGCCAACGCGGTATCGCCACCAACGTGACCATCGACGGGGTGGACAACAACAACGCTTTCTTCGGCGGCACCACCGGCGACGCCGAGGGACGCGCGCCGCTGGCCATTTCCCAGGAGGTCATCAAGGAGTTCTCGGTGATCACCAACGGCGCCCCGGCGGAGTTCGGGCGCTCCGGCGGCGGCTTCGTCAACGTCATCACCAAGAGCGGCACCAATCAGTTCCGCGGCTCGGTCTTCTACTACAACCAGCCCCAGAGCCTGGTGGCCGATCCCCCGGTGGGTAAGCTTAATGACCAAAAGAAGGCGCAGTACGGCTTCTCGCTGGGCGGTCCGTTCATCAAGGACCGGCTGTTCTTCTTCACCGCGTTCGACAACCAGAAGCAGGACGAGACGGTGGTCATCAACCCCATCGTCCTGGACGCCGAGGTGTTCGCCAAGTACCCGGTACTGCGCACCGGTCCCGAGTACGTGCGCACCAGCGATGGGCGGGTGGCCTTCGGACGGCTGGACTACTTCGCCACCCCGTCGCACCGTTTCATGGCGCGCATCAACTACTCTGACTATGAGGGGATGAACGGCACTTCGTCCTCCCCCACCCGGGCGGAAAGCTATAACGGCATCGAGACCATGTGGAGCCGCTCCACCGTTCTCAGCTACTCCGGGGTGTTTGGCAAGTTCATCAACGACTTGAACCTGCAGTACGCCCAGGAGGATATCCCGCGGCGCGACAAGGGCCTGGGCCTTCCCGATATCCAGGTGCGTAACCTGGGGAACTACGGCGAGGTCAGCTTCCTGCCCATCGACCCCACCCAGACCGAGCGGAAGACCATCGGCGACACCCTCACCTACATGATGGGCAACCACGTCCTCAAGGGTGGGTTCGAGTACAACGACACCAGCGTTGACCAAGTGTTCAAGGGCAACTGGCGCGGCGTCTACATCTTCAACAGCAGGGCCGACTTTCTGGCCGGGCGCTGGAGCGAGTACCGGCAGTTCGGCGGCCTGGGCGGTCTCACCGTGGATGAGGCGGGGCGTTCGAACTTTGGTCAGAAGGAGCTGGCGCTGTTCGCGCAGGAGCAGTGGTACGTGTCGCCCCGCCTGACGGCCAGCCTGGGTCTGCGTTGGGAGAGCCTGGACAACCCCGACTTCGGCATCCTGAACCCCGCGGATCGCAACGCCGACGGCTCCTTCAAGCTGACCGGGCGGATCCCCGACGACAAGAAGCAGTGGTCACCCCGCCTGGGGATCACCTTCCAGGCCTTCGACAAGAGTGTCTTCCGCTTCACCGCCGGGCGCTTCTTCGCCCGCACCCCGGCGCTGCTGTGGGCGCAGACGTGGACCTCCAACGGCTATCGCGGGACGCAATACATCATCCGCGCCGGTTCCTCCGGCCCCACCGATCCGCTGTCGCCGCCGTGGGGCTCGAACTGGGATCCCAAGGGTGGTTTCAAATATATCGATTTCTCCCGCCTCACCTCCATCCCGGCCCCCGGCGTCTTCACCGTCGACCCCAACTTCCGTAACTCTTACACCGACCGGGTGACTCTGGAGTTCGACTACGAGCTGTTTGCCAACACGGTGCTGTCGCTGGCAGCCACCTACGCCGAATCCAAGTACCTGCAGCGCCTCACCGACTTCAACTTGCAGTATCAGTGTGCCGACGGTACGGTGGGGTTGAACTGCACCCCGGCCAAGGCGCCCAACGGCATGCCGCTTTACGCCAGGTCTCGGCCTTATCCTTACTACGGCCGTATCAACATGTACATGACCGACGCCCGCGCCGAGTACCAGGCGCTCACCATGTTGCTCCAGCGCCGCTTCGTGGAGCGCTTCTTCGGCTTCCTTTCGGTCACCTACTCCAAGGACAAGGACAACGACTCCAACGAGCGCAACTTCTCCGGGCTGTTCGTGGAGGACAAGCGCAACATCGAAGGGAACTGGGGCTACTCCGACCGCGACCAACGCTGGAAGATCTCGGCCAACGGCACCTGGAACACACCGTGGTGGGGGGTGACTTTCTCCGGCCTGTTCCGGTTCGCCACGGGGCAACCCTACAGCGCTTTCGTCGGCTCCGACGTCAACGGTGACGGCGACGCCGGCACCGACCGACCCACCGTTGGCGGTGTCCACTTCGCCCGCAACAGCTTCCGGCAGCCCGATTTCTGGGGCCTGGACCTGCGCCTGCAGAAGAAGTTCGAGGTCGGGCCGGGCGGCCTGGCCGTGATCGCCGAGTGCTTTAACTGCACCGATCGCGCAGACTACCGCGTCACCAGCACCACCTGGGGTACCGGCGAGACGCCGCGGTCCGACTTCGGCAACAAGAGCTACGTGGGTACGCCGCGCACCTTCCAACTGGCACTGCGCTACGACTTCTAGACCCGATCGTCGAAAACCCCACCGCGGGCGCGGGGGTCCTCCCCCGCGCCCTTTCATTTTTGGGACCGGCCGACACCGCCACGGACACTGACACGGTCCGTGCAGTGCCCGTGTCCGTGCCCGTGCGCGCGCCTGGGTGCGCGGGCCGCTGGCCCGCCCTCATGGCCGCAGCGGTCTGCCACGGCCGAAACGGTGTCCGTGTCCGTGTCGCCCCGGGCGGCGTGGCCTCGTGGTGTTCTCTCTCTCGGGTAGCGCCCGGGGGCGGTCGCGGTCAAGGGCTGACGCCGCCCTGCGGGCGGTTGCGGGCACAACCCCTGACAGCGCCCGCCCCGGGCGCTCAAGGGGGTGGCATGACCACCACTCGGACCACGCCGCCCCCGTCGACGCACCCCAACACCCTCACCGCCCACGAGCTGGCCCTCCAGGCCGCGGGCACCGCCGTCGCCCTGGGCCCCAGGCTCCCGGCGCCGCTCCGGACGGTCGCGGACCAGCTCATCCGGTCAGCCTCCTCGGTGCCGGCCAACCTGGCCGAGGGGGCCGGACGGGCCGGGCGCGATCGCCAGCACCACTGGCGCATCGCCTACGCCTCGGCGCTGGAGGCCGGCAGCCACCTGCGCCTGCTGCTCGCCTCCGGCGCCGTTGACCCCGGTCAGGCACGCCAGACGCTGGCGCTGTTCGACCGCGTCCGGGCGCTCACCTGGAGGCTCCTGCACCCGCGTTGGTGACGGTGTCCGTGCCTGTGACCGTGTCGGTGCCCGTGTCAGTGTCAGTGACCGTGTCCGTGTCACCGGGGGTGTGTCATCCGCCACAGCATGGCCCGCACCTCGTCGAGCAGGGCCAGCACCCGACGGGCGGCGGCGGCGTCGATGGCCCCGGCGTCAGAGAGCAGCGTGAGGTGCACCGCCAGCTCCCGGGCGGAGCCGTAGGCGACGCGCCAGTGGTACAGGCGGTGCTGACCGGAGCGGCCCTGACCCTCGGCGACGTTGGCGGGCACCGAAGAGGCGGCGCGGATCACCTGCTCGGCGATGGCCTTGAAGGGGGGCTTTCAAGGCCGCGGCGAGGGCGAGGGCTGCAGACGCGAGATGTCCTGTAGCGCCGCCTCGCCCCCCTTCTCATACAACTCCTTGAAGCGATAGAAGC